>JANRLJ010000071.1:0-18268 GCA_033762735.1 bacterium | reverse complement strand
GACCTGGGCAAGCAGGTGCCAGCCAATACCATTATCGAAAAGGCGCAGGAATACAACGCAGACGCGATTGGCTTATCGGCGCTGCTGGTGAGCACCTCCAAGCAGATGCCGCTGATCGTAAATGAACTGGCGCGGCGCAATCTCAAGTTCCCGGTGATGATCGGCGGCGCGGCCATCAACCGCAAGTTCGGGCGGCGCATCCTGTTCCTGGAAGACAGCAAGGAACCGTATACGCCGGGCGTGTTCTACTGCAACGATGCCTTCGAGGGGCTGAGCGTGATGGATCGGCTCACGTCCAACGAGCGCGAGACGTTTTTGCAGCAGATCATCGATGAGGCCTATGAGGAAATCGGGAAGGCCGCGCCGAAGAAACGCGCCAACGTGGGCAGCGGCGGCAAGACCGTCAAGCCTGCGCCCGATCTGCCGACGCCGCCCTTCTGGGGCAGCAAGGTAATTGAGAGCATGCCGCTGGAGATCGTCTTCCAGCACATCCACAGGCCAGAACTCTATCGCCTCTCCTGGGGTGCGACCAATACGCGCGGCGAGGAATGGACGAAACTGGAAGCCGAGTTTGAAGCCCGCCTGGAACGGATGGGGCGCGAGGCCAGCCGCAACAGGTCGCTGCGCCCACAGGCGGTCTATGGCTATTTCCCGGCCAACAGCGACGGTGACGACCTCATCATCTGGGATGTGGTGCCGTTCACCAACGCCAACGGTCACACGCCGGAAAAGGTGGAGATCGCCCGCTTCAGCTTCCCGCGCCAGCCAGGGGGCGAGTACCTGTGCATCAGCGATTACTTCGCGCCCATCGACAGCGGTCAGGTGGACGTATGTGTCTTGCAGGCGGTAACGGTGGGCGAGGCGGCGACGGAATATTTCGAAACGCTGCAAGCGCAGGACAACTACAGCGAGGCCTATTTCTTTCATGGGCTGGCGGTCCAGACAGCGGAAGCAACCGCCAACTACGTCACCCGTCATGTGCGCCAGCAGTTGAAGCTGGCCGACGGACGCGGCAAGCGCTACAGCTGGGGCTATCCGGCCTGCCCCGATCTGGAAGATCACGCGACGGTCTTCCGGCTGCTGCCCCAGACCAGCGAGATCGGGCTGTCGCTGACAACAAGCTACCAACTGGTGCCGGAGCAAAGCACCGCCGCGATCTTCGCCCATCATCCCGACGCGAAGTACTACAGCGTCGGCAATCTCGACCGCACCGCGCAAATCCTGGGTGAACCGGAGCGCTAAAGGATAGAACCTGAAAGAGAGGGGATGTGACTTTTACGTTGCATCTCCTCTTATGAAAGCGAAGCTATGCTGACGCGACTGCGAATCCAGAACTTCAAACAGTTTGAGGACGTAGACATTGAATTGGGCCAGACGGTTGTTTTCATCGGCCCCAACAATTCTGGCAAAACGACCGCATTGCAGGCATTGGCGCTGTGGTATGAGGGGTTGCAAGCGTGGACAGATGAGGTAAGCAGGCATATAACGCCTCCCTACGAACCACTGGATGATCGTACAACCCTGAACCGTCTCAATCTGATCACCATTCCGATTCGCAGTACCGAGTTGTTATGGCGTAATTTGAAAGTAGTGAATGGTACACCTGTCGAAATTGCAGTCGTAGTGGAGGGGATCAATGAAGATCACGTTTGGTCACACGGTTATCAGTTCCAATTTGTCAATGAGGAGTCGATTTACTGTAACCAGGGAACGAACCAAAACGCGCTATTTTATATTGATGATGCTCCCGAACTTGTTTATCTGCCTCCTATGTCCGGTTTGATCGCAACGGAAGATCGCCTGGAACGGGGCAGCATCAATCGGCGGATTGGCGAGGGGCGCACGGCGGAAGTGCTGCGAAATCTGTGCTATCAGCTTTATGAACGGAATGGCAGTTCCGCAGGATGGGATAAGCTGATAACGACCATGCGGGAGTCTTTTGGAATAGAACTTCTGCCCCCGGAATACCTGGCAGCAAGAGGCGAAATCCGCATGGCCTACCGTGAGCGCGGCGTTTTGCTCGATATTGGATCAGCAGGACGCGGGTTACATCAGATGCTCCTGCTGTTGGCCTATCTGTATCTGAACCCTGGTTCCGTGCTACTTCTGGACGAACCGGACGCGCATTTGGAGATTATTCGTCAGCGAGAAATCTACCAGATGCTCAAGCAGGTCGCCCAGCAGCAGGACTCGCAACTCATTATGGCGACTCATTCCGAAGAAGTGATGAATCATGCGTTTGGTCAGGAAGATCGTGTAGTCGCTTTTGTAGGAAAACCACATCCTCTTACTGAACAAAATCGACGAGAGGTTGAGAAATCGCTCAAGTCGATTCCAGCAAGAGATTATTATCTTGCTGAGCAATCTGGTTGGGTGCTCTACCTTGAAGGAACGACAGACCTCCTCATTTTGCAGGCATTTGCAGCACTGTTACAACATGATGCAAAACCTTTGTTGGAACGCGCATTCTTCTATGATCTTGGAAGCAATGATTATGCAAAAGCAAATAATCACTTTCGCGGTTTGAGAGAAGCTATGAATGATTTGTCGGGGGTCTTATTGACAGATCGTGTCTCAGGAAATGTGGGAATAAGCACAGGCCTTAAAGGGTTGATGTGGAGAAAATATGAAATTGAAAACTACTTTTGTACACCAGAAGTCCTGATGAAGTATGCGCAAGAAGGTAGTTCAGAATTAGATGCTGACGACCGCGAACAGGTTATGCGCGAAGAAATTGCAAAATTGGAAGCGGCTTATCAGACGATAGGTGATGTTAATCCCTGGTCACCAGATGCAAAGGCAAGTGATCGCGTATTTGTTCCCTTGCTACGAAATTACCACCTGCGCCTCGGTACTTACAATAACATGTCCAAAGGCAATCTCTATACCCTGGTTCGATTTATGTCTAAAGACCAGATCGACCCGGAAGTGATCGAAAAGCTGGATGCGATTGTTGAAGTAGCGCGGCGGGCGCGGCCACGCGGGGATGGCGAGTAGCGCGATGTGCAGGAGCGGCTGATGGGCTTTGCGGAGAACATGCCAGGGCGGCAGGTCGGTTGGCAGGGATGCCTGATCTCGTCAGTGGTGATTCTGCTCGGCATCGTGGTGCTGATTGTGGGTATCTATATCGCAATTGATGCTTCGTGTGTCGCCAGCGCCGAAGACTGGCTGCCGGATTATCCTGGTTCTACCTTCGTGGAGCAGGACTATAGCTGGCTGCGGGCATTCGGCATTGGCGAGACCCAGCGCATCCTCTATTCAAGCGATGAAGTCGAGCAGGTGCGGCGCTGGTACTTCGAGCGCGACCTGGCGAAGGGGAACGCGGGTGCATCACGCGGTGGTGTGGCAGCGCTTGGATGGGCGATGACGGCGCACCCTGACGACGGCACAACCATTATCCTGTCTTCGGTCTGTGCGCGGGAACTGGCGGTTGGGGGGCGGGGTGCATAACAGCAACTACGAACTCCAGCGCGGGTTGATCCGGCGGCGGGGCTGCCTCTTTACGGCGGTGCTGGTGCTGATTACGTTGGTGGGATGTATCAGTACCAGCTATATCACAATCGATGTATCGTGCATCGGCGATGCCAACCGCTGGTTACAGGACTATCCGGGATCGCGCGTGGTCATGATGGATTATAGCTGGCTGCGCCCGTTCGGGATCGGGGAGACGCGCCGCATTCTGTATACGCCGGATGCGGCTGAAGAAGTGGAACACTGGTATCGCCAGAACGATATTGATCTGGGATTGAACGGCGACCGCCGTGACGATGGTACTGCGGTGCTGCGCTGGGCCGCTGCGCCTTACCCGCAGGGCGAGGGCGCTGTTATCACGCTGTATTCGAGCTGTGCGCCGCAGCTTGCCGTTGGGGAATAAGGGTGTTAGACACGAGGACGAAGACAATGCCGAAGCAAAATCTGCTGGAACGTTTGAAGGAAGATAAGCCGCTGGTAGCGGATGGGGCGATGGGCACACTGCTGCACCAGCGCGGCGTGGCGCTCAACGCCTGTTTTGATGCGCTCAATCTTGATCAGCCAGAGGTGGTGGAAAGTGTCCACCGCGATTATGCCGCTGCTGGGGCGGAACTGCTGGAAACCAACACGTTCGGCGCGAATCGGTTAAAGCTGGCCGAGGTCGGCCTGGCAGATCGCGTGGCAGACGTGAATCGCGCCGGGGTCGAGATTGCCAGACGAGCCATCACAGCTTCTGGTAGAGACGACATTTACGTCGTTGGGTCGGTCGGGCCGCTGGGCGCTCGGCTGCGCCCGTATGGTCGAATCCGTCCCGAAGAAGCACATGAGGTCTTCGCCGAACAGATCAAAGCGCTGGTCGATGCAGGCGTGGACGCGCTCATTTTCGAGACGTTCACCGACCATACCGAACTGTTGGAAGCGCTGGAAACGGCGCGGGATGTCGCGCCTGACGTGCCGGTGATCTGTGAGATGACCTTCTCACAGGATGACCGCACTCTGCTGGGGTACTCGCCCGCGCGGGTGGCGCATGAACTGAACAAGGCCGGGGCAGATGTGATCGGCGTGAATTGCAGCGGCGGCCCGTTGCAGATTTCCAGCATCGTCAATGTCATGCGGCAGGCTGTGCCGAATGCGTATATTTCCGCCATGCCCAACGCGGGCTTCCCCGAAGCGGTCGGCGGACGTGTGATGTATCCGGCGACGGCGGACTATTTCGGCAACTACGCGCTCACCTTTAAGGAATTGGGCGCAAGCATCATCGGCGGCTGCTGCGGGACGACACCTGCCCATATCGCTGCTATGCGCGAGGCGCTGGATAACCCCTCTGCCTATAACGCACTGCCTGTGATTCAGGTTTTGGAGGCGCACGGTGAGGAAGAAGGTGCGACCACCGCCCGCCCGACCGGGTTAGCGCAGCGCCTTGCCAAAGGGCTGTTCACGGTGACGGTAGAAGTCGCGCCGCCCAAAAGCTCGAATGTGGAGAAACTCGTCCAGAACGCACGTCTGCTGCGCGAAGCCGGGGCGGATCTGCTGGATATTGCCGACACACCAGCCGCACGGATGCGCATGAGTCCCTGGGCGGCCAGCCATGCCATTCAAAATCAAGTCGGCATTGAGACGATCCTGCATTTCCCCACGCGCGGTCGCAATCTGCTGCGCATTCAGGGCGATCTGCTGGCGGCGCACGCGCTTGATCTGCGCAATCTGTTCGTGACGATGGGCGACCCGACCAAGATCGGCGACTATCCCGAAGCGATGGATCAGTACGACATTGTGCCCTCTAAGCTGATCGAACTTATCAAGCACAAGATGAACACGGGTGTCGATCTCGGTGGTGCCTCGATTGGCCGCCCGACGGCCTTCACGGTGGGTTGTGCGCTGAATATGTTCGCCGAAGACCTGGATAACGAAATTCGCGTCCTGGGCAATAAGCTGGCAGCGGGTTCAGATTTTGCGCTGGGGCAGGCGGTGTTCGAGCCGCACAAGATCGAAATCTTCCTCAGGCGATATGAGGAAATTACGGGCAAGGCTTTTGACTTCCCGGTGATTATGGGCATTATGCCGCTCTACAGCCTCAAGCAGGCGTTGTTCCTGCATAACGAGGTGCCCGGTATCAGCATCCCCGACGCGATCTTTAAACGGCTGGAAGACGCGGGCGAGGATGCACCCAGGGAAGGCGTCCAAATCGCGCAGGAATTGCTGCAAGCGGTGCGTGGGCTGGTGGCAGGTGCCTATATCATCCCGGCCTTTGGCAAGTATGAACTGGCTGCCGAGGTTATTAACGCGGTGGCTGTCCCGGCGTAAACGGCTGTTTCTTTGAAGTGTGTGAGGTTGGCAGCACTGGTCAACCTCACAGATCTCTTTCCACCCTTCTTCCACGACTCTTAACATCCAATTCCCCCTGATTGGGTGGAGAACGCCACCCGGTTTCTCGCCTACTCTGTGGTTATTCACTTGAAGGTCAACCAGCGACATGACTGTCCTGCAACTGGGTTTGTCTGGCTGCCACTTAATGGTGTGAATGGCTTAAAAGACATCAATAAAAACAGGAAAGAGAAACGATGACCAAGGTGATGTTATCTGAACGGGCGCTGACGGTGGTGAACAAGCAGGCGACTTCAGCGCTGCGCCGGATTGTACTAAGCCGTCTCGAAGCGAGCATGAGTGGGTTCATGAGTCCCATTGAGCGCTGGCCGGATGCGAACTATGAACCCCGAACGCTGGACTACTCCTGGGAACGTTATCCGGAAGGGTATGCCATCGTCGCGCCCCTGCATGGCTTTAAGGAACATGAAGTGCATGTCGATCTGAGCCGGGATCATGTCATTGTTCTGCTGTCGCAGGATTACAGCGCTGCTTCACCGATGCGGAAGGAATATTACTGCGAGGCTGCTATTCCGGCGGATGCTGACGGCAGCAAAGCCTATGTGGAGGTCGAGGGTGGCCGTGTTGTTATTCTGCTCAACAGGAAGCCCGGCCTGCTCAAAACCCTGCGTTCCAGCCTCAAACGCATTATGCCGTAATTGCCTTCAACCCCTCCTCAATGCCTGCTGAGGAGGGGTGTCTTCTGGAATGCCTTACAATTTCAAGAAGCGCCCGCTTCCCCGTTTTCGCACATCACCCAACGCCCATTCTCGCGGATGAGGTAGGTGCTGTTATCTGCTTCATCACCGCCGAATACCTCACTAAAACTGCTTTCCTCGCGCTCGCCATTCACTACGGCGGAGACAGTACCGCCAACCCGCACTTCGGCTATTCCTGCTGTCTGCTCGGTGACTTCATAGGTAAGGTCGCTGATGTCGATGTCCTGAACTTCGCCGGAAGCCATCGCACCCATCACCAGGCCAAGCCCCAACGCGACCTGTTCCCGCAGCGCTTCGCAGTAGTAGCTGGCCGCTTGTTCAAGGTCCTGCTCCACAAACAGCGCCCTGGCAAACCCGCGTACTGCCCCGGCAGGAGAGTCTGCATTATTGCCACCGCTGCTGTTACGAACGAGCAAAGCTACCACCATCAGCACGACAAACAGCACCACTAACCCACCACCAGCCAGCAAAAAGGTACGGTTGGTGCCGACCTTTGTTCCTTGGTTGTTTGCAGCGGCAGGGGCGATCTCGTCTAACCGCGCCAGCCATTTCTGGGCAGTGAGGTTATCCTTGTGACGCAGCAAAAGCGCCCGCGCTTCATCAAAGCGTTTTTCCTGAATCAACTGCCTGGCCTGCTGGAGCGCTGGATTATCACTCGCTTGCCCGTTAGAAGCGGGTGCGCCGTCGGAGGCGGACATCATCGAGTCGAGTTTGGTGAGCCATTTCTGGGCGGTGGGGTCGTTGGGCAGTTGTTGGAGAATGGCACGGGCTTCACGGTAACGCCTGGTCTGGATGAACGTTCTGGCCTGTTGCAGCTTTGCTTCGGACATAAGCGCTAATCTGCCTCCCGTTTATGCGTGTACGATGAAATTGTACATGGGAAGTGGAGGCAGCTGAATTATGGCTCGCCTTGCGAACATGTAAAGCGCTCTCTTAAGGCTTCAACACAGCCGCCTCTTTTCTAAAAGAAGCTCGTTAGAACCCATTATCTTCCTTGAAAAGTTCAAACACTTGTTCTAAAATAGAGTTATGTCGATTTTCCCTCTGACGTACTAAAGCCTGTAGAAAGCCGTTAGAGAACTGCGACAATTCATTCTTCGACCCGCCTCCGGCACTACAATGCCAGAGGGAGTATTTGATTTTGGAGTTTGCATGGCAACGCACACCCGACGCTCACGGAAGGAACCGCGCCAGGAAAAACGTCCTTTGATGACACAGGAAGTCTTTATGCGCTACCTGCCCGCCTGGGCACTGCTGGGCATTGTGGCGATTATGATCGCGCCCAGGCTGCTGTTTTTCACGGTTGACACTGCTTTTCGCCTGATCGGGGCGATCCCCGGTGTAGTGGTCGATGTAGGGGAAGGGGCGCTTCATGCCGCTGGCGATGTCGTCGGTGGGGTGGTGCAGGTGCCGGGGAAGGTTGTCGCCGGTGTTGGCGATCTGTTCGCGGGTGACACCAGCGAAATCGCTCCCTTGTTTACCAATGAGGTGGACTACTGGGAGAATCATATCGCAGGCTGGGCGGAACAGTACGCGCTTGACCCCAATCTGCTGGCGACCGTGATGCAGATTGAATCCTGCGGACACCCGACCATTTCCAGTTATGCGGGCGCACAGGGCTTGTTCCAGGTGATGCCATTCCATTTTTCCAGCGATGAGAATCAGCTTGACCCCGATACCAACGCGCTGCGCGGGGCGAATTTCCTCAACTACTGCCTGGATGCCTCTAACGGGGATACCGGGTTAGCGATGGCGTGCTACAACGGCGGCCCATCGGTGCTGAGCAAGAATTTCAGCCAGTGGCCGGAGCAGACCCAGCGCTATTTCAACTGGGGCACCGGGATTTATGGCGACGCGCAGAGCAACAGCAGCGCCAGCCCCACGCTGGACCGCTGGCTGGCGGCGGGCGGTGGGACGATGTGCGAATGGGCGGCGGACGAGCTGAACATCAACTGAAAACACGAAAGGGCAGGTGATTGGCCTGCCCTTTTTGATGCCATTCAAGACTTACGAAAACCCTCATCCCCTCGGCTTACAACTCCCACCCCTGCACTTGTCGCTTCACGTAGGGTAAAGCCTTTAAGCCCCTCCACCTGAGGGAGAGCGCCTCTTGCAGAGGGGTTTGGGGTAAGGGCAAAATCGTTCAGATGCATAATTTCTAACCGATCACGTGCTGCCTGCCCGCGCATCCCCCGGAGGCACCTGGAAGATCGCGCCCCACGGCAGATAGTGCGTGTAGATGCTGTCGCGGCTGATCTCGTTGCCTGTCATATCCGTGATGATGCGCTCGACCGTGACGTCAGCGCCTTCCGCCGAGTAATCGACCTGGAGTGTTTGCCCGGCGCTGAGTTCCTCATTCACCTCATAGCGCGTCTCGCGAGCGGGGACGACATTGCGAATGGTCGGCGCCTGCACCTCCACCACGCGCCCTGGATTGGTGCTGTAGAAGCGGAACTGCATCGAACTGTTGGCGGGGTAAATCGACACCTCAATCAGCAGGTGATAGGGGGTGTCGTTCTGGAAACGGAAATCGCGTTCCGGTGTCCAGATGGCCGCATCCAGACCGGGGATATGGCCGTTCTGCTCATAATAGCCGATGCGGTAGGCATGGGCGTTGCGTTCGATGATGCGGAAGCCGCCATAGAACGCCGCGCGGAAAGCCGTCGTGCTCACCTGGCACACGCCCCCGCCGATGCCATCGGTGGTGCGTTCGCCTTCGATCACCTTCGCCTCGACGAAGCCAGTTTCCTCGCTCAATTCACCCAGAATCGTGTTGAAGGAGAATTCCTCTCCGGGGCCAATCATTACCCCATCGAAGCGTGAGGCCGCTTCGGTGATGTTGTGAATACGCTCCGGTGACGAGCCAGCATAGTACGTGGTCGATTCGGACACCATCGTCGTGATGCCCAGTTCAGCCGCCGTCACGCTGTTGTGATAGCGCGGCTGCACGTAATCGAACGCCATCGGTACACGGCGGTCATCGAAGCGGAAAACCACCGCTTCCAGCGCTTCCAGCGTTTGCGCCACGTTCAGTGAACGGCCCGCTGTCGCTGATTGAATCACCATCAGGCTGCCCGTGCCGGGGTCGAAGCGGAAGCGCGCGTCTCGCGGTTGGGTAATCAGGCCGAGGGCGAGGCTTTCCAGCGAGGCCTGAAACGCACCGAAGTCCACATTGACGCTATAGCTGCGCGAACCGTCGCCGTTGTCGACCTGCTGGAGGCGCAGCAGTGCCGCGATCTGCTCAACGCTCACCTGCCACGGGCCGAGAACCTGCCCATTCACGCTGTCAGCGACCAGTTCCAGCGGGGCAGAAAGTGCTGCTCGTGCCTTGTCCGCCGCTTCATCGACATTCCACACGGTCGGCAGGGTTTCTTGAATCACCAGCGGAATTTCCTGACCGGTGGTCATGGCGAGAATGGCGCTGTCCAGCGCGGCCAGCGTCGTGGGAATATCCAGCGTTCGCCCGACCTGTCCCCGCGTCGCTTCGACGTTGATGCCGTTCAGCGTCAGGGTTGCATCACGCGCTTCCTGATTGATCTCGCGCCCAATCGCGATCAGCCGTTCGACTGCGACCGCCTGATCGTAGCGGATGATGGGTGTGACGGCGTGACCGTTGAGCCAGGTGAGCGTTTGCATCACCATGTCGTCCACGACGCTGCCGCTGCCAGCGACCGAGAGGGCACGGTCAACCGTAGCTTCCACGTCGAACGAAACTCCCAGTTCGCCCGCGTTCATCTGCCAGGCGCGTTCGCTGTCCCTGAAGGTAAACACTGCCTCATCATCATACGTAAAGCGGTTGCTCAAGGCGGTCAGGGCTTCGTCGCGCGTCATACCATCCAGCGACACCCCAAAGGCCGATACACCGGGAATGATGCGCTCGGCATAGCGAATCTGAAAGGCCATGACGATGGCCGTCAGCACCAGCACCAGCAGAATCCCACCGCTTACGACCAGAATCGGCAGGCGAATCAGCCAGGGATTCGGTCCGCGCGCCGCCGGGTAGGGCGGGTACATCTCCATTTCCTGTGGAGGGTAGGTCTGCATCAGGTGCCGCTCTCGTAACGGTTCACAAGCGCTTCCGCTTTTACAAATTCGGGTGAGCCTTCGGGGGCGGTGTCCAGCACTTTCAGCGCTTCCAGATATTGTTCCATCGTGACGGTATCCTCTTTTTCGCGCTGAAGACGATGTTTTTCCGATTCCAGCCACATCTTCTCATCGTCGGTCAGTGCGCCGTGCTCTGCAACCAGCTTCTCAACGTCGTCATTGGCGAGCGTGCCATTTTTCGTAAGGAGTTCTTTCAGTTTGTCGAATGCCGCAGTCATAAGTTCCCCGTCTGGTGGTGCAGGTTAGCCGCGAATCCATCCACATTCTAGCGCACAATCCACCGGATATGCGATAAAAATTTGCCAAACGTCCGGGGCAGAATCGTTGGTGAAACGGCGGCTATGAAGCAGCGATACCCAGATCCGCTTCCGAGCTGCGCCGGGGGAAATCCAGCGGGTCGGGCAGTTGGTCGAGTTCGGCGCCATCCAGCACAACGCCGTTAATAGTCATATTCGCGAACAGAACGGGCAGCATCTCCCGGATACGCTGTGCCTGCTCAACCGGCGCACCTACGCTGCATGTAACCAATCGTGTGGAGTTGGGCACGACCACCCCGATCACAATCGACAGGTTGCCGTCGCCGTTGTCGAGCAGATAGTAGGCCGCGTCTAATCCGCCCCAGGTAAAGGCCTGTGGCGGGCTGACCGCTGCACTGCCGATGTAATCGGGATTTTCGATAATCTCGGTGAGGAACTGCCACGCCAGGTTGGTTCCGTCTGCTGAAGGGATGTTGAAATCATCCAGAGGGGGCAGCCAGACATGGGTGAGGATGCCGCTGAGAACGCCTTCGGTCGCGACCGAATCAATCTGCTCGGTGAGGACGACGCCGTAATCGGTCGGGTAGAACTCCCATTGTTCGGGGCGGTACAGGGTGAGTTCAACCCCATCCACCACGACACGAAGCTGATCCACCGCTTCTTCCAGCGTTGCTTCTGCGGTAAGTCCCTGAAGCTGCGCCGCCGGGTTGGTGGGAATTGTGGTTGGCGATGTTGTAGAACGGCAACCAGCCATGAGTAGGAGCAGGAGTGCCGCGAACCAGTATTTCATGATGAAACAGCAATCACTCAATAATGTCGAATGGTTGGATTGTCGCTCTCCGCCTCTACTTTAGCATACTTCGGAGCAGCCGGAAGGAAATTCTAATCAACTTTAATGCGTCTGCTAACCTTGCTGCGCAGCAGGGCATTCAGCCAGCGCCACTCCTCAATATCCAGCAGGAGCGCGGCCACAAAAAACAGCCCCGCGCCGAATCCACCCGCGATGATGACCAGCGCGGTTTCATGAATCAGCCCTGTTGTGCCGATCCAGCGGCTCAGCAGCGGCAGCGAAACCCCCATTACCGTCCCCATCAGCAGGGTTGCCAGCGCTGTCTTGCCCAGTGTCACCGCAAGGCGCTGTCCACCGAGGCCATGCAGCCGACGGTGCAGCAGCCAGGCGCTCGTGGTCGCGTGAACCATGTGTTTCACGCTGTCGGCGATCATCAGGCTCAGCAGCCCGTAACGATCCAGCAGCAGCAGCGCCGTGAGCATGTATACCGTGAGGCTGAGCAGCCCGACCAGGGCCGGGGTCAGGGTGTCCTGCCGGGCATAGAAGGCATAGACCAGCAGCAGATCGAGCGCGGCGAAGGGCAGCCCGAACAGATACAGCCGCAGCACGACCGTCATCGTCTCGGTATTGCTGGCCGTAAATGCGCCATGCTCGAACAGCAGCGCGATAATCGGTGTTGCCATAATATACAGGCCGACCGTCGCGGGCAGAATCAGGGTGGTCGCCAGCCGCATCCCTAAGCCGAGTGTGTCCTTAAACACGGTATGATTTTCGCCGTTTTCGCCTCTGGCGACGGCCTGCCGCGCCAGCGTCGGCAGAATCGCGAGGCTGATGGCCGTTGCTACCAACCCTTGCGGGAACTGAATCAGCGTGGTCGCACGGTTCATGTAAGCGATGCTGTTATCCCCCGTGCGGCTGGCGAGGTTATAGCTGAAAGGCCGGATCACCAGTGTGTCCATCACCAGCGAGAACATCACGGGCAGATACAGCAGCCCAATCTGACGGATGGCCGGGTGCCGCCAGTCCAGCGACAGGCGCAGCCTCGCCCCGCGCAGCCCCGGCAGTTGCAGCAGGAAATAGGCGATGGAGCCGACCAGCCAGCCAACCCCCGCTACCGTGATCGCGTCCATCGGGCGGGCAAGAGTCCAATGAGGTAAGCCGCCCGTCCACTGTAAGCCGATCTGCGGCGCAGGCAGCAGCACGACCGTCACCACCACGATTGCCATATTGAAAACGGCTGTGGCGAAGGCCGGCCACGTAAAAACCCGCAGGGCATAGAGCGTACCGCTCAGAACGGCGAACAGCGCCATGAAAATCAGCGCCGGAGAGGTCAGCCGCAGCAGCGATACCGCCATCGCCTGCGTTGCGGGCGAAAGGCCGCTCGCGACCACCCCCACGACCAGCGGCGCGGCCAGTTCCAGCAGCAGCACCAGCGCGGCCATAAACAGCGTGAGCAGGCTGATGAGGATGGAGACGACGCGCCACAGTTCATCCTTGCCCCGGTGCGCGGCGACTTCGCTCAGCACGGGCACAATCGCGCCGTTGACGTGCCCGCCGATCAGCAGGTCATACAGCGCACGCGGGACGAGCGTCGCCACATCGAAGACCGAAAGCGCCGCCGATGCGCCGAACAGATTGGTCAGCACGATCTCCCGCGCCAGCCCCAGCACACGGCTGACGATGTTGCCCAGCGCCAGCACACCCGTCGCCCGTGCAACCCCGGCGTTCGTCTCAGCCTGGGTGGGCATTTCGACCGGGACGCTGTTGGCTGTACCCGGTTCGATCTGCGCTTCTGGAATGTCCTGTACAGAGGTGGGCGGTGTCGTCGTCATGGCGAGGTTGTTTTCGGTGTTTGTCTTCATTCGGAATTGGGGGATATGCCTTACACGGACAGCGCTTTGATACGCGCAATCAGGGCGGACGTGCTGTGGTCGGGCAGGTAATCGATCAGCACCACGTGCCCGCCATAGCCTTCCACCAGCGAACGTTCGGGCAGCACCGCGCCGGGACGGGCATAATCGCCCCCTTTGACATAAATTTCGGGACGGAGTGTGTTCAGCAGGGTGTGGGCGGTGTCTTCCTCAAAGATGATGACGGCGGTCACGGGCAGCAGTGCGGCCAGCAAACGAGCACGTTCAAGGGCGGGGACGAGCGGGCGACCTGTGCCTTTCAGACGAAGCGTACTGGCATCGCCATTCAGACCGAGGTAGAGGGCATCACCGAGGGCGCGGGCTTTTTCCAGATAATCCAGATGGCCGACGTGCAGCAGATCAAAATGCCCGTTGGTCATCACCAGCGTCCTGCCTGCCTCGCGCAGCGCTTGGCGCCGGACGACGGCTTCGTCCAGGGTCAGTACGTCGCCCAATCTGCTGCATCCTCTCCCTACCCAAACGACACAGAACGATAGCGCCTTTAGTGAGGATTTGCAACGGTAGGGGTGTGATGCGGATTTCAGCGTCACATCCCTGTATCACGGGTGTTCTAAAACATGAGCGTAGTCTTTGCGTGGGTCGGGCGGTGGGAAACCTCACCTACAGAACGCGGCCATCTATTATAAAATAGCGCCAGGCCCAACGATGTGTAGGCTGGAGTAGTTATGTCTGACGACCAGAACCGTTTTAACCTGCCGCGCAATCCACAAAGCGACGGCAGTGACTTTGACAGCGACAGCGACGTCCCGTTTCGCCTGCCGCTTTCGCCCGATGCCGGCACGATCCACAAGGAAGACACCGAGGATATCGCCGCGCTGCACGCCGCTGATCCCCCGCTGGAGCGCGGTCTGCCCGAAGATGAATCCCTGCTGTTCCGGCGGCCTGCCCCTGAACCGACCGACTCGCTGGAGGTGACTGAACCGCGCCCGGCTTCTGCCAGCGGGTCTGCTAAGCAGTCTGATGGGCCCGATGCGGAATACACCGACAACGACGTTCCCTTCCGGCTGCCCAAAGAGGGCGACGATGTGGTGGCGGACGGCCCACTGCCGAACAAGTTCGTGACCATGCCGCATTATCCGCCGCGCAACCCGCAGGAGACGCTGCCGGGGACGGGCGGACTCGACCCCAACCCCGACTTTACCGTGAAGCGCGAGAGCGCCAACACCGTTCAGCGGGCACAGAACACCGTACCCTCCGCCAACCCATCACCGCAGACGATGCGCTCCCCCCGTCCGCCCGCGCCTCCCGCTTACAATGCCGCGCCAACGGTGAATTCGCCGGCTGCGCCACGCGGGAATGGCCCGATGGTCGGTGCGCCTATGCCGCCCAACGAAGCGCCCGCCGGGCAAGCCAGACGCACCCTGCCGCGCAAGCGCCGCCGCTTTAACCCCGGCTGCGTGGCGATTTTCCTGGGATTGTTCCTGACGTTCTGCGGCGGGCTGACGTGCGTGACCTCGGTTGCGGGTGTGTTCGCTTATGCCCGCGTGGGTGATCTGCTCAACGAGCGCATCGCCGCCATCGACGATTACACCAACTTCCAGAGCACCTACATCTATGACCGCAACGGCCAGGAACTGTACGAGGCCTTCAATGAAGGCCGCCGCCGCAACGTCAACTACGAGGACTTCCCGCAGGATTTGATCGACGCGACGATTGCGATTGAGGATGATTCGTTCTACACCAACATCGGCATCGACATTCCGGCCACCACTGTCGCGCTGCTGCAATTCATCGGAGCAGGTTCAGACGAGCAGACGGCAGGCGGCAGCACAATCACACAGCAGCTTGTGCGTAACGTGCTGTTCGACTTTGAGTATCGCGCTGAACGCAGTGCACAGCGTAAAGCTGAGGAAATTCTGCTGGCGATTGCCCTCACGCAGCGCAAGGACAAAAACGAAATCCTTGAACTCTATCTGAACGAAATCTACTATGGCAATCTGGCCTACGGCGCTGCCGCGGCTGCTGAGGTGTTCTTCGGCAAGGACATCAGCGAATTGACGCTGGGTGAAGCGGCGCTGCTGGCGGGTCTGCCACAGGCTCCGGCGGATCTTGACCCGCTCAACCCTGATCCCGAAGTGCAGCAGCGCGTTTATGACCGCTGGCGGCTGGTACTGAGCTTAATGGTCGAGGAAGGCTTCATCACGCAGGCGGAGATGGACGCGACGCTCTCGCAGCCGTTGATCTTCAACCCGCAGGATGTGCCGCTCGTCGCGCCGCATTTCGTTGTCTATGCGCAGATTCAGCTTGAACGGCTGATGGGCGATCTGGGCTACAGCCCCGAAGTGATCGCGCAGGGCGGGTATCAGGTGTATACCACGCTGGATCGCCGCATCAACGACATGGCGCAGCAGGTAGCCGCTGACCAGGTGAGTCGTCTCGCGGGCAACAACATCAGCAACGCGGCGGTGATCGTGCTGACGCCCATCACAGGCGAGATTCTGGCGATGGTGGGCAGCATCGACTACGACAATGACGCGATTGACGGACGTGTGAACGTCACAACCGCTGTGCGCCAGCCCGGTAGCACGATGAAGCCCTTTACCTACGCCGCCGCCATCGAGCAGGGGATGACACCGGGCGATGTCATCTGGGACACCCGCGTGGAGATCGGCATTCCGGGGCAGGACACCTATGTGCCGCGCAACTATGACAACAGCTTCCATGGCCCGATGCGGATGCGCTATGCCCTTGCCAACAGCTACAACATCCCGGCGGTGCAAACGCTGCGGCGCGTGGGGGTGCAGTATTTGCTCGACATGATGCAGCGCTTCGGGGTACAAAGCCTGGGACTGGATGCGTCGGTCTACGGCCTGTCGCTGACGCTGGGTGGTGGCGAAATGAGTCCGCTGGAACTGACCCGCGCCTACACCGTCTTTGCCAACGGCGGTGTGCTGGTCAATTCACAGGCCATCCTGTGCGTCCTCGATAACGACGACAACATCATCTTCCAGTATGAAAATGCCTGCCCACGCGGCAATCAGACCGAAGCGACGGTCAACCGCACTGGACTGGGCACACAGGTGCTTGACCAACGTGTCGCATTCCTCATCAGCGATTTCCTGGGTGACAATGCGTCTCGCTCGGCGGCAATGGGCAGCAACAGCGCACTCTATACGCCAAGCATCGCAACCTCGGTCAAGACCGGGACGACCAACGATGTGAAGGATAACTGGACGGTCGGCTACACCCGCAACGTCGCCATCGGCGTGTGGGTGGGCAACAACAACGGCGACCCGATGGTCAACACATCTGGGCTGACGGGTGCCGCGCCGATCTGGAACGCAGTGATGACCAATATCTACAACAATCCCGATTTCCTGAACGAGTTCGCGGTGAACGGACAGTTGCAGACCGATCAGATCGGTGCGCCGGAAGGCTTGAGCCTGCTGCAAGTGTGCGACGTTCGTACCCTGGCTGACCCGGCGACGGGCTGTGGCAGCAACGTCAACGAGTATTTCCTGGATTATCCAGCAGGGCTGCCGGACGGACAGGGCGGATTGTATTATCCCGAACAGCCGCCGCGCGAAGGCCCGCCCGCCAGCGGCTCGTATGTCGAGGAAGTGCAGCCGGGGATTATGCAGAGCGTTGTGGCGCGTATCCCACCGGAAGTGGCTGGTGGCATCCAGTTCCCGCTGCAACCGGGCGATAATCCGCCGCCGCCGCCGCTGTACTGCCGCGTCCCGGTAGAAGCCATTTCGACCACGCCCGGCGCACAGCAGCAGTTGTTCATCGCCCCGCCTGCCTCGCCCGCGACGTGGAACGATCTCGTCTCGGCGGAAGAATACGCCCGCCGCGCCGGGTTGGCGTTCCTGCCGACGATTGAATGTACATCCGGTCTGGCGACGATTGGTGGCAATCCGGGTGGGCCGATTGTGGCGGTGATTACGTCTCCTGCTGAAGGCAGCGTGATTCCGGTGGCGGAAACGCCCATCCTGGGGACGGTGCAGTTCTCACCGGGGCAGGCCAGCCACTACGCCATCGACATCATCGGCGGGCCGTTCGCGGATTGGACTCCGCTTGGACAGCCGCGCACCGAGTCGGTGGTAAATGGGGTGCTGGAGATGCTCTATCCGCCCAGCCCTGGTCAGTACCGTCTGCGGCTCGTCGTGGTGGGGAATGACCAGAACGCCGTGCAGCCGCCCTATGAGGTGAGCTTCACAGTGCAGTGAGTGGGGCAAGGCTACTAGTCCATTGACTATCTAACGTTGCCTGCCTGTAGGGGCGCAGCGCGCTGCGCCCGTACTAACTCAAGCCGTGATTCTCATCTTTTCGGTGTGCGAGAGAATGTGGCGTAAGGCCAGATGAGCTTGTAGGGGCAGGTTTCAAACCTGCCCTTTTTGTTTTCTCCGAAATTTATGTAAAAGGACACGGCACACCTTGTCCCTGCAATTGCAATAAGATAAGAATGCAGGAGTATGCCGGTGTCGGGACGGGCGAAGCACGCTTCGCCCCTACAACACTTGCAACTTTAAATGTAGGAGTTACGCACTAGAACCTTCGCCCTCACCCTAAATAGCGTTGTCCGGTATTGAGGAGAAGGGAAAAGTGTCTAAGTTGATCTAAACTCCTAAGCTCTGACCCAAAGGAGGCGATCATGGACTTAGACACCTTTCTCACACAATTATATGTGAT
>JANRLJ010000070.1:0-9622 GCA_033762735.1 bacterium | reverse complement strand
CGTCCGATTCACAATATATGCAGTGGACTTTGACACCGAGCTTTTCCAGAATGGGCGGCACATAAGTTCCCGAAAGCCCGTTCCCTGCGTCCAGCACAACGGTCAGCGGCTTGGCAAAGGACACCATACTGCTGATCTTTTCCATGTGCCTGTGGATCATGTCGTCGTCCTGCGACAGACTCCCGCTGCCGGTGACGAAGGCTTCGGTATCGATGATGCGCAGCAAATCCTGAATCTGATCACCCGCCAGCGCCAGTTTGCCATAGGCCATCTTGATGCCGTTGTAGCGCGTGTCCAGGTGACTGCCGGTAATCTGTACCCCTGCCCCACCGCGTTCACCATAGCTGGCACAGGCGAAATAGACCGTCGGCGTAAGCACCTGGCCGATGTCGGTCACGTCCAATCCAGTAGAGAGCACCCCTTCGATCAGCGCTGCCTTAAGCGGTTCAGAGGTCAGTCGGTTATCCGAGCCAACGAACATGCGATTGGTGCCAAATTTATTGGGCAGGTACGACCCCAGCGCTTTACCGACCAGTCGCGCCACATCCAGCGTGAGCTGGGGGTTTTCCCCCGCGACGGTGCCGCGAATGTCATATTTGCGAAAAATCGAGCTGTCAACTTGTGCCATGATTCCTCCGGTTTTCCGTTCAGCGACCTTATCTGCTGTAAAGATAAAGGATTCCGCGCCAACCTGCAAAAAGCGCGTGGCGTTGTTATCAAGTTCTCAGGGAAGGGGATCAGCGGCGTTGGTTGGCTCGAACAGTGAGGAAGACCCGGCAGCAGCGGCATAGGCAGGGGCGGCGTTGCGGTACAGGTCGCGGGCAGCATCAATCAGGGCTGGGCCGCGACCTCCAACCGTCACGGCATTATTGTTCGCCAGCAGCCGCAACTGAACACGAAGATGAGGCGTATCGGTCGGCTGATAGATGATGACCAACTGCCAGTCCTGGCCGAACACAGCCTGTGTGGTTTCCAGCACCCGCCACAAAAGCTCATGGGTATGCGCGTCAACCCATTCATCGGCGCTGTACCCGGCGGGTCGCCGCACCGTGTCTTCCTCGCTGATAAAGATCATATGGTTGCGCTCGACTTCCTGCCACAGCAGAGTCAGCGCTGCTTGGAGCGTCGGTGCGCCTTCGATCTGTTCGGCCTTTGTCCCCCAGGAAACCTTCCCCGACCAGCGAATATCAGCCGCCTCGTTCTGCGGGACGGGTTGCACACTCAGTTCAAGCAGGGCATCGGGGCTGTGCTGTGCGGCAATATAGGCGAGGGTTGCCTGCCATGCGAGCAAACCATTCGGCAGGCGGCGCGGCAGCAGCCGCACAGGTTGATGTGTTTCATTTCTGTGCATATAGACTCCATGCCAGAAAGCGATCCATATAGTACTGAGTAAGCTGCGCCCCCAGGCCGTTCATCAGCGCGTCGAAGCCGTGCCTTCCCCAGGGCACCCGCAGCAGTGCGACGGGTGTATTGGTCGAGCGCAGCCGATTCAGCAGCAGTTCGGAGTGTACCGGGCCAACGAGCTTATCCATATAGCCGTGAAGTAACAGGGTCGGCGGCAGATCATTGCGGGCGAAATCGAGCGGGCTGGCGTCGGCGTAGGCATCGGGCACCTGATAGCTGGTGCCTGCCAGCAGCGCGACTACGTTTTCATTGTGCCTCGCCCCCGTGAGGCGTAAATTAATCGGCGCGTAGATACCAATCACCGCCTTGACAGCCGTATCTTCTGCGCCATCCGTCGCCCGGTAAGCCGCTTGCAGCGCCAGATGCCCGCCTGCCGAACGCCCGATCAACGCGATACGTTCCGGGTCGAAATTCCAAGTTTGGGCGTGACCCTTTATCCAGCGGATCGCCTCGCGCACATCCTCAAGCTGAGTCGGCCATTGGGCGGAGTCGCGCCGGGTAAAGCGATACTGAATATCGAAGACCACGTACCCCTGCGCCGCGAGATAGCGGTTGTGCCATGCGAAATAACTGCCTTTGTCGCCTTCCGTCCACGAACCGCCGTGAATCACAATGATCGCGGGATACGTTGTGCCGCCATCACCGGGCGGGACAAGCGGACGGTACACATCCAGCAGGAGCTGGCGCGTGGGTGTTTCCAGGAAAGGAATGTCCTGCTGCTCGGCCACTCGCTGTTTCAGGTAGGTCGCGCCCGCCGTGTTTTTAAGGGAGAGCCGGGATTTTGCAATTCGTTTCTTCATCGCCGCCGAGATATGGCGCTCGTAGTCGCCAAACCCATCCTGCATCGCTTCATCCATATCGCTGATCGCGTGGCGGATGCGCGTCAGCGGGACAAATGCAAGCGCCGCACCCCATAACCCAAAAGCTGCTGCCAGCGGATTGCGCCGGGGTCTGAGCGCCGCAGAAACCCCCAGCAGAGATACTACATAGGGAAACTCATTCAGGACGAGCTGCAACTTCCAGAGGGTGTCATTCACGCGCGGAAGAACGATCAGGGTGCCGAGGACGGTGGCGAGGAACCCGAACAACGCGGAGAAAAGTTTTCGCATCAGAAGATTTTACTGACCTCAAGCTGAAAACCCGGCAAACCATCATCACCGTCTAAAATGTCGTCAAAGCCGAATTCCTGAATACTCATGCTCCCATCCGGCAGTAAACGACACACATCAATGGTTTGATCGTCGGGGTAGACAATCCAGACGACTGTTGTACCGAGCATCAAAAAACGTTTGGCCTTGCGCTGAACGGCTTTAATGTTGTCGGAAGGAGACACGACTTCGACCGCCAGATCAGGCGCGATGGTAAAGGGGCCGTCGGGAAGTTGCGGCTGCCGGCGTTTGGAAACGAATCCCACATCCGGGATGAGGGCGTTGTGCGCGTCAATCTCAAACCTTCCATCCGCCCCTGATACATAGCCGAGGTCATTTTCATCCACATGGTTGCCCAAATGACGCGCAATGCGGATCGCAATCACCGTTGGTTTGGCACTCGTCCCCGCCACTTCGTACAGCACTCCGTCGATGAGTTCGTAGCGTTTATCCTGATTTTCGGGGCGCTGCTCGATCTCATGCAGATCATCCAGCGTATAAAGCCGTTCGCGTGGCTGTGCTGTCATCTCACCTGCCTTATTCAAAAGGGCAGCGTTTCCCCTGCCTTTTTTCCTGATTATTGCCCGACCGGGACTTCCTTACCATCGACCAGCGTGGCGAACGTCAGGGCGCTGCCGTTGGTGTCAATCCGCACCTCGGTGCCGCTTGGTGGATTCGAGCGCAGCAGGAAATCGGCCAGCGGTTCACGCACATTACGCCGGATAATACGCCGCAGGGGACGCGCCCCATATTCAGGTTCGTTGTTCTGCTCCAGCATCCACGCAATCGCCGCATCCGTGAAGGACAGCTTCAGCCCGCGCTCGGTCGCCATGCTCATCTCTTTCTTGAGCATCAGGCGCAGAATGTTGCCGAGGTTTTCCTCGCTCAGCGCGTTGAACATAATCACTTCGTCCAGACGGTTGAGGAATTCGGGGCGGAACCACTCGCGCACGTCTTCCATTGCTTCTTCGCGGATTTCGTCCGTAATCACCGGAACGGCAAGCGATTCGGAACCCAAGTTGCTCGTCAGGATAATCACCGTCTCACTGAAATTCGTCGGGTTGCCGCGCCCGTCTGTCAGGCGGCCTTCTTCGATCACCTGCAAGAGGATGTCCATGATGCGCGGGTGGGCTTTTTCCACCTCGTCAAACAGAACGATGATGTAGGGCTGCTGCCGCACACGCTCGGTCAACTGGCCGCCCGCCTCGCTGTCCACATACCCGCTGGGCGACCCCAGCAGGCGGTTCAGGCTGGCTTCATCCTTGAACTCGCTCATATCCAGCGGGAGCATGGCGTCTTCGCTGCCGAACATGAATTCGGCCAAGGCGCGGGCAAGTTCGGTCTTCCCAACGCCCGTCGGCCCCAGGAAGAGGAACGCCCCGATAGGACGCTTGGCATCCTTCAAGCCCACACGTGCCGTCTTGATCGCACGGCTGACCGCCAGCACCGCCTCGTCCTGACCAATCACGCGCTCCTGCAAATGCTCGACCATGCTGGCATAGCGCAAACGCTCATCCTCGCCCAGTTTGCTGACTGGAACGCCCGTCATCTGGCTGGCTGTGAGCGTGACATCTTCGGCGTCCAGTGAGGTGTCAGAAAGTTCCGGCTTGAAGGCCAGATGGCTCTGCTTGCTCATATTGACCATCGCGGCAGTGCGATGCAAAAGCTGCTCTGCGCTCAGGGGCAGCGGCGTCGCGGCGAGGTAGCGTTTGGCAAGACGCGCCGCCAGCGCGAGCGCCTCGGCATTAATTTCAATCTGATAGTCCGCTTCCATATGGGGCTTCTTGATGTTGAGCATTTCGATGGTCTCATCCAACGAAGGCTCCGACACCCGCACGATCTGGCTGTTTTCGCTGACGGCATTCACCCCGGCGAGGCGCTGGTTGTACTCGATCTCGTTGGTCGTGCCAATAATCACCGGGTCGTCATCCAGAAACGCCTTTTGCAGCATAGGCGTGGCTTTGGCGAACTCCGACTTAATCGGCCCACCGAAGAAGCGGTGAATATGCGGGATGAACAGGATGCCGCCTTTGGCCTTGCTCAGCCCGGCCCGAACAGCCTTCTGGTCGCTGTCCAGCAGGGCGATCTCGTCGATCTGCACGAGGTTAGAGAGGCGTTCGGGTCCCTTGCCCTGTGACATCAGCAGCGCCAGACTGTAAGCTAACGTGCGCTTGCCCACACCATCCGGCCCCACCAGAATCACATGACGATTGACCGCCTGCGACAGAATGTTGATGATCTCGCGCAGCAGGTTTTCACGGAAATAGACCGCCCGCAGATCACCCGCTTTGGCCGTCGCCACCACATCCTGCGTCGTTCCATCTGGGCGGCGACGGATGGTGCTGTTTTCGGCCAGTGTATCGGAGATGGCTTTGGGCGTAATGCCAGCCTGCCGCAGCACACCGCTGGTGCTCATCGTACTTTCGGCCAGCACCGTCAGCGCATGATCGGTGTCGATCCGCACCTCGTCCATCGAATTCGCCACACTCAGCGCATCATCCAGCAGGATAATCGTCTGGCGCGACAGCCCTACCGGGCGATTGCCCCGTGCGATAAAGTCGAGGTTGCCGTTCTGGTCGGTGCGGCTTTCCATCGCCAACTGCGCCTGACGCTCCAGACGCTCCAGATCAACCCCGCGCGTCGCTTTCAGGAGTTCGAGAAGACGACGTGCGGCTGTGTCCGGGCGGCGTAGCAACGCCAGCAGGACGACTTCGGGCGTAATCGTCTGCCGCTTAAACTGGTCACGCAGTGCGACGGCATCGTTCATCACCGCGTCCATATCCTTCGACATCAAATCGGGATTCAGTGTTCCCATGAGGGGTGTTCCTATCGTCGTCTCTACACAAGATTAAGTTAACCCGAAACGCCTTTATGGACAAGCGTCAGATAGATCGCATTTTCGCAATGTCGAAGGCACCAACGATCTTATTCCGTGCGACTTCCGGCAGGGATTTGTGGCGACAGATCAACCGCCAGACGACCTCTCGCAGGCAGCGCCCCAAACAGAATGGCGCAGGCTGTCGTCACCCCTGCTTCCATTGGACTGTAGGTAGCGATGTATCCGGAGATTTGCGGGAACAGCAGCCAGTCATGCGGTGAGATCAGCGCCACAACAACGGTCTTTTCCGCCGGGAGCGCGTTCACTAGCGGCGCGAGGTCTTCCGTCAGGTAGGCGTCGCGCGTCCACACCACGACGGTATCCACCTGTCCCGCCAGAGTGACCGCCGTCGCAATTTCGGCCTCGCTGGGCGAGTCGTTGACCGACATATACTGAACAGCATTGCTGTATGGACTGCAATCACGCCAGATTTGCGCCCGGTTTCCGGGGAAGATGATGGCAGAGCGTTCGGGATTGAGGGGGATGTGGTTGCCACTGTCATAGGCAACCGTCACGCCCGCCTCAAACAGTTCGTTAATCAGCAAGGCGTGGGCGTCCGCTTCAATTACCTGTTCTTCCGGTGTGGGCGGCGTCCAATCCAGAATGCCCATGTCGGCTTTCGCACTCAGAATACGCCGGACGGACTCGTCGATACGCGCTTCGGTGATCCTTCCAGAACGAACCGCATCGACTACCGCCTGCATCATCCGTGCCTGCTGCGCTTCGCCTGTGTTTACGCCTGTCAGCAGCAGATCAACCCCGGCCTCCACGGCTCGTACCGATGCTTCTTCCGGCGTGAAGTTGAGGTCGATGGCATCCATTTCCAGCGCATCGGTCGTCACGATACCCTCAAACCCCATCTGATCGCGCAGAAGCCCGGTAATGACGTTGTACGAGAGCGACGCAGGCAAGGTCGTATCCGGGTCATAGGCCGTCATCCACAAATGCCCGACCATCACTGCACTCACGCCTGCATCAATCGCCATTTGAAACGGTGCCAGTTCGACTGCTTCCAATCGTGCCGCATCATAATCAATACGGGGCAGTTCCGTGTGTGAATCGGCGCTGGTGTCACCGTGACCGGGGAAGTGCTTGACCGTCGCCAGCACTCCCTGCTCCTGCATCCCCAGCGCCAGGTTGGATACCGCCAGACCGACGAGTTCGGGACTGCTCCCCGGCGAACGTCGTCCAATAATGGGATTATCGACGTTGGTGTTCAGATCAGCCACAGGTGCGAGGTTCATGTTTAACCCGGCTGCACGAAGTTCCTGCGCCATCCCCTGCCCCACGCGAAAGGCGAGATCAGCGTCATTAGCCGCCGTGACCAGCATCGAGACAGGCCAGCGCGTAAAGCCTTCCTGCAAGCGCTGAATCAGCCCGCCTTCCTGGTCGGTAGCAATGAACAGGGGAACGCCACCTGCCGCGATGATGGTCTGCTGATAAGTCGTGTTGAGATTGGCGACCTGCTGGAAGCTCTCGATATTCGACACGCCGATAAACAAGCCTCCCGGCTGCCATGTCTCCAGCATCTCGCGCCCGGCCTGCGACAATCCCACGCCGTACAGGTTGACCATAAACATCTGCCCAACCTTGTGTTCGAGGGTCATCTCGGCAATCAGCGCGTCAAAATCAGGTTCATTCTGTGCGTGAGCCGGCGTGGTGAACAGCAGTAACGTGCACAGTACCAGCGCGAAAATATGGATGGAACGACTCATCAGAACTCCCCATGCTCACGGAAAATCAGGTACAGCAGGACTTCGCGTTCTTCGGGCGTCATCGGTCGTGGGCGCCCCTGCCCTTCCGTGAGACCCGTGAACAGGTCAACCGTCAGCAGGCGCCCATCGTAGAAATACAGGTTATCCATGAAGAAGCGCACCCCAGGGAAGAAATCCTGGTCGAAGTAGAGGTTGCCCAGACCGTAATGGATAAACGACTCGTTGTAGAACTGGAAAATCTGTGGGAAGTGTGAAGCCGTCCCCGCGACCACATCCGCGCCCCAGTCGGCCAACTGCTGGAATTTCTGGCGGTGCAGCTCAACAGGCGTGTACTGATCAGCTTCGTCATGCTGGACGGTCACGACAATCAGATAGCCCTCGCTGTTCAGCCGCGTGAGCGTTTCCCGCAGCCAGGGCTGGGAGCAGTCCGCCGCGCCGGGACGGACACCACCCAGCAGCGTTGGATCATCATTGGCAAGCGCATAATACGGCCCCACCCAGTTACAGGCGATCATCGCCACTCGGTTCCCATTGTGCTCGATGAGGAGTGGCTGCTGTGCTTCTGCCGGGGTTTCTCCGCCGCCCAGCGGGATAATGTCATTATCCCGATACCATTCCAGCGTGTCCAGATAGGCCTGATAGCCGTAGTCGTTGTTGTGGTTGCCGGAAAGCTCCACGATGTCCACGTCCAGCAGGTTGAAAATCTCGAAGTGTTCGCGCTTGCTGCAAAAGCTGGTCGGCCCGCCCAGCACATCATTGCGCATCTGCGGGCAGTTTGGATCGAACGAGACTTCGTTGCTGATGTGGAAAAAATCCGCCCGCTGCACGTAAGGCGCCAGCGCTTCCGCCGCCCATTCCACGCCGTTGGCATCAATCGCCGGAATGGACTCACGCGTGATCGCCGTTACGCCCGAAAGCAGAAGGCGCGTCAGTCTGCTGCGGTCGAAGTTTGGCGTATCGCTTTCAAAGGCGAACGGAAACGTGGTCAGGTCATGATCGACCGGGTGCAGTTCATCGACATTCAGCACACGATAACGGGTGTTGAGCTGATCGAACGGCAGCAGCGTAAACTTTTCGCTGAAACGCCAGAGTGTGTTATAAAGCGCGTCTGACGGCACGATCTCCGTTTCGGGCGCAACAGAGATACCGAAGCCATTCAGGATAGACACAACATCTTCCGCCAGCACCAGCCCCGGCACCGCCTGCCCCTGGCTGATCGCGGTAAGCTGTTCGCTGCTGATATTGGCCTGCAAACTCGGAAACGCGACGGCAGGCACCAGGAGATAGACGGCTTCGCCAGCTTCCATTATGATCGGGGGTGAGGTCGCTTCCGGCGTACTTTCGAGCGCTGGCTCAGATGTGATTTCGGGGGTCACTTCAACGTCAGACTGCGCCGCTGCTTCGGGTGCAGCTTCGGATGCCGTAAGCATCTCCTCACGCCAGGGCGCGGTGTAGAAGTCGAGATAGTCGGGGATATGCTCTGCCCAGTAGGTAAAGTAATGCTGGCCTTCAGGATAAATCATATACGTGTGTTCCAACCCACGTTCGACCAGCCGCTCCCCCATAATGTCCAGCCCTGGTGCAGCATAATCATCACGGCCACGATCCAGCCAGATGCGCATTCGATTCAGGTTCGGCGCATTCAAGGCCAGATCGAGCGGATTGTATTCATCCGGCGCGTGATAAAGGTCAAAGAAGGCGCTGTGCCCCCCGACCGCGCTAAACAACACCGGGTTGCGGAACGCGATCTGATAGGCCCAGAACCCGCCACGCGAAATTCCGCCAATCGCACGATAGGCACGATTGGCGCGTATTCGATACTGACCCTCGGCCATCGGCATTACCTGCCGGAGAAAGATGTCGTCCCAGGTCGTATTCACGCCGCCGAACTCGTTTTCGTTGGCGACCCAGTTGCCACCGGGCATCACGACGATTATCGGCGGAATCTCGCCTGCCATAATCCTTGCATCCAGCACCTCTCCCAGACCAATGCGCAGCCATTGACCGTCATCATCGTTCGAGCCGTGCATCAGGTAGATCACCGGGTAATCATCGCCCGTCTGGTCATAGCACGGGGGCAGGTAAACTGAAAAATACATCGTTGTCGAGATTTCAGAAACGCGGAATTCAGTGCGTTCTGAGCGCCCGTTTGTCTCGCCACAGGTCGGCTGTGCAGAAAGCGGCGAAAAAACAGGCATGACCACCAGCAGCAAAAGGGCAATCACAGGTAATTTGCGTAAGATGCTGACCAAAATACAACTCCGATTCCGTGATTATCACGCGCCGAACTATAATCAAGATCGCCCGATCACAGGAAGAGTCAAATCCTGAACGAAAGAGCTGCCTATGTTTTTTCTCATTCGCCTGTTGGTTATTCTGGGTGCGGCTTCAGTGGCCTACCGCCTGCTGCGTCGTCCACCAAAATCAGCACCACTCGATCCCATTACGCTCATCCTGCAACCGGATACGGACACTAT
>JANRLJ010000069.1:0-68036 GCA_033762735.1 bacterium | reverse complement strand
GTTTCTCAACCTTCTCAAGCTGGCGGCGCACCTTATCCAGCATCTCCGGCAGATCGCCCCCGCGCTGACGGTGCTGATCGACCACATCGAGCACCTGCGCCAGATGATCGCTTGGCACACGCTTGAGCAAGTTCTGGAGCGCGGCTTCCAGCGGCACACCCGAAGCCACATCATCTACCACGCGGCTGATCTGCCCGGCAGCGGGATGCCCCGTATGCTGCGCGATGTCCTTAAAGGCACGGATGTTGCTGTTGCCGTTGCGCAGATTGCGCGACCACAACTCCAGAATATTCGGAAGCTGTTGATCAAATGCGTTGGTCTGACCAGCCATCAGGTAATCCTTTGCGTTATTTACCTTTTTCAGACGCTATCCTATCAAAATCCTGACAATACAATCAAGGGAAACGCCTGAGAAAATCGTCCTACTCCCCTTCAAGAATTAATACAAACAGCATTGGTGCTAAACACTGGCTTAATTCTGACTAATTATCGTCAAGAACATTTGTAATAAAGCGAACGCATCAGGTTGGCTTTGCACATCATCAGGGCTACCCTTGACGATTTCCCCATCATTTTTTAACAGGGTTGTGTTATGCTGATAGTGAAATCTTCCTCCAACCGATCATCAGTACGTGCAGTTCAACGTGAGGTCAACTTGATGACGTTACATCTGTGGCACAATCTCGCCCCAGGCCCGCAGCCACCCGATATTGTCTATGCAGTGGTCGAAGTGCCCAAAGGCAGCCGCAACAAGTATGAATACAGCAAACGCGCGGGCGTGATTAAGCTCGACCGTGTGCTCTACAGCCCGCTCCATTATCCGGGCGATTATGGCTTTATCCCGCAGACTTTCTTTGATGATGGCGACCCGATGGACATCCTCGTCATGATGAACGAGGCCACTTTCCCCGGCTGCGTGATCGAAGCGCGCCCGGTCGGCATTCTCAAGATGATCGACAAGGGCGAACTGGATTATAAGGTGCTGGCCGTGCCCGCCACCGACCCCAACTTCGACGAGTACCACGACCTGAGCGATCTGCCCACGCACTTCCCGAAGGAAATGCAGCACTTCTTCAGTGTGTACAAGCAGCTTCAGGGGACGGAATCCAGGAACGACGGCTGGGCAGACGCCGCCGAAGCCAAGAAGTACATCGCGCAGTCGATGAACCTTTACCGCGAGAAGTTCCCGCCCGCCGGGATGCAGACGTAAGCATTTCCATCAGGGCGAGGCAGCAGCTTCGCCCTGTTTTTTTCTCCGTGTCCTCCGCGTCTTTGCGGTTCATCTTTTCCTGCCAAGCCATCGCTTGCCCTACGTTATAAAGAAATACCCCTGAAATCGGGGGGCATGGTTTGTCTTCGCAAACCCAGTTCACAGCCCGAACACGGTACAATCAAAGGCATACACGTTATGCATTATTCGTTTGAGGAATCCTCTCGATGAAAGTACTCCGCTGGCTGCTGATCTGCCTTGTGCTGACAATAACGCTGACCGCCCCCCTCAACGCACAGACGAGCTATACCCTCATTGACTTTACGCCCCTGCTGGAAGGGGCAAGCGGTACATCACTCTCGATTGCACTCAGCCCACAGGATCAGCCGGTGATCGCATGGCGCGAACAGGGCGCGACCTTCGGCGCTGACCGCCTGAACATCCGTCTATTCGATGGCGCTACCTGGAATGCGGTTGATACCACCGCCCTGCTCGACCCGACCACCAGCCAGATCAGCGAGAACGGTGTGGCCGTCAGCTTCGACAGCCAGGGCAGGCTGATCGCGGCGGTGAACCGCGTCGTGAGCGAACTGGGCTTTGACCAGCTTCGCACGGTCGTAGCCCGTTATGACGGCGCGACCTGGACGCAGATAGGGGAGTTCGCAGGCGAAGGACAGAGCATCAGCCCGATCTACCTGCTGAATGTGGCCGAATCCGTCGCGCTGGCATGGCTGACTCCCAACGCGCTCCATATTCAGCGCTGGAATGGCGAAGCATGGGAGCCGCTGCTGAATGGCATGACCATCACCGAAGGGGTGCTCTACGAGGGGTTATACGCCGCTTCGGTGGGGGATAACCACGCGCTGGCCTGGACGAAAGTGCTGCCGACAGGTGAACGCAATCTGAACTTCTACGTCTGGGATCCATCCGGCTGGCGCACTGTGCCGCCGCTGCCAAATCAGAATGACTTTCAGATCGGCCTGGCGGAACTGGTGGGCATCGCACCGATGGTAGGTGGCGGTGTTTATGTGGCGGCCTCCGAAACCGGGGGCACCGCCAGCGATTATGTAACCGCCTATCAACTGCCGCCGGACTCAAGCTGGAACGAGGCCGGGCTGCCGGAGCAGGCTGCCGAGTCCGACTGTGCCCGTAACCACACCATTGCCACCGCGCCGGATGGGTCGTTGTATTATGCCTGGACAGCCGACTGCCGGGGCGTTTTGCCTGTGACGCGCTGGATCAGCGGGCAGGGCTGGGAAACGCTCGGTGAGCCGATTGAGATTGGCAGTGTCGGCAACGATCAGCGACAGGTGAGCCTGCGCATCGCAGGGAACGGCACGGTCTTTCTCGGCTGGCTGGAAGCCACCAACGGCCAGAACCAGACGATCCGGCTGGCCGCGCTCGTGCCGAACAACTGATTCGTCGTTACGGGATGCGGTGTGACAAACATCATGCCGCGTTTTTCCGACGGTTGAAGTCTTTAGCACGACGCACTTAGAGCGAGTGGTTCTCGTGGGGGAAGGCCTGACACCCTCCTCTACCCATAACACCGTTGTAAATCCTGAGTATGTTAAACACATTTTCCGAAAACCTTCACAGACGATCTGCCCTCAAGAGGTTATAATAACCGTGTGACAGACCACACACCACACCACGCGCTTGAGGAGAAGCCCAATGCACAGACGCTTTACCCTGGCTTTCCTGCTGTTCCTGTTGCTTGCAACCAGCGGAAGCACCTTCGCCCAGACCAATCTGCTCGGTCCAGAAACGTATCCCGACAACATTAATCCCCTCACAGGCTTACCTGTAGATGATGCCTCACTTTTAGAACGACGCCCTTTATTGGTTAAAATTTCAAATTCACCTGCCATCGTCCGCCCACAGTCGGGGCTGAACAGCGCCGACATCGTGTGGGAGCATCTGCTCTCCGGCGGCGTGACACGCTTTTCGGCCATCTTTCTCGGCAGCGATCTGGAGCAGGTCGGCCCGATTCGCAGCGGTCGCCTGGTCGATTTTGAACTGACCCGCATCTATCACGCGCTGTTCGTCTATTCGGGCATGGCGCAGGGGACGATTGACATCCTCAACCGCGACCCGTATGTGCTGACGCGGGCGGTTGGCGGGGCTGGCCCCTGCCCGGCGCTGTGCCGTGTCCCACGCGAGGGCGTGGCATTGGAACACACACTGTATGGGGATACCCTGGCGCTGCGCCAGCTTGCCGAAGAACGCGACCGCGACACGGCCTATGAACCGGTTTATGGCATGGCCTTCAGCGAAGCTACCCCCGAAGGCATGGTCGAGGTCGAAGGCATTGATGTCTACTTCAACGAAACCGTGATTGGGTGGACATGGGACGAAACCAGCGGCCTGTGGGTGCGCAGCCAGGACAACGAACCCCACTTCGACGCGATCACCGAAGCGCAGGTCAGCGCGGATAATGTGGTGATCTTCGAGGAAGAACACACCATCCAGCCGGAGGTGACGCCGGGTTACTGGGGGCCGGGTGATTTCGCCTTTTCGGTCAATTTTGTCGGCAGCGGGCGCGTGTATCTGTTCCGGGACGGGCAGTACGTCGAAGGGGAGTGGCGGCGCGAATCGCAGGACGATGTGCTGCGCTACTACGACCTTCAGGGCAATCCGCTGGCCTTCAAGCCCGGCAGAACCTTCTTTACACTGGTGCCGCGCTGGGTGGATGGCTATTATCTGGCCTTCCATCTGACCAATGCGCCCACCGTCACCGTGAGTGGCGACGGCGGCCAGAACATGCGCACCGGGCCAGGTGAAGCCTATCGTCAACTGGATGTTGCCTATCCGGGCGATACCTACACCGCTATCGGGCGCAACCGTGCGGGCGATTGGGTCCAGCTTTATCGCAACGGCGACGGGCTGGTGTGGATGGCGCTGTCCTCGCTGTATGCAGACCCGGCGGCGATTATGGCGCTCCCTGTTGCACGACCGACCAACGAACGGTAAAACTGACTTTTCGTGGAAAACAGGGAGGCTTCTGCACCCTGTTTTCTGTCCGGCACATCCGAATTATTCTCATCAGCTCAGTGCGGTTCTCATGTCTCAGCATCGTCTTTCCCCACCAGACACCTTTCCCTTGCTCGCTGTCCTCATCGTCGTAGCACTGGCAACCATGAGTCTGCGGCTGGAAGCCCAGACCAATGCTGTCCCCTTCGATGGCTATCTGCGTGCCTCCCGGCTTGGCATCACCCACATCAGCGGCCCCGGCCAGACGGACTCCCTGCGCTATCAGACCGCGCTGGCACTCGGTGCCGGATGGAATCGCTGGCCGCTCTACTGGGAGCAGGTGCAGCCGCAGCCGGATCAATGGACGTGGGAGGCTTATGATCGGCTGGTCGCTGCCGATCTGACGCACGGGTTGCAGATCAACGCGATTCTGATAGGCCGACCCGCCTTTTACGCCGACGAAGAGACGCAGATGACCGGGTTATATGCGCCCATCTTCGATGATGGCAGTGATATTCCCGAAGCAGGCAAAGGCTTTAACCCGGCGAATCCCTGGGCGCACTACGTCTATAACGCGGTGGCGCGTTACAGGCCGGGCGGGAGCTTTACTGCAGGGTTGAACCTGGGGGCAAACGCGGGGGTGCGGGTGTGGGAAGTCTGGAACGAGCCGGATTTCCGCCAGTTCTGGCAGGGGAGCATCGAAGACTATGCCCGACTGCTGAAGGTGGCCTATATCGCGGCCAAACACGCCGACCCACAGACGCAGATCATGTTCGGTGGGCTGCTCTACCCCAACGGCGGCGTCAACTGGCTGGCGCAGGTGCTCCGGCTGTACTCGCGTGATCCACTGGCGGAGCGCTTCAACTATTTCATGGATCGCGTCGCCGTCCACAGCTATGGCGACCCCTGGCGCAGCGGCTGGCTGATTCAGGTGGCGCGGGACTCGCTGACGGCGTATGGGCTGGAGCGCCCTGTGTGGCTGAACGAAAGCGGGGTGCCGATCTGGGACGATTATCCCGGCCCGACCTGGGCGGCGGACAGCCGGGGCTACGCGACGATCCAGCAGCAGGCGCATTATCTCATTCAAAGCACCGCCTTCGCCTATGCGCGGGGAGCAGAAGTCGTCTTTTATCATCAGTTGTATGACGACTGCGGCGACCAACCCGCCGGGACGGACTTCGCGCCCAACAGCCAGCTTTATGGCGATTCCTTCGGCCTGCTGCGCAATCTGCCGAACTATGCCTGCTTCCGGCAGCATCCCCAGCCGGGAACCCCACGCCCATCTGCCAATGCGTATCGCCTGCTGGCCGAACTGTTCGGCACAACACCCTTTACGCCGCTCGACCGGGTAAGCGCCGATGGCCGTGTCTGGGTGCTGACGTTTCAGCGTCCTGAACGCGACGAACGGCTGACGCTGGTCTGGAACACAACGTTCGACCCCCTCACTTTTGAACTGCCTGCCGCCGGGCAGAACGCCCAAATCCTGACGCTGAACGACTCCTTCGCCAGCCCGCGCCTGATCGACGCGCAGGACGGCGTCTACAGGCTGCAACTGCCCCCTGCTCAGCCCGATAACATCCCCAACCCACCGCCCGGCCAGGATGCGGCCATCGGCGGCGCACCCTTTATTCTGATCGAGCGACCGGGCGGGCAAATGCCGTCGAACGCGATTGCGCTCGAACCGACCGTAACACCACCAGCACCCATTCCTGCTCCGCCAACACCCGAATCGGCGCTGTCGCCCCCGGCAGCGCCGTCCGTTGAGCAGACCATATCAACACCTTTTCTGACCGTCACTGCATCCGTTCCCACTGCCGCGCCACCCCTCCCCACACCGACTTTCGACATTGCCCAGGACATCACCCCACCACAGGCCAGCATCTCCCCGCTGCCGCCCACCAGCCCGGCGCAGTTTACCGTCGCTTGGGGCGGGATTGACGATACCGGAATCGCGGCGTTTGTCATCTGGGTGCGGGTGAACGGCGGTGACTGGACGGTGTGGCTGAACATCGACCGCGCCGACCAGCGCAGCGCGACCTACATTGGCGTCCCCGGCAGCCTCTATGAATTCGCGGCCTGGGCGGTTGACCTCAACGGCAACTGGTCGCTCAATATTCAGCTTGAACCGCAGGCCGCCACACGGGTGGAATAAAAACGGTTCAATTAGAGGTAATACTCGGACAAGGTAAGCGTGATGGTTTCCACTAATGGTTTATTCCATTTCCATCCAGGGGACGGTGATCGGCTGTACCGCGCGAAGCACCTGTGAAACAAACTCGGGGTGGCGGCGCAGTCCCTCCATTAACCTGGGATCAACTCCATGAGGTTTATCCGGCAGCACTGATCCCTCACGATGCAGCCTTTGTACCGTGAGCATACGGGCAGCAATCGCCCTCTGATCGCGCTCATTGTAATCACGCTCCACTGCTTCCGGCGCTGTCGCATAATTCACCGCTAAGCCAAACGCGGGCTGTGCACGAAACGTCTGATGATAAACCACGTTGAAGTCGAAGTGGAGCATGTCACCCCGGTTCAAAGGGATGCTGAGCATGGGAATCGGCTGGTCAACATCAAATGCCGCAATCGCCGCACTCTGCGGTTCGTCCGGCGGCTGGCGCGGGTCAATTAGCCAGAGGTGATAAGGGTGTGCTTCATCACGCGGTTTCTGGTCGCGCCCTGACGGGCGATAATCGGGCAAGGTTTGCAGGGTTGTCGAAATACCGTGCAAGTAATCCAGTTCGACAAACACCAGCCAGTTCGCCAGCAGCGCCTCTCGCTTGGCAACATAACTGGCATACCCTGAACCCGCTTTATTCGATGGAGACAGCAGTTCAATCCACGCGACTGGCTTTTCACGCGAACCTGCCACCCCCTCGGTTCCTTCATAAATCTTAATCGCCGTCGGACGTTTTAGATCTGCTGGCTCCCTTTCCAGCAAAGTGGAAGCGGGCACCTGCAGCGCGGTCTGTGCCTGGAACATGGCGAAGGTGAGCGGCGCAGTATCAGATCGTGACACGTCGCTAATGAGCACATCGGAGATTGGAGCAAGCGGCTCATCAAAATGACGTATTTGCAGTGACCGTTCCTGCCGTGCAATATAACCCATTTGTGGGAGATGCGCATTTAGTGCCCGCGTTAAATCAGTGATATGGCTACTATGAAACTCCTCCCAGCCTTCGCTTTCGGTGTGGAGAAAATGGCTGTGCAGATGAGCGTTGATTCCCAGATATTGATTACTGATTGAACTCATCCGTATTACCACAGGAGATTATCCTCTAACACGATCTCTTTGGAGAGGCATCATCATAATGGGGAAAAACAGGTGCGGGCAGGCAAGGCACATCTTCATCACTGAGATGTTCGAAGCGCCTAATCAATGCTGGGAGACCTGGATTCGAACCAGGATTAACGGATCCAAAGTCCGCAGTTCTGCCGTTGAACTATCTCCCAATTTCTCTTTGCAGTATAGCAGAATTACCCTCTGATGCAACCGTTAATGTCGCTACGGCGCAGGGGTGCGCGGCGCACGCAGCGTAAAACGCACGGCTGAATCGGTAACGTTGAATTCAGTGAATTCGGTCGCATTGCGGTCATTGGCCGACGCTTGCGTAAAGCCCTGATAGAGCGCCTGGTTGACCTGCGCGATGGCAGACGCATCCGCTGAATAGCCAGAGATGATGAATTCGGTCACAGTCACGCGCAGCCCACCGTTTTCAATCCACACCTGCGCTCGCAGCGTCCCCGGCAGCCGACCGCCGCGCCCATCGTTGGCCTCGCCCGTGATGTAAATCTCGCCTGCGTTCAACTGTACCTGCGCCGTATACATCAGCGGTGGATTGCCATAGGTCAGCAGGCCGCTGAGGAGATCGGCGACCTGCTGTTCTGGCAGTGTAATGGTGACGTAGGAATAATTGGCGTCTTCGGAATACTGAACGCCTTCACAGGCAGTGAGGAAGAGCAGCACGACGAGCAGAAGCGTAGTCACTTTGGGCATGGTAATCCCCGATAAACGTCAGCAGTTGCCCTAGCCTACCACGCCTCGCTTTTCCGCCTCAAGCCGTACCAAAGGCACAACCTCAGAACGCGCTCATCAGCCGCTCCAGGCGCGGCAGATAGTCGCTGTCGTCCAGCGAATCATAACCCTTACGAAGGCGGCGGTTGATAAAATAGGCGGCTATATCGGGCTTGAGCGTCGGCAGACCTCGCCCCAGTTCCCAGTCGGCCTCGGCCAGCAGCAGCGCGGCCTGCGCGACATGGGCGAAGGCGTCCATCAGCCGACGGGCATGAGCCTGCTGTGCCTGCGGTTCGAGTGTGGCGATTTTGCCGAGCAGCGCCAGCGAGTCGTCCAACGCCTGCGTCACGGTTGCAGCATCACCACTCAGGCGAGTGTCGCGGACACCTTCAAGCTGCGCGCGGATGAAGCGGGCGAACGGCTCATGCAGGCCAAAGCGGGCGATGTCGCGCAGCACTTGCAGGCACAGCACGTTATGCGTCCCCTCCCAGCTTTCCAGCACGATCATATCCCGGTACAGGCGCGGCAGAATGCTGAAGGACTCAATCGCGCCGTTGCCGCCCAGCACCTCGATGGCGCGGTGGATGCTCTCGCTGCCCCGAATGCTGGTGATGTACTTGTTGACGTTCACAAACATTCGATAAGTGGCCTTGTCGTCGTCGGTGGCCTGCCCGGTTTCGATCTGATCGAGCAGTGCCGCCAGCGCAAAGCTGGACGCAACCGCCGCGTAGGCCTCGCTTTGAATATCGGCGACAGCCTCCTGTACCAGCGGATAGCTGGCGATAGGCTGGCCGAAAGCCTGACGGAAGCAGGCATACGTCCCGGCTTCGATGGCGGCACGTCGGATAAAGCCCGCGCATGATACCGCGTTCATCAGCCGCGAGGTGTTCAGCACCAGTTCGACCGTGTTCTTAAACCCGGCTTCGATGGGGCCAATGGGATAGGCCGTCGCGTCTACGAAATCAAGTTCGGCGCTTGCCAGCAGCCGTGTGCCGAGTTTGTCCTTCAGGCGGCGGATCATGAAGCCGTTGGTCTCGCCATTCGCCAGTCTGCGCGGGATGAGAAACGCACCGAGTCCCTTTGTGCCGTCGGGCGCATTTTCTGGCCGCGCCATCACCAGGAATTGATCGGCGTTGATGTTGGAGCAGAACCATTTTTCGCCCGTAATGCGCCACGTCCCGTCGCCGATCTCCCGCGCCAGCACTGCGTTCGCGCCCACGTCGCTGCCGCCCTGCACTTCAGTGAGGAACTGCGCACCGTGCTGCATCGTGTCATAGTTGGAGTCGAGCAGCGGCGGCAAAAACCGCTCACGGACTTCCGGCGCGGCCACCTGCTGCAAGGCGCGGATCAGGCCCGATGTACAGGCAATGCCACAAGACCAGCCATCAGCGGTGTGGTTCAGCAGATAGAACAGCGCCATCTGCTGCACGGTATTCCCCGGCGTGGCTTGCAGCGCCAGCATTCCGCTCGGCCAGATCATCCGCCCAACCAGATCGTGATTCGGGTGGAACTCGATTTCCTCGACGCGCTCACCGATGCCATTGTAGCGCTGCAGGCGGGGGTGATTGCCAATGCGGTCTTCGACCTTGTTAGCCGGGTCGATGATCTGCGCCGCCTTCGCGCCGAAGTCGGTCAGGTTTGGCTGGACGCTGGCATATGCTTCATCGCTGAGCAGCCGCCGCAGCACAGCTTGCAGGTTGGTATCCGCCGTAAAGAAATTATCGCGCTTACTGTCTTCCCAGGCACGCAGATCATCGCGCCCGCGTGTGGCGTTATTCTTTGTCATGAAAACTCTCCTTATCAAAATTTACTTTAATAATCTTTCACCAAATCGTTGTCAGGGTTGATAATTGAATTTTGCCATCTCGACTAATCAAAGGCACATTTAAGCTAAGTGCAGCAGCAGCAATAATGCGATCCGGCATATCAGGTATTTGTGCAGAACTCACGTTTGAAAGCGAACGTGCAATTGAAAGGTCAACGGCAAACTCAACAAAAGCGGGCTTTGGTGAAACCAGTTTATTTGCAATACGCGTGAAGGTTTCTGCAGGAATTCGCCCTTTTTCAATCAAGTAAACAATTTCGATGAAAGAGATTGATGAAATTGCAATCTGGTTGCTCTGACTGGCGGCGTTGTTAAGAAATGCCAGAGCAGTAGCAGACAACCGTTTATCAGCATAGATATGCCAAATAATGGCATGAGTATCAATGACACCAGCGATCACAACATATCCTCACGGGGAAAGTTCTGCCACATCTCGCGCCGTACTTCATCAATGTCTTCGGCAGACGGTGCACTACCCAAATCAGCAACCAGCCCATACCATGACTCTAACGGCGTTCTGTTCTGCTCCAAAACTTCCTGTTCAAATGCAGCCATGACTTTTTCGATCAGCCGAATTCGGTCAAGGGCGGAAAGACGCAGAGCGTCATTAAGGACTTCTTCCAGTGTCGGCGTATACGGACTCATGCTTTACTCCGCTTCAAACATTTTGCGCAATTGTAGCACGGCGGGCTGGCGCACAAACCCCAGCCGCTCGTTGATCGCCAGAATGCCTTCATTCACCAGATCGTTGGTCACGCCCATCGTCTTATAGCCTTGCTGCCGCGCCCAGAGGATGCCGTGTACTTTCAGTGCCAGCGCGATTCCCTTGCGGCGGTGATCGCGGTGGACGCCGGTCAGATCAACCCACGTTCCCTCGCCCGCGCCGACCAGACTGTTCAGCCCGACGTACTCCCCGTTGTGGACGGCAACCGACGTACCCTGTGGCAGAAAGGCCGGGTTCTCCAGAAATTCTCGCTTGAATTCCTCGAACGACAGCAGCGTGAGCAGGTCAGGCAGCGGCACATCGAGATCGACGGCGGTGTGCAGTTCGTAGTATTTCTCGTCGCGCCGGGGGTCAACCGCTAATTCCGCGAAGGATTTCATCTCGATGCCCTCGGCGGCCATCTTCGCCTGAAGCTCCGCATAGGGCGCTGGGTCAAAAGTGGACAGATCAAGCAGGGACGACCAGCGGCGGCTATATTCCACGAAGCCGCGCTTTTCCGCGAAACGCAAACCCTCCGTTTTATCTTCGGGGATGCTGACCTGCATGGAAATTGGGTCATGGCGCAGCACACCTTGCAGCAGCACATCATATAACGCGCCGCCCAACCCCCGCCGCTGAAATTCCGGCAGCACCCGCACCTGCACCCAGAACTTACGCGGGTGATACAGATCGAGATGCTGTGTATGGCTGCTGTAGCCCACGACTCGGCCATTCACCGCCGCCACCCAGCGTCCAAATCTGATCTTTGGGTCGCGGGTGCGGTCGCTGTGAGCGATTTCTTCCACTGTGACCGGGAACTCTGGCTGAAACAGGTTGAAAATATCGGCAATGGCGGGGTAGTCCCGTGCTTCCGACGGGCGAATTTCGATCATGCGGTCTCCTGCTGTGACGTGTTTTGCTGGTAGGCGTTCTGAATCAGGCGCGGCACGGTGGTGCTGACGTTGAGCGCAGCGGCTAAAGCTACATCTTCGGCAAAACCCTGGTCGATCAACTCCCGGCCTGAACTGCAAGCCTCGATCACCACCGCGAGTTCGTCCTGATAGCGCAGATACAGCGCTTCGGCGGCCATTGCTTCCGGCGATTTCGTCCCCGGCAGATGATGAACCACCGCGCCCGCGCCCAGCCAGTCTTCCAGCGATGGGCGCAGGCTGCTGTCCTCCCAGCGTTCGCCCGCTGGAATGACGGCGATCCGTGTGCCCAACTGCGCGGCGGCTTCTGCCACTGCCCGCGCGTTTCGCAGGCAGGCGGCGAAGGTCGGCGTCTGCCCGGTCAGCATACTGAGCATCGAACCATTCGGCGAAGGCAGCACCAGCTTCGTCCCGGCGGGAATGTTCACCAGCGAGGACGGCGCGAGGGAATAAACGCCCGCGTCGAATTTGCGCGAACGACTTGCCACCACCGCACCCAGTGACTCGGCATAGGCTTCGGCTGACTGTTCGCGCTTCATGTGCGGATAGACCAGCGCCCCCTGGCTGACCGCGATTTCCACACAGGTGGAGAAAGAGAGCACATCGACGATCACCACCGCATCGCAGCGCAGCGTGACCTTGCTTACGCCCTGTATACCCCACTCACAGCGCACATTATATAGACCCTGGTCATAGAACATCTTCAAATCCCCTCAAGGCCGCGCCACCGAGAAACTCCGCCCCCAGTTGCCCCAGGGCGAACTGCGCACACCGTTGCGCTCGCTGCCTTCGTAGGCGGTCTGGCCTGGCAGCGGTGTGAACAGAACCGAACCACCCTCGGCAGAGATCACCCCGGCGTGAATCGCGGCCCGGCAGATGCTTGAATCCGACGTGTAAATATCCGTCCCCCACACTGGCCCACCGTCGCGGTCACAATCGGCCGGGCAGGTGACGCGATACTCGTCCTCGATCTGGCTCTGCTGTCCCCCCAGAAAGCTGTCCGCGCTCAGGTCACAGTCGTCAATAGGGATGGAAGTACTGGCAGAAACGGAACCGCTCGCCGCGCTGGTGGCGGTACTCCCGGCTGTGACTGTGGGAGGAACACTCGTGGCATTGCTGGCGATAACAACTTCGGTCGCTTCAATCGCGGCCAGTTGCAGCGGCAGGACGGGTGCGTCTGCTGTCTGTGGGAGCGGTTCCGGCGGGCTGGGCGGCCCGGCTGCCGTCAGCGCGGCGTCCAGCGGAATGCGGGTGCGCGTATTCGGGGTAAGGTTCTGGGTTGTGCCCTGTGCAGTCACTTCTGCACTGCCTTCCAGCAGCGCAATCTGGAACTCCCCGCCGGGCTGTGCGCTCATATAGGCGGTTGAACCGAGCGAGACTTCCACGCCGTTGATCGTCAGGCTGACGGGCTGGTCATAGTTTTCGGGTGTGCGGATAAGCATCCCGTTAGGTGCTTCACGGCAGGCCGGTTCTCCCACACCGCCGCTGAAGGTATAGGCGCTGGCGCTGGCTTCACTGGTCTGAAGCTGGGCATCTCCGAACAGCACGACCGTCACATTCTGCCCCGGCAGCGTGTCGGGGATACTGGCTTGCAGCAGCGCGACCGCCACGCCCCATTCACCGCCGCTCCCGCTGTAGGGCGTGAGCGACAATCGTTCCAGCGACAGCAGATCGACAATATCGCCACGCTGGGCAAAGGTCAGGTTGGCATCGCGCAGGCTGGCGGTGATGCTGGCGTTGCCATAGCACACCTGATTGCGGCCTAATCCGCGACAGGCTTCATCCGCCGCATCAAGCGCCTGGGTCACTTCAACCGGGCAGGCAGCCTGCGCCACGACGGTAGGGGTGATTTCAGGAGGCGCGGCAGGGGTTGATCCGCCCTCGCCGGAACAACCGATCAGAAACATCAGCATGGGCACCATCACAAGAAGACCAGTTCGGCGTTTCACAGGTTGGCCTTTCTCGATAAAGAAACATCCATCACAGGATGCAATTCTATCATGGGCGCGAGAAACCGTTGCGCCACCCGGTATGTTACAATCGTCGCCTGGTATCCATTGTGAGACAGACTCGCCTATGCCGAAGCGTCGCCGTTTCCTGCTGGTCATTGCGTTCATCATCCTTGCCAACATCGTGCTTGTCCTCTATCTCTACAACCGGATGCGCAGCGACAGCAACACCTATATTTACCGCTGGCTGAACGACCCCGCCGCCCGTGCCACGCTGCTCACCGAACAGGCTGAACCGTGCCCCGGTGCGCCGTTTCTGCTGCCATCCAGCGGTTTCGTCGGCCTGCTGTGGAGCGACCCGGCGGCGCCCTACACGTTGTTTCGCCGTCACAGCGGAATCGATATTTTTGGCGATGGCGCACCGGGGAGCGTTCCAGTGGTCGCGGCCTATGACGGCTGGCTCACGCGGCTGGATGATTGGTTCTCCACCGTCATCATCCGCCATAACGATCCACTGAATGAAGGGCGAATCATCTGGACGTATTACACGCATATGGGCAGCCGCGACGGAACCCACTCGTTTATTGATGACGCTTTTCCGCCGGGAACGTCCGAGGTTTTCGTGGAGCAGGGAACGCTGCTGGGCTATCAGGGGGAGTATGCCGGGAGCGGGGCAGGAATCGCCCTGCATGTCCATTTCAGTATCGTCACCAGCGGCGAGGACGGCAGCTTCAACAATGAGGCTATCATCGGCAACACGCTCGACCCTTCGCCGTACTTCGGTTTACCGCTGCGATTTGAAGATCGCCCCGCCCGCCCCATCCGGTGTTAGAATAGCCACAATCCTCCACTTGATAATCCATCGAATGCGACATACCGGAAAGGGACGCGATGACCAGCAGCGAAACGACCAACATTCTCAACCTCTGGAACGTTGCCCAGACGCACGACGACGCCAGAAACGTCGTGGTCTTTTCAGGCGGAGCGTGTAATGTGCTGAGCCGGGACGGGCAGCTGCTGCGCAACAGCGAGCGCGACCATATCAACGCCTGGCTCACCCGCAATAACATCCTGTTTTTCGACCCGCAAATCCACCCGGACACGCACGGCTGCGAATATGACTACGACATCCATCATCATTTAGAAGTCACCGCCCGCGAAGCCTCTCAGCTCAACCTGCTGGAAGTCTCCCCGCGCACCTTCGGCGGCGTGACCAGCCTGGAAATCGCGGTCGAAGAATTCCGCATGGATAAGCCGACCGTCATCTTTTTTTCCGACGGCAACAATGACCGTGACCTGATGCCCGCCCATTCCCGCGATGGCTACCCGCTGTTTATGCCACAGATCAACCGCGAGAACGAAACGTCGCTGATGGCGCATTACACCGAACTGATTAAGAACGCCAACCGAATGCGCCAATACCTGATGCTGTTTGCGGAAAAGCTCGGTGCCCTGACCGTCACCTTTACGGAAAGTACCTATGAGGGCGACATCGTCATCACGCCTTACCGGATGCATGCAGCAGATTTATTCCATGCGGTCGTGCGGGCAGCGGCGGGCAAACGCGCCAACGTCAACTTTACCGGTGGGGATCATGCCCGCGACTCGAAGGGCAATCCACTCTTTCTCGCGCCCAAGAAACCGCGTGAGGTGGAACTGCGTGCGTTTATCGACCAGTACATCGATGAAGGCAACGCCCTGCGCCGCGCCATCTGCCAGCTTGTGCATATCAATGTCTTTGTGCGCGTGGTGTTCACGCAGGACGCCGCCGTAACCGCCCTGACCGGATTACTGAAATATAAGGGACATGACGTTCACTGAGGCGTTTTTCCGCACGGAAATCGGCAGCGGCATTGTAACTTCAGTTGGGGAAAGCTGGCACCTGACCGTGCCACCCGCTGTGAAGACACGCTACCACGATGCGCAGATCAGCAGCTACCGCCGCCGCCGTGAGTTCACATTTCGGCCACCTGTGAAGCTCACCATCCGCGCCTATGCGGAAGGCAGTGTTCAGGGCACGGCGGGCTTTGGCTTCTGGAATCACCCGTATGTGCCGGGGGAAGCGGGCTTCCGGCTGCCGAAAGCGGTGTGGTTTTTCTTCGGGTCGCCACCAAATAACATGGCGCTGGCGAAAGACGTGCCGGGGCATGGCTGGAAAGCGGCCACGTTCGATGCCACGCGCTGGCAATTTCTGATGCTGCTGCCGACCGCCCCACTCGGTTTTCTGCTGATGCGAGTCCCGGCGCTCTACCGCCGCCTGTGGCCGACAGGGCAGCAGGCGTTGGGCGTCAGTGAAAAATCGCTGGATGCGAGTCTGCTGCGCCAGCGGCACGATTATGAGATCGACTGGCAGCCGCGCCATGTCACATTTTCTGTCGATCAGCAGATGGTGCATCGGGCAGACCTTGCCATTCGCGGTCCGCTCGGCTTCATCGCCTGGGTGGATAATCAGTACGCGGTGGTGACACCCCAGGGGCGCTTCGGCTTCGGCCTGCTGGATGTCCCGGTGGCGCAAACGCTGGTGATCGAAAATTTGTCGATCAGCCCTGCTATAATGGGGTAAAGGTGTAGTGGAAACGGTTTCATGATGACGAACGAAGTCAAAGCCAGAATTACGGTCGATGATCTGGCTGCGCTGGACGATCAATGGATCGAGGTGAAAAACGGTGAACTGGTCGAGGTGGAAACGTCAGCGATGGGCCTTCTGCACACGGTCATTATCGAAAACATCCTCGACACGCTGAAGCCGTCCGTTCGCACGACGAAGTGTGGCTATATTCACGGCGACGGTCTCAAATATATTCTGCATGTGGATGAGCAGGGCGTTCAGGTTTCGGTCATTCCTGATGCCGCCTTTCTCCGCACGGACCGGCTCTCCACCGAATTTGACTCCATTCGGCCATTCGTGGGTGCGCCTGATTTTGCCGTTGAAATCGTTTCCCCTGGTCAGGCCATGCCGGATGTGCTGGATAAGATTGCGGATTATCTGCGCTACGGTACAGAAGAAGTCTGGCTGATTTTCCAGGTCAAGCGCGAACTTCACCGCTACCGCCAGGACTGGCAAGCACCGGAAAGTTACAAAGTGGAGGACGGTTTCGAGGCCGCTCCACTTTTCCCGGCGTGAGCATTCATATTCAAGCCCTGTTTACGCTGCCACAGCCATAAACAGGGCAAACAGGAGCAGGCATGTTTACGCCCGCTCCCGCCACGCCGCCAGCACTTCGGCCTCGCGGTCAGGCTTGATGCCATATTTCAGTTCCCCGTCGCGCCCGCGTTCAGAGTCAAACCACGCCAGCGTATCGCGCACGGTGTCTTCTAGCGGGCGAAACGTCAGCCCATCCGCCAGCGCTTTGCCGATCTGAATCCGGCTCATGTCCGCGTCGCTTTCCGGCAGCCACAGAGGTAAATCCACCCAGGGGCCGACCTCTTTTTCCAGCAGGAAATCCGCGTCGGCTTCGATCAGGTTGGCTGCGCTGCCACCGACCACGTTGCAGGTGCGTGTCACTTCCCCAAAAGTCAGCGGTTGGGCTGGGCCGGTCACATTGTAAACGCCGCTCTTGCCCGCCTCGATCATGCGGATGATCCACGCAGCCTGATCGCGGGCGTCGATGATCTGAATGGGTGAATTCCCCGGCGGACACAGCACATCACCGCCCCGCGCGATTCGCACCGGCCAATAGGTGAAGCGATCAGTGGGATCATGCGGGCCGACGATCAGCCCCGAACGCACATGCAGCGTGCGACCGGGGAAGATGGACTCCGCCGTTTGTTCGCACAGCACCTTGAGCGGGCCATACGTCTCCCCGGTGACTTCTTCCGTGTCCGGCGCGACGTTCTCCGGCATAGGCTGCACGCGCCCGGTTTCGTCCAGCGTTTCCGACAGCGGCGGGCCATAGACCGAAATGGTCGAGATGAACACATACTGCTTTACGGAGTCGCGCAGGGCTTCAGCGGTCAGGCGCACGGCGCGGGGGACATAACCGCACGTATCCACCACCGCATCCCACGTGCGCCCGTTGAACTGCGCGAGATCGTCCGCGTTCATCCGGTCGCCCTGGAGCTTTTCCACCTGCGGGAACAGGTCGGCATTGCTGCGCCCGCGATTGAACATCGTCACATGATGCCCCGCATTCAGCGCCGCCTCCACAATCGCCCGGCCTAAAAAGCGCGTCCCGCCGATCACCAGAATATCCATGTTGCATTCCTTTTCAAAGTTTTTTAAACGATGAAAAGATTTTATTGAAAAGGGTCACACGTCGCAACAAATTCCACCATGTCCAGCGGCGGGCAGTTGGATGAGACAACGTTTTCAATGATAAAAACTTTTTCTCACTCTCTTGTCGATGGGCTGGGAAACAAGGGCTTGATCTGCTGCATCGCCTTTTCCCAGGCAACGCGCTGGTAGCGAGTGTGCAGCAGGACACTGACGACGAACGTCACGACACCAAGCGCGATCACGATACCTATCGATGTCTCGATGAACGCCGTGACCAGCATAGACACGAACACGCCGAGCAGTACACTGTTCACCACCGATACCATGCCCGCCGTCGTCAGCCACAGTTGGCCGCGCGGCAGTACCATCCCCAATCCCTCCTGCATCCCACGCATGTCGTCATGGGTGGATTGCAAAAAGTAACGCGCCATCTGCGGGGCAATCTCGGTATAGTAATGCCGGATGCGGTTGATCTCCAGGGCATAGCGCATATCTTCCAGCGCGGTTTCCAGCACTCGAACGAACGTCACCAGCCCGATGAAAAACAGCGTAGGGAACAGCAGCAGCCCGAACAGCAGAAACGCCTGCCCCATCTCCGACATCTGCCCGACAAACGCCAGCGCCACCAGCGCACTCGATACCGAACTCAGGTAGAGCGTGGTTCGTCCGTTGGCTTCAAAAATGGTCGAGCCTCGCGCGGTTTGCAGGGCGCTGTGCTCGGTAATCATGAAGGTCAAAATCTGCTGTGCGTCGGCTTTCACCGCGTCTCCTCGCGCTGTTTCTGGCTGATTCATGAGTCATCCATTCCCTATGATTTGTGAACATCCTCAACCATAACCCAATCCGGGAACAAGAAAAACTGTCGCTCATGATGGTGTCATTTTGGCGTTTGTGGTTTTCAATCTGACCAAAATTGGGTAAGGTTGAAGCGCGTTTATTGGATTACCTGAGCCTAAAGGAGACACCAGCGATGCTGCAACCCACGCTCGACATCTCGCTCGAATACTGCGCCGCTTGAAACTATACCCCCCGCGCCGTCGGTCTGACGGACGAACTGCTGAAAGACAAAACCATCGAACCCTTTATCCGCTCGTTGCGCCTGCTGCCCAGCAAAGGCGGTGTTTTTGATCTGGTGGTCAACGGCGAACTGATGTTTTCCAAGAAAGGGCTGGGACGCCACGCCGAAGCAGGCGAAATCCACACCCTGATCGTCGCCAGACTGCGCGACCTCATTCCTAACTACGACGACCTGGCAGAGTCGATTCGCGCAGGCCAGGACGATTAAGTGCGTTGCAGGGCGATCCGGCAGATCGCCCCTGCCGCTTCTCCCCACATTTTCCACACCCAGCATATAATCGAAGAGGCCGCGTCAATCTCCGCTTCCGGCAACCATCAGCTGGAAGCCTTCTCCTGGTGCCATTTGTTCACACTTTTTTACAAGGGGAACAATGCCGCGCCCGTTGTCGTCTACTCCCCAGGCCGCACGACTCAGAAAAGGAGGAATACCCATCATAATGGCTCCAAAACGGTTCTTCTTCGCCCCTAAACTGCTGCATTTTTTCGTATTTGGTTTATGGCTGGCTGCCACGCTGACAGTCACAGCGCAGCGCCCGACTCCCACGCCCTTCCCGCCACCGCCCGGCGGCGCACCTTCGACCGGGATTCCGTTCCGCGTTTATGTCAACCTCACAGGCGGAGACATCCGGTCTGGGGCGAATGGCACACTGTCTCTCTACCTCGTCGGCAGTCGCGGCACAGGCTGCAATCTGCCGCTGCTGGTCGATCAGCGCATCGAAGGGACAACACTGGTCATCGAGGTCTTTGAGGAAGTCAGCCCAGCGCAGACCTGCCCCGCCATGCTGATTCTGCTGGACGAAACGCTCACGGTGCAGCCGCCCGACGCACTGTTCACCGACATCATCATCAACGGCTTTCTGACCGAGGAGCGCGAAGACGATGTGTATTTCATCCTGCCCGAACCTGCCAATCCGGAAGCCACCAGTGACGCGCTCGGTGGTGGTTCAGGGGAGATGCCGATCATGCCACAGCCCAGCCGTATTCCTTACGTGATCGAAGAAGTCACGCTGACTCCGCAGAGCCGCACGACCCTCGCGCTCCAGATCAGCGGCTATGCGCCGGATGGGTGCGACTTCCCCCCGGTAGAGACGATCAGCTATCTCGGCGGGTGGGCGTCGATTGGGCTGTTCCGCGAAGTCCCGGCGGATGTGATGTGCCCGATGAACGTGCTTCCGTTCGAGTACACCGTCACGCTTGATCTGCGGCGGTTGATCGAGAGCGGGCGCTTTATCGAAGATGTCGCCTATACACACTATGCCATTGAGATCAACGATTATGTCGCACTGCTGACGATTGATTTCGCCGAACTGATCCCGACCGAACGCCAGTTGATGGAAGTAGACGCGGTAGAGGTGCTCACGCTGGAAAGCTTCCCACCTCAGACCGCGCTGCAAATCAGCGGCATCAATGCGGATGGATGTGTGCTGCCCATTCGCGCCCGCGTCGTCCCTGCTGAACAGGGTCAGCTCAACGTCGAAGTCTACCGCCCCAGTCCCGGTCGGCTGAACTGCCCAATCAACGTTCGCGCCTGGACGTATAACTTTACTTACCTGCTGGAACCCAGCCCGACGCTCCCACCCGGCAGCTACCGCTACCATGTGAATGGTGTGGAAGGCGTTCTGGAAATTTCCGGTTCGGAATTCCCGGCCACCCTGACGCCCTTCCCGCCCCCCGCACAACAGATGCCTGGCACCCCGACGCCGCCTCCATCACCGCGTGGTGGGCAGGCAGGCGGCAATCCGACCGCGCCGCCGCTGCCGAGAGGCGCACGTGCCACGCCGCCCTCGACCATCGCCAACCGCGCCTATCATGTCATCAATGATGTGGATGTGCTCATCATGGAATCCTTCCCGCCATCCGCGCCGCCGCAGGTCAGTCTGGAAATCACAGGGTATATCCCCGACGGCTGCACGGCGGAGACACAGCTTGTTCAGCGGCAGACCGGGAACACCATCACCATCGAGCTTTACCGTGAACTGCCGCCGGATGCCATGTGCCCGATGGTCATCAGCGATTATCAGGAGAACATTGCGCTGGGGGCGCTGCGACCGGGACGCTATACGATCAACGTCAACGGCTATGTGGTCACAGCGGAGATTCGCTAACGTTGTACGGGCGAGGCATGCCTCGCCCCTACGAAAAACATCTCAGATTCTGTCTCTGTTCGTGTTCAGTCTTTTTATACCTGCTCCAACCTGAAAGGACATCAAGCTCATGCCTGCACGTAAACCTATTCTTGCCCTGGCCGCCCTTACAATGACGCTCCTGCTGCTGATGGGCGGCATCATCGCCGCGCAGGATGCCACACCAGAAACCACACCCGAAGGAACACCTGCACAACCCGGCGGCGAAGCCGTCACCAGCGGCGTGGCCGTGACGGTCTATAACCAGGGGACGGCGCTGATTCAGGATCGCCGCACCTTCACGCTGCAACAGGGCATCAACACCATCGACTTCACGGATGTGGCCGCCAGCATCGACGCCACATCGGTCAGTTTCCGCAGCCTGACCGACCCCGAAGGCACCTATGTGCTGGAACAGAATTATGTCTTCGATCTGGTCAACAGCGCGGCACTGCTGGAACGCTACATTGACGAAGTGATCGAAGTCACGGTGGAAGACGGCACCACATTTCGGGGGCAGCTTCTCAGCGGTCGTAACGGCGAGATCATCCTGCGGCAGGAAGATGGTCAGATCATCGTCGTCTCGCTGGCGAATGCTCGTGATGTGCGCTTCCCCGAACTGCCCGACGGCCTGATTACGCGCCCGACGCTGCGCTGGCTGGTGGAAGCGGCGCAAAGTGGCGATCAGCAGGTGGAACTGACCTATCTGACGGGCGGACTCTCCTGGACAGCCGACTATATTCTGCTGCTCAGCACGGATAACACCTCGCTCGACCTCAATGGCTGGGTCACGCTTAGCAACACTTCGGGTGCGACCTACCGCGACGCGCAGTTGAAGCTGGTCGCGGGGGATGTCAACCGAGTCGCGCCCGAAGCAATGGTGATGGATTTCGCCGAAGCAGACATGGCACGGGCGGTTCCGTCGGCTCCCCCGGTGGAACAGCGCGAGTTCTTCGAGTATCAGCTTTATGAAGTGCAGCGTCCGGTGACGATTGCGGATAACGAAAGCAAGCAGGTCGAGTTCGTGACAGGTGCGGGCATCCCCGGCAGCACGTTCTACGTCTATGATGGCAGCCCCGCTTTCTTCAACTACGGCTATGCGCAGACCGACCAGTACTACGGGCAAACGGGCGTGACCGACGTGCAGAACTGGCTGGAATTCACCACAAGCGAGGATGGCGGCGTAGGGGCTGATCTTCCGGCAGGGCGGGTGCGCGTGTATCAGGAAGACACCGACGGCGCGGCGCTGCTGATCGGTGAGAACACCATCGACCAAACCCCGATGGGCGAGGACGTGCAGCTTTACCTGGGCAACGCCTTCGATCTGGTCGGCGAACGCATCCAGACCGAGTACCGCCTTGTTTCCAGTAACGTCTTGCAGGAGACGTATGAAATCCGCCTCCGCAACCGCAAGGACGATGAGACGGTTGAAATCCGTGTGCCGGAGAATCTGTTCCGCTGGAGCAACTGGGAAATCCTCAACGCCAGCCATGAGTTCAGCCAGCTCAACAGCAACACGATTGAATTCCGGGTGCAGGTCGAACCGGGCGCGGAAGTCGTGATTACCTACACCGTGCAGTACAGTTGGCCGGGGTAGCAGTACTGAGTACCGAGTCGAGAGTAACGAGTAGAAACTCAGCGAACGAGCGCAGCGGTGTGCGTTGAGTCGCCCTTATCAATGCCAACCTGGGATTGTAGGGACACGGCATGCCGTGTCCTCCCATTTTGCCCAGCTATCTCAAAGCAGGAAGCGGGAGTACACACAGGTACTCCCCTACCGTCAAATCGATTTTCCAGACAATTCGCCAGAGCGCGTTTGTCATCCAAAGACACACGTATCGCTCATTGCTTTTCCTTAGAGCTTGTCGGGATAGACCTCACGCGCGAGAGCTTCTTCCTGCGCCACCAGCGACCGGATCGCGTCCAGCCCCTTGTTCCAGAAGGCCGGGTCGTTCAGATCAACACCGACCTGCGCTAGAATTTTTTCCGGGTAATCGTTGCCGCCCGCCGCCAGCACGTTCAGGTACTTGGGGATGAAGGACGCGCCTTCCTCCTGATACAGATTGAACAGCGCCAGCACCAGCAGTTCCCCGAAGGCATAGGCATACACATAGCCCGGTGTGCCGATAAAGTGCGGGATATACGTCCACCAGATGCCATATTCCTCGCGCAGCGTCACGCTGTCCCCGAACATCGCCCGCTGCGTCGTCAGCCACATTTCGCTGAACTGCTCGGTGGTTAGTTCGCCCTGTTCGCGGCGGGCGGTGTGGAAGGCTTCCTCGAAGCGGTTCATCGCCGTCTGCCGGAAGACTGTGCTAAAGCTGTCCTCAATTTTGGTCAACAGCATCGACAGGCGCACTTCAGGGTCGGCCTCGCGCTGCATCAGGTCGTTGAAGACCACCATTTCGGCAAACACCGAGGCCATTTCCGCTGTCGTCAGGGGTGTGTAATAGTTATAGAGCGTCTGCTGGGCGGAGAGAACCATGTGAATGCCGTGCCCCAGTTCGTGCGCCAGCGTGGAGACATCCCGCGCCTTGCCCGTGTAGTTCACGAACACATAGGGATGCACGCTCGGCACAACCGGGTTGGCATAGGCACCGCCGCTCTTGTTCGGGCCGAGCGCGGCATGAATCCAGTTCTCATCGAAGAAGCGCTGCGCGATCTGCCCCATCTCCGGGCTGAAGGCATGGAAGGCGTTCAGCACAATCGAACGGGCTTCTTCCCAGCTATAGAACGCCTCGCTCTCTTTCAGCGGCAGCGGCGCATAGCGGTCGTACTCGTACAGATCATCCAGACCAAGCAGGCGGCGTTTCAGATTATAGTGCTGCGCTACGATGTCATAATTGGACGTGACGGCCTGCACCAGCGCATCGACCACCGCATCCGGCGCTTTGTTGCTCAGGTTACGGGAGGCAATCCAGCTTGGGTAGCCGCGCAGCCGATCATCCGACGCTTTATCCGCCGCCAGGACGTTGTGTATATAGGTGATCTGCATGGCGTTGGTGCGCAGCCCTTCCGTAATGGAGTCCGCCGCCTTGCGCCGCACGTCGCGATCTTCATCGTACAGCCTGGTGAGGACTTCCGTCAGCGTCAGCTTTTGCCCGTCGAAATCGTAGCGCATACTGCTGGTCAACTGCGTGTAGAAGCGCTGCCATGCGCTGCGCCCCGTCACGTCCTTTTCCATCAGCAGTTGTTCTTCCACTTCGCTGAGTTGATAGGGCTTATAGCGGCGGTCGGCTTCCAGCGCGTGGCGGTAATTGGCGAGGATCGGATCAGCCAGGACATGCTTCACATACTCGTCCGCCGCGTTGTTCCACTCCAACTGAAAAAAGACGAGTTTCTGGCTGAGCTGCGCGTCGAACTCGGTCACTTTCTGGAGGAGCGCGCCGTTCCTGGGGTCGCCCGTGTCGGTGGAATAGACCAGGTTGGCGAAGCCGCCCATGCGCCCGCTCAGGTCATAAATACTCTCCAGCGTTTGCACCGCTTCCAGCAGTTCCGGCGCGTCCAGTTCGCCGACGCTGCCCTTATAACGGGCGGCAAACGAGTCGGCCATCGTGGTCAGGCGCTGCATATCGCGGTCAATGGCCGGGTCGTCCACGCCGTTGTAGAGCGGGGACAAATCCCAGACGACGCTCTCCGCGCCTGTCACCTGTTCAGGGGTGTTAATCATCACAACTGCTCCGTTGAAAAAATTTTCAATGGCACAGATTGTAGTGGGATTCACCCTTGCTGCACAGATGAACTTTAACAGAATGTTCATCAGAGTACGTTAGACTTAATCCTCGTGACGAACGAACAAAGGAGCGTATCATGGCAACGCCCGCACTGAGCGAGCAGGACATCACCGAACGCTTGGCTGAACTGGATGGCTGGGAGCGCGACGGTGATGCAATTGTGAAAACGTTTAAGTTCGATAATTACCTGTCTGGTCTGGCCTTCGCTACTGCTGCTGGCACAGTGGCGGAAGGTCACGATCATCACCCCGACATCACGATTGGCTGGCGCAAAGTCACCCTGCGCTTTACGACCCACGACGCGGGGCATAAACTCAGCGCGAAGGATTTCGGCGTGGCGAAGGCGATTGAGGCGATTGGCTACCCGCGCAAACTTTAAGTGCAGAAAAAAGCGATGAGCAATGAGCAATGAGTTTTTGAAATCAGATCGACACGAAGTAGGGACACGGCATGCCGTGTCCTCGCCGTTAAATTTGCTCATCATTCCACCTTTTTAATTCGGTTGTAGACAGTCCTTCAACCCGCTAAAGTTGCGCACTTGCAGGGGCGTGGTGTGCCTCGCCCGCAGCAGAAAAGACCTTTTCACACAAGGACAATGAACACATGACCAACCCTTCAGGCACTCTGTGGTGGCAGCGCGGCGTGGTGTATCAGATTTACCCGCGCAGCTTTATGGACAAAAGCGGCGATGGCATCGGTGATCTGCGCGGCATGATCGACAAGCTGGATTACCTCGCGTGGCTCGGCATTGACGCGATCTGGTTCTCGCCTGTTTTCCCTTCACCAATGGCAGATTTCGGCTATGATGTCTCGGACTACACGAACATCCATCCCGACTTCGGGACGCTGGCTGATTTCGATGAACTGCTGGCGAAGGCGCACAAGCACAGCATCAAAATCCTGCTCGATCTCGTGCCCAGCCACACGTCCGACCGTCACCCCTGGTTTATCGAGGCGCGCCAGTCCAAGGACAGCCCCAAGCGCGACTGGTATCTGTGGCATGATCCCAAGCCGGACGGCACCCCGCCCAATAACTGGCTGTCCTATTTCGGCGGCCCGTCCTGGACGATGGACGAGGGGACGCACCAGTATTACATGCACAACTTCCTGCCGGAACAGCCCGACCTGAACTATCGCAATCCCGAAGTGCTGGCAGCCATGCAGGAGTCGATTCGCTTCTGGCTGGCGCGGGGCGTGGATGGCTTCCGCATCGATGTGATCCACTGCACCATCAAGGACGACCAGTTCCGCGACAACCCGGTCAACGAGAACTATGAGGAAGGCGAATTGTCCTACACCATGCAGCGGCGCGTCTACAGCGAGAGCCGCCCCGAAGTGCATGAGATGGTCGTCAAGCCGTTCCGCCAGGTGTTCGATGAATTTGAGGAGCGCGTCTCCATTGGCGAAATCGATTACTTCCTGCCGCTGCCCAAACTGATGGAATACTACGGCGACCCGCAGCCCAGCGGCCAGGGCAACGAACTGCACCTGCCGTTTAACTTCAAGCTGCTGGTCACACCCTGGAATGCCCACGACGTGAAGGCGCATGTGGACGAATACGACGCCGCCATTCCCCCGCACGGCTGGCCGAATTACGTGATGGGCAACCACGACTACATGCGCGTTGCCACCCGCGTGGGCCAGAATCAGGTGCGCGTGGCCGCGATGCTGCTGCTGACGCTGCGCGGCACGCCGACCATCTACTACGGCGAGGAACTCGGCATGACCAACGTCGAAATCCCGCAGGAATTGGTACAGGACCCCTGGGGCATCAACGTCCCCGGCATGAGCCGCGACCCAGTGCGCACCCCGATGCAGTGGGATGAGCGCCACAACGCTGGTTTTACACTGCCCGCCGTGCATCCCTGGCTGCCGCTTGCGCCGGATTATCAGACGGTCAATGTCGCCGCGCAGCAGGCCGACCCGGCCTCGACGCTGAACTTCTATAAGACGCTGCTGGCCTATCGCAAGGCCACGCCCGCGCTGCACAGCGGCAGCTATGTCCCGCTGGATGCGCCCCCTGGACTGTTCGCCTTCATTCGTGAGTATGAAGGTCAGCGGCGGCTGGTCGTGCTGAACTTCGAGAGCAAGGCCATTTCTGCGGCGTTCAATTTGGGCGCGGCAAAAGGTAAAATTGCCCTCAGCACGATGATGGACGGCGAACGCGAGGTGGAACTGGGCAGTCTGGAAATCCGCCCCGACGAAGGCGTTATCATCGAATTGTCTTAAGTGGTTCATCCATCAGATAACGGCCTGTTGTGTGTGGTATTTCCGTAGGGGCGACCCGGCGGGTCGCCCCTACCAGAGACCACAGAGGAAATTGTTCGGACTTACCGGACGCACCAATAAAGGACACTCACAAAGAAAGTTTCGAGGGGACACGGCGTGCTGTGTCCTTCCATATTGTCACAAATGGAACGACAGGATTCAGGTCTTATGCCACAGCTTTCTTCGATCAGCGCCGTCAAAAACGCCAGAACCGACTATTTCGCTTACACACCACCGCCCGCCGCGTTTACGGCTGATCGGATTCTGGTCAAGCCGACACTTGGCTACGCGAAGAACGCGCCCGTGACCGTCAGCCTGCCGGTGATGGAAGCCGTCATCAAGGGACTGCGCCGCGCCAACCCGACCGCGCGAATTCTGATCGTGGATGGGGCATCCTCAAAAATCTCGATGATGGATTTGTTCAGGCGCAGCGGTTTGCTCAAACTGCTGGACGGCAACATGCAGGCGGTGGACGCGGAGGAACTTCCGCTGCGGGAGTATCCCAACCTCGCGCCCACCCCCGCCCGCTATACGTCCATGCGTGCGCCTGCCCTGCTTAATGATGTTGGCTGCCTCATCAGCGTCAGCCCGTTCAAGCGGTTAAACGTCGGTGGGCAGCCCTGCCTGACCGCCTCGCTGGATAACCTGATCGGACTGCTCCCGCGCGATTTCTATGCCGCGAAAGACCCGCTCGTGCGCGGGCAGCTTTATCAGGCGCCGCTCAGCGATGTCCTGCGAGACGTGTATTTTACGATTGGGCATCTGTTCGACGGCGCGGTGGTCGATCTCGATCAGAAGCTCATCAGCCCGGATGCGCGACCGACGCGAGGCGAGGTGGTGCACATTGGGCAGATCGTGTGGGGGGATGATCTGCTGGCGGTGGATGAAGCCGCGTTCCGGTTGGGCGGAGAAGGCACTGCCGATTACGTCGAACCGCTCAAGGCGATGCGCACGGTGCTGGTGAATGAGTAGTACAGATTTATGCGTCTCATCCCTTTAACGGATGTTCCGCAGATGACGATTTTTGCCCTTCCCCTATTACAGCGGCAAGCTGCGTTTGGTACGGGCGAAGCGTGCTTCGCCCCTCCATGCAGGCAACTTTAACGAAAGAGGGAGGGCGATGGTGTGCCATTAAATCACCGCGTCCCACTGCCGAGCAGCACATGATAGCTGCCGCGCACGATCTGGAGTCGCCGCTGCTTGCCGCTGTCCGCGTCCACAAGATAGAGTTCGTCGCCGCTGAACACCACAAACGCCATCCGTCGGCCATCTGGCGACCACACCAGCGTCGCAGCGGGGCTAAGCTGTGTGATCTGCCTGACCTGCCCGGTGGCAAGATCGGCAATAAAAACGCCGGGCGCATCCAGGGGAAAGGTAGCGAAGGCCAGTTGGGTGCCGTCCGGCGACCACACCAGCGAACCCGATTGAGTCGCGGTTGATGGAAAAGGCAGGCGCGTCACCTGGCCGTTCCGGTCAGCCATATAAAGCTGCGAAGTGCGTCCATTCGTGCCAATAAACGCCAGCGATTCGCTGTCCGGCGACCAGGCCGGGCTGTAGCTGCTGCTGTTTTCTGGCGGGATAAGCGGCTGTAAATTCTCGCCATCCGCCTCCACCCGATACACGTCATAGCGCCATGTGTTGTTGATCGCCCCGCGCTGCTCATAGGCAATCTCTGCCCCGTCAGCCGACCACACGAAGCCCCGCGCTTCCAGCCCCATGCCCGGACTCAGCATCAACGGCGCATCAGGGCGGCTATCGTCCCCAATGGCGGTCATGTACACCCGTCCGGCGATGCCCTGATACACCAGACGTGGCGTGGTGTTCAGGGGTGACCACCCCGGCAGACCGAAGCTGACATTTTCAGCAAGAAGGTCATCCCTGCCGCTGTATGAATCCAGCAGGCGCAGTTCCGCGTTCACGGTGGCGAAGGCCACGTAGCGGCGGTCAGGCGAGGGCACGGGGAAATCCCGAAAGCGGAACTGGCGATAAAGCTGATGGGCAAAGTCGCGCTCCACATCCAGCACATAGATGCGCCAGCCGCCGTTCTCGCTGATGGCGACCGTCAGTACCCAGGTTTCCGCTGCCCGTCCAATCATCAGAACCAGCGCGACAAGCAGCACGCAGAGCAGCCATGCTCCCAATACCAGGACGCCAATGCGCCGTAGGAACGCCACAAACACTGGCGTATCAGTCTTCTGCTGGGGCAGGCCGCCACACAGGCGACCAGTCATCCAGCAGATTAAACGTCAGGCGTTGCAGCCCTTCCCCATCCGGCTGAATGGAGAACAATTCGGTCGTGAATTCGGGCAGCGCAATAAAAATCAGCCTCGTCCCATCAGGCGACCACACCGGATCATAATCGGGATAATGGTTGAAGGTAATCTGCTGCACCGCCTCGGTTGTCATGTCCATCAGGTAGATTTCGTCGTCGCCGTCGCGGCCAGAAGTAAACGCCAGCCACCGACCATCCGGCGACCAGGCCGGGGCGAGATCGCTGCCGGGGGAACGTGTCAGGTTGCGAACAGGCGCGTAGTCCTGTTCCGCGTTCGGCTCAGGCACTTCCACCGCAAAAATCTCCGTGTTGCCCCCTGCATCGACGTTAAAGGCGATCAGCCGTCCATCGGGCGACCACGCGATGTAGTCCTGCACGGCCATTGCCAGCGTCAGCCGTCGCAAGCCGCGCCCATCGACGTTCACCATGTACAAATCATCGACTCCGTCCCGATTGGAGACGAACGCCAGCCGTGTCCCATCCGGCGACCAGACCGGATGCCGTTCCTCGGCGCGTCCGCCGATCACCACTGTGGAAGGATCACCGCCCTCGCTTGCCAGCCACACATCATCGACATCCATCCGCCGAACGACGATGTCCCAGTCATGGCCGTTGTGCTGCATGTGGGCCAGTCGTGAAATCGCGCCCGGCGCCCACACCGGAAAACGCGCATCCACCTCCGGGCTGCTCAGGCGGGTGAGCGAGGCAAAGGTCATCTCAAGTATAAAAATCTCCTGGCTGCGGCGCAGTTCCGTCACGAACGCCAGCCGCCGCCCATCTGGTGACCAGGCAGGAAGGCGATTGCGCACGGCACGAGGCAGCAGTCCGCCGGTCAGGTTATAGAACACGCGGCGGTCAAGGTCGAGCACAAGCAACTCCCAGACCGTGCTCTGCGGTTTGCTGACGTAGGTGATCTGGTCGCCCGGCGGCAGCGTTCGCCCGATGAAGCGCACCACCATCACGCTCATCATACTGGCGAGAAAGACCCCGACCACCAACAGGAATAGGAGACGCAGCATCCGCTTCACTCAATCATGTCAATGGGGGTATTGTAGCGTGGGAAGGAAAACAGCAGATGAATAGCAGAGGAGTCTGTCAGCGCACCACGGACTTTTCACCCGGATGCTGCGTGAGACGGCGCTGCTGGCGGGTGTGAACATTGATCGCCCACACGTCTCCATCCTGAAGGCTGACGTAGGCAAGCTCGCGGCTGTCGGCTGACCATGCCAGTCCGCCTTCGACCGACGCATAAGGCAGCAGTTCGACCGCGGGCGACTCCCCTTCCACCGCCAGCAGATAAATGCCGCTGGAAAAGGTCAGCGTATTCAGCGTCAGAAAGGCCAGATAGCGCCGATCCGGCGACCATATCAGATGACTGACCACGCCCGCCGCTAATGCCCGTCGGCGCAGATTTTCGCCATCCGCATCCACCAGACTGATGAAGTTATTGTACTCCGCTGTGAAAAAGGCCAGTTGACTCCCGTCGGGCGACCAGACGGGCAGCGCGTCAAACGCAATTGTGGTGTGGCTGAGGTTCGTGACAATTCCTCCACTTATATGTCGCACATAAATGTCGGAATCTTCTACCCGAACATTGGCGGACTGCTCCGTCTGATAGCGCAGGCTGTAGGCGATGCGCTGGCCGTAGGGCGACCATGCCAGATCGTTGACAATGGCATGGTCAAACTGAAACAGCGAGGTTGGCTGTGGGGAATTCGATGAAGCGCTCTGCCGCATGTCGAGCCTGTAAACCGTCGAGAAGATGCCATCCTCAGCAACTTCCTCCTTGTAGAGAAACTGCCCGGTTGATGACCACGCTCCAATCAAAGGGCTTCGATCTATCGGAAACGACAGCCAGCGCCTTAAATCGAACAGGCGCATCTGGTAACGCTCGTCGCTGTAGCTGGCGTAGCGCAGATCGGGCGACACCGAAAGCGCTCTATGGGGCATCGTATACAGGAACAGGGGCACGCTTAACTTCCGCTCGACCGCCAGAAGATGTGCCCGCCGGTAGGTCGTCGCCACATCCTCAGCCCCATACATCAGCGCCCATTCTTCTGGCAGCATCGGCGCAAGGAGAAGCACCACTCTACCCAGCAGGGTCAGAAGCAGAATCAGGCAAAGAACACCTGTGAGCAGCCGAACGCACATCCTCCCGTTGATAAGCATTCCCGTATGGTGCTCATTGCAGAGGCAGCAGCACGATGAAGGTCGTGCCCACGTTCACCTCGGTCTGATAATGGATTTCACCACCATGCAGCCGGACGAAATCCTGCGTCAGTCGCAGGCCGAGTCCCGTTCCGCTGATCTGGTCGATATTGCTGCCCCGGTGGAAGGCCTGGAACAGCCGGGGGCGATCTTCCCGCGGGATACCGATGCCCTTGTCATGGACTTCAAACCGAAGCGTATGATCCTCCTTGGTGATGACACAGCGGATTTCGGTGTCCGGCGGCGAATACTTGATGGCATTGGACATCAGGTTCAGCATGATGCGGCGCACCAGCTTAGGGTCGATAAAAAGCTGTTCGAGCTGGACGTTGTAATCCAGCACAATATGATGCTTCTGATGGTCGTTCAGCCGCGCCTCCTCGATCAGCCGCTCAAAGAAGGGCTGCGCGGTGACCAATGCGGGTGTAAAAGGCAGCGTGCCGCTTTCCCCGGCGATGATGGCCGTAATGTCATCCAGCATCTCCCGCAAATGTTCCACCTGGCTGCGAATGGTCAGCAGCCGCTGTGCCCGGCCTGAGGCCTCCATCCGGTCGAAATAGCGTTCCATGAGTTCTGTCGAAGTGAGAATCGTCGCCAGAGGGGTACGGAACTCATGCGAGATCATCGTCATCAGGTTGCCCTTGATGCGATTGAGTTCGCGTTCCTTTTGCAGGTCAGTTTGCAGCACGGCCTGAACACGCAGGGCTTCCTCAGCCCGCAGCCGTTCCGTAACATCCTCCAGCACACCGTAATAAGTGCGTGTGCCGGAGGGATGATTCACCACCACCCGCGTATTGCTGCGAATGTTCACCCAGCGCCCATCCACATGACGAACGCGGTACTCAAAAACACTTTGCTTTCCCTCGCGGATCTGCTTCCATCCCAGTTCCCGACTGCTGTGGTCGTCAGGATGAACCAGGGATGCCCAGAACTTCCCATTATCCATAAAGCGCTGCGCAGGATAGCCGCAAAGCTGTTCAACGTTAGGGGAAACATACAGATTGCGGAAATTTCCCTCGATGTCTTCCTGGCTGACATAAAGCGTGTGGCTGATGGACGCAACCATCTCGCGGAAGCGCTCCTCGCTGGAGGCCAGTTCCGCCTGTGCCTGTCGCCACGCGGTTACATCATCCAGCACCCCGTAAACCATGATGCCATGAAGGTTCTCGTCAACATGGGAGCGCGCGGTGCTGCGTATCCAGACATAATATCCGTCACGATGCAGCACGCGATATTCGACTGATACGTCTTCACCGTTGAATAAACGCCGCGCCTGATGATTGTTAAACAGGTTATCGTCAGGATGCACGAGGCTCGACCAGAAGGTCGGGTTTTCCTGAAAAACCTCAGCCGGATAGCCAATCAACCGCTCTATATTCGGGGAGACATAAAGGTTGGCCCACGCATACTGATCGGACGGAATATAGGAGACATAAATCGTGCTGCTGATGGAAGCAACCACCTGCCGAAAGCGTTCCTCGCTCTGCGCCAGCGCGTCTTCGGCCTGCTTGCGGTCGGTAATGTCACGGGCGACTCCCAGCAGTTTGATGATCGTCCCATCATCAGACCGAATAGGGGTCAGCGTGGTCAGGAAATAGCGTGGCTTTCCCTGAAAACTGATCGTTTCCTCATAACTCATATCTTTCCCGGCCTCGACACACGCCTGGAAGCGGGAATGGAGATAAGCCACAAGCTCGGCGGGTAAGCCCTGGATTTTGTCTATCGAAATCCCCGTTACCTGGTGGCTGCTGTATCCGGTGGAGCGCTCGGTCGCAGGGTTAATCAGGCTGTAAGCGAACTGCCCGGTCGGCAGCACATCCACTATAAAGACTGAGTCCGGGGCGTGGGTGAAGATCGAACTGTAAAGCGCCTCGCTCTGCTGGAGCGCCAATAGGGTAGCACGTTCGGACTTCTGGCTCTGGTAGAGCTGATTGCGAAGCTGTTCCTGAAAGCGCACCAGTTCCAGCGTAAAACGGGTGATGAGCGCGGCATCAGGGTTTGGCGTCACAAAACGCTGACGCGCCTCCTGCAACTGTGCCAGCCTATCGGGGCGGTAGTAGGACACGATCCTTTCAACCAGGTCGAGCACCATATCGATCACATCCGGCTCGAAGCTCCACACCGAATCAAACTCACGCAGCGCTTCTTCCGTCGTCTGGGTCAGGTTATCCTGCCCGCACAGCACAACCGAGAACTTGTTCGAGAGAATTACAACAAACCATTCCTGCCGCAGCGGATCCCCTTCTTCCAGCACGACATGGATCTGTGTGGCATTACTTTCTGCCGGGAGTGCCTTGCCAGCGAAAATACAAACCTGCTGGGTAAACTCGGCCAATTCCAGATAGCGCTCGGTTTCCTGCCGCCAGTAGGTGGATTCCTGAAACCCGGTAAACAGCAGCGCCGGGATGCGCTCGCTGAGCACCATATCCTCCAGGGTGTGCGACAGATGCACGAGGGTGGCTTTGGTGCAGCGAACAACCGGGACACGATCCTTCAGAGTGGTTCTGACCTGTTCATACAGCGAGAATTTGACGCGAGAGAACGATGATGCTGCCATGTTTAAAACCCCAGAATAACAGGTCCAGCAGAGAAACCCTGTTTCTTCCGCTGCCGTTCAACTTCTCGCTTTTGACCCGAAAAACGGATGACTGTCACGATTGGATGGGTTGCCCCGGCAGCGGAAGACTTGGCCTCTTAGAATGATTATAACCGACGGTTCCACCCTGCCCAATAAAGATTGTGCACGATGTTAATTGGAGCGGCGGAATCGAAAACTGGACCATATAAGTATGCCCAGTTTTCGTTACATTACTTGAAGTTTCCTGCTTATGCCCCGTCTTCGTCCGTGCCGCGCTTCCGCTTGAGCAGCCGCGCCCCGATGTTCTGATCGGAGTCGCTTTTGCCCTGTGTCGGCGTAGCTGGGCTGCCTGACGGTGCCGGTGCTTTTGGTGCTGGCGGAGGCGGTGCAGCAGGCGGCGCAGTAGGCGGCGCAACGGGCGGCTTGATTGGCGCTGCATCAGCCGAGGTGGTGCGTGCCTGCTGGCGGCGTTCCTTCAGGGCGCTTAATCCACCGCCGGAAGGCGCAGAGGGCTGCGAGGGCGCGGTGCTGGTCGTCGGCTCAGATGGCGGTGCCTGGGTCAGTGGGTGTGGTGTGGACGGTGCTGCTGGCGCACTGACGCTGCTGCTCCGGTCACGGATAGTGTCACGGGCGCGTTCGCGGGCTTCCCGCAGCGCTGATAGCCGCGCGGGGCCTTCCGCCGCCAACTGCCGCCCCAACACGCGCTCGTTGAGATAGGCTCGCAGACGGCGCAGATCGCTCTGGGTGACGATCAGACGGCGCACGGCCACATCGAACGGCAGCAGCAGCATGGCCGCCAGCAGCAGCCACGGCCAGATGGGCAGCGATGCCTGCACATAACGCAGGTTACGGGCGAAGATGCCTTCCGGTGTTGCGGCCAGATTTTGCCCACCTGTCATCTCGGCAATTTGCGCCAGCAGCGTGTCGTCCGTCTGGCGCACTTCATATTCCGGCGAATACGTCATCACCCATCCGGTCGTCTGGTTGATTCCTTCCTGCGTCGGGTCGGTTGTCCGCAGGAAATAAGCACCTTCTTCGTCGGGCGTGAACACCCCCTCATAGCGACCGGGCGCGACCTGCCGCAGTTGGATGCGCTGTGCAGGTTGTTCGGGGTCATAGACCACCCGCGTTTCCAGGCTCAGTCCATTCAGGAAACCGCCATCTTCATCACGCGCATCCACGATAATGCGTGCCTGCTCATTTTCCATCACCACGCGCGTTTCAAGATTGCTGTTGACGCCTTCGGTCATCGTCCAGCGCACCGCCTGGCTCCAGAAACGGGTGTAGTCCGCCCACGTCACCCACTCTGCACCCCAGCGCGAGGTCGCGTCCGACGTGAACGCTACACTGCGGCCTAAGCCATACTGCCAGGCCGCCAGAATCGGGTCGCGGTAAGGTTCGGGGCCGCGCATCAACACCTGTGCAGCGGGGCGGGCGGTCGTGGCGACATACCCACGCAGGCGAGGCACCGCGCCAATGCCCTGCAAGATCGGATGGACGCTGTTGGCACTGATGGCAACCGCGCTGGGTGCAAACGGTTCCTGCTCGATGATATAGGAGCGAGTCGCCAGCACGGTTTCCTGCGCGAAGATCGTGGGGATATTGTCAATATCGAGCACATTATGATAATTTCCACCGCCCAGCCGTGCCATCTCCCCCAGAAACGGCGCGGCGCTGTCGTCACCGATGGCGATCACCGAGGTGGTGACGTTATCTTCCTCGAAAAGCTGGCGCGAGGTTTCCACCAGTCCAGCCGGGTCTGCGCCGCCATCCGTCAGCAGAATGATATGCTTGATCTCCGACGGCTCATTCACGATGTCGCGGGCGATCAACTGCATCCCCGCGCGAATGCTCGTGCCGCCATCCGGTCGCAGCGTGGCGACCAGCCGCTGCAATTCAGAGCCATTGACCACATCCTGAAATTCCGCGATGTAGTAGGCGTTAAAGTCAAAGCTGACGACCGCCGCCCGGTCGCTGGATTGCAAAAAGCCAATCGAGCGAATCACCGCGTCCTTCGCCAGATCGACATAGGCAATCCCACGCGGGCTGACCGCGCCCATGCTGCCCGATGTATCGATCACATAGGCAATCGTCAACTGTGGGATGCGCTGCTGATCTTCCAACTGCATCGTGACCGGGAGCGCGTCTTCCAGCGGAGTCTGGAAATAGCCGCCGGGGCCGTAGGAGTCTGGCCCACCGACGACGACCAAACCGCCGCCGAGATCGCTCACATAGCTTTCCAGCGTTTCCATCCGCCCGACCGATAAATCCGCCGCCGAGACGTTCACCAGCACCACCGTGTCATACTGTGCCAGCGGCGCAACACCGACGGGCAGTTGATTCGGGCGCAGTTGATCGACCGCCAGCCCGCTTTCCGTCAATGCCGGGACGATATAGCGCGACTCCTCATCATCTGCGCTCACGACCAGCACACGCGGATCGCCCTCCACGCGGGTGAACGCGCCCATGCGGTTGTTCTGGTAGAAGCCGTCGCCTTCAATCGGCTGCACATCCACCAGAAAATCACGGAAGCCCGCCTGACCCGCCACCAGCGTGAGCGAGTAGTTATTCGTCCCGGCGCGAAGCTGCATTTCTTCCTGATGCACGATCTGCCCGGCGGCCAGCACCGAAACACGCGCCGGGGTATCGACTTCGGAGGTGATCGTTACGGTGAGGTCGAACTGCTGACCTTCGCTCAGCACGGTCGGCACACGCAGTTCCTCGACCTGCACTTCGAGCGTAGGTTCGCGCTGGAAGGGGATATAGCTGATCTCGACCCCCGCCGCGACTGCCAGATTGGCCGCCGCCTCGGTATCGCCCACCGTCGGCTGTCCATCGCTCAGGATGACCATGCGGCGGGCGGCATCATCGGGGAACAGCGCCAGCCCCAGCCGAATCGCCTCAGCCAGATCGGTGTTGCCTGTGTTGGGCGCGGCACGCAGCGTCCCCAGTTCACGCACACCGCTCAGCGCACGTTCGACCTGTGCATCCCCGCCGAAGGCCACAATCCCGGCGACATCGTCCACGCCCATATCCGGCAGCACAGCGCGGATGGTGTCCAGCGCGGCTTCCTGTGCCGCAGCGCCCATGCTGTCGGATACATCGACCAGAAAGACCACCGCCAGCCGATCTGCCGACCGCACGACCTGTGTCCCCGCCAGCGAAAAGACCAGCAGCAGCAGAATCATGACCCGCAGCAGCAGGCTTGAAATGTCGCGGGCGCGGCGGTAGCGCAGGCGCGGCCAGCCAATGTAAATCACAGGAAGCAGCAGAAGCAGCAGGATAAAGGCAGCAGGTGTCGTAAACGTCATTCTTTGATAAATCCATCTCACACAAACGTGCTGCTATTGTAGCAGGTTCGGGGAAATGGTGTCGATTACGGCTTCGCTACGGTTTCACGGTTAAAATTCGACGCAAAGGCGCAAAGCGGCAAAGGTTCGCAAAGAAAATGTTGGAGCAGAGTAAGGCTTCCGAATAACATGGGAAGAGGCAGGAAGTTAAGCCCCTCTCCATGAGGGAGAGCGCCTCATGCAGAGGGTTTTGGGATGAGGGAGAAATGCTCACACCTTTGCAATAGGCTCCCACGCGAACCCCACCGAACCGGGTTTCACATGCCCCAACCCCGGAAACGACAGATGATAGAAGAGCGTCAGCAGGCCTTCATCGGCGGCACGTTGCAGTGTGGCCCGCCGCGTAGGGACGGACAGGCTGGTATCAAGGTCGTACTTCGGCGACCATTCCGGATGCGCCAACTGCATCGGGCTGTGCAGCAGGTCGGCCATGTGCATCAGCCGCGCTCCGTCGGACTCCAGCAGCAGTCCAATCTGGCCGGGGGTATGACCTGTAAGCGGGACGGCGGTCAGTCCCGAAAGAATTTGTTCAGTCTGATCGATACAGCGCAGTCCTTTCGTCTGCACCATCTCTAAAAGCGGGCGCAGTGCTTCTGCCCCATTGTCGATGCGCTGCTGCCAGAAGGCATACTCCGGGCTGGAAATGACATAGGTCGCGTTCGGGAACACTGCTTCCCCATTATGACTGAGCAAGCCCATGATGTGGTCGGTGTGGGCGTGGGTAATCACAATCATGGTCACGGCTTGCGGCGCAATGCCTGCCTGCTCAAGGCTTTCCGGCATAAGCCCGCCGTCCGGCCTGCCGCCCTCGCCAGCATCGACCAGCACGATCTGGTCGCCGATCTTCATCAGCAGAATGTTGAAATAGTCGTCGGCCTCCTCCAGCGACAAGCCCATGTCGGCAAATCCCTGACGACAGTCGGCTTCCGTCAGCGTGGGAAACCGCCCCATCGTGCCTTCAACCCCCAGGTGAGTCGTGCCATCCAGCAAGACCATGCACTCCATGCTGCCAACCCGAAAAGAATGATGTCTGGCGGTCATGTCTTTGCGAACCTTTGCGTCTTTGAGTCGAATTCTGTGCTTTTTGCGCTACACTGTACCGTCATGATAAACAGACCGCCACACTATATGCCCGGCGCAGAGCCGATCTTTCACCGGGGCAGCAGCGACATCGGCTGTCTGCTGCTGCATGGAATCACCGCATCGCCCGCCGAACTGAGCTGGCTGGCGCAGGATTTGGCCGCCCGCGATTTCACGGTTTACGTGCCGCGTATGGCCGGGCACGGCAGCGACTACCGCCTGCTGCGCGGGGTCGGCTGGCGCGACTGGTATCTGACCGGGGCAGATGGCCTGCATCTGCTGCGGGCACAGTGCCGCCGTGTGGTTGTGATCGGCCATTCGATGGGCGGGCTGGTTGGGAGTCTGCTGGCCGCCAACGCACCAGTCGATGGCCTGATTCTACTGGCAGCCCCCTTTTCGCTGCCCAAAACCGAGCCATCGCTGCGGGCGGCGCGCTGGCTGCAACTAGTGCGCCCGTTTCTTTATCTGGGCGATACCAGCAATCTGCCCATGACCATCCGGCAGGAACAGCTTCGCCGGGGTGAACCCTATCGCGGGCGGGTGCGCTATGAACGCTGGGCCACCCGCGCGCTGCATGAACTGTATCTGCTGATGGTACAGGCGCGGCGTGCCCTGCCCCAGATCACGACGCCGACGCTGCTGATGTACTCCGAAGCCGACGAAACCGTGCCGTTCTTCAATCAGAACTACGCCGCCGGGAAGATCGGCAGCAAACAGGTGGAACTCGCAGTGCTGAAAACCAGCAGCCACATTCTGCCCCAGGATGTCGAGCGCGAAACCGTTTTTGAGATGATCGCCGAGTTTATCGAACGGCTGAAAACGATGGGCTAATGGAGAAATCAATTAGACCACGAATAATTTAATTTGTTTGTACGGGCGACGCGCGGCGTCGCCCCTACGATTGTCCGCGTTCGTTTTGGTTTTCCATTAGTCAGGCTGACTGCCTTTTCGCATATCCCAGCGCCACGTCGAGCACCTCTGCTGGCGAGAGACCATCGGTGCGGATGACGAAGGCATCATCGGCGATTTTCAGCGGGGATTCGTGCCGCTGCGTATCGAGCTGATCGCGCTGATGCAGTTCATGGCGCACCTGTTCCAGCGTCAGCAGCGGATTGTTGACCCGAAGCGAAAGATGGCGGCGGCGGGCGCGTTCATCCAGGCTTACGTCCAGGTACAGCTTTAAGTCAGCATTTGGCAGCACTACCGTGCCGATGTCTCGCCCGGCGAAGACCACCGCGCCCTGTCCAGCGATCTGCCGCTGATAGGTGCGAATGGCTGCGCGCACCCCGCCGTAGGCCGCTACAGTGGGCACCGTGCGGCTGATGTCGCTGCTGTGGAGGTTTGCACCGAAGGGCTGCCCGTTGATACTCACCGTTGCCCCATCGAACCTTACCGGGAGCGCCTGCGCGAAGGCCACAATGCTGCGCTCGTCACGCGGATCAAGCCCGGCGTTGAGGATTTCGCCCGTCAGCGCTCGGTAGATCATCCCTGCGTCCACGAATACATAGCCGAGCGTCTCCGCCAGAGTCGCGCCCAGGGTGCTTTTTCCGCTGGCAGCGGGCCCGTCGATGGCAATCGTGCGAGCATAAGGCATGGTAAAGTCTCCTTTCAGACCAGGAAGTGTGCGGCAAGAGCTTGTGTTAAACGGCTTGGGACAAGCCGCTTGGGACAAGCCACTTGGGACAAGCCACTTGCGTCAGGCAAAAAAAGAGAGCCAGAAGGCTCTCAGATCACAACGAATAAATCAAAAGCAGACGAACCCGGTGCGGTGGTCGCGCGGGAGGGTTGAGGTGTATTGAGAAGTCGAAACGGACGCGGTTTCAAATCGGGTTCCTGCTGAGTCCATGTACTGGCTATAATAAGGCAAATTTGCGCAGGGTCAATTAACGAAAGCATTGCAGCATTGGAGGCTGCGCCCTATGAACATTGCCCTCATCGGACTCGGCAACGTCGGGCAGGGGTTGCTCCGTATTCTGATCGACAAGCGCGACGAACTGAAGCAGCGCTATGGGTTCACGCCGCGCGTCGTCGCCGTTGCCACCGGGACACGCGGAACGCTGTTTCTGCCCAACGGCCTGACGCTGGAACGGATTCTTGGTGCACTGGAAAAAGGCGGCTTGCAGCATTACCCCGATTCGTCCAGCCTGCGCCGTGACTGGGATGCCATGCGTCTTCTTCAGGAGACGAACGCCGATGTCCTCGTGGAAGCCAGCCCCACCAACCTGCAAACCGGGCAGCCCGCGCTCGATCTGTGCCGCACGGCGCTGGAGACGGGCAAACATGTCGTCCTGGCGAATAAGGGGCCGGTCGCGCTGGCCTATCCCGAACTGATGGAGAAAGCAAAATCCGCCGGGAAGAAGCTGCTGTTCGAGGGGACGGTGATGGCAGGAACGCCTTCGCTGCGGCTGGCACAGTCCGCGCTGGCAGGCTGCACGATCAACGCAGTGCGCGGCATCATCAACGGCACGACCAATTACATCCTCACCGAAATGGAAACGGGACTTTCCTATGGGGAAGCGCTGGCGCAGGCGCAGTCACTTGGTTATGCCGAAACCGACCCCTCCGGCGATGTGGACGGCTGGGACGCGGCGGGTAAGGCGCGGATTCTGGCAGCGGCTTTGTTCGGCAAGGTGATCGGTTTTGACGAAATGCAGGTCAGCGGCATCACGGGCATTACGCCGGATAACATGCGGCTGGCTCAGCAGGAGGGCGAACGCTGGAAGCTGATCGCTACTGTCACGCCCGAAGGCGCCAGTGTCGCCCCGATGCGCCTGCCGCTCAGCCATCCGCTTGCCAATGTGAACGGCGCAACCAACGCGATCACCTACAGCACCGATCTGCTGGGCGATGTGACGCTGATCGGCCCCGGCGCGGGAAGGGTGCAGACCGGGTTCGCGCTGCTGTCGGATCTACTGGACATTCATCAGACGGCGGCCGGTTGATACAACTTTTTTACGATCTGAAAGGCTTCTGAATTTTTCCAAACCTTTATTACATGTGCACAAATCTCATGTTATGCTGTTTGACAGGAACAGGGACCATCAACACCTGTTGAACAATCGAACGGGTTTGGATAAAGCGTGAAAGTAAATGCAGCTATGACCAAGGCTACCCTTCTCGTTGTCGAAGATGACCATCATCTGTTAGGCGGCATTCGGGATATTCTCGAACTGGACGATTACCGGGTGCTGATTGCCCAGAACGGTGTTCAGGCGCTGGACGTGCTGCAAACGACTAACGGCACCCCGCCCGACCTGATTGTCTCTGACATTATGATGCCTCAGATGGACGGGATTGATCTGCTGCAAGCGGTGCGCAAGCACGAAAAGTGGGTGGCGATTCCCTTCATCTTCCTCACCGCCAAAGGCGAGAAGGCCGATATTCAGCGCGGCAAAAAGTTCGGCGTGGACGATTACCTGGTGAAACCCTTCGACGCGGATGATCTGCTGGTCGCGGTGGATTCCCGCCTGCGCCGCCACAAGACCATCCGAGAGATTCACTCCGGCGCGATTGCCGACCTCAAGCGCAATATCCTGACCATCCTCAACCACGAATTCCGCACGCCGCTGACACTGGTGGTGGCGTATGCCGATATGATTAAGACCTCCAACCCGGAGGACATGACCGACGACGAACTGCTGCTGTTCCTGCGCGGCGTGAATCAGGGCGCGGATCGACTGCGGCGGCTGATCGAAAACTTTATCCTGCTGGTCGAACTGGAAACCGGGGACGCCGCCAAGAACTACGCCTACCGCAAACAGCCAATTCACGATCTGCCCTCGGTTGTGTGTGTGGCGCGTGATTCGGTGATCGGGTCGGAACTGGTCGAGCACACCTGCGAAACCGTGATGGATGACGCCCTGCCCACCGTCGTCGGGCATCACGAATATCTGAACATCATCGTGCGCGAACTGATCGACAACGCGGTGAAGTTCTCACCTGCTGAAAAGCCGATCACGCTGCGCGTCACTCACAGGGACGAACACGTCATCATCGAAGTGGCTGACCAGGGACGCGGCATTCCCGAACATGAATTTGAAAACATCTGGCGCAGCTTCTACCAGATCAATCGGGAGCACTATGAAGACCAGGGTTCCGGCACCGGGCTGGCGCTGGTAAAGGCGCTGGTCGATCTGCACGGTGGGAAAATTCAACTGGAAAGCAAATGGGGCGAAGGCAGCACCTTTCGGGTGCTGCTCCCGGCGCAACCTTTGGCAGCACCTGCCGTATAGATGCTATAATCCTGAGGGTAAAGTACCGCTCGTCAAACAAGCAAAGGAAAAAGACGACTCATGGCTTCGCTTTTTGATAAGGTCAATACACTGCTGAGCGCCAACCTACATGGGATTGTTGACCGCGCTCTGGAAGCAAATTCCGTCAAGGTGATGGACGAATACATCCGCCAGGCCGAAAAGAACCTGGAAGCCCTGGAAGACTCCGCCGCGACTGTCGGTGGCACGGTCAAGACCCTCAAGCGCAAGTATGAGGAATTCGCTGCTGCCGCCGATAAGCTCGACCGCGACATCGACACCCTGATCCTCAAGGGCAAGGATGACCTGGCCGCCGCTGCCCAGGCGGAACTGAACACCAAGCAGCAGCTTTCCCAGGAATATTATGAGCAGTGGCAGGAGCAGGAAAAGCAGTATCAGAACATGCTCTCCATGCGGCTCAAGCTGGAAGCCAAGCTGACCGCCATCAAGAACGAACGCGAACACCTGCGTTCACTGATCGAACTGGCCGAGGCCAAGAAGGTCACGGTCAAGACCATCAAGAGCCTCGATGGCATCGCCAACATGGGCGACGAGCAGATCAGCAACCTCGCGCAGGGCATCCGCAACCGCCTCGACCGTGAAGATGCCAAGCTGGAAATGGCCTCGCAGCGTCTCTCCGATCAGGTGGATGAAGCGGTGCGCGGTGGCGAGATCGACCGCCAGCTCGAAGAACGCCGCCTGCGTCTGCTGGGTGCGCGTGGCGATGGCGAAGGTGCCACGCAGACCGGTGGCGGTACGCTCAGCAACCAGAGCTAACGCAAACAAGATTCTGCCCAAAACAAAAAGCGGGTGAAAATAATCTCACTCGCTTTTTGTTTACCGATTCGCCTACGAAAGCTGCCTCAGTCACCCACTGCTGGCGCTGGCTGACGCAGCATCTCATCACTTACGCCGGCATCCAGCCCTTTCTCAATAGTCTTGGTACGAGCAATGGCATAGATCATCACGCCATAGCCGCACTTGGCTGCTACGTCGGCGATGCAATAACCGATCTGTACGGCCACCAGCAGCGCCGCGCTCCCGGTTGCACTCCCGAACAGAATGGGGATCAGGTACACAATCGGGTAGAAGCCCCAGGTCGCCAGCAGCAGCAGCCGGATATTGCGCAGCAGCACTTTCACCTGGCCGCTTTCAGCCTGAATTGCCGGTCCAAGCCCGACGAACAGTTCGTAAAGGATGTACAGAAACGGAATGGTACTGATGAACCCCCACAGGGCGCGGGTACTGGTTGAATCTGCAATTTCACCGGGATAGCCCAGGATGACCATCAGTGCTGCCGCGGTCGCCAGCCGAAACGTCATCCAGCCCGCTTTGCTCCCACGCAGGGACATCACGGCGATCAGCTCGGCCACCAGCAGCGGCACGGTCAGCAGCCAGTCGATATAACGATAAGCGTCATTGAAGGGTTCCCCGCTGGCGAGGTAGACGAATGCACCAGCCTCGGTCGCGTCAGAAATGGTGAAGGCATCCTGCCAGCTTTCAAAGATGCGGAGGTAATGGTATCCAGCGATGGCGACCACCAGCGCCGACATCGTAATTGCATTGCGCAGGCTGGGCGCAACGTTTCCCCGGTTCAGCACCAGGAAGATGAACGTTGCGAACATCGCTGCAAACGTAAACGAGAAGGCATTGTAGACGAGGGAATACTGCGACAGCGTTAACTCAGGCATAGGGCTACATTCCTCATAACTGTGATGTATTTTTATTTCAGAATATTCAGAATTTATTGAACATTCTGAAATATATAGTAATGAACGATCATGAGGATGATATTGACCTCATTTTAAGAATTGGTGAATGCGCCCGAACGATTGGCCCAGGGTCATCGAATGCTGCTTATCCACCACTCGCTTTTGTGTTAACATCGACGCACATGCAACGCGGCGGGCTGTCGCTGCGTAATGAGGGATAGAGCATACACAGGAAGCGAAGGCTATGGCCGACGACATTCGTCAACGCGCGACAGGCGCGGTTTTAAGAAACGCTGTTTTCAGTTGGCAGACAGTGGTGACCGCCATCGTCACAATGATCCTGTTCCTGTTTGCCGACATTTCCAGTATCGCCCCCTTCTGGCAGGACTGGATGTGGCTGGTCGTCGGGCTGATCGCGGAAGCCGCCTTCATCGGCGCGACACTGACCGACCCGCAGGCTGCGCAGGACGCCATCGCCGCCGAGTTCGAGACACGCTACGACCTGGGGCGCATCAAGAGCCGCGTCTCGCGTGACCGGGTGCGCTCTGCGATGGAATACCGCCGCAACATGCTGGAACTGGCGCGGCGGGCCAGCGGCGCGATGCGGATGCAGTTGATGGGCACGGTGGACGACATCAACGACTGGATCGGCCACATGTACGATCTGGCGCTGCATGTGGATGCCTTCGAGGAAAATGAACTGGTCGAGCGCGACCGCCGCCAGGTGCCGCAGCAGCTTGATAAAACCCGCCAGCGCATGGAACGGGAAACCGACCCGGCGGTGCGGCGCGAACTGGAACGGCAGGTTCAGCAGCTTGAACAGCAGTTGATTAACCTTGAGGCGACCGTCAACAGTGTGCGTCGGGCGGAAATTCAACTGGAAAGCACCCTTTCCTCGCTGGGCACGATCTACGCACAGATGGCGCGGCTGGGCACGAAGGAAGTAGACAGTGGACGGGCGCAACGCCTTCGCCTGGAGATTCAGGACGAAATCTCCAGCCTGCAGGACACGTTGGAAGCGATAGACGAGGTGCAGCAGCAAAGCCTGCGGCTGCAATAAGCAGATGGACGACTGGTTACGGAACTGCTGCCAAAATACACCACTGGTTCGGGCGACGGCTGACCCAAGAAGGGGTATAATTGGCGTGACGAAGAAGGTTGATGGAACACAACAGGTCGATGGACAGTGCGCCTTGATCATCAACCGACAGGGGGAGCAGTAACGTGTCCGATCCAATTATCACCCAATGGGTAAATGCCGCGATAGACGGCGATCAGGACGCTTTTGCAGAACTGGTCTATACCTTCCAGGATGCCGTCTACAACCTGTGCTATCGCATTCTGGGCGATGGCGCAGAAGCGGAAGACGCCGCGCAGGAAGCCTTTTTGCGCGCCTATTCCAACCTGAAACGCTACGATCAGGACAGGCCATTCAAGACCTGGCTGCTGAGCATCGCCTCCAACCACTGCATCGACCGACTGCGCAAACGGCGCGGGGTGCAGATTTCAATTGATGAACCGATCCCGGCCACGCTCTCGCTGGCGAGCGATGACCCACAGCCGGAACAGGTGGCGCTCAACAACGAACGCAGCCGCCGCATTCAGGCCATGCTCAACGATCTCGCGCCGGATTACCGCACTGCCGTAGTCCTGCGCTACTGGTATGACTATTCTTATGTCGAGATCGCCCAGATGCTCGATACGACCGAAAGCGCAATCAAGAGCCGTTTATTTCGTGCCCGGCAAATGCTGGCGGAGATGCTGGGTGAAGTGCCAGATCGCCCCTCCACTTCTGCGCGTGGCCTGGGGAATCGCCTGGTGGAAGAAGGAATCTAGGTCATGCCGGAAGAACGCAAACGCCTGTTGATGCAGGAATCGCTGGACACAGAACTTCCTGCTGAAGTACAGCACGAACTGGAAAGCTACCTCAACAGCGAACCCAAAGAAGCCAGGCATTACTCCAGCCTGCAAAAGGTCGACTCGATGCTGCGCACTGCCCCTTTCGAGCGGGCACCGCGGCGGCTGGCTGTCACGATTATGGCGCGGCTGGCAGAGACGGTGAAGGAAGAACAGGAAACCTCGCTCAGCGCCTCGCCCGAACTGAACGAAGCCGCCCTGCAGGTGGCGCTGCAACTGGTCACGGTAGCCGCGCTGCCGCTGATGGTCGGCGCAAGCTGGATGCTCCTGAATACGATGGCAGACCCGGCAGCGGTCGAGGCGGTCTTTGCTCAGGTGGCGGGACTGTACGTGCTGGTGATCGACGTGATGAAGGTCATGCTGGATGAGGCAGCGGCGGTCTACCATTCCAACCCCGAAGCCGCGCTGGCACTGCTGACGCTGATGCCCGTCGTGCTGCTCAAGCTGGTCGAGATCGTCCTGGGCGAGGACACCGACGAAGACACCGAAGCCTGATTTCGCTTTTCTTACCGCGCACTTGATGCCCTGCCCCGGTTGCATGTGTCCACCGGGGTTTTTATTTCTGAATTCAGCATGAATTTTTGATAAAGTGGACTTAAAGGCAGTATGCAAACGTTTGTGAAACGGAAGAACTAGCCGTATACTTACATCAGTTTACTGGAATTCGCTGTGTAGAAGAACCAACAACCTCACTTCCTAACCGTCTTCCACCTCAACGTCGCACTTATCCTATACAGCCCTTGATGGAGTCGTATCACCGTGCCCTTCGCTGACCGTTCGATTATTGGAAATTCGAAACGCCTGGAAATTCTTCGCAACCTGCTTCTGCTCGACACCCCTGCCGAGGAGAGCTTCGACCGCCTGACGCGCCTCGCCAGCTGCATTGTCAACGCGCCTGTTTCGCTGGTGACGCTGGTGGATGCCAACCGGCAGTTCTTTAAGAGCGCCATCGGCCTGCCCGAACCCTGGGCATCGAAGCGGGAGACGCCCCTCTCCCATTCCTTCTGCCAGCACGTCGTCGCCACGAACGAGCCGCTGGTGATTGAAGACGCGCGCAAACACCCGCTGGTGCATGATAACCTGGCAATTCCTGATCTGAATGTGATCGGCTACCTGGGGATGCCGCTGCAAACGTCCGAGGGAGTCGGGCTGGGGTCGTTCTGCATCATTGACAGCGCCCCCCGGCAGTGGACGGAGCAGGAAGTCGAGATCATGCGCGATCTGGCACAGTCGGTGATCACCGAAATCGAACTGCGCAGCGAACTGATCGCCCGCCAGCGCATCGAGGAAGAACTTCGCCTGACCTATCGCGACCTCGACCGCAGCCACCGCGAACTGCGCCGCGTGACCGAATTCGCCCATTCGACCCTCGAACACACCATTGATGCCGTGCGGCATGGTGCATCTGACAGCGAAGTGCTCACCTATCTGCAAACCGCACAGGCCGGGCTGAACCGCGCTGTGCGGTAGCGCTCATACCCGCCCCAGCAGCTTTTTGAGTTTTTCGCTCAGGCTGATGGCGGGTTTGGTCGGGCGTTCGTAACGGGAGTGGAAGGTCTTCTCACCCATGCTGTAGGGTTCACCATCCACCCCCACCGCGACATATTCGCCCGCCTCCACCAGCACCGGGCGGCGGTGTTCCATGCTTTGCAGCAGCGCATCTTGCGTCAACCGCTTCGCCCATACCCCCGCACACTTATAATAGGGCTGGCAGCCCAGGCGCATCAGATGGCGCACGGCGGCGTTCGGTTCCCAGTCGGGGCGATCCCACTGCCGATAGGTCTTGCTGAAAACCGATGGCTCCACCGGCCAGTGTTCGTAATCATCCAGACGCGGGCGGACATGGTCACCGGGGCGATAGCAGATCAGATAACCTGCCTGTGCGATGAGTTCCTGGCCGTCCGATGTGCGAATCCGCTTGGGGGCTTCGCTGGCGGGCAGCTCGCGCACCATCGTCAGTTCCTTCTTGCGCAGATAATATTCATAGCCGCGCTTGCGAAGTTCGGCCTCGCTCCACTGTTTCTGTTTGATGATATCGTCTGAGAGTTCGTCGTAGACCTGCATGGGAATCCATCTCCCTCTGATAAGCTAAATGAAGTGTAACGTATTTTTGTCTTTAGGGAATGAGCCTTCCTGCAACAAGAATCTCCGCCACATAGCCCTTCCATCCTGCTTATGCGTTTGCCCACAGCGGTGTATAATCGCAGGCAGACTTTGTTAAAAGGAATGATGGTGATGAAGCGACGGTTGAGACTACTTCTTCTTCTGGCGGTTCTTGTCCTGTCTGGCAGTGTGTTCCTCGTCTGGGCCGCGCCCCAGCAGCAGGCCAATCTGTTTGAGGCCTTTCTGCTGCAAACACGCCAGGACATTGAGGTGCTGGCAAACCAGGTTTTGGGTGAGGGCGTGCGCCCGCCGAACTGGACGCTCAACGCCGACCTCAGCACCGTCACCTTTGCAGCCGACCTGTGGTTCGACAACGAGCAGTTGGCCGATGCTGTCTATGGGGTGGGTGAGCGCCCGCCGGGCTGGTTCGGCGCGACCAGCCCGCTTCCCGAAATTCTTTCCCGCAACGTGCGCCATGACCTCGAACTGATGGCCGATGTGGTGTTTGGTGGCAGCGACCGTCCCGATAGCTGGAACGGCGCCTCGCTCATTTACCGCTGCGACCGAACGCTGCAAAACCTCGTCCGCCTGCTCGACCAGATTTATAACGTCCGTCCCGAAACCCCGCAGTCGGTGGTGGATTACTGCGCAGCGGTGCGTTTTGAAACCGAAAATGAGCTGATCGCCGCCATCTTCGCTGCGCCTGAAATTCAGGCCGCGCTCCCTGCACAGGCGTTAGCGCTGCGTGGTGACCTGGAACGCCTGGCGGATGAGGTGCTCGGCCTGAACAACCGTCCCAACGGCTGGATTCGCAACGTCGAGGAAAATTCCCCCTCGCTGCTTCAGGATGCGGTGGCTGATCTGGAAGTGCTGGCCGACCTGGAACTGGGCAACGGGGTGCGCCCGCCGGAATGGGCGACCGTGACCGGGGTCGCGCCCGTCATCGGCTACCGCAATGCCCGCTTCAACCTGGAACTGCTGAGCGATGCCGCGCTCGGCGTAGGAGTCCGCCCCAACGGGTGGCAGGGCGAAACCAGCATCGAACGCTGCACGGCGATTGAGCAGGCGCTCATCACGGCGGTCACTGTGAATTTCGCCTTTGTGGTGGACGATACGCTGGCCGATTCAGCCGATTTTTGCAGCCTGACCGTTTTCGGCGCGAACAATCAGGCAGAAAATCCGCCCGCGCCAGAAGTGATCGAAGGCGAGGCCACCGAGGAAGGCTCGCGGTTCATCGCGGAAGCGCGTTTCGCCTTCGCCTATCTGGACGTGGCCGCGCTGCAATATATGGGCATCATGCCCGGCGGCACCGAATTCCGCGCATGGTATCGTAACTTCAACGAGTCCAACATGATGTTCGTCAGCGGTGTGGATTTCGCCGTGTTCATCGACCAGCGCTTTACCACCCTGCCCCGCGAAATTTTCGACGCACTGCCGACGCTGGAAGGGGTTCGCCCGCTGACGTTCTGTGATGCCGCCTGGTGTAACGGCCCCAGCCCCACGCCCACACCGACCGGCGGTGGCCCGCTGCTCCTGCTGCTGAACAACGTCACGCCCGTCGCGACACGCAGCGTTCAGGAAGTGGCGCAGGAAGGGCAGCGCGTGGCCGTCTCGTGGAACCATATCCGCGTGACTTACCTGCTCGATAATCCGACTTCACGCACGGTGCAGGTCGCGCTGGAAATCTGCGCCGAACCTGCGCAGATCGCGTGTGAGCCTGTGACTCGCGTCTTCGACAACAGCACCGGGCAGGAAAAACCCGTCATTTCGACTTATAACGGGCTGAACGTCTACGAGTTCGCCTACGGGTACATCACCAACGTCATCATCGAAGGGGCGACGCGCGTCTCACCCGACATCTGGATCAGCGACCCCACCATTCGTTAATCTCTCAGCAGGGACATGCAGCCGAGTGTGCCGCATGTCCCCTGCAATGCCACTCCAATCTGAACGTTTTAGACAGGCCACACCCTCAGTGATGACTGAACACCCGCTGCAATTCACCTTTGTCTCGCAAGTCCTGTTCGATCCTACCGTCGCCGACGGCTATATGAAGCACTACGTCCCCATTCCCGACGCGGTCGCCGATGCTCTGACTGATGCAGGCATTAAGCACGTCGAAGGCAGACTCGATGAGGTCGCCTTTCGCCGCGTGGTGCATCTTCAACCGGACGGAACGCGCTGCCTCAAGTTCGGCAAAATCTGGCTGGAGCAGGCGGGGCTGGATGTGCTGAGCGAGGTGATGGTCGAACTGGCGCCCGATCACGACCCTGACCGTGTGGACATCCCCGACGAACTCGCTGCTGAACTGCAAGCAGAACCGGAACTGATGCAGCGCTGGGACACCCTCGCGCCGAGCCGCCGCAAGACGCTGGTCTATGATATCGAACGCGCCAAACGCCCGGAAACGCGGCAGAAGCGCACCCGTGCCGTCGTGGATGAACTGCGCAAGCTGATCGACCTGAGCGGGCGTTAAGCTGGCTCAGCCTCCGATAGCGTACATCTCAACCTTCGGTGTGCCTTCCTCACGCAGTTTAAAGCGCTGCTGGGAATAGCGGTCGATGCGCTTGCCCCAGGTTGCCCGCACGATCTGTTCAAGGTCGTCGTCGCTGGCGCCGTCGCGCATTGGCCCGCGCAGGTCGGTGCCGTTGGCCGCAAACAGGCAGGTATAGATTTTGCCATCGGCAGAAAGGCGCATCCGGTTACACGCGCCGCAGAAAGGCTGCGTCACGGACGTAATCAGGCCAATTTCCCCACCGCCATCACGGTAACGATAGCGCCGCGCGACCTCGCCGTGATAGTTGGCCTCGATTTGTTCCAGCGGCAGCGCGGCGTCGATCCGCGCCACGATTTCGTCCGCCGAAACCACGTCCTGCATCTCCCAGCCATTGACGTTGCCCACGTCCATATACTCGATGAAGCGCACAATCCAGCCGCGTTCCCGGCTGTAACGTGCCAGATCGACAATGGTATGATCGTTCACGCCACGCTGCACCACACAGTTGATTTTGATCGGCGCTAACCCGGCCTTTTCCGCGGCGTCAATTCCGGCCAGCACTTGTTCCACACTGGCTTTTTTCCCGTTCATGCGGCGGAAAACGGCGTTATCCAGTGAATCGAGGCTGATCGTCACCCGGCGCAATCCGGCGTCATGAAGCGCCTGTGCTTTCTGTGGCAGATAGTAGCCGTTGGTCGTGAGCGCCATGTCGTCCACACCGTCGATGGCATCCAGCATCGCCACCAGCGTTTCGAGTTCCTGCCGCACCAGCGGTTCGCCCCCCGTCAGCCGCACCTTGACCGCGCCCAGACGCACGAAGATGCCCGTCAGACGGGCGATTTCCTCAAACGTCAGAATTTCCGTGCGCGGGAGAAAGCGGTAATGCTCCCCGTAGACCTCGGCAGGCATACAGTAGGTGCAGCGGAAATTGCAGCGGTCAGTGACGGAAATGCGCAGGTCACGCAGGGGGCGATTGTAGGTGTCGGTGAGCATAGTAGACCATAATCCTATTCTTTTAGAAGTTATGCACTTGAACCTTCGCCCTCACCCTGAATCCCTCTCCCTGAGGGAGAGGGACTTAACTGCTAAGGTGTCCCTTCTCCCCCTTTCCTAGCGAAGCGGTCGGGAGAGGAGGGCGGGGGGGGAGGGCAACTGCGTTAGTCTTATTCTTTGAAGCTGATTTTTATGATGGTGATCTTTTTTATTCGGATTGTATCACAGATAAACTGATTGTGACCTACTTGAGGGGCTTTGAAAAGGAGTCCGCTCATCCGGTGCGGTGGAAGCGCTGCCGCCATTCAGCGCGGTGTTGTGAAGGACTCATGCGCTGATAATGGCCGAGAGGCCTTACATAATCCTAACAGGTCTATTCCGTCAGCGCCGCAGCGAACTCACCCGCTGTCGGGAAGCGATCTGCCGGGTCTTTGGCGATAGCACGCATGATCGCGTCTGAAATCGAATCGGGCAGATCAGGCGCGAGTGAACCGGGATAGGCCGGGGTCTGCTTGAGATGCGCGAAGACGAGGCGGGCAGTGGTTTTGGCGCGGAAGGGAAGCTGACCCGTTAACATCTGATACACCATAATGCCGAGCGCGTAAATATCGGCACGGCGGTCGAGCGAGCGTTCGCCCAACACCTGTTCCGGTGCCATGTAATCATACGTGCCCACTGGTCGATCCGTATCCGTCAGATGCTCGTTGAGGCCGATCACTTTGGTAATGCCGAAGTCCATCAGAATCGCCCGCTGCGCATCATTGATCGTATCGCCCAACCGCTGGAGCATCACGTTCGATGGTTTCACATCTCGATGGACAATGCCGTGACTGTGAGCATAATCCAGCGCTGAGGCAACCTCGGTGATAATGGGAAGCGCTTCGGAGGGCGTGTACTGCCGTACATGATGGAGCGCTTCGGCCAGGGTGTAGCCGTCGATGTATTCCATCACCATGTAGTAAAGGTTTTCCAACTGCCCGAAGTCGTACATCGTCACGATGTTGGCGTGGCGCAGTTTGGCGACGGTACGCGCTTCCCGCTCAAAGCGTTTGCGGAGTTCAGCCTCGTCCACGAACTCTGGCCGCATAATCTTGATCGCGACCGTCCGCTCCAGCAGGGGATGATACCCCAGGTAAACCTCGCCCATGCCGCCTCGCCCGATCACCTGCCTGACCTCATAGGAACCGAGATGCCTGCCCGTCAGGGAATGGGCTTCGCCTGTGCTGTTTCCGGTAAGCGCTACCTGGGTCGGCGCATCCAGCGATTCCTGCGTGTCGTAGGTCATATCGAGAATCTGATCGAGCACATCCGCCGAGGGTTCCTTGCCTGTCAGCGCCCGCAGGAAATACTTCGCCAGTTCAAGGCTGTCCCGGTAGCGCTTATTCGGGCGGGAATCCAGCACACAGCTAAACACCCAGAACAGATCATCGACTGCTGCACGGCGATACGTGACCAGCGGTGAGGCCAGCAGCGCGTCCTTAATCGCGGCATGTTCCACCGTGACCGTGTTATAGGGGCGCAGTTCCCGCGAGGAGACGCCCGTCAGCGCTTCCACCAGCAGCAGGCCGAGCAGGAACAGATCAGACTGCGGCGTCAGCGGCTGGCCTGCCGATTGTTCGGGCGTCAGCAGTTCGGGTTGGGGGCTTGTGGTGTGGTCGAGAGCAAAGTCGCTCAGATAAGGTGTGCCTATCGCGTCAAACAGGATGTTTTCGGGTTTGATGCTGCGATGCAGCAGGCCGAGATGGTGGGTGGTCATGAGCGCAGCGCTCAGGCTGACCATCAATTCACTCACGCGGTCGGGCTTAAGCGGTTTGCCGTGCAGTTGATCGCGCAGTGACCCGCCCGACATCCAGGGCATCACCAGATACACGCCCTCATTCGGCTCTACCCATACATCATGCACGGTCAGGACACAGCGATGACGGATGTTCTTCCAGCGCTGTCCGTTTTCCAGCAGATGCGCCGCGTGGTCTTCATCCCGGACGAGAAAGCGCTTGATGGCAACATCGCGTTTCAGTTCACTTGAATAGCCGCGATACAGGGATGTCGCCGCGCTTCTGGCAACCTGTTCACGCAGTTCGTAGCCATTAACCGTGTACCCAGTGAAGTTGTTGGTCATTTCCCTTAAGCCAGACCATCTCGTATTTTGTACTTTTAATTCTAGTTTAAATACAAGAATCGGGCAATGGCCTTAACGGTCTTCCAGCGTATTTTTGGGGGGAAGTCTGCCCGGATCCAGCGGTTCCGTCAGGAAAGATGTACTCCCTGCCGCGTGATATTGTCCATTGGCTTTGCCGATTGGGAAAGGGTCAATTGGGCCGGATTGTGCACCCATCATTCGTTGAATCAGCACAAGTTCCTGTGTCGTGATCGTTGCCATCGTCCCATGCTCGTTATCGGTATCGGTTGTGCCGAAGGCACGATGAAAGGCGATGCGCTGGAACTGCACACTTGCCATATTCGCCACCAGCAAGGCATTCGGGTTAAAGCCGCGCGGCAGCAGGTCACGCTGGCGGATCAGCAGGATGCTGCACACAAAGATGACGACACCCAGGATTTGCAGCGCTCCGAGCCGTTCATGCAGTACGAAAAAAGCAAGCACCAGTGCCACTCCAATTTCAGAGATTGCCAGCACCGCCGTCTGTATCCCGCCGAGGAACTTCACCCCGGCGAACATCGCCAAGCGGGAGAGCGCCGTCGTGACGCCCAGCGCCAGAATCGGCCAGATTGCCGTTTCCATCACCACCGGATCGAGCGGCTGCCCGACTGCCAGCCAGACCATGAACACAAAAATCGCCATCGTGCTCAGCACATACAGCGTCACCGTGCGTGAGGGCATTTCAAACAGCACATACTGGCTGAGGATGAGCGTCCCGGCGAACATCAGGGCGTTCGCCAGCATCAGCCCGACGCCGAGCCAGTTGAGCGAGTCGCCGCCAAAGCCCGTAATCACCGTCAGGCCGCACACGGCAAAGATCACCCGAATCATCGTCCGGCGGTCGATCTTCTGCCCTGCCAGACTGGAGATAAGGACGGCGAGCGGGAGATACATGCCGTTGAGAAGCTGCGCCAGCGAAGCGTCCAGCAGGCTCAGGCCGCTGTAGTAGAACAGAGACCCAATGCCGTTGATAATGCCTACAACGACGCACCCCAGCAGCCCGGCGGGGTAGATATAGATATACTGACGCCAGAACAGCAGATAGCCCAGCCACAACATGCCCGCCGCCGCAACGGTGCGCAAAGCCGCCACCGAGAACGGATCGGCGTTGGCTTCTATCGCAAGTTTACCAAAGATTGGCGCAACACCCAGGAAAAGGGGTGTGGCGAACGCGGCGATAATACCGCTGATGGGAACTGAACGCTGCATGGAAGGAAATCTCTGAAAGGCGTTGTTAAGGTCATCATACACCAAAAGGCCTTTCAGGATTGTAACAATTATCAGATTTTTATTCGATGACCAATCGGCTCTTAAAGATTGAGCCGCCGCGCGTTCTGATAGGTGGTGCGCTGCGCCACCAGCGGCAGCAGGACGACGAACGTGCTGCCGGGGAGCTTATCCGGGTCGCAGCCTTCGCTCTCCACCCAGATTTTGCCGCCGTGCGCCTCCACGATGCCTTTGCAGATGGGCAGCCCCAGCCCCAGCCCTCCCCCGCCGAACGCGGTCTTGCTGGTGCTGTGCAGCTTCACATCGCTCACGGTATGGAACTCATCGAAGATGCTGACCTGATCGGACGGGTTAATGCCGATTCCCGTGTCGCGCACGTACACGCGCACCCGGTCGTCTTCGGCTTCTGCCCAGATGGTGATCGTGCCATAATCGGGGGTGTACTTAATGGCGTTGCCGATCAGGTTATTGAAGGCCAGCCGCAGCAGATCAGCATCGGCGCGCATCCCGGTCGGCCAGCCGTTGCTGTCAAAGCGAACTTCCAAGCGCCGCTCCTTCAGGGCTGATTCATACGTCGTCAGCGATTTCTGCATCACGGCGACCAGATTAATGGGCGACAGGGACAGCTCGATCTGCTTGGTCATGATACGGCTGATAATCAGAATTTCCTCGATCACGCCGTGCATCCGCTCGATGGCGTCGCCCAGCCCCTCCAGCAGGGTACTGACGATGTCGTCGTGCTGGATCAAGCTGCGCAGCGGGGCGTGATCTTCCAGCAGGCGGCTGTAGCCAAAGATCAGCGTCAGGGGTGTGCGCAGTTCATGGGCGGTAAGCTGAATAAACGTCTCTTTCATCCGGTCGAGGCGGTGCAGCGCTTCATTGGCGGTTTCCAGTTCACGGATTCGGCCTTCCAGCTTGGAGACAACCTCGCTGGTGTAGCGGGCTTTGGCGGCGGAAAGACGGTCGGCGTCAATCACGTCCTGCCCGCCGTTCAGATAATAGGCCACCTGTTCCGAGAGTTTCTCAATATCGAGCGGCTTGACCAGATAGCCGTTGATGCCTGCTGCAATCGCCATGTCGTGCTGGATGCCATAGCCCTGTGCGGTCAGCGCGACAATCGGGGTTTGTTTAAAGCGTTCCTCGCCGCGCAGTGCAGTGGTGATCTCGTGCCCGCTCAGATCGGGCAGATTGATGTCGGTCAGAATGAGATCGGGCTGTGTCTTCCGCGCCAGGTCGATGCCCTGCAAACCGCGCTCGGCCACCAGCACTTTATAACCCGCGTAGGTCAGCGCCCGTTCAACCAGTCGGCGGCTGGCGGGATCATCTTCGATATAGAGGATTGTCGGTTTCATACCGTTTATGCGCGCACCTTATAACGATGTGATATTGGAGCACTATAGCACAGAAGTCGCGCCCCGGCATGGCTCTGTCGCCTTAATTTTTCCGTCCTTCCTCCGCTTCATGATCGCATGTGACGGTTTTCGCTGTCTTGCTCCCAGCGAGCCGGATTGCTCAGAATATAGCGCTGGATATATTTCAGATCAACCTCATCACGGATGATGTGGTCGTAGTAACTGCGCTGCCACAGCTTGCCTGCAAAGCGCGGCCAGCCCTGTTCTTTTACCCCATGCATATAACCATTGGTTGTCATCGATTTGAACCACTGGATTATCGTCGATAGAGATGCGGCAGTGGGCACAGCCGATTCACTGGGTATATGCTCCTCTGGTTGGTCAACTTCCTGTAAGGGCGCACCCACGTGGGCGCCCGTGTCAGGTTCCTCGAACAATACCAGAATACCGTGAACGTGATTCGGCATGATGACAAGGGCGTCGGTTTCAACCGTCGAGAATTTTTCCGGTAGTTTGCGCCACCACTCGCCAAGCATCTCACCAGCAGGATTGAGATACATCTCACCTTCGCGAACAGAACCAAACAGACATGCCCGATTCTGAGTGCAGATGGTGATAAAGTAGGCACCATTGCGGGCGTAGTCGTAATCCTTGAGACGGGGGGATGTGCGATAAGGTTTCGTCATGTGCAGTTCTCAATGGATTGGGAGGCGGGCGCACACGTGGGTGCGCCCCTACGCCTCGCCTTTGTACTGAAATACTGAAAATTCTACAAGATAGCCAAGCACATGAGCGTAAATGTCAACACGGCCATCCCGTTTACTTCACGCCGTTCATAGAGGCGTTGGTCCTGATTGGTTTGAACCACTGCACCTCAGGGTGTAAAGCTGCGTCGTGGGGTACAACCGGCTCCTGGCTGCTATGCTCCTCTAGTCGAAAGACCGCCTGTAGGGGCGCACCCACGTGTGCGCCTGGCCTCGTCATGATATTAATCTTTTTTATCATACAGGTGGGATTCTGTGGCTTATATATAATTTTTGATAGGCAGCCCAAACTTGTAACTCAAAATTACTTCGAAATCTTGTATGAAAATAATCCTTCAATAACGCATGACTAAATACATAATTTTTATCAATTAACGATAAAAGCTGGAGTTGTACTGCCATATCCAATAAAGAATCAGTAATACGGATTTGATGATTTTGTTGAACCTCTACCAGAGCACTAGTGTGAACCAATTGTTTTCCGAAATTATGGAACGGTTGGTTGTCATGTGGAGGCGGCCACAAATCAGGATTGAAGTCGGTTTGCTCGGAGAAAAACGCCAGAGCGTCTTGTAGATACTCAAGACTAAATGGCATTACCTGATTTAGCTTCCGTGCCTCGCGCTCGTAGCGCCGCCGCATATACGTCTCAAAAATCCGGTCACGGAGGTCGCCGGGGCTGTGCGCCAGATCGCGCAACTGCCGCGCTTCATCCGCGAGGCCGTTGTAGGCGAAGGTGAACAGGCTCAGAAGCAGCGGTGTCCGCGCCATCTCGCGCAGCGCTGGATCAGCCTCAATCGCGGCCAGCAGATCGGGCTGCTTTTCCAGATACACGCGCATCTGCTCATCATCCAGCGGGCGCAGCGTCACCGCCCCGGCCAGCGGCAGTTTGGCTCCGATGTCGTGATAATCCTTCACACGGCAGGTAATGAGAACACGCAGGCCTCCGTTGGAAAAGCCATGAATCTGCCCCCATGCTTCCGGTCGATGATGCGGGTTCGCGTTGAGCATGACCGAGATCATCTCCACGAATTTCTGGCGCGGGTCGAAGCGCTCTTTCGTGTCAGGATGTTCGCGTTCGCTGCCCAGTTCGTCCAGTCCATCCAGCAGCAGCAGCGCCGCCCCGCCTTCGATCACCTGCGCGATCTGCCCCGGATTCAGCACACGGATTTGCTCGCTCAGCCAGTCGATCAACCCCGGCTGGCGCATCGCGTCCCAGGTAGCAATCGGCGCGACAATGGGAAGCGGCTGCGTGGCGTCTTCCAGCCGTCTGGCAACTGCCTCCCGCGCGAAGGCCATCAGCGTGGTCGTCTTGCCGCCGCCCGGCTCCCCCAGCAGCAGCACCCGGCCATGATTGCGCTCGAAAGCGGACGGGAAGCTGGAATAGGGCGTGATCGTGCGTTCACCGAAGTCATCGTCGGCGACCATATCGAAGAAGGCCAGCGGCAGCGCACTGGCAGGCTGTTCCTGCACGAGGTCAACTGCATCGGGCGTGTCTTCGGTATTCAGCGCGATCAGCGAAAAAACTGTGCGGTTGAGGTAATGGACAATCTGCCCGTAAAGCTGATTCAGGTACTCGCGATAGGGATCATCAGGCAGCGCAGGCGGTTGATAGCGAGCGGCAAGGTTTAGCCGTCTGAGCAGTTCGTCAAAGGCCGTCTCCCAGACGCGGTTGTAGAAGTCGATATACGTCAGGTTGACGATGTGAATGGGGGGGACGACTTCGGCAAAACGCAGCGGAATGATCGGCTTGTTCTGTGCCAGTGCATACTGAATCTCGCGGCGGACAAAGCTGTCCTCGCGCTTGGAATCAGGCGTAAGGCACACGACCACCTGCTGCGCGGCTTCGATGGCTTTTTCCAGTTCGGCGGTGAAGTCCTGCGCCGGGTCAAGGTGGCGATAATCGCACCAGGTAGAAAGGCCAGTGCGCTGGAGTGCCTCGTCGAGCCGTTCGGCGAAAAACACACCATCACGCCGTGCGTAGCTGATAAAGACATGATCGGTCATAAGATTGCTTTCAGAAAAAGGAAGATTCTTAAGTACGATGATTGTAGCGTGTTGCGCGACAAAAAAAGGTAAATTCTCTGACTGGCTATGCGTCGGCATAATGTCCGATAATCCCCATCGCTGGCCGTGACGTAAACAATGTCTTAGAATCCCCCGTACTGATTGACTTGCTCCCTCTCGGCGCATAGAATCACTATAGACTACCACTCGCAAAGGGAAATTATCGAGCCGTGAAGGCTCATCAAGGGTTCAGCAAGGCATGGCAAAGGACTACTATAAAACGCTGGGTGTCGCGAAGGATGCCAGCGATAAGGATATCAAGAAGGCCTTCCGCAAATTGGCAAAGCAGTATCATCCTGATGCCAACCCCAACAACCCCTCGGCGGAGGCCAAATTCAAGGAAATCAACGAGGCCTACGAAGTGCTGGGCGACACGGAAAAACGCGCCGCCTATGACCGTTTCGGATCGGATTTCGCCGCCTACCAGCGGATGCAGCAGCAGCCGAACGGTGCGCCGGGGGCTAATCCCGGTGGCTATCGCGTTGATTACGACTACGGCAGTGATGGCGCGGAAAATCCCTTTGCGGACATTTTCGATTCGATCTTCGGCGGCTTCGGGCGCGGCGGTGGGAATACAGCCCGCACCACCATGCGCACCGACGGCAACGACATCGAGCAGGAAGTCGTGATTTCACTGCGGGAAGCGTATGAAGGCGCATCGCGCTATGTCACCAAAGGCGAACGCCGCATCAAGGTCAATATTCCGGCGGGCGCGAAAGACGGCACCAAAGTGCGGCTTGCTGGCGAAGGGGAAGCCGGGGTCGGCGGCAAACCGGGCGATCTGTATCTGGTGGTAAAGGTTGAGCCGGATAAGGAATTCACCCGCGACGGCGACGACCTCACGACCGAAGTGAAGGTGGATATGTTCACGGCCATGCTCGGCGGCGAGATCACCGTGCCGACGCTGGCACGTCCGGTTAAGCTCAAGATTCCCGCCGGCACCCAGTCGGGGATGAAGTTCCGCATCAGTGGACGTGGGATGCCGCTGCTTCGCGCCAAAGACCAGTACGGTGATCTGTACGCCCGCATGATGGTCACTGTGCCGGATCGCCTCACGCCCCAGCAGCGTGAACTCGTGGAAAATCTGCGCCAGCAGCTCGGTTAAACCTGACCGCCAAACCTGACAGGACGTGGTAAAATCCCATCAACGATCACAAATGGCGCAGGGTGCCATTTCGCCCCTGCGTTCTGATGGGAACACACATTTTGCCTATGTCCAGAAATAGGTTTATCGTTTTCCTGCTTACGGGCATGCTTGCCCTGGCTGCCTGCCAGGCACAGGTCATCCCTCCCACTGCTCAACCCGCCGCCAGCACACCGCTTGGCGATCTCCCCATCAGCCTTTCCGCGCAGCTTGTATCTCAGCTTCCGACCGCTGTACCAGAAGAGGTCATTGCCGCTGCGGATGCCGAATATCTCCTGCTGACCAACATCTACGAGCGCATTACCCCATCGGTGGTCAGCATTGAGGTGATTATCGGTACGCTGAACGAGGTCGAGCGCGGCTCCGGCTTCGTCTATGACCGCAATGGGCGCATTATCACTAACGCGCATGTCGTCAATCAGGCTGAGAGCATCAACGTGACATTCAACGACGGCTATGTCGCGGAGGCCGAACTGGTGGGCGTGGATGTGTTCAGCGACCTGGCCGTGTTACAGGTCAATGTGGAGGCAGATCGGCTGTATCCGCTGGCGCTGGGTGACTCTGATCTGGTGCGGGTGGGCGAACGCGCGATTGCCATTGGCAACCCCTTCGGACTCAGCAGTTCGCTTACCGTCGGCATCGTCAGCGGCCTCGGACGCCAGCTTCCCTCGGCTACTCTTGTGGATGCCAATGCGATCCCCGGCTTCCAGAATCCGCGCATTATTCAGGTCGATACCGACATCAACCCCGGCAACAGCGGCGGCCCGCTGCTGAATTCGCGCGGGGAGGTGATCGGCGTCAATACCGCCATTCGCACCGAAAGCGGCACGTTTGAGGGGGTGGGCTTTGCCGTGCCCGCCAATACGGTGCGACGAGTCGTGCCGGAACTGATCGAAAACGGCGAGGTGCGCTATTCCTGGCTGGGCATATCGACCGACGCCGCTGAAGACGGCTTTGGGGTGGCAAGCCTGGCGGAAGCCCTTGACCTGCCCGTGACGGCGGGCGTCCTTGTCCGCAGCGTTAGTCCCGATTCACCCGCGCAGACTGCCGGATTGCAGGGCGGCACCAGCGAACGACTCGTGCGCGGCAGACGGGTGTGCGTTGGCGGGGACATCATCGTTGCCATTGACGGGCAGTACATCAACAACATGGATGAACTGCTGGCCTATCTGATTGTGCGAACCCGCCCCGGCGATACGGTTTCGCTCATGATCGTTCGCAATGGCGAGACATTTGAAGTGCCGCTCACGCTGCGTGAACGCATCTCCAATTCCGTCAATCCCCCCTGTGGCGATACCGGAGGATAAGTGATGAACCAGATTCGTCCCTGGCTGTACGTCGGCAATCGTTTTTCGACCGAAGACCCTGACCTGCTGGGGCGAACTGGCATCGGCGCGATGCTCCAGCTCTACGCGAGTGTGCATCAGCCTGGAATTCCTTCCATTTATGTCCCAATCGAGGATGGCTATCCGCTGCCTTCAGCAATTTTTACGTTGGGGGTCGGCTTCGTGCGGGCGCAGAAAGCGCAGGGGCGGCGCGTACTGGTCGCCTGCGGCGCGGGCATCAGCCGTTCCGCGACGGTCGCCATCGCGGTATTGAAAGAAGAAGAAGGGCTGGGTCTAAAGGATGCGTTTCTGCTGGTGCGCGAAGGCAATCCACGCGCCTTGCCCGATCAGGTACACTGGCAGTCGCTCTGCCAGCGCTACAACGAAGATGTCTCGTTCTGGGATTTGTGGCGAACCGCCGAACTTTAGTAGGGGCGTACCCCTGTGTGCGCCCGACCAAAGAGGACATTGTGATGACAGGCCGCGACGACATGCTGACAATACGGTTGGAAAGCCCACGACTGGTGCTGCGTCCGCTGGAGATGCAGGACGCGCCGCGCATCGAAACCCTGGCCGACGACCCGGCCATCGCCATGAACCTGCTGACCATGCCGCATCCCTATCCGCCCGGCGCAGCAGAGGAATTCATTACACGGGTGCGCGAGTCGCTGGCGGCGGGCGAAGGCTATGTGCTGGCGATTACGCTCAAGCCCGACGATGATCTGATCGGCATTATCGGCCTGCATCCCCACAAAGAGCCGCAGCATCGCAAAGCCGAACTGGGCTACTGGCTGGGCATTCCTTACTGGAACGGCGGCTACATCACCGAAGCCGCCCGCTGTATGCTGGAGTTGGGCTTCCGCAGTCTGGGGCTGAACCGTATCTATGCCTCGCACTTCATCGACAATCCCGCCTCTGGCCGCGTGATGCAGAAGCTCGGCATGACCTATGAAGGGACGCTGCGGCAGCACTGGTATCGCGGCGACCGCTACCGCGACACGGCCTACTATGGCATCCTGCGGGAAGACTACGAGCAGTTGGCGCGGTCAGAGTAAACAACAAGGACGTTGCCCGGAATCAATACAGCCCCTCGCGGGGCTGGATTGCGCATTGCTGCGTGAGTTAGGTGGGATGCACCACTGGCGCATCCTATGGAGCTAAGAGAGGTGCACCTCCACCGAGTTAGAACACATACTCTCGATCACCTCCTTTTACTAACCCAACGATAGTCGCATTATAGTCTCAAATTTTTTCAAACGCAAATTAGATTTTCAATGGAATTCGACGGAAAAGTGCTTTCTACAGCCTGCATTTTTCGGGGTTGGAGGTTATGTTTAAGGTGATGAAACCCATCCAACAAAATTTTGGCTGTTATTTGACAACAGATGTGTGTCACCTGTTTGAATATTAAAAATCAGCACATTGCCAGATGCCCAGTAGCCCACGTACTGCCCATCCGGCGACCAAAAGGTGTGCAACGCACCCGAATTACTAATCCGATACTGATCGCAAATTGCGGTGATGCCTCCTGTTGGGAGATGGTAAATGACCATATAGGATTGATTCTGATCCGCTCCAAATATCTCAAAGGCAAAGTTGTTTCCGTCAGGCGAGAAAACCGCCCGGAGTGATGAGGTTTCAATGTTTGCGCCAACGGCATTTTCCAGTGCCGTCCAAAGCCCTGTATTCACCTGACCGGTTGAAAGATTGACTTCCCCAAATTCGGATTGGAAATTGTCGTTTTCCTCGCTTCGTGTGCCAATGAAAAGTCGGTTTTCATCTTGTGACCAAGTCGGCGGACCTACGGCATGGAAAGTCCGCGATGGCACTAATTCCGCGACCACTTGAAGGGTATTGACATCAAATACTCTCAAATACTGCTGTGGTTGAATACCTTGTACAGGCACCGTCGCCAACTGTACGGCATAAGTCCCTTGTGGAGACAGGAATACCTGCTCGCTAATCATGTTGGGAGGTGGGGGTAGGGCAGGATAATTCACATTTGTCAGCGTCCCCTTCGAGAGACTCAGGGGTGAGGCGTTCACGGTGATTTCCAGTGTGGTCGTGAATTCCTTGTCATGTTGGTTTTCCGGGAAACCACGCAGCAGCAGATGATTGTTGTCGCGCCAGATCATACGGCTCAAGTGGCGCTCATAATTGAAATCCTCGTACAAATAGCGCTCATCAATCATTGCGAATTCTTCTGGTGCGAGCGGTAGGGTTGCCACTTCTCCGGTAATCATGTCCCATACAGTTAGATTTATGCCATCATAAGGTCGAAATGCCATGAAGCGATTGCTAGGAGATACAAGGGGTGAAGACAAAAGCGGATTCGGTGATAAGGGCGCATCAAATGTTGTTCCTCCCGTCTGATCTATGCGTTCAAATCGGTAAGGTATATTGTCAGATGGCCTGCTGATGTCAGAATAAAATACCCCAGGAAAGGTAGCTGGCACACTGATCTGGGACAAATCGAAGTTCGCATCGCATAGGATGGTGACGTTACCCTGTGTCAGGCTGGGCTGCCCTTGCAGTATGATAATTATTCCTATCAACACAAGCACGAGCCCGTGTGTAAATTTTACGAACTGAGTCATCGTTTTTTCTCCAGTTGGCATGTAGTGCCCCAAGCAGTTGGACACAAAAGTGCCTGTGCTTAGTTTAGCAGCGGTTATGGCTGGCGTAGGAAGCAAGTGGCCTCAAAATAGCAGACGTGAGATAGTCCAACATCAAATGGAAACGTGTGGTGTGACGGAAAAACTGGATAGGATCAAACCAGAGTTAAAAACGCGTAGTAATTATCACTGCGTCAAACGCCTCTCATGTGCCTGGTGTTGCCGTGCCACCTCGTTTTCTCTACGTTATGATACTCCACAAGTCAGTCGTGCAGGATTTCCCTCACAAAAGCGCTTGGAAGATGAGGTTGTAACCGATAGACTTCTGCTGACTTATTAACTTGTTTGAGTAGGTAGGTCTAGGTTGAATTAATATGAACAGAAATGGTAAATTGTGTTTATCGTGAGTATATCTTCAGTAAGCGAATTCGCAAAAATCGTTGGCGTATCCGTGCGAACGCTGCCAAGATGGGATTGGGAAGATATGTCCGCAAGGCACTCAAGAAAGCGTTAGCAGATGATCCGCAGTCACCGGATACGCCTCAACCCAACGCCTGAGCAAGCAGACTATTTCGTTCGTGCTGCTGGGACGCGCCGCTTCGTGTTCAATTGGGGACTGGCGGAGTGGAAACGGCAGTACGAAGCGGGCGAAAAGCCGTCCGCGCTGGCGCTGAAGAAGCAGTTCAACGCCATCAAAGGGGAGCAGTTTCCCTGGGTGTATGAGGTGACGAAGTGCGCGGTGGAAGGCGCATTTATGGACTTGGCGACAGCCTTCAAGAATTTCTTTGAAGGGCGCAAGCTGGGACGGAAGGTAGGCTATCCCAAGTTCAAGACCAAAAAGCGCAGTCGGGAGGGGTTCTATGTCGCCAACGACAAGTTCGATGTGTCGGGTCACTGGATCAAACTGCCGCATATTGGCCTGGTCAACATGGCCGAGAAGCTGCGGTTTCAAGGCAAGGTGCTGTCGGCCCGGATCACCCGAACAGCGGATTGGTGGTTCGTGAGTATCGCGGTGGAGATGCCCGACGTGCATCAGCAGCAGTTGCCGGGCAAGATTGGGATCGACTTAGGCTTGAATCACCTCGTGACGTTGAGCGATGGCAGCGTGCTTGAAAACCAAAAGCCGCTGCGCTCGCTGCTGTCGCAGGTCAAACGTCTAGGTCGTTCCCTGAGCCGTAAGCAGACAGGCAGCAAGAACCGCGAGAAAGCGCGGCGCAAGCTGGCACGACTGCACTATCGGATTACCTGTATCCGCGACGACCTGCTGCACAAAGCCACCACGCACATCGCGCAGACCTACGGCTTTGTGGCTGTCGAAAGTCTGCACGTCAAAGGCATGATGCAGAACCATGCGCTGGCACAGGCCTTAGGCGATGCTGCGTTTGGGCGGCTCACCGAACTGCTGGCGACGAAGGTGTCAACGGCGCAGGGTAAGGTGGTACAGGTTGGGCGGTTCTACCCGTCGAGTAAAACCTGCTCGTGCTGCGGGCATGTTAAAGCGAACTTGTCCCTGGCCGAGCGGATGTTTGTGTGTGATGCCTGTGGCTTCACGCTTGACCGCGATCATAATGCGGCCATCAACATTCTGAACGAAGCAATGAGACTGAGTGCCAGCAGTCCGTAACACGACTGGCCGTGTCCTCGGTACTGGCTAGGACGGGACACAAAACTCGCCTGTGGACGGGGCGTAAGACCAAGACCTTTCGGGGTGGCGGCTGACCCGGATGAAGCAGGAACAATCTGGATGTGTACATTTGTCCACAAGAAAGGTAGCAGTAAGGCATGTTTACACACGGCGGAGAAGTGATCGCCCGCGCCCTGAAAGCCCAGGGGGTCGATACCCTCTACACGCTTTGCGGCGGCCACATTTTGCCCATTTACGAAGGCTGCCTCAACAACGACATCAAGGTGATTGATTTCCGCCACGAGCAGGCCGCCGCCCATGCCGCCGATGCCCACGCCCGTCTGACGCGCAACATCGGCGTCGCGGCGGTGACGGCTGGCCCCGGGGTGACGGATGCCGTGACCGGCGTTGCTAATGCTTATCAGGCACGCAGTCCAATGATTTTGTTCGGCGGCGCAGCTCCGCTGAAGACGAAGGGCATGGGCGCGTTGCAGGAAATGCCCCAGACCGAGATGTTCAAGACCTTCACCAAAGCCAGCTTCAGCATCGAGCGCACCGAGGACACCGCCGATCTCCTGCATGAAGCCTTCCAGACCGCGCTCAGTGGACGACCCGGCCCGGTCTTCATCGAAGTGCCGTTCGATATTCTGTTCAACGCCATCGACGCGCCGACCATTCACCCGCGTGTCAACGTCGCACCCGCCGAACCCGAAGTCAGCGACATGGCGCGGATTTTTGAACTGCTGCGGGCGGCGAAAAAGCCGGTGATCGTTGCCGGAACACAGGTCTACTGGGACGAAGGCCACGAGGCGCTGCGTGAACTGACCGACGCGACCGGAATCCCCATACTGACCAACGGCGGCGGGCGCGGGACGCTGCCTATGAACCATCCCAACTGCTTCAAATCCGCGCGCGGCAAGGCACTGCGTGAAGGTGATGTCGTCCTGCTGATCGGCACACCGCTGGATTTCCGGCTCAAGTATGGCAAGGAAGGCTGGAACCCCGAAGGCAGGATCATTCAGATCGAGAACGACCCCGCCGAACTGAATCACAACCGCGAGGCGGATGTCGCCATCTGCGCCAATTCGCGCCTCGTGCTGGAAGCGCTGGCGGAAGGACTGCAAGGACTGCGCTGGGATGAATGGCTGGCGGCGATGCAGGCGGACGAGGACAAGAAAAACGCGCAGCTTGAGGACTGGAAGAAGCTGCCGGATGTGCCGATCAATCACTTCCGCATGGGCGCGGCGATCAACGACTTCATTGATGACAACACGATTCTGGTCGGCGACGGTGGCGACATCGTAAGCGCCTGCGCTAAAGTAATCGACCTGACCTACCCCGGCCAGTGGCTCGACCCCGGCCCGCTGGGTTGCCTCGGCGTAGGTGCACCATTCGCTATCACCGCCAAACATCTGTTCCCTGAGAAGCGGGTGCTGATTATCAACGGGGATGGTTCCTTCGGGCTGAACGGCTTTGAGTTCGATACAGCCTTGCGCTTCAACCTGCCGATTGTGAGCATCGTCGGTAATGACGGCGGCTGGGGACAGATTCGCACCCCGCAGATCGGCATGGTCACGGAAGAACGCGCCATCGCCACCGCCCTCGCGCCCACCCGTTATGATAAAGTGGTGGAGGCGCTCGGCGGCTATGGGGAGCATGTGGAAAATCCCGACGATCTGCCCGGTGCGCTGGAACGCGCCTTCGCCAGCGGCAAGCCCGGCTGCATCAACGTCACGCTCGACCCGCGCGGCATGGCGAAAACCGGCGCAAGTACGCCCTAT
>JANRLJ010000068.1:0-5578 GCA_033762735.1 bacterium | reverse complement strand
ACGCTCGACCTGAGCTTCACACGCATCTCCGGCAATCTCAACCTGGGGCTGGTGGTGCTGTATGGCGATAATACGGTGGTGTTCCAGGCCAGCCTGATTACGTCGCAGACGCTCAGCACGCGCTTCATCCTGCCCGAAACCGGCACCTACACCATCGGCATTTTCCGCATCGACCTGCTGCCGCCCGATGCGCCCGAAGCGACCGCCTTCCAGATTCAGGCGACGCTGAATCCGTAGTACAATGAATGCAACGTGAAGGGGTGCGATCAGGCACCCCTTTTGCTCAGGAGTAGAAGCGATGCGTCAGGTTATTCTGTACCGTGATGAAGACGGCGTTTGGATAGCTAGAGTGCCGAGTTTGCCCGGCTGCCACAGCGACGGCGAAACCCGTGAAGAAGCGCTGGAAAACATCAAAGAGGCGATTGAACTTTACGTCGAAGTTCTGGAGGAAGATGGATTGCCCGTTCCCGAAGATCGCCTTGAAGTCGAAGTCGTTACTGTATGACCAAGCTGCCCAGCATTTCCAGCCGAAAATGTATTCGCGCACTGGCAAAGGTTGGGTTTTATTTTGTGCGTCAGAAGGGCAGTCACATTATTCTCCGCCGTGACGAGCCTTTTGCCCAGGTCGTTGTTCCACAGCGGAAAACACTTCCACCCGGCACACTCAGAAACATTATCGACGGTGCGGGACTCACTGACGACGAATTTATGGCACTGCTCTAGCCACGAATCGGTTCTAATGACAACCGCAGCCCTGACCTTCGTCTGGGTTGGAGTTCGTCGAGAGGCTGCGTGGTAAAATGCGTGTCACTGTCGAGACGGGTGCTTAGATCGGGAGGCCTTATGACCGACACGCAGGAAAAGACACTGCTGACAGGCGATGATGTGCTGAATATGCCGGAGTCACTCACATCCGGTATGGAACTGATTGAAGGTGTCCTGGTGCCACGCAACGGAGGAGAAAGCGCCGTGCCGACTGGACTGCGCCATGCGAAGGTGGAAAGCCGCTTTGCCCGTCATATCGGCAACTTCACCGAGCAACATCAGCTTGGCGAGGTCTATACAGGCGAACCTGGCTTTTATACGCGGGGTGACACCCATACCTTTCGCGCGCCTGACGTGGCTTTTATCTCCTATGAACGGCTGCCCAAAGGCACGGAAGAAGAAGGTTTTTCCTTCATTCCGCCCGATCTGGTGATTGAGGTGATTTCACCCGGCAACCGCACTGAAAAGATGGAAGAAAAGGTGCGCGAATGGTTCGCCTTCGGAGTGCGGATGGTGTGGGTGGCCTATCCGTCCTCGCGGCGGGTGCATGTGTTCACCGCCCCTGACCAGCTTAAAATCTATGAAGGCGATCAGAGGATCGAGGGCGGCGACGTGCTGCCTGGTTTCAGCGCCACCACCAGCGATTTTTTCGCTTAGGACACCCGCCCCAGAAGCTGCTGCGCCAGCGCCTGCAGACCTGCCTGTGCCGGGCTGTGCTGATCGGCAGCGTCCAGCGCCCGCAGCGCCGCGCTGGTGTGGAAATCGGCCAACTGCTGGGTATAACCCTGCGCGCCCACCTGTTCCAACAGCCGCAGCGCCTCCTGAATTTCGCCCTCAGTCATGTGCTGCTCGACGTTGACATACAACGCCTGAAAGCGTGACAGCGCCTCGCCTTCCAGTCGGCTGAAGGCATAGGTCACGGGCAGGCTTTTCTTCTTGTTGCGCAGATCGCTGAAGGGCGGCTTGCCCGTGACTTTGCTGTCCCCCCAGATGGAAAGCGCGTCATCCCGAATCTGGAACGCCAGCCCCAGATGCAGCCCGAACCGTCGGTAGGCGTCGATGACCGCTTCCTCTTCCGTCGCCAGAAAGGCCCCGCCCCAGGCGGCGAATTCCAGCAGGGCAGCGGTCTTGCCCTCGATCATGTTCAGGTACATCCCCTCGTCCACCTTCAGGCTGCGCTCGTAGGTGATGTCCCAGTGCTGGCCTTCTGAGAGGCGGATTGACGTTTGCACCATCTTCTTATGCACTTCCAGAATGCGCTCGGCGGGCGCGTCCAGCGTCGTGATGACCTGATACGCCAGCGTATAGAGTACGCTGCCGGTGTTGATGGCGAGGCCATCGCCCACCAGCTTCCACACGGTGGGTCTGCCCCGGCGTTCCTCGTCCCGGTCGGCGATGTCGTCGTGGATCAGGCTGTAGTTATGGATGAGTTCGATGGCAAGCGCCAGCGGCATCGCCCGCTGTGTGTCGCCCGAAATCGCCTGGCAGATCAGCAGTGTCAGAATCGGACGCAGGCGTTTGCCGCGCTGCACCTGCGACGTGGGCTGGAAGGACTGGTCAAGCCAGCCGAAGAAATAGCCCGAAAAATCGGCCACATACGCCGCCTGCTGGTCGATCAGGACTCGGAGGTCGTGGTCAATCTGTTCGCTGAGTTGGGTGAGGGTGGTATCCAGGGTCATGATCGAGTCTCATACATCGTCTGCCAAAGTATGATTAGTGTACACCCGCCCTGTGCCGGATTAAAACAGGCATCACCGAGTTCTCATTCACCCCCCGGAACAGACGTTTGACTCTCCCGTTGCTGGAAGCTTTATACTGTGACCATGTCATCGCTTTTCACGCACGACATTCAAGGAGCACACGATGCGCGACACAACCGACACCCGTGACCTGTTTGAAGCCATGCTGACCGGAGGACACCCCAATTCGCTCGGACGCACGGTTGAAGTAGTAGACATGATCCTGGCGGAGCCGCCGCTGCTGGAAGCGCTCTACCAGTGTTATTTCAGCGAAGACGCGGTCGTGCGGCTGCGTGTCTCCAGCAGCATGAAGCGCATCTGCCACGCCCATCCCGATTGGCTTGTGCCCTATGTGGATCGGCTGCTGACGGAAATCTCGCAGATCAACCAGGCCTCGACGCAGTGGACGCTGGCGCAGTTGTTCGGTGAACTGGTCGATCACCTGACGACGGAGCAGCACCGTCGTGCCCTCGCCGTGATGCAGAACAACCTGACCACGAGCAGCGATTGGATCGTCATCAATCAGACGCTTCAAATTCTCGCCGAGTGGGCCAAGACGGACGCCGACCTTGCCCGCTGGCTGGAACCGCATCTGCTGCGCTTTCAGGGTGACAGCCGCAAATCCGTCGCGGGAATTGCCCGCAAGCTGCACAAGGCCCTGTTCTCCGGCAAATAGAAGCGCGGACACGCCAACGGGGACACGGTTCGCCCAGCATCGTACTGTGTCCCCGTTCACCCCTGAGTCTCCCCCTGGTACGACCCCGACCTCTGCCCTTCTGTTAAACCTCCTGAAAAAATGTGGGATACTTGCCGCGCGGTGTGGGATACTGTGGTATACTCCCAGGGCAAAACGACAGCAGATCGCCGGGGTGCAGTGCATGTTCTGGGGCGAATACACGCATCAACTGGATAAGAAAGGCCGTGTCATCATCCCTGTGCGCTATCGTGCATATCTCAGCACCGGGGCTATCCTCACACGTGGTTTAGACCATAACCTCGTCATCTACCCACAGAGCGCGTGGCAGCGCGTCTCTGAACAGCTCAACCAGATGCCCATCACCCAGCCGACCGGGCGCGCCCTGCGCCGCTTGTTGTTCTCTGGCGCGGTCGAACTCACCCTTGATCGGCAGGGGCGCGGGCTGATTCCGCCCTACCTGCGCGACTATGCCTCGCTGGAAGAAGAAGCCCTGCTGGTAGGGATGGAGACGTTTATCGAAGTCTGGCAGCCCCATCAGTGGCGCGTGACGCTGGACGATCTCTGCAACACACTCGCGGGCGCGGAAGTGCTGCTTCAGCTTGGCCTATGAGCGAAACCCCTCCGCATCTTTCGGTTCTGCTTCAACCCGTCCTCGATGGTCTGATGCCCGATGGCAGACTGCCGCAGCGCGTCATCGACGGTACGCTCGGCGCGGGCGGTCATGCTGCTGCTTTGCTGCAAGCCGGGGCAGGCGCACTGCTCGGCCTCGATCTCGACCCCTCGGCGCTGGCGCTTGCCCGCGAACGCCTGGCGCCTTATGGCGACCGCGCCCACTGCGTCCACGCCAGCTATCTGGAGATGCAGAAGGAAGCGGCCAACCTCGGCTGGGGACAGGTCGATGCCATTCTGCTTGATCTTGGCGTGTCATCCATGCAGCTTGACCGGGCGGAACGCGGCTTTGCCTTCATGCAGGACGGCCCGCTCGATATGCGCTTTGATCCCACCAGCGAAACCCCGCCTGCCTCGGATGTGGTGAATACGTGGGATGAGGCGGATTTGGCAGACATCTTCTTTCGTTATGGGGAAGAAAAATTCAGCCGCCGCATCGCCCGCGCCCTCGTCGCTGGCCGCCCCTATGAAACCACCCGGCAGCTTGCCGATGCAGTCGCCGCCGCTGTTCCGCGTGAGAAGCGTACCAAAGGCAGGCCGATTCACCCCGCTACTCGTGTTTTCCAGGCGCTGCGCATCGCTGTGAACGACGAACTGCGCGTGGTGGAGCGGGCGCTGCCCATTGCCATCCGCCTGCTTGCGCCGGGGGGAAGGCTGGCCGTCATCAGCTTTCACAGCCTGGAAGATCGCATCGTCAAGCAGACGTTCAAGGATGCAGCCGAGGAAATTGTCTCTCCCCCTGGTATGATGTTGGAAGAAAAGCGCGCGGTGGTGCGGCTGGTCACGCGCAAGCCTATTGAAGCGGACGAGGCCGAAATCGCCCGCAACCCGCGCAGCCGCAGCGCAAAACTGCGAATCGTGGAAAAATTGGGTTTATGAAAGAGTCAGGATGACACGTCAGCATGACACGATCACAACGCTGGTTTGAACATGCTATGCGCCGGGCAGGGTGGCGGCCAGAACGCCAGGTTGTGGCGCTGGCAACGCTCGGCTTCTTCATCGCGCTGATTCTGGGGGCGCTGTATCTCTCTCAGGTGGCGCGGGAAGCGACCATCAACCGCCGCCTGAGCGAACTGCTGGAAGAACGCGATCAGCTTGAACGCGACAATGAGCAGCTTCGCGCGTCGATTGCCGAACTCAAGGCCGTGCCGCGCCTGCTCCAGAGGGCACAGGAACTCGGCTTTACGACAGCGGGCAGCGGCAATATCGAATATCTGGTGGTGGACAATTATAATCCTGCCCGGACGAACCCGGTTGTCGTCACCGAAGCGGAAGAGGCGGCGGCTGTCGAAGTCTATGATGAGACGTTCGTGGGTTGGCTCTCGGAGCAGTGGACGGCCATTCGGCGGTCGTTTGGACGATAGAAGCAGACGCAGGGACACGGCATGTTGTGTCCTGCAAAACGGTTTGTGGCACGGGAAGTGCGTGTAAAATCAACACCTGATAGGACTTACGCAGTTGCCCTCACCCCCACGCGAACTTGTTCGCGCCCCCTGTCCCGACCGCTTCGGTCGCTGCGCTTAAGGAGAGGGGGAGAAGGACATTTTAGCGGTTAAGTCCCTCTCCATGAGGGAGAGGGATTTAAGGGTTGTCCGGTATTAAATGATGAGCGTTTCAAGGGCGCCATCTTCACGTCCGAGGATGCGATTGATTAGGATACCGATATTGTAAGCGGCTGAAATCGCAGCCAGGCGAGTGATCTTGCCCC
>JANRLJ010000067.1:0-5562 GCA_033762735.1 bacterium | reverse complement strand
CGCCGGTAGCGAAGATCGTCTATGAAACCTGCACCCGGCACGGCAAGCGCGTTCAGGCACAGGGCGGCGCGAAGAACTATATTGCCGTCATGCCCGACGCCAACATGGAAGCCAGCGTAAAGAACATCATGGGCGCGGCCTTCGGCTGTGCGGGGCAGCGCTGCCTTGCTGCGGCGGTGGCCGTCGGCGTGGGTGACGCTTACGACAAGATGAAGGAAGAACTGGTCAAATATGCCAGCAGCCTGCGCGTCGGCTATGGGCTGGATGAGAAAACCCAGATGGGCACGGTCATCAGCCAGTCTGCGCGCGAACGCATCGAGCGCATGGTCACGCAGGGCGTGGAAGAAGGCGCGGAAGTGCTGCTGGATGGGCGCAGCATCAAGGTCGAAGGCTATAACGATGGCTCGTTCGTCGGCCCCACCATTCTGGCCGACGTAACGCCGGAAATGGTCGTGGCGAAGGACGAAATCTTCGGCCCTGTTCTCTCACTGATGAAGGCCGATACGTTCGAGGAAGCGGTTGACCTCATCAACCAGAGCCGCTACGGCAACGCCGCCAGCATCTTCACCAACAGCGGCAAGCACGCCCGCGAGTTCAAGTATCGCGTCAAGGCCGGGAACATCGGCATCAACATCGGCGTGGCTGCGCCGTCGGCTTCGTTCCCATTCGGTGGGCAGAAGGAATCCTTCTACGGCGATCTGCACGGGCAGGGGTCGGACTCCATCGAATTCTTTACCGAACGCAAGATCGTCATCGAACGCTGGACGTAAGCATGGCCGAACTCAACACCTTCGGCGCGGTGCTGTCCTTCGCCATCCAGCTTGAGGCGGACATCCAGCGCTACTATCAACAGGCCGGGCGGGATGATCGCGCCAAAGACGCGGAAAAGCGCAAAGGCAAGCTGGAAAAGGCGCGGCGCGAGCATGTGCTGGAAATCACGCTGGAGCCGATTGAAGGCTTAGAGGAAGCGGATTATCTGCCGAACTTCAGCGATGTTTCCGCTGAAGGCCAGCAGCACGTGGCGCAATCCGCCGCCGCTTTTTACGCCGCCGCCGCGCCCAAAATCAACGTACAGCAGGCACGTCGTGTGCTGGAAAAATGCGGGCAGGAGCATCGCGCCCAGGCGGGATAAACATTAATTAAACCACGAAGGCACAAAGTTCACGAAGGAACACAACAAACTTATTTCTTTCTTTGTGTCCTCTGTGTCTTTGTGGTTCAAAAGTTCTTTAACGCTGTTCTGGTCTTCGTTCTCTCGTTAACAGCAATGCGTGACACCATTTCTTGGGAGTAGTATCAATGGACTTTGCAATCACCTTTAAAGGCGACATCAGCCCGCAGCGCACCGTCGCGCTGTGCAAGCAGGCCGAAAACGCCGGATTTAAATATGCCTGGTTTTTTGATTCACATGTGCTGTGGCGCGAGTGCTACGTGACGATGGCGATGTGCATGGAGCATACCGACACCATCCGCTTCGGCCCGCTGGTGACGAACCCCGGTGTGCGCGATTGGTCGGTGGCGGCCAGCCTCTTTGCCACGCTCGCCATCCAGAGCGGCAACCGCTTTGAGGTCGGCGTGGGACGTGGTGACAGTTCGCGCCGGGTGCTGGGCAAGCGCCCGCTGACAATTGAGACCATGATCGAGTTCTCCAACGCCATTCGCGGCCTCGTGCGCGGCGATAAGGTCGTCTATGACGAGATCGAGACGCAAATCCCCTGGGCGAATGGCTATGATATGCCCATCTGGATTGCCGCTTACGGCCCGAAAGCGCTTCAGGGGGCGGGCGAAGCGGGCGACGGTCTCGTGATTCAGTTGGGCGAACCCGCGCTGGTGAAGTGGTTCGCAGATCGTGCGATCAACGCGGGCAAGGCCGCCGGACGCGACATGTCCAATTATCAGATCATGTCCGCCGCGCCCGTGTGGGTGGGCGACATGGAAAAAGGCCGCGAGCAAACGCGCTGGTTCCCCGGCATGGTCGGGAATCATGTGGCCGACATCGTGGAAAAGTACGGCATGGACGACCCGACCATCCCCTCCAGCCTCACCAACTACATCAAAGGCCGCCGGGGCTATGACTACCGCGACCACGCCAACAAGGACGCGGAGCATCTCGACTTCATCACCGACGAGGTGGTGGACAGCTTCGCCCTGCTGGGGACGCCGGAGCAGCACGTGGAAAAGCTCAAGCAGCTTGAGGCCGTCGGCGTGACGCAGTTCAACATCTACCTGATGTGCGGCGACGAAGAACGCATCGTGGCCGAGTATGCTGAGCATGTGCTGCCACATTTCCAGAAGACGGCGGTGTCCTGAATTTTCTTGCCAGGTGTTCCTAGTTTAGCGCTGACATTTTTCTTATGTAACATTCTGTGTAGGGGCGAGGCATGTCTCGCCCCTACAGACGATATATCGAACGGCAGCTTGGCGGTTCATAAACTTATTTCCCAGGCAACGCAGAAAGGACTCCCGATATGGGCTTACTGTTTAAAAATGGCACGGTAATTACGGCCAGCGACATGACCAGAGCCGATGTGCTGGTCGAGGGCGAGATCATCACACTGATCGGCCAGAACATCCCCGGCGACGGTCATGAGGTGATCGACTGCACCGGAAAGTACCTGATGCCCGGCGGCATTGATGTGCACACGCATCTCGAACTGGAAGGATTTGGCAACACTACCAGTAACGATGACTTCGACACCGGGCATAAGGCGGCGGCCTTCGGCGGCACGACCTGCCACATCGACTTCGTGATTCAGCCCATCGGCGGTACGCTGCACGATGGCCTGAATCACTGGCGCAAGAAGGCGCAGAAAGCGCAGATCGACTACGGCTTTCATCTGGCCGTGACCGACCTGAACGACGCGATTCTGGAAGAAATCCCGACGCTGCTGGACGAAGGCATCACCAGCCTCAAGCTGTTCATGGCTTATAAGAACGTGTTCCAGATCGACGACGCGACGCTGTTCAGGACGATGCGTGTGGCTGCACAGAACGGCATGATCGTGATGGTTCATGCGGAAAACGGCGATGTGGAAGCCGCGCTCACCCCTGCCCTGATTGCCGAAGGCAAGACCGACCCGGTCTATCACGCCGCCTCTCGCCCGCCGGAAATCGAAGGCGAGGCGACCAATCGCGCCGTCGTGATGTCGGGGCTGACAGGATGCCCACTGTATGTCGTCCATATGACGTGCGAGCCAGCGGTAGATGCGCTGCGACGGGGGCGCGCGCTGGGCTACCCGGTGATGGGCGAAACGTGTGTGCAGTACTTCTTCGTGACGGTGGATGAACATCTCGCCGCCCCTGGCTTCGAGGGCGCGAAGTACGTCTGCTCACCCCCTATCCGCACGAAGCACGATCAGCAGGTCTTATGGCAGGCGGTGCGGGATGGCACCTTGCAGGTCGTCAGCACCGACCACTGCGATTACTGGTACGAAGGCTCAAAAGGCCCCTGGCAGGAATGGGCGAAAACGGGCAAATCGTGGAATGAATTCGAGGCGCAGGACCCGTCCTACCGCCGCCCCGGCAAGGAACAGGGCAAAGGCACCAGCTTCGCCAAAATCCCGAACGGGCTGCCGGGGCTGGAAGACCGGATGCTGATGATGTGGGATGCAGGCGTGAACAGCGGGAAGCTCTCGCCGCAGCGCTTTGTCGAACTGAACTGCACCAATCCGGCCAAGATTTTCGGGATGTACCCCAAGAAGGGGACAATTACCGTCGGCGCGGACGCTGACCTGCTGGTGTGGGACCCGGAAGCCTCGCACACCATCAGCGCCAGTACGCATCACATGCGCGTCGATTACAACCTGTACGAAGGGACAACCGTCAAAGGCAAGCCCGTGCAGGTCTACCAGCGCGGCAACAAGCTGGTCGATGGCGATCAGTGGTACGGCACAAACGGCGGCGGACAGTTCATAGCCCGTAAGCCGAACGCGCCTGTGCTCTAACCCTTCCTCATTCCCCTCTTCCCGGACATCAGGCGGAGAGGGAAAAAGCAGGCATCTCCGTTAAGCCCCTCTCCATAAGGGAGAGGGGTTTGGGGTGAGGGCACAATCACTGCCCCTGAATCCACGCAATCGTTTTGGTCGCCAGCCTGTCCAGCGCCTCCACCGACAGCAGCAGATGTTCCTCTTTCGTGTCTTCGATCTTGTTGTGCGAAATCCCGTAAAGGCTTTGCACGAACAGCATAATGGTCGGCACACCCGCCCGCGCCACCTCTGCCGCGTCATGCAGCGGCCCGCTCGGCAGGCGATGCACCACACCGCACGTCTCGCGGATGGCCTCGTCGGCAAACTCGATCAACTGAGGATGGAAGTGGATGGGGTGAATCTGCCAGATGCGGCTCCATTCCTGGCTGACCTTTTCCTCGGCGGCGAAGCGTTCGCTGGCGTTCTTTGCCTCTTGCAGCATCCGCGCCAGGGCGTCAGCATCGATATGGCGCTGGTCGAGCGTGATGTCGCACTGCCCTACGACCGCCGTCACAATGCCGGGTTTGGTTTCCACACGCCCAACCGTGCACACGCCGCCGTTGCGCTTGGCGATCTCGCGGATTTCCAGCCCCAGCTTGGCCGCCGCGCCGAAGGCATCGCGCCGTTTGTCCATCGGTGTTGAACCGGAGTGCGCCGCCTGCCCAATAAAACGGATTGCGTGCCGCTCCACGCCGAACGTCCCCAGCACTACCCCCAGCGGCAAGTCCATGCTTTCCAGCACCGGCCCCTGCTCGATGTGCAGTTCCAGATAGGCCGCCGCGTTCTTCAACTGCTGCCCGGCTTCCCCCGCCCGGTCGAGATCAATCCCGTACTGCGCCAGCGCATCGACCAGCCGAATCCCCTCTTTGTCGGTCAGACCGCGCAATTCATCGGGATTCATCGTCCCCGACGCCGCGCTCGACCCGAACAGGCTGCGCCCGAAGCGCGCCCCTTCCTCGTCCGCCCAATCGACCAGGCGCACCGTCACGGGGGGCTGCCCTTCGCTGGCGATGCGCCGCAGCACTTCCAGCCCGCCCAGCACATTCAGGCAGCCATCCAGCCAGCCGCCGTTCGGCACCGAGTCCAGATGCCCGCCAATCAGCAGTTCGCGCTCGGAGGCTCCCCGCAGCGTTGCCCACAGATTGCCCGCCGCGTCGGTTTCCACCTCAACGGGCAGTTCAGCCAATTTGGTTTTATACCACTCACGCGCCTTCGCCCAGGTGTCGGTAAAGGCCACGCGCTGTGCGCCGTCTTCATTTCCGGTCAGTTGACGCAGTTCCTTGAGTTCCTCGACCGTCCGCGCCGGATTCAGTGTGCTTTGTGCCATGATGCTGTTCCCCTATAGTGTTACGGGTCAGAGATGAAAAGAGGCCAGAGCTTACAAAGTCCGGCGGGGAACGTCAACAAACGATTAACCTTTACGAATTCAAACGATGTTCACATGTAGAGTAATGACATTGACCTTACCCCAGTTTGGCGGACAGAAGAAATGTCCAATAAACTGAGAGTAAGGAGTGAAAGATGGGATACAAAAAATACAGCGATGAATTCAAACGGGATGTGCTGGGGATGGTGGCGCAAGGGGGTCGCAGCGTGG
>JANRLJ010000066.1:0-19983 GCA_033762735.1 bacterium | reverse complement strand
CCACGCTGCGACCCCCTTGCGCCACCATCCCCAGCACATCCCGTTTGAATTCATCGCTGTATTTTTTGTATCCCATCTTTCACTCCTTACTCTCAGTTTATTGGACATTTCTTCTGTCCGCCAAACTGGGGTAAGGTCAATTTGTTTGTTTTTGGGGAGAGAGGTTGAGAGGGATATTTGAGAGCAACAAGGGTGTCCGGGCTGTTTTTTGCACGCGTTCGCTCGGACGGAATGTGAGCGTTGACCAGGCGTAGTGTAAGCGTAGAGATGTACTCAGGCGGCGTTAAGGAATCAGTGCTTAGATAAAGGTTAGAGGGTGACTGAGAGAACACATAACCACTCCGCCAAAAGACGGAAGTGAACAGAAACACGGAACCAAAATCCTCATCATGCGCGTCTTCTTCACAAACGCAATCCACCGAAGACGCAGAATAAAACAAAAGAACTGAAGAACTCGTTTACGTTATATGCAAGAGGAGTATGTCCCTATGCTGAGGAAAATTACCTTAGCGGCATTCCTGCTGGCGCTGCTGTCAATCGCAGTCGTCAGCCCGGCGGCTGCCCAGACCAACGTCGTGTGGTCGGCGCAGTATTATAACAATGCTTTCCTGGCCGAACCCGTGACCTTCACGCGGCAGGAAAACACCATCGCCTATAACTGGGGCGCGGGATCGCCCGCCACCAATATCCCGGCAGATAACTTCTCCGTCCGGTGGGCGACCGATGTCGTGCTGCCTGCGGGCACCTATCGCTTCTGGGTGCTGGCCGATGATTACGTCTCGGTCACGGTCGATTTCCAGCCCGGCGGCCTGATTAATACCTTCAACCGCCAGCCTGTCGGCCAGCTCATCAGCCAGGACATCACGCTGAACGCGGGGTCGCACCATATTCAGGTGGACTATCAGGAACTCGGCGGCAACGCCTTCGTGTATGTTGCATTCGCCAACGCCGCCAATAATCCGCAGCCGCCGTTCGGCACCGCGCCCGGCACTCCTGTGAATCCCGGTGCGCCGACAGGTGGGGTACAGCCGATCACGACTGTGAGCTGGTCTGCGCAGTATTATCCCAACACCACGCTCTCCGGGGCACCCACGCTCATTCAGTCGGAAAGCTGGCCGTCTCGTGACTGGGGTCTTGGCTCGCCGGTCGCTTCCATCCCGGCGGATGGCTGGTCGGCGCGCTGGAATGGCACCTTTACGCTGACTGGTGGAACCTATCAGATCAGCGTCCGCCCGGATGACGGTGTGCGCGTCTATGTCGATGGTGTGCTCTATATCAACGAATGGCACGACTCCACAGGTGCGACCTACAGCGTCACGCTGCCGCTCATCGCTGGTGCCCATACCATCGTGATCGAGTTCTACGAAAACCTGGGCACGGCCTTCCTCGATTTCCGCCTGACACAGCAGGGCGTTCCGGTACAGAATCCCGTTCAGCCCACGCCGCAGCCGACCATTCAACCTGGCGCGGTGACGGCGACGGTCACTGCCTTCCAGTTGAACGTGCGGAATGCACCGTCGGCCACTGCCGCTCGCATCACGCGCGTCAACCAGGGCAACACCTATGCTGTACTGGGGCAGAATCCCTCTGGCTCGTGGGTTCAGCTCAATGTGAACGGTACGCTGGGCTGGGTGAATCGTGCTTATGTCGCACTCAGCAGCACCAATCCGCTGCCGATTGTGGACACCAATCCGCTCCCGGTGCAGCAGCCAGTGGTCACGGGCGTGAACGTCACTGCGACACCCTTTAACGTGGTCATCCGCAATGGTCCCGGCACCAATTTCCGCCGTCTGGCGTCGCTGCCTGCGAACCAGTCCGCCGCCGTCGTTGGCCGCAATGCCAGCAATACCTGGTGGCAGGTCAACTACAACGGCATCGTCGGCTGGGTCACGGCGCAGTACACCCGTCTGAATGGCGATGTAAACGCGGTTCCGGTCACGCAGTAAGCATCAGAAGGGGCGGGCATCAGAATCCGCCCCTTTTTATTTACCGCCAAATCAAAAACATAAATTGAACCGCCAAGACGCCGCGCGATATATCGCAAAGCGCCAAGAATTTCAGGATAAAACAACACGCTTAATCCCCTGCTTGAGAACAGGAACATTAAAAATTGACGATCAATGCCCGTGTTGAGCCTGTTGCTTTCAGATATCCTGAGTGCAGATGCACCTCAACTGCCGCACCAATAATCGTCTTCGTGTTGTTTCGGCTCCTGCATCCTTTTACTCATCATTCTTGGCGCTCTTGGCGTCTTGGCGGTTTATTCCATTTTACCGCCCCGCAACCGCTGGCGCCTTCTCGAACAGCTTCAACAGCTTCTTGATTCGGGCGCGATAGCTGCCGTGTTCGATTTCGAGATAATGCCGCGTCGATTCCAGATACCTGATCCCCCCGCCCAGATCAGGCCGCTCGGTTGCCTTAAGCCGACGGAATTCATCGGCGGCGGGTGAACCCTGCTGCGCGGCGGCGATGAAGGATGCGATTAACTGCGACTGAAGATCGGCAATCCAGAACTGCCCGCTGTCCGGCTGAATCAAGCCCACGCAGAACAGGTTATCGTACTGCGGATGGAAGACGTTGATATACAGGTCAGGGTGCGTCTTATTCCAGTTGAGGTATTTCTGATCGATGAACTTGAAGGTGATGTTAAAGCCCGTTGCGTAGATGATGACATCAATCGGCTCGACCGTGCCATCCTTAAATTTCACGCTGTCCCCGCACAGTTCCGCCACATCCGGTTTAGGCGTAATCATGCCGTGCCCCATGTAGTACAGGATGTGCTGGTTGATGATGGGGTGCGTTTGCAGCAGCTTGTGATCGGGCTTGCGCAGGCCGTAGTTGCGGAAATCGCCGACGAGGATGTTCAGAATCGCGCCGTTAATTACGCGCCGCGCCCACACAGGCAGGCCAAGCCGAATTGGTGTCTCGTTGATGACATCCGCTGGCCTTCCAAAGGCGTACTTCGGCACATACCAGTAACCGCGCCGGGTGCTGTGGAAAGTTTTCTCCGCGTTTTGCGCCGCCTCCACCACAATGTCACAGCCGGAATTGCCCGCGCCGACCACCAGCACTCGCTTGCCTGCCAGCACATCGGGCGTTTTATATTCCGCCGAATGCAGCACGAGACCATCAAACGTGCCGGGGTAGCTGGGGAATTTCGGATCCCAGTTGTGACCGTTGCAGATCACGACCCCAGCATAGCGGCGCGTCTCTCCGTTAGAAAGCTGCACATCCCAATAGCCTTCATCCATGCGCGTGATATTTTCGACCGAGGTGTTGAACGCGATATGCGGATACAGGCCGAAATGCCGCGCATAGGAGCGCAGATAGTCGCAGACCTGCTGGTGGCTGGGGTAGTGGGGGTAATCGTCCGGCATGGCGTAATCGGTATAGGCCGTCATCGTCTTGGACGAGATCAGATGCGTGGATTTATACACGCTGCTGTTCGGCTTGCCGTAGTACCAGTTGCCGCCGATTTCGTCCTCGCGCTCGACGATGTCGAAGGGGATGCCCCGTTCCTTGAAGTTCTTCCCGGCGGTAATGCCCGACGATCCCGCACCGATAATGCAGTAAGTATCTAATTTTTCGATAAGGCTCATAAACACACTCCCGAATCATCATTCGATTAATTTTAGACGATTGAACCGTCAGGACGCAAAGAACAGGGCAAACGCATCAAATTCCACTAATAAGCCAAGAAAGTTCAATATAAACCACGAAGGCGTAAAGAACACAAAGATTATTCCCTCGTCTTCGTGTCCTTCGTGCCTTTGTGGTTCAAACAAGTTCTTTAGAGTCTCGTCGAGTTTTGATGCAATCGCCCTGGCAAAGAACACCAGGATTTTGCACAACACGCCACTCACGCTACAATCAGCCCACATTGACTTAATCAAGCGATTGATGGGGAAGACCTTTTGATTAAGACCCGGCAGGAGAAGACCAGCGACAGCACCGAACGCATTATTGAAGCGGCGACGGTGCTGTTCGCCAGGAAAGGCTTTCACGGCGTTTCCACACGGGAACTTGCAGCGGAAGTGGGCCTGAATATCGCCACTGTGAACTATCACGTTGGTGGCAAGCAAGCGTTGTATCAGGAAGTTTTTCGCCGGACGTTTGCCAAAGAACGTGAACTGCTGCAAGCCCTGATCGGTGAAGTGCCCGATGCGGTCGTGCAGGAGCGGGAAGCATTCCGGCAACTGCTGGAAACCATCGTCGAGAGCAGCCTGAACCTCACGCGCGAGCATCCCGAAATCGCGCAGTTGTACGTGCGCCGCTGGCTCGACCAGGACACGACCGTGATGGAAAACTATCATGAGCAGTTTTCCATTCCGCTTTATCAGATGATCCGCGATCTGCTGGAACGTGCGCAGGCCGCCGGGACGGTGGATGTGCATGGGCTTGACCTGGGCATCTTCCTGCAAAGCTTTAGCTGGATGGTCTACGGCTATTTTCTGGGCGAGCCGATTGATTTCCATCAGCGGCGGCGCGACCCGTTCCAGCCGGAAAACATTGAGCAGTTCAAGCGGTTTTTGTGCGATTACATTGGCCGCATGATAAAGCTGGCGTGATGGATATGGCTGACGTTCGCGTTGAAGTGGTCACACCACAGGTTCAGTTTCCGCTCCGGGAGCAGGTGCTCGGTCAGCCGCCGACGTTTAAGGACGGCGACGAAGCCCGTACCACACTGCACATCGGTGTGTATCGGGGGGATCAGCTTGTGAGCATTGCGTCGATCTATCACGAGAATCACCCTGAAAGACCTTCGGGGAATGATTGGCGGCTGCGCGGTGTGGCGACCCTGCCAGAATTCGAGGGACAGGGGTTTGGGCGTAAGGCCGTTCAGCGCTGCATCGATCATGCCCGTGCGATGGGCGGAACCGTCGTGTGGTGCAATGCCCGCGAGAACGCCGTGCCGTTCTATATCCGGCTGGGCTTCTCGGTAAAACCAGACTCCTACGCCCTGCCCAATGGCGGCATACGATATTTCATGTGGCTGTCGTTACAATAGCTGCGTCGATCTTACCCTGACAACACAAAGGCAAACCCGTTATGGTGCGCTCTACAGCGGAAACAATTGGCTTTATCGGCCTGGGCATTATGGGGCAGGGCATGACGCGCAACCTGCTGAAGGCCGGGTTTGAGGCGTATGTGTGGAATCGGACACGGAGCAAGATGGACGCGCTGGCTGCCGAGGGTGCGAAGCCGACCGACAGCCCGGCGGACCTCGCTTCCCACTGCGACATCATCCTCATCTGCGTGAGCGATACGCCTGATGTGGAAGCGGTTGTGCTGGGCGAGCATGGTGTGATTCATGGTGCGAAGCCGGGTGCGCTTGTCATCGATATGAGCACGATCAGCCCGCAGGCGACCAAAGACATCGCGGCGAAACTGGCCGAGAAGGGCGTTCACATGCTGGACGCGCCCGTCAGCGGCGGCAGCGAAGGCGCGGCCAAAGGTACGCTCAGCATCATGGTCGGCGGGCCGGAAGATCAGTTCAACCGCGCCATGCCGTATTTTCAGGCGATGGGCAAGACGATCACGCATCTGGGCGATCATGGCGCAGGGCAAACGGTCAAGCTGGTCAATCAAATTCTGGTTGTGGTGAATATGCTGGCCGTGAGCGAGGCGCTGCTGTTCGCGCAGGCGGGCGGGCTGGATTTGCAGAAGACGATTCAGGCGGTAGCGGGCGGCGCGGCGGGAAGCTGGATGCTGAGCAATCGCGGTACGCAGGCCATCGTGCGCGACTTCCGCCCCGGCTTCACCATCGACTTGCAGCAGAAGGATGTGCGGCTGGTGCTGGAAGCGGCGGACGAAATGGGCATTCCCGTGCTGGCGACGAGCATGGTGTTTAACCTGTATCGCACGCTGCAAAAGGACGGACTCGGCGTGGAAGGCAACCACGCGCTCATCAAGGCGCTGGAAAAACTCGCCAATCTTCAGGTCGGGCAATAAGAAAATACAGTTTAACCGCCAAGACACCAAGAGCGCCAAGAATGATGAGTAAAAGGATTCAGGAGCCGACGCAATACGAAGATGAAATCGCCCGACGGATTATCGGCGCGGCAATTGAGGTACATCGTGCATTAGGCGCAGGATACCTGGAAGCAGTCTATGAAAAGGCTCTTGCCGTTGAGTTTGAAGTTCAGGGAATTCAATATGCTCAACAATATCCTGTCTCCGTTCTCTACCGAGGGCAGAATGTGGGAACAGGCTTTCTCGATTTCTTTGTCGAACAGTGTGCGGTCGTTGAACTTAAGGCGGTGGAAGACCTCTTACCGGTGCACACTGCGCAGGTCATCTCCTACCTGAAAGCAACAGAGACACGTTTGGGACTGCTGGTGAACTTCAATGTTCCTGTTCTCAAGCAGGGGATTAAGCGTGTTGTTCTATCGTGAAATTCTTGGCACTCTGCGATATATCGCGCGGCGTCTTGGCGGTTCACAAAAATAACGAGGTTCTTGAATGAGTGAAAAAGTCTGGTTTATTACAGGATGCGCCACTGGCTTTGGGGCGGCGCTGGCACAGATGGCGCTCGACCGGGGCGAGAGGGTCGTCGCCACCGATAAGGACATCGACGCGCTGCAACACCTGCGCACGCTTGCGCCGGATAAGCTGCTGCCGCTGCAACTAGACGTCACACAGCCGGGAGATATTTCGGTCGCGGTGGCGAAGGCTATCACGGGTTATGGCCGCATTGACGTGCTGGTGAACAACGCCGGACTTGGTTACGGCGGGGCGTTCGAGGAGATGGACTTAGCCCGCAATCGACTGCTGTTCGAGGTCAACATCCTCGGCATGATGGCGCTGACGCAGCAAGTGCTGCCCCACATGCGCCAGGCCGGGCGGGGACACCTCATCAATGTCTCGTCGGACAGCGGCATTTACGGTCAGCCGTTCCAGACCGCTTACACCGCCACCAAGTACGCGGTTGAAGGATTCAGTGAGGCGCTCTCGCATGAACTGCTGATGTTCGGGATTAAGGTCACGGTGATCGAACCGTGCGGCATGTTTGCCACCGCCATGCCGCGCGATGCAGTGGCCGAAGTTGAGCGGTTGGCCTCGCCGGACAGCCCTTATTATCCACTGGTGCAGCGGGCGCTGCCGGGTGCGAAGACGAATCTGGAAAACGCGCTCCCGCCCTCGACGGTTGCCGAGGCCATTCTGGAAGTCGCCACGCTGGAAAATCCCCCGCTGCGCCGGGCGGTCGGCCTGCCGGAGCGTACCGGACTCCTCGACCTGCGCCGTCAGATGCCCGACGAGGATTTCATCAACCTCATCAGAAGTCATTTGTAGCAATGAGTGATGAGCGACGAGCGATGCGGGCGATGTGGCTTTGTAAGATCACACCTGAAGTCTCGACAGATTTAAAGGCGACATTCGAGGTTTTGCGTCAAGGCACATCGCCAGAAGCAAATTGCTGAACACTAATCGCTAACAACTAAAAACCAATAACCAATAACTATTCACGCATTTAAGGAGAAAACATTTTGGCACAACTGAATGGGGGAGATTTAGTCGTCGCAGCGCTGGCGCGGGAAGGCGTCACGCACATGTTCACGATTGTCGGTGGACACAACTTCGAAATCGTCAACGCCTGCCGCGCACACGGAATTCGTGTGATTGATGTGCGGCATGAACAGCAGGCCGCGCACATGGCTGACGGATGGGCGCGCTTTACAGGGGGCATTGGCGTCTGCACGGCGGACGCCGCGCCGGGGCTGGTGAATCTGTTCGGCGGGTTGCAGGTGGCCTATGAAAGCCAGGTGCCGATGCTGGTCGTCACAGCGCAGGGGTCGCTGCAAGGGCGTGATATTGGCGTGATGCAGGCTATCGACCAGCTTGAAATTGTGCGTCCGGTCACGAAATGGCAGCGGACGTGCTTTGAGATGAAGCGCATCCCCGAATATGTGGCGACGGCGGTGCGCTATGCCACCACCGGACGACCCGGCCCGGTCTTCCTCGATTTCCCGTTGGAACTGCTGCGTGGGAAGATTGAGGACTCAGAGGTGCAAATTCCCGAAAAGCTGCACAACGTCGCGCGAGGCTATGGCGACCCGGCGGATATTCAGGCCGCGCTCGATCTGCTGAGCAAGGCACAGCGTCCGCTGGTGATCGTGGGCAGCGGGGTTCACTGGTCCGGCGCGGGCAAGGAGCTGTGCGACTTTATCGAAGCGACCGGAATTCCCGTGCTGGCACGGAACATGGCACGGGGCTTCGTGCCGGACGATCATCCCCTCGCGCTCGGTATGATGCCTTCCGGCGCGGCGGGCGCGGATGTCTATCTCGTCATCGGCACGCGGCTGGAATGGACAATTGGCTATGGTCGTCCGCCGCTGTTCGCGCCCGATGCGAAGCTGATTCAGGTGGACGTCAAGCCCGAAGTCATTGGCAAGACGCGCACCCCCGACATCGGTATTGTAGGTGACGCGAAAGCCGTACTGACCCAGTTGAACACCCACGTTAAGGACTTCAGCTTCAGCGTACCGCAGGAATGGCAGATGCGGGCGAAAGGCTCGGTGGCCTATATGCAGAATCAGGCGGCGGAGAATGTCGGCCTGGCGGCGCGCCCTCCGGAACGTCCGATGCACTCAATTCAACTGGTGCGCGGCGTAAAGTCGTGGCTCGACCGGGAGAGTATCACTGTCGTGGACGGCGGCTACATCGCGGCCTTCGCCTTGCAGGAACTCGAAGCCCGCGCCCCGCATGGCGTGATGTGGGTGGGCATCACCGGGCATCTGGGTGTTGGGGTCGCGTATGCTAACGCTGCGAAGCTGGCGCATCCTGATCGGACGGTGGTCGCGCTGATGGGCGACGGCAGTTTCGGCCTGTGCGCGATGGAATTTGACACGGCGGTGCGCCACAATATCCAGACCATCACGGTCATCGCCAACGATCAGGGCTGGGGCGAAATCCGCGACGGTCAGCGGCGGCGCTTCGGCGAGGAAGGTGTGATCGCTTCAGAGTTGGGGCTGACGCGCTACGACCAGATGGCCGTTGCGCTCGGTGGGTATGGCGAGTTCGTGGAGAAGCCGGAAGACCTCGCGCCCGCCTTAGATCGTGCCGTTGCATCCGGCAAGCCTGCGATTATCAACGTGCAGACCGACCCCGAACAGCGCAGCACCACCGTGAGCGGAATGCCCTGGATTATTGAGTAGCAGCGTAGAATCAATAGAACCAAAGAGAATACGGGCGAAAGTTCAACAAAGCAAAAACGAATTGAACCACAGAGGACACAGAGAACACGGAGAGTTGGTTTCAAAATCTGCGTCTCTCAACAACATTAAGAATAGCGGTCTATGTGTATGGGTGCAGCGCGTTGCGCCCAACCCGGTTTGATGATTTGCTGGGAAATGTGAAAAGGCAGACAAGTGACGGTTTCACTGAGCGAACTTGAAACGCTGATTGCCGGGTTATCACGGGCAGAAAAAGCCCAGATTTTACAGTGGGTGGCGCGTGATCTGGGGGATGCGTTTGCCGGGATTGAAATTACACCGGGTGTAAGCGGTGGAGAAGCACGAGTCGTCCGCACTCGCATTCCGGTCTGGGTATTGGTGCAGTCGCGACGCTTGGGAATGAGTGAGGCTGATCTGCTCAGAAGTTACCCGACACTGCGAGCCGAAGACCTGACGAATGCCTGGGCGTATGCGCGGCTGCATCAGGATGAAATCGAACGGGACATCGTAGAAAACGAGACGGCATAAGCAGTGGCGAAGTTTTATACCAACGAAAATTTTGCTCAACCTGTGGTTGAAGTCCTACGAGCATTAGGTCATGATGTATTGACAACCCTCGAAAGTGGCCGAGCGGGGCAAGCTATTCCTGACGACGAAGTGCTTGCTTTTGCAAAAGCTCAGGAACGGATTTTGATTACGCTGAACCGAAAGCATTTTATTCGGTTACACCAGGAACAACCTGACCACGCAGGAATTATTGTTTGCACAGTTGATCCTGATTTTACTGCATTAGCAGAGCGTATTGATGAAGCGGTAAGTCAGAACACAGATTTGGCAAGCCACCTTATTCGAATTAATCGTCCGAATTTATAGGATAACTATGAAACAGCAAGCGCTCGATTATGCACACCAACACAAAGCACAGAATCTCGCCGATCTGGTGGAACTGCTGAAAATCCCCTGCATCAGCACCGACCCGCAGCACAAGGCCGACATCGCCGCTGGAGCGCAGTGGGTGGCCGACACCTGCCGCCGCATCGGACTGAACAATGTGGAGATCATGCCCACGCGGCTGCATCCCGTTGTCTATGCTGACTGGCTGCAGGCGGACGCGCCTTTTACGCTGCTCATCTACGGCCATTATGACGTGCAGCCCGTTGACCCGATTGACCTGTGGCACACGCCCCCCTTCGAGCCGACGGTGAAGGGTGATGATATTTTTGCGCGGGGAGCCAGCGACGACAAAGGCCAGTTCTTCACGGTGCTGAAAGCGGTGGAGGCATATCTGCAAGGGGCAGGAAAACTGCCGATCAACGTCAAAGTGCTGATCGAAGGCGAGGAGGAAATCGGCAGTCCGAGTATTCAGGATTTCCTCACGCAGCACAGGGAGAAGTTCGCCGCCGACGCGATTGTCATCTGCGACCATCCCATGCTTGCCCCCGAAGTGCCGATGATGATGTATGCCGTGCGCGGGGACGCCCACATCGAAGTGACCGTGCGCGGGCCAGCCCACGACCTGCATTCAGGGACATTTGGCGGCGTGGTCGAGAATCCGTTTAATGTGCTGGTGCGGATGCTGGCGCAGCTTCAGGACCCGGTGACGCATCGTATTCTCGTGCCCGGCTTTTATGACACGGTGCGCCCGATTGCGGAAGCGGAAACGGCGATGATTGTCGGCAATCCCTTCGTCAGCGATGCCATCTTACAAGCGGCGACGGGCGCATTGCAGACCACAGGTGAGGAAGGCTATTCTACTGCTGAGCGCATGTCCGTTCGCCCGACGCTGGAAATTCACGGAATGCCGGGTGGCTTCACCGGGAACGGCACCAAAACCGTGATTCCGTCCATTGCCCGCGCCAAAATCAGTACGCGGCTTGTGCCAGATCAGGACCCCTACCACGTCCGTGAACTGGTCGCCGATTACCTGCGGAAGATCGCGCCGCCCGGTGTTGAGGTGAGCGTTCAGTTTCACGGCGCTTCGTATCCGGTGGTGGTCGATTACACCCTTCCGGCGTATCAGGCCGCCAACCGGGCCTATCAGGAAGTCTATGGGCGCGAGGCAGTGATGATGCGCGGCGGTGGATCGCTGCCCATCATGCACTACTTCAAGACGATCCTGAACGTGCCGATTGTGATGATGGGGTTGGGGCTGCCGGATGACAACCTGCACGCGCCCAACGAGAAGTTCCATCTGCCGAATTTCTATCGCGGCATCGAGACGATGATCCACTACTTCGCGTTCCTGGCCTGAGCCACACAAAGGCGGATGATGTTCGAGTTCAACGAAGCCGAACGGATGCGCCATATTCCGTTCTCTGAAATTCGCAGGCTGTTCGAGCAGGTCACGCGCCGCAAAAATGAAGGGCTGCCGACAGTCGCGTTTCATGTGGGCAGCCCCGACTTTGATACGCCCGACCACATCAAGGAGGCGGCGAAGCAGGCGCTTGATGAAGGCATGACCGCCTATACCTCCAACTATGGCATCCCCGAACTGCGCACGGCCTTAGCTCGAAAACTCGCCCGCGACAACGGCATCCAGGCGGACCCCAACACGCAGATTATTGTCACGGTTGGCACGAACGAAGCGATCATGATGGTGATGATGGGGCTGCTGAACCCTGGCGACGAGGTGCTGATCCCTGACCCTTCATGGCTGCACTACCGCTACTGTGCGGCGCTGGCTGGGGCGACGGTCGTGCCTGTGCCGCTCAACGAGCGCGATGGGTTCCAGTTGAACCCCGACGACATCGCGCGGCGCATCACCCCGCGCACACGAATGCTGCTCATCAACACGCCGCACAACCCCACAGGCGCGGTCTACCGCGAGGAAACGCTGCTGGGGATAGCCGCTCTGGTGGAAAAGCATGGACTTCTCCTGATCTCCGACGAAATCTACGAGAAGATCATCTTCAACAGTACGCGGCATATCAGCCCAGGCAGCTTTGAAAACATCGCCGCACAGACGATCACGGTCAACGGGTTTAGCAAAGCCTATGCCATGACGGGCTGGCGGCTGGGTTACGTGGTCGCCGCTCCGCAGATCATCAAAACGCTGGTACGGGTGCATCAGTACACGACCATCTGCGCACCGTCCTTTGCCCAGGCAGGCGCGGTGGCCGCATTGGAAGGCCCCCAGCAGCCGATGTTCGACATGATCGAAGCCTTCGATCAGCGGCGGCAGGTGGTAGAAGCTGTGCTGCGAGAGACGCCGGGGGTATCGCTGGTCAGTCCGCAGGGTGCGTTTTATGCTTTTCCGAAGATCAGCCCGCTTGGTCTGTCGTCCAATGAATTCGCAGAACGGATTCTGAGCGAGGCCGGGGTCGCGCTCGTGCCCGGTTCAGCTTTTGGTGACGAAGGCGAGGGCTTTATCCGCATCGCCTATTCCTGTTCGCTGGACGATGTGCAGCGCGGCATGTCGGCGTTAAGGGCTTTCTGTGAGCGAGTGGGTTAAGCGAATGCACCTGATGATCTTCACCACAGGCGGCAGCATCGACAAGGCCTATTCCACCCAGGCCAGCGATTTTGTGGTGGGCGAGCCGCAGATCGGCGCGGTGCTGCGAGAGGCCAACGTCAACTTTACTTATGAAGTGGTGTCGCTGTTCAAAAAGGACAGCCTGCACATCACCGACGATGACCGCCGCCTGCTGACCGACCACATCCGCGCCACGCCGTACCGTCATATCCTGGTCACGCATGGGACGGATACGATGGTACAGACGGCGCAGGCGATTGTTGGAATCGAGGGGAAGGTGATCCTCCTCACCGGAGCGATGCAGCCGGCGGCCTTTAAGCAGACCGATGCAGTCTTAAATATTGGTTGTGCGGTTGCGGCGGTGCAGATCATGCCGCCGGGGGTGTATCTCGCCATGAGCGGGCGCATCTTCACGCCTGATAACGCCCGCAAAAATCCACAGACCGATCAGTTCGAGGAAGTGGGATAAAGCGACGCAAAGACGCGGAGGTGCAAAGATTCGCAAAGAAAAATTGGATGGATGATAAGAGATAGAATTGCTGTAGGGGCGCACCCACGTGTGCGCCCACGTACAGTAAAACATGTTGCGTCCTCTGCGCCTTTGCGTCAGATGCCTTTACTGTCCACGCGACCACACAAATTTCTCGCCCGGATGCAGCACACGATAGGGCAGTCCAGCAGACGCGGCTAATCCTGTGAAGTCATTCACATCCACCGTGTTGTAGGTGAACAGATCGTAATGATGCGGGATGACCAGCTTCGCGCCGATCTGCTGGCCGAACTCGACAGCCGTTTGAGCGTCCATATTGGGCGCGGTGTTGATCTCGACCTTCTGCCCGACCGCGCCGTTGATGGGCAGAAAGGCCACATCCACGTTATACGGCTTCACCTTCTCCGCCAGCCCCACATAGCGAATTGTGTCCCCGGTGTGATACAGCGTTACGCCATCCCCTTGCAGCACATAGCCCAGGTAGGGATAGCCGCTTTCGGCCTTGTGATCGAAGTTGGGATGCGCCGAGGGAAGGGCATGAACCGTCAGGCCGCCGACCTGGAGCGTGTCATTCCCGCGCATGGGGAGCTGGCGTTCGTGTGCAATGCCTGCCTTCACCGCGCTTTCGGCTTCGGAAGCAGGCAGAATCAGTTTTGCATTCGGTGACGCGGTCATCAGCGGCAGCAGGGTTGCGCCGTCGAAATGATCGGGATGGCCGTGACTGGAAAACACCCACCCGGCGTTCGTGATCTCGTTCCCGCGCAATGGCGCTTCGGTCATGCGGATGTGTTCGACTCCGCCGCTCGTCTGCTCCGAGAGGCTTTCGGAGAGATACAGGTCGATATACACCAGCGTCGAAGCGGTCTTAATGGCATAGCCGCTTTGCCCCAACCACCAGATCGCCACCTGACCCGGCTGCACCTGCGTATTGTCAATATCGCTGAGCAACTGTGTGCCGCGCTGCACTGGCTGGATCATCTCGACCATCGTTCCCGCTCCTGTGGGTTTGTTCCGCTGAAACGCCTCTATCCTACAGGCGAACCGGGCGCGGCGGGAGAATTTCCTAAAAAGCCCTAATGTGTGGGAGACACCAGCAGCGATGTCTCCCACCGAGACTAACGTGAGGTGATAAACGGTGGCAGATAGAAGCTGAGGAAATGCAGCGATTCATCCGCCGCAGCCTGAATGGTCGTGGGCTGTGCGTCCTGCCGCGCAAGGATGACATCATACTGGCCGAGTCCACGTGTGTGTCCCTCGCTGGTCACGCTCCCCGTGCCGTCGGTCACATAGAGGAAGAGGTCTTCTCCGGGGCGCGGATTTTCCACCAGTGTGCTGCCGCCTGCCTGAACGGTTGTCGCGGTCAGCCGCCCGGTCATGTGCTGCTGCATCGGGGCGCCGTCGCCGATCAGTTGATAAACCGTCGCGTCGCCACGCTGGCGGGTGGGCAGTTCGTCCCGCGTGACCTGCTGATAATGCGGCTGAAGTCCCCGATACTGGCGGTCGGCCACGTACCAGATCTGGATGACACGCGCGTCGTGGTCGGTCAGGTTCAACTCCTGATGCTCGATATAATCCCCTGCGAACATGCGCTGCAATTCGCCTGCGCGGATAATGCCTTTCCCGCCTGTGGTGTCCTCGTGATAGAGTTCGCCTTCCAGCACCCAGGTGTAAATTTCGAGGGCGCGGTGCGGATGCCACGTAAAGCCGCTGTGCGGGGCGATGTTGGTCATGTGGGCGGTCAGCATCCCCGACAGGCGTTGCAGTGGACTCCAGCCGCCAACCGCAAAATGCGAGGTAAGCCAGTCGATGGGATGAATCATGGGGAATTCCGATGCGGCGAAATGCTGCAACGCCAACGGACGAACAAAACCCGGCGCAATGGCCGTCTGCTGATAGACGAAACTCGACATACTGACACGCTCCAATAAAAACGGACTACAGTCCATTTCATCATAGCGAAAAGCAGCAGGCGATGCAAGCGTGTGTAACAACGCGCGGCATTAGAACCAATGCTTTACGGTTATACGCCACAGGTTAAAATGAGAGCGTTGTCTGTTCCCCAAACGAATCCCCTTCAAGGAGTTTACCAACCATCATGGAACCGCTTCGCATTGGTATTATCGGCACGGGCAACATCAGCCCGGCTTACATCAACGGCTGCCGCGATTTCGACATTCTGCACCTGGCGGCCTGTGCTGATCTTGACCTGGACAAGGCACGCGCGGTCGCCGCAGAGAACGAAATTCCGGCGGTGTACAGTGTCGAGGATATGCTCAACGCGCCCGATATCGACATCGTGGTCAACCTGACCATCCCCGCCGCGCACGCCGCCGTGAGCCTGTCAGCCCTGAACGCGGGCAAGCACGTCTATTCGGAAAAGCCCTTCGCTGTTACGCGCGAGGATGGGCAGAAGATTCTGGCGACCGCGCGGGAAAAAGGGCTGCGCGTGGGCTGTGCACCGGACACGTTTCTGTTCGGGCCGCACCAGACCTGCCGCAAGCTGATCGACGAGGGCGCGATTGGTCGTCCGGTGGCGGCGTTCGCCAATATGCTGTCACATGGGCCGGAGTCCTGGCATCCTAACCCCGACTTTTTCTACCAGACAGGCGGCGGCCCAATGTTCGATATGGGGCCATATTATGTGACCTGCCTGGTCAACCTGCTCGGCGCCGTGCAGAGCGTGACTGCCGTGACGCGCAAATCCTTTGACGAACGCATCATGGGCAAGAACCGCGATGGCCGCCATATCCCGGTGGAAATTCCCACGCACTACACGGGTGCGCTCGACTTCGAGGGTGGGGCAGTCGCAACCGTTACCATGAGCTTCGACATCTGGGGGCACAGCCTGCCGCGCATGGAGATTTACGGCTCTGAAGGCTCGCTCTATGTGCCTGATCCGAACGGCTATGAGAAGACGGTCAAACTGTGGCGCGACGGCAAATGGGAGGAAATTCCGCTCACCCACCGCGAGGAGTGGCGGCGCGGCATCGGGCTGGCGGATATGGCCTACGCCATCACCAACGGGCGCGAACAGCGTGCCAGCGGCGACCTGGCCTATCATGTGCTGGACGTGATGCACTGTTTTGAGGAGTCGTCCAACGCCGGGCAGCGCGTGGCGGTGGGCAGCCGTGCGGAACGTCCGGCGGCGCTCCCGGTCGATCTGGAAGCTCGCGTGCTGGATGCGTAAGAGAACGAGCAGGGATTGAACCACAGAGACACAGAAGCAGATTCAAGAAAATGAGCCGAAAATATTGAACTGTCATAAGCTGGACTTTATCCATTTTGTTCAGAAGGGGTGATTAAGGTTCATATTTCCCCGACCAGACGTTAAAACGTCCGGCTCCAAACGTCCGCCCATTTATGGGACGCGCACTAAAGGCGCTGGAAAATGAACTTTCATGGTCTCTTCTAGTCCCTTTAGTGGACTTGTCTTTGCGCGAACGAAGTTCGCACGCAGTCGGATGCTTTAGCATCTGGCGGGAAACACAAATCGTAATTGGATAAAGTCCAGATAAGGGTGCGCTACATGGTGCAGCGCGAAGATTCTGAACCTGATCTCTGTGTTCTCCGTGTCTCTGTGGTTCAAAATTATTCACCTGTCTTTGTTGGATTTTCTCCTGTGTGCTCTGTGGGTCAACGGCGGACTCATCTTTTGCTCAAAGAGGTTTTAGGGTTAGTTCACATCCTTCTATGACAAATCTTACGCGGCTCCTTTAGGGTTAAACATGGTGTATGTTTAACAAAGGAGAACACTCTATGCGTAAGCTGTCATTGGTTCTGCTGATGCTGGCGCTGGCGGTTTTCTCCGCAGTTTCCATCCAGGCACAGGACTCTACCCCCGAAGCTACCCCACAGCCCACTGCGGAAACATCCGAGGAAGCCACGCCCGAAGCGACCGCGCACATCCGCATCGCGCACTTTGCGCCCGGCGCTGGCCCCGTCCAGATTTTTATCAACGGTAAACCCAGCGAAATCGAAACGTTCGATTTCCCCCACCTGACGGGCTGGGTTGAAATCCCGGTTGGGACGTATAACATCGCGGTTGTCCCGGCAGGCGGAGAGCTGGAAGATGCCGTGATTGGTCCGGTCGATCTGAGCTTTGCTCGCAACGCCTGGATCACGATTGCAGCGATTGGGTCAGCCGAAGCAGGGACGCTGCAACCCATCCTCATCAGCGAGAACTATAATCGTGTTCCGCTGGGCACGGCGCGCGTGACCATCGTCCATGCCATCGAAGGCGGCCCAGCGGTCGATCTGATTGTAGACGGTGAGACGATCCCGGTTGCCAACCTGGAATATGGTGGCGCAGTGCAGATCGAAGTCCCGGCGGGCACCTATGATCTCCAGATTGTGGAGTCGGGCACGACCGAACCCGCCCTGCTTGATCTGAGCGGCACGACACTGGACGCAGGTGGTTACTACATCGCGGCGGCCATTGGTACGCCCGACGAACCCCAGGCCTTTGTGGATGTGGTCACGCTGCAACAGGTCGCTGAATTCCTGACCGGCGTCGAAGGCAACATCATCGAAACACTGGAAGCAGATGGCCGCTTTACCACGCTGCTGACGGCCATTGAAGCCGCTGGACTTACCGAAACCCTGAGCGGTGAAGGGCCGTTTACGCTCTTTGCGCCGCTGGACAGCGCCTTTCTGACCATCCCGCAGGAAGACCTGGATGCACTGCTGGACGACCCGGAAGCGCTTGGTCAACTGCTGCGCTATCACGTTGCGGAAGGTGTGCTGCTTTCTGGTGATGTGCTGGAACTGGATACCATCGAGACGCTGGAAGGCACTGTTTCGTTAACGGCAGAGGGCAATAGCGTCTTCCTGAATGACGCGCAGTTGGTGGTGGTTGATATTCCTGCCGCCAACGGGGTCATCCATGCCATCAGCGGTGTGTTGATGCCGATGGACGACATGGAGATGGAAGGCGAGGCCACGCCCGAAGCCACATCGTCGGGCAGCTAACGCCATCATCGCGTAACCGACGGGACACGGTCTGGGGCATAAACAGGCCGTGTCCTTTTTACAAGCTAATTCAAAATTCTGCGGTACGGGCGACCCGCGCGTCGCCCGTACAATGACCATTTTTGAAATAAGTTCTATTCTTGAATCAGAACCACCTGCGTAAGCCCGTCCTTCCCAAAAGAATGGATATTCGTTAAAGTTTTAGCATGAAAGTATTCAGTGACGGAAACAAGCGTACCAACACACTTGGTGCTCTTTGCGGCTTGGCGGTTCAATCATTTTGATAACCAGACCTGGGACACGAACACACTGATGAAAACCAATACCTACGCGGTCACAATCACCACAGGCGATGTTGCGCTGGGCGGGACAGACTCCAACGTTTTTATCCAGTTTACCGGGACGAACGGGCGCACCGATTCGATTTACCTGCCGCCGCGTGATGTGTTCTCGTTTGAGGCGGGCAGCGTGGATCGTTTTGTGCTGGAAGTGCCGGATGTGGGTGATCTAACGCGCTGCTGCGTCGGCCATGATGGCGCGGTCGATTCCGGGTGGTATGTGGTCGATGTGCTGATTCAGGACGACGAAACGACCCGTGAATGGCACTTCCGCTTTGACCAGTGGCTCGGCCAGGAAGAAGCGGGCAGGCAGTTCGCCTGTGTCGATCTGTAGCGCAGGGGCGCAGAGGATTTTTGTGCGGAGCAAACAACAAAGGCTTCAGCGGCTGGCGGGCGTGCTGTTTATAGTTCTGGTGCTGGCAGGCTGTAATCTCGAAAGCGCACGGCTGGAACTGACGCCTGTTTCCACCCCCGATCTTCCCCGCGTCGAGTTTCTCTTTCCTGAAAACAACAGCGCCATTTATGAGAATATCGACATGACGCTGAACGTGGTGGCCTACGATGAAACGGCAGGTGTGGCACGGATTGAAATTCTGGTGGATGGCGAAATGCTGCTCGAAGCCACGCCGGAAGACGAGCAGCCTGTGCCGATTTTCAATGTGGAAACGAACTGGCTGGCGCAGGGGGCAGCGCGGCATGTCTTCACAGCGATTGCCTATCGCGCCGACAATACCCGCAGCGATGAAGCGGTGCTGATCGTCGAAGTGCAGCCGCGTCCGTGACGTTATCCTGATTCTACACAGGTTATGAGAACTTTTTGAAATTTGAACCGCCAAGACGCGAAGAGCGCCAAGCTGTTGTTTGAACTTTTAGCGGCGATACAGCGATCAACTGATTTTGTAGCGTTGCAGCGCCCGTAGAAGACTCTTGTATTCAAATCATTTTGTTGCATTTCCGTTCCTTAGTGTACGTGTTGAGTGTTAGGCAGTGAGCGATGACGTATTTACAGCGGATCAATTATCGTCCGGTGATGGATGGGCTGACGCAGGAGGAGCAGGCCGCGCTCAACGGCATTTTCGACGCTTACGGCGCGGAGATGCTGGTCTATGGCGATGCGGTTCCCTGGCGCTTCATTGAGGAAGTCGAGGTCGTGCCCGCGCCGCGTGCGGCTGGCCCGGCGGGATGGTTCGTCAAGAAGGTGTTCCTCAAGGGTGTCGAGCGCTACCATATCGGGGTGTACTTCGGCCCGCGCGAGGTCGTGCTGCCCAACATCACCATTGGGCAGGTGAAATACGTGCTGGAAACCGTTGCCTACTATGCGCCGAATCCGATCAAATATACCGGACCGGAAGGGGTCGTGCGGCTGACAGAAATTTAGAAATTCCGTAACTGCACTCTCAGGGGTAGTTCGGTGAGATTATCTCCACAGGGGGAGGGACAGGCGGGATAGAATGAATGTATGCGAAACAAAACAGTCCAACCAACCCGACCCTCACTGGGCACTTTAGCGTGTATGAACGCAACGTGCAAGGAGTATGCACA
>JANRLJ010000065.1:0-31812 GCA_033762735.1 bacterium | reverse complement strand
AAGCGCGCATGGCGATCTTTGATTACATTGAGGTGTTCTACAACCGGCAGCGGCTGCACTCTGGCATCGCCTATGCTGCTCCGGTCACGATGGCAGCTTGAGCCACTGTTACTCCACTAAACTGGGGGTAGACCACTCATTGACTTCTTCAAGAAGCTGGAGTGCATCACTATATATTTTGACCCCTGAGTCAGTCGCAACCGCGATTACATCACCACTGGGATGCCATACCGCATCTCTGATCTGGCTTCCAAGTGAAACCTCAAACAATGGCTCGTTAATCGTCGTCTGGCCGTATACCGTAACAAGAGTGCTGATTGTCATGATAAGAACGAAGACGATAAACCGCTTCAACATAGGACATCCTCAGAGGCGAATGGTTGCATCAAGCGTAGCATACCCGCTAAGCGTTTTGCGTGGGTTAAGCAAGTGCAAACGCATTTCGACGCTTACCCGCCGATTACCCTACGCTCACACAAAAAAGCCCCCTCGCTCAGTGAACGAAGGGGCATCATCAGCAGGTGCAAGTCTCAGTCGGATTCGGGGCGCAGATGCGGCCGCAAGTGCGGGAACAGCACCACGTCACGGATGGAGCGCTGCCCCGTCAGCAGCATCGCCAGACGGTCAATGCCCATGCCGAAGCCGCCGTTGGGAGGCATCCCGTAGCGCATCGCCCGCAGGTAATCCACATCCAGCGGCGCGGCCTCGTCGTCCTCGTCGGCATAGAGCCGCTGCATATCGAGGAAACGCTGTTCCTGGTCGAGCGGGTCGTTGAGTTCGGTGAAGGCGTTGCCCAGTTCCATCCCCGCAATGAACATCTCGAAGCGCTCCACATGGAAATCATCGTATTCCACCCGCTTGGCGAAGGGCGAAATATCGCGGGGATAATCCGTGAGGAAGGTGGGCTGAATCAGGTTCGGCTCGACATATTTGCCCAGCAGATGATCGACCAGCTTGCCCCAGGTCTGTCCCGGCGCGACCTTATCGCCGATGCTGTGCAGCACCTGTGTGAGCGACTCGCCGTCGCGGTAGTCCATATAGTCGATCTCGGCGAACTGCTTGATCGCGTCGCGCAGCGTGATGCGATGCCAGGGCGGCGCGAACTCGATCTGCTTCCCCTGATATTCAACCTGCGTCGTCCCATTGACCTGCTCCGCCGTGAACGCGACCATTCGCTCCACAAGGCGCATCACCTCGTTATAGTCGATATAGGCCTTGTAGAATTCCATCTGCGTGAATTCGGGGTTGTGCTTAAAGCTCACGCCCTCGTTGCGGAAGTCGCGCCCGATTTCGTAGACAGCATCATACCCGCCCACCAGCAGGCGCTTAAGATACAGCTCGAAGCTGATCCGCAGGAACAAGTCCTGGTCAAGCTGGTTGTGATGCGTCACAAACGGACGCGCCGCCGCGCCACCGTAGATGGGCTGGAGGATGGGCGTCTCGACTTCGATGAAGCCTTCATTGTCCAGAAAGCGGCGAACCGCGCTGATGGTGCGGGCGCGTTTGCGGAAGACCTCGCGCACGTCATAGTTCACGGCGAGATCGGCATAGCGCTGGCGGTAGCGCGTTTCCACGTCGCTGAATTCGCCGTATTCCTTGATTGTGCCGTCTTCCAACACCTGCTGCTTGATGACAGGCAGCGGACTCAGCGCCTTGCTCAGCAGCTTGAGATCGGTCACGCGCACGCTGATCTCACCCGCCTGCGTCCGCATCATCGTGCCGCTGGCCTGGACATAATCGTCCATCTCGATCAGCTTTTCCTTGACGCACTCATAGATTTTCTCGTCCATATCGTTGACGCGCAGGAACAACTGGACGCGCCCGCTTTCGTCCTCGATGTGCATGAACGACACTTTGCCCTTGATGTTGGCGCGGCGAATTCGCCCGCAGACCGTGACCTGAATGCTGCTGGCGGCCTCGGCGTCTTCGGCTTCCCGCGTCTGATAGGCCGCAATCGCTTTGGCGCAGGTGTGTGTTCGTTCAACGCGGCGGGGATACAGTTCGATGCCGAGTTCCTGCAAACGGTGCGCTTTTTCCAGGCGTTCCTGTTCGACTTTGTTCGGTTGCCAGGTGCTTGTCATGGGTGTCCGTTTTTGATTTCGCTTATGGAAGGAATGATGTGGCTAAGTCTACAACAATGTGTGCACTGTACCAAAGTGATTTCTCCACCGTAGAGATGCGGAGAATGCAGAGAATTTTGGCGCTCTTGGCGACTTGGCGGTTAAGTTTATCTTTTAAAAACAAAAAGAGCAGGATTGCTCCTGCCCCTTCTGCAACGTCGTGAAAGCGGCTGTTCAAACGCGCTTACTCAATCGAGACGATCTTGAACACGATGTCGCCGTCGGGGGCTTTGACCGTGACCTTTTCGCCGATCTTCGCGCCCATCAGCGCCTTGCCCAGCGGGCTTTCAATCGACACCTTGCCCTCGCGCGGATTCGCTTCCGCCGAGCCGACCAGGTGATAAATTTCCTGTTCCTTGGTGCCCTGCTCGACCACCGTTACATGCGCACCAAAGCCAACGACGCCCTTGTTGGCGACGGCTTCCACGATCTGTGCGCTGCTGATGATGGTCTCCAGCCGGACGATCTCGCCTTCGATGAAGGCCTGCTCGTTCTTGGCGTCCTCGTACTCGGCGTTTTCGCTCAGTTCACCGCCTTCTTCCATCGACTGGCGCAGACGTTCCGCGACCTGGGGACGACGCACTTCGATCAGATTCTTCAGGCGTTTCTCAAGGGCTTCCAGCCCCTCTTGAGTCAAATACTGGGGTTGATTGCTCGTCATCCTGTCAAAAACCTTTCTAGAGGCCGAAATTATAAAAGACACAGCGTAGAGTCGCTGTGTCCGCAGAAAAGGGCGTGGTTCCCTAAACCTGTTTCGGTGTCGTGTCGGTTTACAATTCGTTCGTCAATTTAGCATGAAAGTGCGCGGGTGTAAAGTAAAAGTTACGTAAAAGCGTCCCTTGAGTCGTGCTCAGAAACGTCAGACCATCCCCTTAAAGACGAGGCGGAAACACGTCCCCTTACCCGCTTCGCTTTCAACGCTGATCTCCCCCTCCAGCAGCTTCACAATGCCATAGACAATGGGGATGCCGAGGCCGCTGCCCTTATGCTGGCGCACCACGTCATTATCCGACCGGAAGAAGATCGTGCCCAGTTTCGCAATCTCGTCGGGGGTCATGCCGACGCCGTTATCCTCGACGGTGATAATGGCCTTGTTGCCCTCGCCTGCCGCCCGCACGGTCACTTTTCCGTCGTGTTCCGGTGAATAGCGCAGGCCGTTTTCGATCAGCTTGCTTAGCGCTACCGACATCAGTTCCCCGTCGGTTGTCAGCATCGGCAGCCCGGTTGGAACATCGAATTCGAGCTGGCGGTGCATTTCTTCCGCCACCGGGCGCATCAGTTTTTCCGCCATCAACAGAATATTTTTGGGCATGTCCATCTTAGCATTCACGCGCAGTGCATTGCCCCGAATCTTGTTGATGTAGCTCATATCCATCAGCAGGCCTTCCAGCCGCTTGGCGTTGCTGCGGATGACCTGCATCAACTGGCTCTGCATCTCGGTGAGCTTGTCGGGCATACCGGGATTAGCCATCATATCGGCATAGCCTCGGATGCTGGTCAGCGGCGTGCGCAGTTCATGGACGGCCACCTTCATAAATTCGGTGTTGTCGGCCATTACGCCCGCTATCGCGCCCGCCACATCTGCCGGGGGTGGTGCCTGCTGATCGGCCTTTGCCTGCGCGTCTTCGGCGCTTTGCAGCAGCTTCTCGATCTCCTCGATCTGGCCGGGAAGCCGAACCGGGATGATGGCACCTTTCTGCGCCGCTTCCTTGAGGGCGCTCAACTGCGCGAGGGCTTCCTGCAGGGCAGTGTTGGTCATGACTTGCTCCCTTCATTAACGGCATTCCAGCAGCGTTCGGCATAGACGCCCCCGCCAATGCAAAAAGCCCCTTCAATATCCCGCCGCATGGCTTCCTCACTTTTCCAGAAGGTGCTGATCTGAGACTGATAGCAGGCCACTGCGTCTACTTTGGCATTGACATCGGCCTGCGTGAGGGTATGAACTTCCGGCACAAGCGCCTGCCGGGGTTTCATCCAATCCAGCGCTCGCTGGATGGCAGTTACATCGCGGGTATAGGGGTATTCCTCATAAAAAGTCAGTTTCAGCGTGGGATGATAGCGGCGAATATCCAGCGCCCAATCGCGCACGATCTGATGATCGACATGATGCCCCACCCCCAACGGCGCGTAGAGCGTCTGGATGCCCATGTACACAAAGCGAAACAGGGTGGATTCAATCGCCAGCGATTTGCTGGTCACATCGTCCGGGTGGACTTCGCCGAAGATTGATTGTTCGGTTGGATACAGCGCTTGTCCCTGATATGTGCGGTAGACACTGTCGGGATATTCGCGGTGCTGCACCTGTGCGCCGACCCGCTGCGCCGACGCAACATCTTCCCGCCGCCGCACAACAACTGGGCTTTCCCCTATCGCCCAGCGCTGATGCAGATCGCGCACGATGGGCGAATCGGGCACAGGGTTGGGTGGATCGCCCGCCATCACGGTCACGATCATGACGGGTTCGCGGCGCTGCGTAAGCTGGTAAATCAGCCCGCCGCAGCTTAGCACCGCGTCGTCCAGATGGGGAGAGAGAAAAACGTGCATCCGCGTACCCGACACCCCTATTCGTGGTAAACCGCAACGCTGAAGCTGAAGGCGCTGCCCTGCCCCAGCACACTTTCGATCTGAATGTGACTGCCCATCTGCTCGACCAGATGCCGTGTGATCGAAAAGCCGAGGCCGGTGCCCTGCTGCGAGCGCGTATACTTGTCATCCGCCCGCCAGAATTTCGTACCGAGTTTGGCGATGCTGTCCTCAGAAAGACCGATGCCGGTATCCGCCACCTGAAAGCGAATACGTTCACCATCGAGAGAAGCGCTCAGCGTGATCGTCCCGCCGTCGGGCGTGTATTTATAAGCGTTGCTGACGAGGTTGGTCAGCACTTGCAGCAGGCGGTAATAATCCACGTGCATATCGGGCAGACTGGGCTGAATCTGCTCGATCAAGGTATGCCTCCGCGCCTGAATCTGTGGCAGGGTATTGTCCTTCACGGCTTCGACAATATCATGCACCGTCACCCGCGCTTCGTCCATAAAGAAGTGGCCGCTTTCGATGCGGCTGATGTCGGCCAGGTCCGACACGAGAATTTCCATGCGCTGTACGGTGTCGCGAATGCGTTCCAGGTAGTCAGACTGTTTTTCGGTCAGCCCGCCCTGATACAGCATCAACTGTGCATAGCCCTGGATGCCGTTCATCGGCGCTTTGAGATCATGCGCGACCACGCCGACGAATTCGCTCTTGGCAAGATCAGCCGCCTTCACCGCCGCATACAGACGGGCATTTTCGATGGCGACGGCTGCACGCGCGATCACCCGTGCCACACGATCCTGCTGATCGTCGCTGAATGGCTCTCCCTGTGGGTGTTTCAGAACGACAAGGCCGATCACCGCCTGCTCTCGACGAATAGGCATCATCAGGATTGTTTCGTTGTCTGCTGTAAAGGTGGCGGGACGCCCACTCTGAATCACGCGATTGACTTCAGGATACACGGCTTCCAGATTTGCCGGAATCGCGCTTGCTGTCTCAATCCCATAGTGGTGCATGGTCTGGACACGCGGCGGTTCACCGTCGATCAATCCCAGATACCCCGCTGAGGCATACGCTACCCGGCATGCCCATTCCAGCGTGTAGAACATGGCTTTATCCGCGTCGAGCGTTTCATTCAGCAGCAGATCAACCCGGCGAAGCTGCTGGAGTTCTTCCACGCGCTGCTGCAACTGGCGGTCTGTGGCGTTAAACAGAATGGCGTTGTCAAGCGCAACCGCCGCCTGCCCCGAAAGTGCGTCCATCGCCTCCAGGTCTTCCTGCTTAAACAGGCCGCTCAGGGCGCGATTATCCACATAGACCACCCCGATGACGTTGCCCCGTGCCCGCAGGGGTGTCGCCATGATACTGCGCAGGGATTGGCCGACGATGCTGGCCTGGCCTGAAAAACGCGGGTCTTCCGCCGCGTTGGTCGTGAGCACCGGCAGTCCCGTATCCAACACCTGATTGGCAATCGTGCGGCTGTATTTGAACTGTTCCCCGCCGAGCGTCTGCTGGTCGAAATTACGCGCGGCCTTGACCGTCAGCCCACCGTCGTCGTCGCGCAGCATGAGGAAGCCGCGTTCGGCGCGTGTCAGTTGAATGATCGCGTCCATCACCTGATCGAGCACAATCTGCAGATCGAGGGAGGAGCCAAGCACCCGGCTGACGTTATACAGTGCCTCGAAACGGGCGATGTTTGCCTCTGACCGCTGCTGGCTGGCGATGCGCTCGAACATCTCGCCCATTTTGTCGATCTGCTTGATGAGAAAGGCCTCATCCAGCCGCCCGGCCTTAAGCTGGCTGCGCAGCAGGTTCAGGTTGTTGCGCATGGTCGCGAGTTCAAAATCGCCAATTTTCGCGTCGGCAGATCGGTTATCGCTGGTCATGAGGCCTCGTGCGGTGGTGCTTCGCTGTCGTTGTTCTTTTTAGAGACCACCTGCTGATAATAATCGCAGTGGGCGGTCAGCGGGCAGCGTTCGCAGTAGGGGCGACGCGCCGTGCAGGTGTCGCGCCCATGCCGAATCAGGTAGATATGGAAGGCGTAGTGCCCTTCGGGCGGCACAATCGCTTCCATCACCGGATGGGCTTTATCCGCTGTGATTTTCTCTGGTAAAAAGCCGATGCGCATTCCGACGCGGTGAATGTGCGTATCGACCGGGAAGGCGGGCAGGTTGAAGCTGAAGCACAGGACAATGGCGGCAGTCTTCGGCCCCACGCCGTCCAGATTGGTAAGCCACTGCTTGGCCTCGTCCAGCGGCATATCCTTCAGAAAGTCGATGTCATACGTGCCGAACTGGTCGCGGATAAATTCCAGCACCTTCTGGATGCGCGGCGCTTTTTGATTCGCCAGCCCCGCCGGACGCAGCACGTCGATCAGCTCTTCAATCGGCGCGTTGACGATATCCTCCCAGCTTTCATAATGGCCTTTGAGGGCATAAAACGCACGGTCACGGTTGGCGTCATTGGTATTCTGGCTGAGGATGCAGCTTACGAGTTCGTCCATCGCGTTCTGACCGGGCATCCATTCCAGCGGGCCATACACCTCGCGCAGGATATCCAGCACCGGCTCGAACTTGGCGCGGCGTCGTTCAAAATCAGGAATCGTGGTGGTGCTGTTGGGTCGTATCTTGGTCATAAGTTCTATTCTAAGTCCGCTTAAGGCACGAGGCAAGTAAAGGTCACGGCAAGAGGGTTCCCACATATGCTGCTTCAGCGATACGCGGCAGGCTGCCATCCGCGAGTTGCAGTTTCCATGTACCGTCCTGAGTGGGACTGGTAAACAGAATTGCAGTGTTGTCATCCGTCCACGCAACCGGACGCAGGAACGTCAGCACCGGGTCGGTGAGCGTCTGCTGGGTGAGCGCCTGCAAATCGACCAGGACGAAAATCACGCGCACGGTTGACTGTGCGGCGTTGGCGCTGATCACCTGCGCCAGGGAGTAGATCGCGCGGGTGCCGTCGGGCGATACCAGCACATCCCCCGCCAGCGTATAATTGCGGAAGCGCGGCACAGGAAGGGGTTCGGTGGTGCGTTCCGCGCCCGCCACGAGGTTGTAAATGCGCAGGTCATAGCCGACCTGATCTTCGGATAAGCCCATGCGTAAGAGCTGCCCTTCGCCGATTCCCGCCCCACACAGGCAGCCTCGTTCTTCCTCCCCGGGCAGCGGCGTGACACTTCCGCTTTCCAGTTCAAGCGCGAACAGACCTGCGTACTGCGAGATGGGCAGGAAGCTGCTGAGTCCGTCGGGGTGCAGATCCATGTAGAGGACGGTGCGCTCGGCATTGAACGCCAGCGGCAGCGCTCGCAGTCCATCCGCACGGGGGCCATCTGTTAAGACCTCACGGGCGTTCGAGCCGTCCGCGCTGGCAACGCTGGTGACGGTGGTCAACCGCCCGAACTCGTCGCTGTTGGTCAACGTCCAGGCGACGGAGCCGCCATCGGGCGAGAGCAGCCAGTCTACCCGGCGCGTCTGGGCAGTGCTGGTGATAAAGGGATGCAGGCGGGTGGTGCCATCGGGCGCGGCCAGCATGACCTGACGGCGCGATGTGTCAAAATACATCACAGATGCGCTGGTTGCCTGGTAGCGTTCGCCATACACATCCAGCGTCGTCTCTGCCCCGGTGAAACCATCCACAAAAATCAGCCGATCCAATCCGGTGGGGTCAACGCTGCGCTGCAGGAACACCTGTACCGGATGCGCCCCGGTCATAACAGGTTCGGGCGTGGCTTCCTGGGCGGCGATGGGGGCAGGAGAAGCAATTGCCAGCAGGAAAAGCAGCACAAGCATTTTAAACAGACAAAACTTACGCGGTTCGTCGCTTGTAGGGGCGGGTTTCAAACGCGCCCCTACGAGAAAAACGATTCGCAAGCGCATAAGTCCTGACAGGCTTCTACACCACATCAAGCGCCTCGACCACCTGTGGCAGCATCACGCCCGACGGCCCACCCAGCTTGACATCCGCAATGCGCGTAATCATCGTGTCGTCCGGGTTGACTTCAATGATCTTCGCCCCACCGCGCTTTGCCAGCAGCGGCATTTCGGCGGCGGGCGATACCAGCCCCGATGTGCCAACCACCAGCATCACGTCACAATCGAGACACGCTTCCAGCGCCGCCTGATGCGCCTTCGGGGGCAAAAGATCTCCAAACCAGACCACGTCTGGCCGCACCCATCTCCCACAGTGCGGGCAGGCAGGCGGGCCGTTCTCCGCGTCCCATTCCAGCGTTGAGAGGTCAATCAGCGTCGGGTCGCCCTGGCAGTCGAAAAAGCATTTGCTCTGCGCGATGTTCCCGTGCAGATGGATGATGGCCTGGCTCCCGGCCTGCTCGTGCAGATCATCCACGTTCTGCGTAATCAGCGTCAGGCGCAGGCGCTTCTCAAGCTCGGCTAATGCGAAATGACCGGGGTTCGGCTGGGCTTTGCGCACCATCGACCGCCGCCACTCGTACCAGTCCCAAACGAGTTTCGGGTTGGCGCGGAAGGCGTGCGGCGTCGCCAACTGCTGCGGGTCGTACTGCGCCCATAACCCTTCCATCGCGTCGCGGAAGGTCGGTACGCCGGATTCCTTGCTTACGCCCGCGCCCGTCAAAACCGCGACATGCTGGCTGACTTTCAGCAGACGTGCGGCCTGCCCAACTGCCTCGCTCATCCCTGCCTCGCAAACTCAAAATCAACCATCTTATGACGGCACTCTCAGCCACCGTGACCATCTGTCGCCAGTACACTGAACGTAAAGTTTATACGATAAACTGACTGTGATTATACTCCATGAGCGCCAGAGAACTTCACTTCACCTGGGAATGGCATCTGCAATCGTCGCCGGAGGCGTTATGGCCGCTGGTGTCGGACACCAATCACTTCAACCATGATACGGGCGCTCAGGCACTGGAAAAACGCGCCGATGAACCCGCTCCATCCAACGCCCGCCGTCTGCTGCGCATTATGTCCTTCGGAATGCCGTTCGAGTGGGTGGAGGAACCCTACGAGTGGGTGCAGCCGCATTATTACCGCACGGCGCGACATTACACCAAAGGCCTGGTGGAAGAAGTCCACGTCCTGACGGAACTGATCCCGGAAGGCAGCGGCACCCACCTGCGCTATACTCTGACACTCCGCCCACGCACCCGCCTCGCCCGCGTCCTGCTGGGGACGCAGATCAAACTCAACAGTGGACGCATCTACGAAAAGACCTTCCAGACCTACGACCAGAAAGCGTCACGAGGCGAACTGCTGCCGCTGGCCTCGCTGACACCTGTCGAATTCGTCCCTGGCGGCGAAACCCGTTTGCAGGATTTGGCCGCCAGGCTGCGGCGGGAAGGCGCACAGCCCGCCCTCGTCGAGAAGCTGACCTGGCTGGTCGAAAACGGGGATGATCTGGTCGTGGCGCGGATTCGCCCCTATGCACTGGCCGATCAATGGAACGTATCACGGCGGGCGCTGCTGGAAACCTGCCTGCTGGCGACGCGCGTCGGCCTGCTGGATTTGCAGTGGGATTTGCTGTGCCCCAACTGTCGCGGCGCGAAGGCCACCGCCACCACCCTCAGCGGCGTCGTGCCCGAAGTCCACTGCGACATGTGCAACATCGACTTCACGGTGAATTTTGACCGCTCGGTTGAACTGACGTTCAAGGTCAATGCGGCGGTGCGGCTGGCGGAGACGGGCGAATTCTGCATCGCGGGGCCACAGACCACGCCCCATGTGGTGGTTCAGCAGTTGATGAAAGCGGGTGAGGTGCGCAGCATCCAGCCTGTACTTGAGCCGGGGCGCTATCGGCTGCGGGCGCTGAACCTGCGCGGCGGGCAGTATCTTAATGTGGCGCAGCACGGACACGCCGAACTCACGCTGACGGCGCGTGACACCGAATGGGACAACAGCGAACCTGCCATTACACCGGATGCGAAACTGACCTGGCGCAACGACAGCCGCGAGGAACAGTTGATGCTGCTGGAGCGCGTGGCATGGAGCGATCAGGCCGTGACCGCTGCCGAAGTGACCACCATGCAGTTGTTCCGCGACCTGTTCGCGAAGGAAGCGCTGCGCCCCGGCGACCAGATTTCGGTCGGCAAACTTACAATTTTATTCACCGACCTGCGCGGCTCAACCAGCCTGTACCGCGAAATCGGCGACGCACCTGCCTTCGGACTGGTGATGAACCACTTCGACATCCTGCGCGATGCCATCAGCGCGGAAGGCGGCGCAATTGTCAAAACCATCGGCGATGCGGTGATGGCTGCCTTCCCACAGCCGGACGCTGCCCTTCGCGCCGCGCTTGCCATGCAGCATAACCTGATGGAAGCGACCCGAAACGAGCGCCCGCTGAAACTGAAAATCGGTGTGCATACGGGCGCCTGCATTGCGGTGACGCTCAACGACCGCCTCGATTACTTCGGTTCGACGGTCAACCTTGCGGCAAGGCTGGAAGGCCAATCAACCGGGGAAGACGTGGTGATCTCCAACGAGATGTACAATGACTCCGCCGTGCGCGATCTGCTCAGCCGGCGCGATTATGACGTGGCCTTCTACACCAGCGAACTCAAGGGCTTCGCCGACGAGCAGTTCCGGCTGTGGCGGGTGCGCCGTGCGCCGGAAATGGAAAAGGTCGTCATTTATCCCGGCTGATGGCAAAGCCGCTCATGAACTGCTTTTGCAGCGCCAGGAACACGATCAGCGGCGGGATGCTGGCAATCACCGCCGCCAGCATAATCGGGCCATATTCGATACTGGAGTCGCCGCCGCTCACCGACGCGATGCCGACCTGCACCACGTCGAGGCGTGGGTCGGTGATAATCATGCTCGGCCACAGATACATATTCCAGGCATAGATAAACTGCACCACCGCCAGCGCCCCAATCGTGTTCCAGCTAATGGGAATCAGCACACGGGTGAGAAATTGAATCGGGTTCGCGCCGTCCAGTTGAGCCGCTTCGGACAGTTCCGCCGGGATGTTAGCGAAATGCTGCCGGAACAAAAATGTCCCGGTCGCGCTGGCGAGGAACGGCACGATCAGCGCCGTGTAGCTGTCTGCCCAGCCAAGCTGATTCACAAACCGGAACAGCGCGATAATCAGCACCTCGGTCGGCATCATCAGCGTGACGAGGATAAAGCCGAACACCAGCCATTTGCCGGGAAAGCGAAAATAGACGAAGGCCAGCCCCGCCAGCAGCGAGAGGATGGTTTTCCCGATGGTGATCGCCACCGCCATGAGTCCGCTGTTGACCATATAATTCTGCAAGCCGCGCACGTTCACCACCGCATCCCAGTTTTCCGCAAGTGAGTCTCCTGGCAGGAAATCATAACGGAAGACATCGGCGTTGCTCTGGGTGCTGACGAGGATGGCATAGAACAGCGGAAAGCCGATCAGGATGCACGAGATCAGCAGCACCAGATGGGCATACCAGCGCTTGGGCACGATGGTGGTCATGAACTGGCTGAGCGCGTTCTCGCCTGTGCGGGTATCGAGTCTTTCCTGCGATATGCTGGTCATAGGTTTATGCTCCGTAGTTCACGCGCCGCCCACTGAAGCGGAATTGCAGCACCGTCAGCGCGATCACCATCGCGAACAGCACAATCGACTGTGCCGCCGCCTTGCCCAGGTCGTTATTGCCAATGCCCAACTGATAGACCTCGTACATCTGCGTCGTGGTCGATTGCAGCGGGCCACCGCCGGGGGTCAGATAGTCAATCGTGGCGAAGGTATCGAAGAAGGCGTAGGTGGTGTTGGTCACGATCAGGAAAAAGGTGATGGGCGAAAGCTGCGGCATGACAAGGTAGAAGAAGCGCTGGAAGGCGTTCGCGCCGTCAATGGAGCCGGCTTCGATCAGGTCTTTGGAAACGTTCTGCAGACCAGCCAGATAGAACAGCACGTTATAGCCCAGCGATTTCCAGATGCTTGCGATGATGATCGTCCAGGGCGCGACGCTGGCGTCATTCGTCCAGCCGAGCGTGATCCCCAGAAGGCGGTCGCTGAAAAAGTTGATGATGCCGCCGGTCGGGTTAAACATCAGCAGGAAGATGATGCCCGCAATGGCGGGGGAGATGGCATACGGCCAGATCAGAAGAGTGCGATAGAATGCCGCGCCCTTAATCGGCAGATAGGCCATCGCCGCGATAAAGAGCGACAGCGCCAGCCCCAGCACCACAATCGCCAGTGACATAAAGACCGTATTGCCCAGGCTGTTGAAGAAATCGCGGCTGGCGGAACCGGGTTCGACCAATCGGGTGAAATTATCCACACACACAAACGCAGTGCGCGGCGCACCCAACCGTGCCAGCAGTGTGGAGAGCCGAATAGTATCCAGCGAGGGATAGTACAGGAACAGCAGCAGAATCGTCAGCGTCGGCGCAAGCAGCAGCATGGGCGCGACCGTTCCCTTAAACACGCCCTGCGTAGGCTGCTGGGTGCCCGCCGCGAACACCGCCCGCCACGTTCCGCCCTGCTGCCAGCGCCCGGCGGCAAAGCTGACTGGATAAAGCAGCAGCAGCGCCCCGGCGGCTGCCAGAAGAAGTCCAAAATAAAGATTATAGACGTTGTCGGAGACTCGCTCGGCCTCGAACATGCAGTAGTTGAGCGGTGCAGTGAACAGCATCGAACCGAGCGCTCCCGCCCCCGCGCCTAAGACCAGCCCTAAAAGGAGGTTGGGCCGCCGCTGCGGGTGCTGGCGCTGGAACGTGACGGCCATGAACCCCGCGCCCAGGACGCCCGCCGCCAGAATAATCAGGATAGGTGAGATTTGCATGGCTTTACTTTCTGGCTGTCTCGATTGGGGAACGGGAATGGCAGGGGCGCAGTCGCCTGCGCCCCACCTTTTCGCCCTTACCCTCCCTAAAAGAGAGAGGAACTAAACCAAGTCTTCCCCCCTTCGCCCTGAGGGAGAAGGGGGTCAGGGGGTTGAGGGCCAGTCTAACCGCTTACTCCGCGTTGAGCAGGTTGTATTCTTCCAGAATCGCGTTGGCTTCGGCCACTGCTTCGTCCAGGATGGCCTGGTTGTCGTCGTCGGTCAGCAGCGCACGGTCAACCGCAGCGGTGACGACGTTGCGGATGCTGGGGAACGCGCCGAGCAGCGCACCGCTGGTGGCGGGGGTCACTTCGCTCTGGGCAAGCTGTTCCGCCGCGACGGTGAAGTTCGGGTTTTCGTCAAAGAAGCCCTGTTCCGTCAGCAGGTCGATGGAACTCTGGCGGATCGGGATGTAGCCGGTGATGTCCGACGCCCACACGGCCTGATTTTCCGTGTTGTTCAGATAGAGCAGGAAGCCCAGTGCGCCTTCTTCCACTTCGGTGGCGAGGCCGTTGACCAGCCACAGGCTCGCGCCGCCGATCAGGTTGCCGGTGTAGCCCACTTCGTCGTTGTAGGGCAGGAAGGAAGCCACGACGTCAAAGCCGTTGTCCGCGCCCGTCTGGGTATAAACGCCCGTGTCGGAGCTGCTGTAGATCGCCATCGCGACCTGCTGCGCCTGGAAGGCCTGGTCAACCGTCGCCCAGCTGTCGCCGCCCTGCGCACCGCTGTAGTACAGGTAGCCAGCGGCCTGCATTTCGTCCAGCCAGTTCAGAATCGCCACGCCTTCGGGGCTGTTGAACACGACTTCGGTGGCGCGTTCCGCACGGCCGTTGTCGTTGTTGGCATACAGCGCGTTCTGCTGCGCCAGCCACTGTTCGAAGAACCAGCCGTGATTGGGGAAGGTGAAGCAGTATTCAGGGGCATTTTCCAGCGCCATGATCGCTTCGCAGGCGGCGGCCACTTCGCTCCAGGTCGCGGGCGGGGCTTCAACGCCAGCCGCTTCCAGGAAGCTGTTGTTGCTGAACATGATGGCCGAGGAGGTGTTCCAGGGCATGGAAGTCCACTGGCCGTCCAGCGTGTAATAGGCCGAAACCACGCTGATGAAGTCATCGAAGTTCACCGGTTCGCCCAGCACTTCGGTGCGATCACCCAGCGCTTCGGCAATCGACTTGAAGTAGCCGCTGTCGCGGGCGTCCTGGGTGGCAACTTCAAAGTACTGCACAATCGCGGGCAGGGTGCCCTGTTCGGCGGCCAGCGCGGTGGCGGCGAACAGTTCTTCGTAGTTGGCATAGCCCTGGACGACGACGTTATATTCGGGGTGCAGTTCGTTGAACTCGGCGGCCTTTTCCTGCGCGAAGCCCAGGCGAAGTTCGTCGGTGAAGGCAATCCACACCTGAACTTCGATGGGTTCCTGCGCCAGCGCCGGAAGCACGGAGAAGATCGCCAGCACGGCGATCAGCGCGACCATAAAAAACTTCTTGCTGTTAAGCATCCTTGATGTCTCCTTAGTATCGTTTCCAAAAGGGAAGCCCTAACGGACAGCAGGAAAATCTAATGTGGTGAGTTTAAGCCAGCACACACGAAATGTTAAATCTTGTTGATATTTCTACGCTGTTCGTTTAAAGACTTTATAAACTACTTTCAGTTTTGGATCAGGTGTTTCGCCTCAAATTCCTCACCCCCCAACCGCCTCTCCAAAAATTGGAGAGGGGGAGTCGAGCGAAGCGAGGCGGGGGTGAGGACAAAAACGGCGTTAAACTACAGGGCCGTGTAGCGCAGCGCCGGGTTGTCCTCGGTTTCCACTTCATGCAGGTTCGCCACCGAAAGCTGCCCGTGCTGATAAAGATATTCCACGTGTGCCCCGGCTTCTTCCAGCGCCAGCAGCGTGTCATACCCGGCCTTGTTGGGATACATCAGATCGGTGATCTGCTTGATCGTCACAGGTTCGCCTGCCTGTCTGATAATGTCCAGCACCCGGCTCAGCTTGCGCTCGTGGCTGTGCTGGATGTCGTCAACGCGACCGTAAAAGTCGTAAATCGGGTCTTCGTGCCCGCCAAGCGCCAGGTCGATTCCGTCGATCTTCTGCACCTTCCGCAGCGAGTCGCGGTAATGTCCAAGCCCGGTGTAATGGGTGATACTTTCGGGTGCCTGATGGGGCGTGGTGCGGGAGAGGATGTGATCGGCGCTGAGCATGGTATTCCCGATCATGATGCATACCTGCCCAGGGCAGTGCCCAGGTGTATGAACGAAACGCATCCCGTCGAACATCACATCCTCGTCCAGATGGAAATCCACCTCAACCGAACTGAAGTTCTTTTTGGCGAAGCCGTACATGGAGATCATGGCGGCCCGTTCTTCCGCCGCGACCCCGGCGCGTTCCAGATATACGCGCAAATCCTTCGTGGCGACGACGACGCGCTCCTCATAACTCGTCAGGACGCGGCGGTCAAGTTCGTGAATCCCGACGTGTGCCCCGCCCGTCTGCTCCACCATAAACGCCACGCCGCCGAAATGGTCGATATGCCCATGCGTAACCAGAATGCGGTCAATATCGGTTATGGCGATCTTTTCGCCGAACTCGTCCCGAATCGTTTGCAGCCCTGCGAGAAGCTGATGACTGCTCTCGCCAACGTTTGAGCCGGCATCCACCAGCGCCGGTGTCCCTGCCTCCAGCACGAGATAGCTGTAGCCCATGAAGTTGGAAAATACCTGAAGCGGAATGCGATAGATGCGTGCGCCCGTGCTGGTGACAAAGCGTTGAATCGCAGGCAGTGAAGTCATCGTTGAATTCCCTGTGAGAAGACAAAAACATTCGTCATTAAAGCACAACAGGCGACCACAGGCGAATTTTTTCTTTCAACAGACCCCTAGTTTCTGAGGGGCTGTAAAGACCTGTTCAGGCGTACTCTATGACCAGATGTTTACATTTGGTCACGGAGTCATGTGTGGAAGAACTGGAAAAAGCAGAAGACCGAAAGCGTAATTCAAACAATCCTGAGCGCAACCAGCGTATTCTGGACGCAGCGGCAAAACTTCTGGTGCGGTTTGGTTATGACAAAACCACCATCAGCGATATCGCGCAGGAAGCGGGAATTTCTAAAGGGGCGATCTATCTGCACTATGCCAGCCGGGAGGAGTTGTTCCAGGCGCTCATCATGCGGGAGATCGCGCGTTACGGACGTAAGTTCATGGAGGAAATCGAAGCCGACCCGGAAGGGGGTACGCTCATCGGGATGTATCGCCACACGCTCAATCAGCTTCCCAGATACCCGGTGGCGCAGGCCGTCCTGGCGCGAGACAAGCGGGTTCTGGGGGATATGCTGCGCAAGCTCGACCCGAACATTTACCTGTCGAGTATGAACTTTCGGGCGGAGTTTATTCGCAGAATGCAGGCGGCAGGCCTGGTACGAAACGATCTGAATCCACAGATTACGGCCTACATCCTGAGCATGATTTCAATCGGCTTTGTCACCATTGATGAGTTTATCGGGAAGGAGCACGCGCCGTCGCTGGAAGACCAGGTGAACACGCTGAGTGCACTCTTGTCGAGCGGGCTGGAAGTTCCGGGCGGTAACAGCGAGGCCGGGAAGCAGATTTACCGCGACATCATCGAGGCCTTCAGCCAGCGCTACGATCTGCCGACTGACGAGACAGAATAGCCAAATCCGTCAAAAGGCGGAGGCCTGTATATTGATTCAAGGATATATTTTGACTAAACTAAATTTTATATAAGGCAAATTTAATTTGCACTCCGAGCAATCGGGGGAAGATCAAGAGTCTACCGAGCAAGGGGGCTTCATCATGACGGTGAGCGAACTCGTCATCCAGACCAACAACCTCACGAAAGTCTACAAAACAGGCCGTAAGCAAAAGCTGGCGCTCGAAAATCTGAACCTGAGTGTCTATCGCGGCGAAATCTTCGGCTATCTCGGCCCCAACGGCGCGGGGAAAACCACCACTATCCGGATGCTGCTTGATCTGATCCGTCCCACCAGCGGCAGCGCGAAAGTGCTGGGCATGGATACCCAGGCCAGCGCGGTCGATATTCATAAGCAGATCGGCTTCCTGCCGGGTGAACTGGCGCTGTGGAACAACGAACGCGCCATCAACATCATCCGTTACTTTGGGCGGGTGCGCGGCAAGGTCGATATGGCCTACGTGCGGCAACTGGCCGACCGCTTACAGTTCGATACGTCGATGCGCGTGCGCGACTACTCCACCGGCAACAAGCGCAAGCTCGGCCTGATCTTGGCGCTGATGAACCGCCCGCAGCTTCTTATCCTGGACGAACCGACCAGCGGCCTCGACCCGCTGATGCAGCAGGTGTTCAACGAGCTGATGCTGGAAGTCAAGCGGGAAGGCCGCACGGTGTTCCTGTCCTCGCATCTGCTGAGCGAAGTGCAGGCCATCTGTGACCGTGTGGCGATTCTGCGCACCGGGCAGTTGAAGGCCGTCGAGACGGTCGAGGACCTGACGCATGTGGACTTCCGCTGGGTGTCCATTCGCACCCGCAACCTTCAGGGACTTGTGTCGCGGCTGGGCAGCGTCCCCGGCGTGACGGAGGTCGCCCAGAAAAACAGCCACATCGAACTTCGCCTGAACGGTGACTTTGATCCGCTCATGCGGGCGCTCAACGATCAGTATGTGGTTGATCTGCGCGTCAAGGAGCCGACCTTAGAGGAAATCTTCCTCACCTTCTACGACAACAATCCGGCGGTTAAGCGCCATCATGCCGAAGTCGAACACGTTGAAAAGGAGCAGGTATCATGACCGGGGTGACATTCTTCGAGACGCTGCGCCGTCACTGGCGGGCAATGCTCTACTGGGGGCTGGGCGTTGGCCTGATGGCGCTGCTGCAGGTTGTGATCGTGCCGGATGCAGATGCGCTGCGGCAGATGACCGCCGCTTATGAAGCCTTCCCGCCGGAATTTCTGGCCGCGTTCGGCATCACTGACCTGGAATATGCCGCCACCGCCGAAGGGTATCTGGCGTCGCAGTTTTTCAGCATCGCGCTGGTGATCTTCGCGGTCTATGCCGTGATCGCCGGGTTGAACGTGACTGCCAATGATGAAGACGCGGGCATCACCAATACGCTGCTCAGCCTGCCGCTGGCGCGCTGGCAGTGGATGCTGGAAAAGACGCTGGCTTATGCCGTTATGATCTCGGTGGCTGTACTGCTCACGTTCGCGGGGCTGTGGGTGGGCATTGTGATGACCCCCAGCGTGGAGGTGGATTTCGGCAAAATCCTGGTGACGACGCTCAACATCATCCCGCCCGCCCTGGCAATCCTGCTGTTCACCGTGCTGATGGGGGCGATCTTCCGCCGCAAGTCGCTCGTGACCACCCTGGCAGCGGTGTTCGTGGTCGCCAGCTATTTCATCGACACGCTGGGGCGCGCCGCCAGCACCACCTTCGCGGCTGATCTGCGGGCCCTGTCGATCTTCCGTTACTACGACGGGCCGGGCGTGATGCAGTACGGGCCGGATGCGGCCAATATCGCCCTGCTCGTGACCGCGGTCGTGCTGATGCTGATTGTCTCTCTGTGGACGTTCCAGCGCCGCGACCTGGCATGATAGCCAATCATTCACAGTCTGGCTCAAAGAGGATGCACCCACATCCTCTTTTTGTTTGAAACAGCTAATTTTTAACAGCGTCGTTGGGCATTTGCAACAAGGCTTCCGCTTAACTTTTCATCATCTTATTAGTTTTCAAGAACATAGGGCAGTGGTACTATTGCTCGCGGTATCTCTTTTTGCCAATTGAAAAGGCACAACTCAAAGGGAGGATGTATGCGACGCAATCCACGGCTGTTGTTGATTCTGCTGCTGGTGCTCGCGCTGGTGCTGGCGGCTTGCGGTGGCGGCGGGGGAGATGACGCCACCAATACGCCACAGGACGAGGAACCAACGGCGACGGCCACCGAAGAAAGCGCTGCGGGCGGTGATGAAGCCACTGCGACCGCGACTGAAGAAGCTGACACCGAAGAAACTGAAGAAGCTGGCGCAGCGACCGAAGAAGGTGAAGAAGCCGAAGCCACTGAAGAAGATGCTGAGGCTGATGCCACCGAAGAAGGCATGGCTGGCATGGAAGTGACCACTGAGGCTGATGCCACCGAAGAAGGTGAAGAAGCCGAAGCCACTGAAGAAGGCGTCGTCGCTGATGCCACCGAAGAAGGCGAAGAAGGCACCATCGTCGATACCGCAGTCGAAAGCGATTTCACCACGCTGGTAGCCGCGGTTGAAGCAGCCGGCCTGACGGAAACGCTGAGCGAGGGCGGCCCCTTCACTGTGTTCGCTCCCACCGACGAAGCCTTTGAAGCCGCGCTGGAAGCGCTCGGCCTGACCGCAGAAGAGCTGCTGGCCGACACCGAAACGCTGACCAACATCCTCACCTATCATGTCGTCGAAGGCGAAGTGCTCGCGGCTGATCTGGAAGACGGCCAGACCGTCACGACGCTCCAGGGCGGCGAGATCACTGTTGCAATTGCTGAAGATGGCACTGTGACGCTGAACGACACCGCGACGGTCGTGCTGGCAGATGTGGCCGCTTCCAACGGCGTTATCCATGCCATCGACGCGGTGCTGCTGCCGCCCGATCTGGCAGGCGCAGACGCGACGGAAGAAGCCACCGAAGAAGCAGCGGTGGAAGCTGAACCGACCGCCGTTGCAGCCGTGACGGAAGAAGCCACCGAAGAAGCGGTGGAAGCTGCCGAAGTGACGGAAGAACCGACCGAAGTGGCTGCCGAAACCGAAGCCACTGAGGAACCGACTGAAGTCGCCGATGAAGCAGAAGCAACAGAAGAAGCCACCGAAGAAGCGGTCGTCGAAGCCGAAGCCACTGAAGAAGGCGCTGAGGCTGATGCCACCGAAGAAGCGGCGGCAGGCACCATCACCAGCGCGTGCCTTGTGACCGACAGCGGCGGCGTGACCGACGGCACGTTCAACCAACTGGCGTTCGACGGCATGGTACAGGCGGGTGAAGAATTCGGCCTGGAAACCCAGGTAATCGAATCCTCCAGCCCCAGCGACTTTGAACCGAACATCAACACCTGCCTCGACGGCGACTATGATGTCGTGATTACGGTCGGCTTCCTGCTGGCCGATGCGACGCTGGCGGCGGCGGAAGCTAACCCCGATGTGTACTTCATCGGCGTTGACCAGTTCGTGGCGGAAGGCCCCGAAAACCTGGTCGGCATCCAGTTCCGTGAAGATCAGGCCGGGTTCCTGGTGGGTGCGATGGCCGCGCTCGTCAGCGAAAGCGGCACGATTGCGGGCGTATACGGCATCGACATTCCCCCGGTCATCAAGTTCCGTAATGGGTTCGAGCAGGGTGCACGTTATATCAACCCTGATATCGAAACGCTGGGCGTGTATATCGACAGCTTTGAAGCCCCCGACCGCGGCGCGGATGCGGCGGAACAGTTCATCGGTGAAGGCGCGGATGTGATCTTCGGCGCGGGCGGCCCCACTGGCTCCGGCGGTATCACCTTCGCAGCGCAGGAAGGCGTCCGCGTGATCGGCGTCGATCAGGACGAATACTTCACGACCTTCGGCGGCGGCGAATCCCCCGGTGCTGAAAACCTGATCACCAGCGCCGTGAAGCGCATCGACGTGGGTGTTTATAACCTGCTGTCCGCGCTGGCCGGCTCTGATGAATTCGAATTCGAGGGCGGCACCAACTACATCCTGGACGCGGCCAATAACGGTATCGGTTTCGCGCCGGCGCACGATGCGGAAGTGCCCGAAGAAGTCGTTGCGCAGGTGAACGAAATCTTCGAACTGCTGGCTTCTGGCGAACTGGAAACCGGCGTTGACCCGGCCAGTGGTGCTCTGCTGGACGCGGAAGGTGGGGACGCTGAACCCACCGAAGAAGCGACGGAAGCCCCCAACGCGACCAGCCCGGTCACCCCGACCCCCGGCTCCTGAGCCGCATCTGATTGACGTTAAATGAGAAGGCAGGCCACACGGCCTGCTTTTTCGTTTCCCCTGCAAAACCACTTTTTGCAGCATTTAGCGCTGTCTCATCAACTTACGTTACCATCAGGCGCGACTCCTGAGAAAGAAAGGGCCTTTCGATGAGCAACAGACACTCTTTACTCCGGGTCGTGGTCGCCGCCCTGTGCGCGTTCACGATTCTGTTCAGCCTCGCGCCTGTTACGGCGCAGAGTGTAGAGTCGGTGTGTATCGTCACCGACATCGGGCGTATTAATGACGGCACGTTTAACCAGTTCGCGTATGAAGGAATGCAGCGCGCGGTCGAGGAATTCGGCCTGGAAGACACCTTCATCGAGACTCAGAACCCGGCAGACTACGAGACCAACATCAATACGTGCGTCCAGAACGGCTATGACATCATCATCACGGTGGGCTTTGCCCTGGCGGACGCAGCATACGCGGCGGCGCAGGCCAATCCTGACGTTTATTTCATCGGGGTCGATCAGGATTTCACATCTGGTTTTGAGCCGATTCCCAACAATGTCGGTTTGCAGTTCCGCGAAGATCAGGCCGGATTCATCGTCGGCGCGATGGCGGCACTGATGACCGAAAGCGGCATCGTCGCCGGCGTGTATGGCGACGACATTTACCCGGTCGTCAAATTCCGCAATGGCTTTGAGCAGGGTGTGCGCTACATCAACCCGGATGTGAGCACACTTGGCGTCTATATCCCCGATTTCCAGGCACCTGACCAGGGCGCAGAAGCCGCCGCCCAGTTTATCGGCGAAAGCGCAGACGTGATTTTCGGCGCGGGCGGTCCGACAGGCTCCGGCGGCATCACTTACGCCGCACAGCAGGGGGCACTGGTCATTGGCGTCGATCAGGATCAGTACTTCACGGATTTCGGCGGGGGTGAATCGCCAGGTGCGGAAAACCTGATTACCAGCGCCATCAAGCGCGTCGATAACGGCGTGTATGACATGATCGCCGCCATCGTGAACGGGGAAGGCTTCCCGGCCAACATGAATTACGTCCTCGAAATCGCTAACGACGGCATTGATTTCGCCCCGTCGCATGACGCTGATGTGCCGCAGGAAGTAATCGATCAGGTTACAGCCGTGCGCGAAGGCCTGCGTGACGGGTCGATTGTCACAGGCGTCGAACCTGTGACAGGTGAACTGCTGCCCAACATTGTAGAGACCGCCAACGCGGCAGGCACCTTTACGGTACTCCTGCAAGCGGCGGAAGCGGCAGGTCTGGTGGAAACGCTGGCGAACGAAGGGCCGTTCACGGTCTTCGCGCCAACCGATGAGGCCTTTGCCGCCTTCCTGGAAGCCGAAGGAATCGCGGCAGAGGATTTGCTGGGCGATACCGACCTGCTGACACAGGTGCTGCTCTATCATGTGGTCGAAAATGCCGTGCCAGCCCGGCAGGTGGTGGAACTGGACGGGCAAAGTGTGACGACCGTCAACGGTGCGCCGCTAAACATCGCGGTGACGGAAAACGGCGTGGTGCTGAATGACTCCGTCAACATTGTGCAGACCGACATTTTCGCCGCGAACGGCGTGATTCACGTCATCGACGGTGTGCTGGTGCCGCCAGAAGGCTGATCATGCTTCAGAACTAAGTACAGCAAAAGAAGCAATGAGCGATGAGCAATGAGTTTTTGAACTCAGACAACGGCTCGTCGCCCCACATTTTCAATTTGGTTGTACTTAACCTGAGTTTCAGATAGCTCTACTCAAGCCACTTAAACAACAACCTCACCCCCCCGACCCCCTCTCCACTCCGTAGAGAGGGGGAGCAGAACGAGTCAGAAAGGTTCTTTAAGTCCCCTCTCCATGCAATGGGGAGGGGATTTAGGGGTGGGGTTTCTGCTATAGTACCTATCCAAAACTGAGGTTACTTAAGATGAGAATGATGGCTTGCGTTGGTAGGCAATTTAGATGGTCAATGTGCCAGGTCTGAATCTCCGGTTTTGGGGGTTCCGTACTAAACCCCTCTCTCAGCCTTTGGGAGAGGGGTTTGGGGTGAGGGCACTCCCCCTCATCATGTCCCTCTCACCTACAGCCGCTATAATCACCCTCGATTGACCGAACAAGAGGAGTAAATACCGAATGCGGAAATGGTTTGTGTTTATTGTGATGGCACTGCTGCTTACCGTAAACGCCGTCGCCGCGCAGGAATCCACCCCGGAAGCAACCCCCGAAGCGACGCTTGATCCTAATGTTATCCTGAGCCGGGATGCCGCGCCCGACGCGAACAGCTTTCGCCTGGTCGAACTCGTCAGCGGCCTGTTCCGTCCACTGTATCTGACCCACGCGGGCGATGGCTCGAATCGGCTGTTCATCCTGGAGCAAACCGGGCGCGTCTGGATTGTGCGTGATGGTGCCCTGCTCAACACGCCCTTTATCGACCTGACCAATATTGTCAGCCAGGACGTCGCTTATGGGTATTCGGAGCGCGGTCTTTTGGGGCTGGCCTTCCACCCCAACTATGCCGAAAACGGCCAGTTTTACGTCAATTACACCGACCGCGAAGGCACCAGCCATGTCGCTGCCTACACCGTCTCGGCGGACAACCCGGACGTGGCCGATCCCAGCAGTGCCCGCGAACTCCTGACCGTCGCGCAGCCCTACCCCAACCACAACGGCGGGCATCTGTCGTTCGGCCTGGATGGCTACTTGTACATTTCCTTCGGCGACGGCGGCTCCCGCGATGATCCTCTCAATGCAGGGCAGACCAAATCGACCCTGCTGGGCAAAATTCTGCGTATCGACGTGGATAACTTTGACTTCGACCGTCCCTACGGCATCCCGGCGGACAATCCCTTTTCGGTTGATCCAACCTTCGCACCAGAAGTTTGGGCCTATGGACTTCGCAATGTGTGGCGCTTCAGCTTTGACCGGGCGACAGGCGATCTGTATCTGGGAGATGTCGGCGAGAATGCCTGGGAAGAAATCAACTTTGAGCCTGCCGACTCACCGGGCGGCGTGAATTACGGCTGGGTGGCCTATGAAGCCAACGAGCGCTATCGCGGGGCAGAACCGGAGTCTCCAGTCACGTTCCCGGTTGCAACCTATCCTCATTCCGGCGGAAGCTGTTCGGTGACAGGCGGTTATGTGTATCGCGGCGAGGCCATCCCGGCGCTGCAAGGGTACTATTTCTACAGTGACTATTGCAGCGGCAATCTGTGGAGCGCGTGGCGCGACGCGACAGGCACATGGCAGTCCACCCAGTTGACGACCACCGGGCGGCAGATCAGTTCGTTCGGGGAGGACGAACAGGGCGAACTCTATCTGATCGACTACAACGGCGTGGTGCTGGCGCTCGTCCCCGCGCAGTAATCGCTCTCACGATATCAGAAGCAGGGTGTCTTTCGTTTCCTGCTTCTAATTGTTATTCAATGGTTAAAATTTGCCGCAAATCGTAAAAAATCGAAAACATTGTAATAGAATTCTTGCGGAATTCTTCTATTGTGTTAGTATCTACCGTTGAACCTTTATTACAATGCTCCCCACTTTGAGCAGGTGGAACTATGGACGGAATCGCCGAGGGGCTGACCCAGATCAAGACGCGCTACAACGATATTGACTGGCTCAGCGAGAACACTGCCCGCATCTACGAAACGATTACCTCGGCTGCAAGCCAGGAAGACACTGCATCAGAAGCGTATGACACCCTTCTGCTGGTCTATCCCTATGTATTAACGGCAGGTGACGTTAAAAAGTGGGGAAAGATGATTCATGACGTACTGAACACTGCCATGAAGCAGTACGTCCGCCAGAACTCGCAGGTCACCTGGAATACGCTTGGGGCCACTTACATGACTTCTGGTGCCAGCAAGTCACCGGAAACCGCCATCGCTAAACCGGTGCGCCGCGCCACACGGCGGCAAAATCCCCGCGCCATTCTGGACGCTTACATCGGCCTTCTCAAATTGCAGGTCTACCGCCAGACCACCCAATTCAGCGAGGAACTCATCAAAGGGGCGCTTGATCTTGCCCGGCAGGTCAATCATCCTCAGCTTTATGCCCGCCTCTACCAGGCCCTGGCCTATGCCTATGCCTTCTGGGGCAGCTATGAGAAAGCCATCGACCAGGGGCAGCTTGCCTACAGTTACTGGATGCGCACGGGCAATCATCATGAAGCCGGGTTCAGCGCCTACATTATCGCCGTCAGCCATCGTTTTCAGAACCAGACATCTGAAGCGCTGCGCTGGCTGGAACTGACCTCCCACCACTTCTCCAAAACGGATAACGCCAAGCAGCACGCCCTGGTCGCGGTGGAAACCGGGTCGCTCTATCTGATGCAAGGCAGGTGGGAAGCCGCCGAACAGTGGTATCAGATCACCCTGGACGAGGGCAAGCGCGCCAATGACCGCTATACGATTGCGCTGGCGCAGCATTCCCTGGGGATTGCCCAGACCTTCCAGGACAAATTCACACAGGCAGAGGCCAATCTTGGCGCATCGCTCGCCTACTGGCAGGAACTCAACGATCCCCGCCAGCTTGCGCATCTCCATCACACGCTGGCCTATCTGGAAGGCAAACGCCGCAATTTTGAAGCCGGTCTGCAACATCTGAATACCGCCGATAAAATCGCAGCGCTGCTCCCCGAAAGTGACTTCAAAGCTTTTTTAGCAGGAAAGGTGGCTGAACTGCGCAAAGCGCTACAGATAGGCACCTTACCAGAAATGAAGTTCTGATCTGGCTTCCGGAAAGAACTTACACAAGGGAGGGTTTGAAACCCTCCCCTACAAAAACATTCGAGACTTACGTAAATTTGGCTAATTCGTATCGGTGCTTGATTTAGCCCCCTGTCAGCAGACATGGGGTTTTTCAATTTTGTGCAGAAACACAACAGCCCATCGTTCGGATGGGCGGCTGCGTCTTTACCGTTCGTGCTGCCTTAGGCGGCGACGGGCGGGATGATGGGGGGGAAGGGCGTAGCCATCGCTCCATACTCCTGAAATGCTCAATCCATCGATGAACTCAGCATCTCAAATTGGGGTATGGACCGTCGTGCGAAAACGGACACCGAGCGGACACAAAGCGGTCAGCTATTGGTTTGTTTCGCCCCGCTTGATAAACAGCAGGGAAAACGTCGGTCAGGCGGTGAGCAGGAAGCGGTCAGTTCGCTTGGATTCAAGCGCGTTTGGCTCTATAGTTGACAAAATATCGGCACATACTCTGGTTTATGAAGGTTGGCAAACGGAATGTCCCGCAGCATTGCCCGGTTCTTCGTCATTCTGGCGGTCGCAATCCTGGCGGTCGCGGTTGGTTGGTCACAGACAGGTCTGGCACAGCAGAATCAGGGCACGAATGAAGCGCCGCCTGATTATCGCATCAATGCCAGCGCACAGATTGATACACAGCGCGGCGAAATCCTCATTCGCGTGACGGTCTATAACGCGGGTGGCCCTGCCGAGGAAGAAGCCACCATCGCCCTTGCCAGCCTGCGCACTGGCGACCCCATTGCCACCGACCAGTCCTACACGGTGCGTCCTCTTGGCGCGAACGGGGACAGTGAAGAAGTCGAGATTCGCCTACCCCTGACGACGTTTCCGCCGGAAAGCAGTCAGTCCATCTGGGTGACGGTGGGCATCGGCGAAGTCGAGGCTGAGAACAGCGCGACTATCCTCAATAACCGCGATGGGCTGAACCTGATGATCCCGGATTATGACCCGGTCTCGTTCGTCCAGACGCCGCCGCAGGAACAACCCGGCACCACACCACAGACACCCGCCGCTGAACCCCAGCCGGAAGCCGAAGCGGGAAGCCGCGTCGTGCAGATTCCCATCATTGACCGTGAGATTGACCTGGCCGATCCAACCAACATCATCGCGCTGGTGGGCATTGGCGCCGCCAGTGTGCTGATGCTGCTGATTCTGAGCATGATTCTGCGCCTGCTGTTTCAGCGGTCGCCGCAGTTCGGCAACTGGCAGCCGCCCTATGCGACCGTTCCCCCGCTCGACCCAAATTCGGTTTATGGCAGGCGGCAGGTCTGGCAGCAGCACGCACAGAACAACGTCCTGCCCCTGCCCTGCAAGGAGTCGGTCGTCCATGCGCGGAAGGTGCTGCTGGGCATGGATGGCTATTATCTCTCCGGCTGGAAGATCAAAGCGGCGCGGATGACGCAGTATGATATGTATGGCCGGGTGGCGCGCAGCCAGGTCATCGCAACTTCCGGGAACATTCGCCGCCTGAACAGCGTGGCGCGTCGCAGTGCATCGCTGGATACACAGCGCATCAGCCGCCGCGTTCGTCCGGTGGCAAAATCGCTGGCAAAACAGTTCAGGAAGCGCATTACCGCACGCAGCGCCATGCTGCCGATTGCGCTCGATGTGCGTTTTCAGGGGGTGCACGGCGAGGTGCGCATCCTGTTCGAGCTGTACCAGTGCTTGCAGGGGCAGCTTCATCAGATCGATATCTGGGAGCCGGAAATGACCGTCGTCGGGCGGGCGATTCATGAAAGCTACACGCTGACAATTTATGGTCAGTTGGGCAACGAAGCCTATCGCGATTTCAGGAACCGTTTGCAGAACGATCTGACGCAGGTGCTCACGGAGATGATGCTGACGCAAACAGTAAGCGTGGGCGGAGGTGGTGCGCCGGATACCGTTACTCATACCCGCCCCGTGCAGATCAACACCGAGAACACGGTGATTTGACGCAGAATCATTTGGGAGCGCGGGCGAACGGCAGGAAATAAAAAAGGGGGACACAAATCCCCCTTTAATCTCGTTACCTCAGATGCTTGTCGGAATTACAGGCCGAGCAGCATCGCCACAGACGGCGGAATCAGCACCGCGTCGATGATGTGAACAATACCATTGCTGGCCTGGATGTCGGTTTCGACGACGTTTACGCTGCCGTTGAGCACTACGCCGCCATCGACCACCGCGATCTGAATGGATTCGCCTGCCGGGTGCAGGGTTTCCACCGATTCGCCATCCAGCGCGATGACATCCTCGGCGCTCACCGCGCCTTCAATCACATGATAGAGAAGCACCTGGTTGACCAGATCGGTCTGGCCGGCAGCGGTTTCTGCATCCACACCCAGCGCTTCCAGCAGCACTTCAAAGGCCGCGTCGGTGGGCGCGAACACCGTTACCGGACCTTCGCCCGCCAGCGTTTCCAGGATCGCCGGGTCAGCGGCTTCGATCAGGGCACGCAGGATGGTGAATTCAGCCGGGTCAGCTTCGGTCGCGGCGATCACCAGATCGGCAATCGTGCCTTCGGCGGCAGTTTCTTCAGAGGGAGTTTCAGTGGCTTCGGCAGCAGTTTCCTCGCCACCTGCATCGCTGCTCTCGCCTGATGGGGCGTTGTAGATCGGCTGGCCGCTGTTGATGCGGGCGACATTTTCGGCGCTGATCGCATCCACGAAGACCTGCGGTTCAGCAGCGCTGCCATAGGCGGCGACGAAATAATAGGTCAACCCAGCGATTTCCGTACCGGGCAGATCAGCCAGGACAACATCGCTGCCCGCGACAGACGTTACCACCGACAGATCATACGTGCCTTCGGGGACGCGAGCGCTGAAAGTGTTGGGGTAGAACAGGTTCTGCGTGAGGGCGTCTTCACCCGCCAGCACATCGACCGCCGGAGCGTCGGGGATGGCATGGAGGACGGTCACGTAGGCTTCGCCTTCATCCAGATCGGGCAGAATTTGCGCCACTACCTGCGCCGTCAGCGAACCATTGGCGCGCAGACCCGTCGCAGCAATCGTCACCCAGCGGTTCGGCTGCAGTTCAACCGTCAGCGGGCCGATAATGGCATTGTCAACCTGACCGCCGGAGTTGGTCACAGCGACTTCATAGGTGCCTGAGGGCAGACGACGCCAGGGGGTAACATCGCCGTACTGTGCACCCTGAAGGATGCGTTCGCCATTGACGTAGACATCAACGCTGCGCTGATCGCCCGCGAAGTGCGCAACACGCAGGCTGGTAAACCCGGCAGGCTCAGCAGCAGCAGCGGCAGCTTCTTCCAAGTCGGCGATGATCGCACCAGGCAGGATGACCTGATCGATCAGGTGAACGACGCCATTGCTGGCGTTGATGTCCGCCGCGACCACGTCGGCCACGCTGTTGAGGGTGATTGTGCCATCCTCACCAACGGTGACGCCAATGGCCCCACCCTGAACGGTCGGGATGGTCTGGTCATTCAGATCAGCGAGCTGACCGGAGAACAGTTCACCGGCAACGACGTGATAACGCAGCAGGTTGGAAAGCACTTCCGTATTTTCCAGGACTGCCGCCAGCGACGTTCCATAATTTTCACTCAGAAAAGCGTCTAAATTTGCAAAAGCAGTGTTTGTCGGTGCAAAAACGGTGATGGGGCCATCACCCGCCAGCGCCGCCGCGACGGAAGGATCCGCCGCCTGAACCGCCGCCACCAGGGTGGAGAGTTCAGGGGTTGCCGCCGCAATGTCCAGCACTGTGCCCTGGGCAAATACAGGCACAGCGGTGAACACCAGCAGAAGCAGTGCTACCGCGAGAAGAGAGAGCTTGCGCACTTTATTCCTCCTTAGAAAGAGAGTCAATGCACTAGGCACAAGGAACGCCTAATAAGGTAACACGGAAGATGGGAATTTACCAACTCGGCTTGTGTTTATAGCGAGGGGGCATGAGGCTATTGTTAGGTATTTGTTAGAGCGACATGAGTTGAAAACGAGGACTAAACCGGAATTTACGGTTCTAACATTTCATCGGATTCTGGTCTCCCCGCCACAGCATAGACCAGCACCCCAAGCGAGGACACGGCATAACTGAGCAGCATCCCAACGGCTTGCAACGGACCAAGCAGAATCGTACCGTTGAGCGTGCTGCCGTGCGACCCAAACCCCAGCACGTCGGCCATGCCTGTCATCGCCGCCATCACAAGCCCGGTCATCGCCAGCCTTGTGCCGATCTGCTGGGCAAGATTGGACGAGGACGCACTGTAAAAGGTGAACTTCACATAGATCAGCGCGCCTGCAATCAGCAGCGAAAAGCCCAGCAGAATCGCGAAAATCTGGAGGATACCGATCCCGGCGGTCGGTGGTAAACCAGTCACACCGGGGAACAGCCCCATAAAGGCCAGCATCGCCCCCAGCGCACCCAGCGCGATTCCCAACTGTGCAACACGAACCATGCGCTTACATTACCTTGCAGGCAGCGCCATACGCAGTTTGCGCAGCATGTTCCCGCCCAGGATGGCGGCAGTATCGTCCTCGCTGTAGCCGCGCCGCAGCAGCCCATCGCGGATTTGCCACACATCAGCAACGGTATCGATTTCCGCCGGAACGCTCTCGAAGCCAAAACCGCCGTCGAAGTCGCTGCCGATCCCGACATGGGCGGCGCTTCCGGTGATCTGACAGACATGGTCGATCACGTTCAGCACATCGCTCAGCGTCAGTTCGGCTTTGCCGTCGGCCTTTTTCCAGCCTGTGCGCAGGAAGGCGTTGTACATCACCACACCCATTACCCCGTCGCGCTCGGCCAGCCGCCGGATCATCGCTTCGGTCAGGTGGCGGTCGGTGTCGCAGAAACGGCGAGGATTGCTGTGGCTGGCGATCACGCTGCCCTCGTACTGGTCGAGCGCTTCCAGAAAGGCTGCTTCTGCCATGTGCGACAGATCGAGCAGCGCCCCGAAGCTCCCCATCACGTCCAGCAGTTCGCGGCCAAGCGGGGTTAATCCGCCCGGCGCACCCGTCCCGGCGGTGTAGCGTGTGGCCTGCCAGGCTGGACCGACGACGCGCACTCCACGCTCATACCATTCCTCAAACTGGCGCGGCTCGGTGATCGGGTCGGCATTTTCCATCAGCACCACCAATCCCTGCTGGCGTTCCTTGACTGAGTGATCCTTATCCCAGGTTGCGAGCACCGCGTCGAGGTCTTCGCCTGTGCGCACCAGCCGCAGCCGCGCGTCTTCATCGGTCAGGCGTTGATAGTAGTCCATCTGCTGCATCGCCAGCCGATAAGCCCCGCTTACGTCGTCGTACATGACATTTTTCCAGGGCGCATCGCGCTTGCTGCGAGGCGCAACAAACAGCGTGGCGAACACGACCGCGACTCGCCCGGCAATCGCTTCCGGTAGGCCGAGCGTGGCAAAGCCGTTCTGAGCGGGAATATCGCTCCCAACCTCAAGCTGCCGCTTTTTCAGAGCAGCCTGACGGTAGTCCCGCCCGAAGCAGACCGCGTTATAGGCAATATCCTGATGGGCATCGACAACGAACACCGCAGGCTCCCCGTCTGGCGCGAAACAGACGCCATTGTAAATGTTCTCAAGGCTTTTGGGGCAGATGTAACAACACTCGAACCTTTTAGAACGGGAGTTCTACGATACGCGGCCACCCGGCGGCACGGGCGCAGCCCCGCAGACCGACGCGCCGCGCCGCTGCTCTTGATCGGCGCAAGCGGAGGCAAGGGCAAGCCGGGGAGCAAGACGGAACGAAGCCTTAAGGTTTTGAGACG
>JANRLJ010000064.1:0-51369 GCA_033762735.1 bacterium | reverse complement strand
CCCTCACCCTAAATAGCGTTGTCCGGTACTCTAAAAGGAGTTATGAAAGTTCACAACGGCTCATTTGCCCTCACCCTAAATCCCTCTGCAAGAGGCGCTCTCCCTCAGGGAGAGGGACTTAACACGCTTCCCCGGTCTTCTCCCCCTCTCCTAGCGTCAGCGGTTGGGAGAGGGGGTCGGGGGGTGAGGGCGGAAAAGCGCCAACTCAATACCGGACAAGCCTTAAATCCCTCTGCAAGAGGCGCTCTCCCTCAGGGAGAGGGACTTAAAGACCCGCCTCTCCCCCTTCGCCCTGAGGGAGAAGGGGGCCGGGGGGTTGAGGGTTTGCGTAAGTCCACCTGATTAACGACGGCGCAGCGAGCGGCTGACGGTCAGGCCGAGGCCACCCGTGACGACCAGCCCGGCGAACCCGATCAGGACGATGCGCAGGACAGACGCCCACAGCGGGGTTTCACCCGTGCGCGGCAGGGCGTTCACGCTCAGGATGCTGGCTTCGGCGCAGCGCTGGGCGCTCTGGTTGGCCGCCTGCATACACACCTGATTGTTGATGACGAACGGCACACTGACGTTGTCGCGCACACGGCTTTCGATGGTCACCGTCACGCTCTGGCCGGGTGCCAGCGTGTCGATGGTGAAGACCACGTTCTGCCCCTGGACGCTGACATTACCGGCAGGTGCGCTGGCCGAGATGACTTCCACTTCGGCGGGCATCGGGTCGGTCGCGGTCACATTGGTGGCCGGGACGGTGCCGGGGTTGCTCACAGTGAAGGTGAAGGTCACGCTTTCACCCGGCAGGGCGAAGGGCGGATTCACACTCTTGGTGATGAAGGGATCGACCGCATTGACCACCGGGACAGGCTGCGACGGCGGGTTGACCACCGGCTGACCACCGGGGTTGCCAGGGTTGCCGGGAGTGCCCGTGCTGGTGCCGCTCATCAGGACTTCCGCCCCGGCGTTGTCGGCCACCGGCGCACCCGTGCCCGCTGCGGCGGCGTTGACCGTCAGCCCGACGACCGTGTAGGCCGAGACACCACCCAGCGTACAGGTGTAGGTCTGGAGTTCACCCACCGCGAGGTTGGCGAACGTGCGGGCGCAGTCCGGCGCGTTGGGCGCGGTCACGACGGCATTTGCCAGCGGCAGCGCCCCGTTGTTCAGGACGGTTACGGTGAAGGTGGCCGTGCCGCCAGCCGCGATGGTCTGCTGGGCGGGCGCGATGTTGATGTCCACACGCGGCGCACCGCTGTTGTCGATGGTCACGGTGGCCTGATCGGTGCCATTGACCTGGGCAGGCTGGCCGTTCTGGTCGGTATAGGTCGCGGTGATATTGACGGTGTTGGTCACATCGGCCTGGACGTTGTTGACCTGGCAGATGCCCACCCAGTATTCCAGCACGTCCAGCACCGCGTCGCCGTTGCCGAGCGTGTAGGGCGTGACCGTGCAGAGCGGGTCGTTGACCTGGACGTTGTTCAGCGGGACGCCGCCGTTGTTGGCCGCGACGATGTAGAAGTAGGCCGTGCCACCCGTCGGCGCGGTGGGCGCAACCGCTTCCTTATCCACGAAGATCGAGGCACCGGCCACGACCGGGATGATGTTGGTGGAAGCGTTGTCGGTGGCGGTCACGGGCGTGTTCACCGGGCCGGTCGCGTTGACGGTCGCCACGTTATTCAGCACGCCGTTGATGGCAGCGGTGTTGACATCGCAGGTGTAGTTCCAGCTTTCGCCCACTTCGAGCGTGGCGTTGCCATTGCCGTTGCTGGTCTGGTTGAGCGCCGTGCAGACCGGGTCATTGATGACCACGTTGTTGAGCGGCGCGTTGCCGTTGTTGCTGATGACGATGGTGAACTGCGCCACCTGACCCTGGAAGTAGCCCGCTTCCACCGCATCCTTGATGAGCGTGATGGAGGCGTTGATCGTCTGAACGTTCACGGCGGCGGTGTCGCTGGCCGTGAGCGGTGTCGCCCCGGCATTGGCGGTGACGGTGGCCGTATTGGTCACGGTCGTCTGTGCGTTGGCGACATCGCACGTCCACGTCCATTCCTCGTTGGCTTGCAGGATGGCATCAGCGTTGCCGTTGCCCGTCTGGTTGAGCGCCGTGCAGGTCGGGTCGTTCAGGACGACGTTGGTCAGATCGCCCTGCCCGGTGTTGCGGACGCTGATGGTGAACTGGGCGGCCTCGCCGATAAAGACGGTGGCGTTGACGGCGTTCTTATCCAGGCTGATGCCGGGTGTCTGGACGATCACGGTCGCGTCGTCGGTGTCGGTGATGTTGGTGCCGTTGTAGACCGAGGTCACGTTGGCCGTGTTGACGAAGTTGGCCGTCACGTTGGCGACCGCGCAGGTATACGTCCAGGCTTCGCCCGGTTCCATGATCGCGTTGCCGTTGCCGTTCGCGGTCTGGTTGAGCGTGCAGCGCGGATCAGCGTCGGTCACGACCACGTTGGTCAGATCAACGTTGCCGCTGTTGGTGGCGGTGATGGTGAAGTTGGCGGTGCCGCCCACGAAGATGATCTGATCGGCGTCCTTCACCAGTGTGATTTCCGGATCGGGCACGGCGACCACATTCACGACCGCGTCATCGGTGTCGTTCACCTGCGTGTTGTTGGGCGCGGTGGCGACGATATTGGCGACGTTGTTGACCGGGCCGAGCACGGTAGTCGGGATGGAGCACGTCCATGTCCAGGTTTCGTTGACTTCCATTACGGCGTTGCCGTTGCCGTTGGCGGTCTGGTTGAGCGTCGCCCCCGGAACCTGGCAGGCAGCATCCGTCAGCACCACATTATTCAGGTTCACGTTGCCGATGTTGCGCGCGGTGATATTGAAGACCGCCGGGGCGGGCAGGATGACCGTCGCCGTCGCCGGATCCTTCACGATTTCGATGGCGGGCGCGGGCACAGGGGTGATCTGCGCGACGGCATCGTCAGCGGCCTGAACGGTGGTCTGCGTGTTCGGAACCGTGCCTACGACGGTCGCGGTGTTGGTCAGCGACGGGATGTTGGCGGCGGTCGTCGGGACGGCGCAGTTATAGACCCAGGTTTCGGCCAGATCGAGCAGGTTGTTGTTGTTGGCATCGCCGCCGGGTTGCAGCGCCGGAGCCGGGTTACACTGCGGGTCGTTCACGGCCACCTGCAGCGCCACGTTGCCGCGATTGGTCACGGTCAGCGTGAAGTTGGCCGGGGTGCCCGCGACGAATGTGCCGGGGGCAACCACATCCTTGACCAGACCGATGCCGGGCGCGGGATTGACCACCACCACCGCGTCATCGTCGTCCTGGATCGGCGTCGTGCCGCCCTGCGGAATACCGCTGGCCTGCGCCACGTTGTTGACCTGGGCAGTGGTGGCGGTCGTCGGGATCGAGCAGGTATACGTCCAGGCTTCGGTCGTCTGGAGGATGGCGTCGCCATTGCCGTTGCCCGTCTGGTTGAGTGTCGCGCCCGGTGCCTGGCAGGGGGCATCCGTCAGCGTGATTGTGTTCAGATCAACGCCGCCCGTGTTGCGCACGGTGATATTGAAGACAGCGGGCTGCCCGGCATTGATGGGCGAGGCTGCCGCGTCCTTGACGACTTCGATGGCTGCCGGGGTTTCACGGTTATTGAAGGTGCAGGTCGCGTTCTGTGCGCTGGTCAGGTTGACCGTTACGGCGTTCTGGTTGACGTTGAAGCCGTTCGCGCCCGTGCAGGTAATGCCCGTCAGCGCCCAGCCGACCGGGACAATTTCGGTGATGGTGTGTGCGCCCGTGCCCAGGCCGGGGATGACATAGCTGTTGGCCGGGTTCTGAACGCGGGTGATGTGCACATAGTTGATCTTGGTGTTGGTGCCGCCGATGGCGTCAACGGTCAGCTTGCCGTCGGCCACGACCACGATGGCCGTCACCTGGCGATATTCGTTGCCTGCCGCCGCCTGGAAGCGGTCGATGAACCTGATGCCTTCCACGTTGATGGTGTGCTGGCTGTCATACACGCCGCCGCCGGTCGGTTGATCGCCCACGCTGACGGTCACGGTATAGACACCGTTGGGCAGCAGGTACTCCCACGCGACAGGGGTGGCGTTGCCGTTTGCGACTGGCCCACCATACTGCATGTGCATAATCGTGTCGAGTTCCTGCGCGATGCCGCCGCGATTCCGGTCGCGGGTGTTGATGGCGACATCAATTGGAGTCGGGTTCGGGCCAAGCGTGGCCTGCGTCACCCAGCCGTAGGTTGCGCCAGCGCCGCGCGGGCCATAGGCCGCACCGCCATCGACCACATAGCCAGCGGGCACGGGAGCCGCCGCAGGCTGGAAGTTGATGCGCGTGGCGAAGGGCGCGGGCGCTGCACCGCCGTTATCGACAATGTTGAAGTTGGCAAAATTGGCCGCCGACGAGGTGAAGGCGAACTGCGTCGCGCCTTCCGGCGTGGCCTGCTTGATGACGGTGATGCTGCCCGGCTGGTTCGGCTCCACGATCTGCGCGGTCGCGGTGGCCGTGTCGGTCACGGTGGTGTTGTTGGGGGCGGTCGCCGTCACGTTGGCGGTGTTGGTCACGCTTGCACCGTTGACGTTGTTGATGGTGCACGTCCACGTCCAGGTTTCGTTCGGCTCCAGCGCGGCGTTGCCGTTGCCGTTGGTGGCCTGCACGAAGGTGGTGCAGGGCGCATCGACCACATTCACCGGGTTAAGCGGGACGTTACCTGTGTTCAGCGCGGTCACGGTGAAGACTGCGTTGCCGCCGCGTGTAACGGGTGAGTTATCCGCCGTCTTGGTCAGGTCGATGGACGGAACCGGATTGACGGTGACGGTGGCGGTATTGGTGGCCGTCACCTGCTGGCCGCCGCCCACCGGGAGCGCGGTCACGGTCGCCGTGTTGGTCACGTCGGTGGTGACGCCTGCGATGGAGCAGCTATACACCCAGGATTCGCCCACTTCCAAAATCTGGTTGCCGTTGCCTGCCTGGGTGCGGGTGGGGCCGGTCGTACACTGCGGATCGGCCAGGTTGATCGTGTTCAGGTTGACCAGACCCGTGTTGGTGATGGTGATGGTGAAGTTGGCTGCCGCGCCGGGGTTGATGGGCGTGGTTACGGCGGCTTTAGTCAGCGAAATGGCCGGGCCAGCCGCGTTGGTGTTATTGAAGGTGCAGGTTACGTTCTGGTTGCCCGCCAGCGTCAGCGACACGCCGTTGGTGATCGGGGTGGCGGTCGCGCCCGTGCAGGTCGCGCTCAGCAGACCCCAGCCCTGCGGCAGCGTTTCAGTGATGGTGTAGGTGCCCGCTTGCAGGTTGGTGAAGGTTTGTGTATTCGCCAGCGTAATGCGGACGTAGTTGATCTTGGTGTTGGTGCCGCCTGTGGCATCAATCGTCAGGAAGCCGTTGGCAACCGTCGCGGTCGTGGTGGCCTGACGGAATTCGTTGGCCGCCGTCGCCTGGAAGCGGTTGATGATGTTCGTGCCCTGCACATTGATGCTGTGCTGGCTGTCATACTGCCCTGCGCCGTTGGGAGCATCGCCCACGCTGACGGTCACGTTGTACACGCCGTTGGGCAGCGCGATCTGCCACGCCGCCGGGGTCGTGTTCCCGTTCGCCGGGTTCGCGCCGTACTGCATGTGCATGATCGTGTCGAGTTCCTGCGGGATGCCTGCGCGGTTGCGGTCACGCGAGTTCAGCGCGATATCCAGCGGCACCGGGTTGGCGAGGCTGTCCTGGCGAATCCAGCCGTAGGTGTAGCCGTTGCCGCGATTGGCGCGCGGCTGACCACTGTCGATCAGCCAGCCTGCCGCCGGGAGCGCCGCCGCTGCGGGCTGGAAGTTGATGCGCAAATCGAGCGGGGTGTTGCCTGCGCCGCTGTCCACCAGCGTAAAGTTGCTTAGCCCCGTGCCCGTCGTGGTGAACTGGAAGGGCGTGGTGCCTTCCGGCGAGGCCTGCTTGACGATGGTGATGCTGTTGGTCACGGTAGCAATGCCGACCACGTTGACCGTGTTGGTGGCCTGATTATTGGTCGTCACGGTTTCGGTGGACGTGGTGGTGATGTTGGCCGTCGTAGTATATGACCCTGCATTGGCCGCGTTCACCACCAGCGTGATCGGCACCTGCTGCGCACCGACCAGATTATCCAGATTACACGTAATGACGTTGGCGGCTGGCGGCTGGCAGAAGCCCTGCGCAGGCGTGGTGGAGACGATAGTGTAGCCCGCCGGGACGTTGATGGTCACGACCACACCGTTGGCCTGATAGGTGCTGACGTTGCTGGCAGTGACGGTATATGTTAAGTCCGTGTTCGTGGTTGGGTTCGTTGGGCCTGTTATGGCGACCGCAACATCGGTGACGGTGGTGACAGGCTCAATGTTCGTCACCAGATACATGTTGTCGTTAAAGTCGCAGATACCCGCTGCGTCGTTGGCCTCGCACCCTTGAACCGGGATAAAGTCCTGAATCACCAGATAGGCGTTCGGGATCAGCGTACCGCTGCGGTCGCGGATCTGCCAGAAGCGCAGGGCATGGCGGATACAATTGGCGACGCCTTCGCAGATGTCGCTGCGGTAGCCCGCGATGCGCAGGTTGAACGGCACGGTCGGGTTGAACACGCCTTCAGTGGGTAGGACGGGAATACCAGGATTTGCCACCTGACGCAGCGGGAGCAGCGTTTGCCCCTGCGTGTTGTCGTGGCGGATGGTGCCCAGATTGGCAGCCGTCGCCGCGTTCAGAATTTCAAAGGCGTCTTCGGCCTGGCAGCAGCCGTGCAGCGCAGCCAACTGGCGCACGTACATCGGGCGGTTGGGGTCAGCACGACGCCACTCAAAGGAGAGGATTTCATCGCCGCGCGCCGCAAAGGTGGAGTTGAAGGGATAGCCCATGTTGACGTTAAAGCCCGAAGCGGTCGCCACATCCGGCGGACGCACTTCGGAGTTGCCTTCGTCGTAGATCATGAACGCACCAGCCAGGTTGATGACCGAGGTCGGCTGGTCGGGGTCGCTGGAGGTGATCGTCAGCGTCTCCAGGCGCAGACCGCGCCCACCCATTGTCTCAATGAAGCGCACATTCAGGTCATAGAACGCGCTGGGCTGGATAATCAGCGGTGCGTTAACCGTCGGTGCTTCGCCATTAGGCAGGATGAATTCTTCCAGATCGCTGATCTGCAGGCGCGTGATGTAGAGCGGATCGGTGCCGGTATTGGTGATGCGCAGCGTTGTCGTGCCGTGCATCAGCAGCGGCGGGCGCTGATCAAGCGGCACGGTATCAGGATTATTGGTCGTCGGGTTCGCGATGTTGTGCATCGTGAGCCAGGTGTTGACGTAGGCAAACTGCGGGATGGCCTGCGCGTTGAGCGTCACCCAATCCAGATTGGTGAAGTTGATATTGCCGCCCGGCTGGATGGTCGCGGGCTGCACGTTGCGGATGATATAGACGACATCGTTGTAGTCCCAGCCCTGCGTGAATTCTTCGGTCGCCACGATATAGGCGTTGGGGACGATGCCGTTGATGTCGATCAGCGGATAGACGCGCATCTTGTGCCGCGCCGCCGCGTTGGGTTCAAAGGTGTTGAGGGGGTCCTCGCTGAAGACCGTCCAGTTAAACTGGGCGGGCGGCCAGAACGAATACAGACCGAACGGCTGTGTGCCGGGGTTGAAGCTGGTCGCGCCCGTGATTTTGGGCAGCAGAGATTGATGGTTGTTATCACCGTTTGTGTTGGGATTGACGGTGAAAATCTGGTTGCGGATGTTCGGGCTGCCAATCGGATACCAGCCGACGCGGATGATCGGCGCACCCGCCACATTCACCGCGAACGCCGAAAGCGGCTGGATCGTGACCGGGGCATTGCTGGCACGCTGGAACTGCTCCACCTGAATTTCTTCGCCAAGCTGGTTGCCGGGGAAGGCATTTGCCGCGCCGTTGCCGAAGATGGGCGTACTGGCAATATCGTTATCGCCCACCGCAACCGGAATATCGAGCGCGTCGAACACGCGCTGGAGCGAGGGTTCGCTGCCGCCGCCGTTGAAGTTGGGCAGCACCACCCCGCGCAGTTCGACCACGACATTGGCCTGATCGGGGTCGTTGCTGGTGATGGTCAGGTTCGCCAGCTTCACGCCTGCATTGCCACCCTGTGCAGCGACGTTGTTGGAGTTGAGCGCGACGTTTAACTGGATGCTCTGCCCTGCCGGGATGACGGTGCCATTGGCAAAGGGCGCTTGCAGCGCGAACTGCGCCGGGGCAGAGATCGCGCGCGTATCCCCTGGGTGCGCACCAATCGCGCGGTTGGTGATGGTCAGATCAGCCGTGCCGTTGTTGGTGATCGTGATGGCCTGCGCCGGGCTGGCCGCGCCGCCGACTGCATCTGTGAAGACCAGCCGCGCCGGGTTGACGACGATGTTGGCGCCCGCCGCTGCCGGATCAGCCACGCCGTTGAGATTGATGATTGTGTTGGGCGTGTCGGGATCGTTGCTGACGATGGTCAGGGTGGCCGTCTTGTTGCCCGCCGTCTGTGGATTGAAGGCAACATTGACGTTGAGCGTCTGATTCGCCGCAATCGTCGCGGGCAGTGCGGGCGGAGTCACCAACTGGAAATCGTTGGCATTCGTGCCGCTGCGTACCAGCGAATAAACCACAAGCGGTGTCGCGTTGCGGTTCTGGATGGCGATCTGCTGGGGTGCGCTGGCGGGGCCGCCTGCCGGGTCATTGAAGTTGAGCGTGGCAGGGGTTGCGGCCATATCAGGCACACCGGTTGTGGGCGGGTTGGTGTCCGCAATTTCCTCAGCCAGGTTGATCTGGCGCGAGGGTGCGTCTGGAGACGTACTGCTCTGGACATTGGTGAAGGCGGCGACGTTCTGCTCCTGTTGGGAGACGGAAACGCCAGTGGGCGCTGCGGCCTGTGCCCCGGCATCAGTGAAAATGCCGAAACTGAGCAGCAGCGACAATGCTGCGAATAAGAGTGCAATGGTAGTGCGGTGTTTCATGCGAGTCTCCCCAAGACGCAAACATGAGTGTTCACAAGTTTTTTAAGTGTAGTTTCGTAAACCTTGTTCAAACCATAAGGTTCAGTCTGTTGTGACTGTGCGATTCAACGAACACACCTACGCAACAAGATATAACGAAACAGGTCTGATCCAATGCGTTTCTGAAGTTTTTTGGAAAATTTTTCAGAGGAGATTTACGAACTTCATGCTGGGACGAAAACAGGTTTGCAGCAGATTAGACGGGGTTGGATTTCTGTGATTTTCTTAATGCTTCTGCGCCGTTGTGAGGGATTTATGAAAAGTGTTGGCGCCTGGCGGTTCAGGCTTTTCAAATTCACAGAACATGCATCGCTTCCCGCGCAAAGGCGTCAACCCCCGCCCGCATCCGTGCTTCGACCGCTGCCTCTAACCCCCATGTCCCGATACTCGCCAGCATCCGCAGCGCCACGAACAAATCCCGGTAAGGAAGCTGTGCCATGTTCACCGTTGGGTTCAGCGCTGCATATTCCCGCGTAAATTCGTCCTGCGCATGAACCCCGAATGCCAGCCGGGTTTCCAGCCGCGTGTTCGCCACATCAATCAGCGAATCACCCAGCGCGGCGTCTTCCCAGTCCAGCACTGCCGCGATTTCCCCTTCCCGCCACAGCACATTCCCCGGCCACAAATCGCCATGCAGGATGACCGGGCTGTTCAGCGGCGTGAGCGGCCAGACCGCTTCTAAAACCGCCCGACTCTGCGCTGCTGTTTCACCTTCTGCCTCTTCACCCTGAGGGAGAACGGGACTCGGGGGATGAGGTCGCAGAAAGCCGACCTCCCTCTGTGCGAGGTCAAGCTGATGCAGCGCAGTCAGAAAATGGGCAAGCGACCGAGCAGCGCGGCCTCTTACGCCGTCGTCCGCTGCATGTGCGGCCAGCATGACCTCATGCGACACGCCTTCTATCCACGCAATGACCAGATACGGGATGGACAGAATTTCGCCGGATTCATCCAGCAGCACGGGCGCGGGCACAGGGAAACCTGCCAGATAAAGGCGCTGAAGCAGCCGGAACTCGTCGCGGGCGATGTGTGGATTACCCTGGCGGTCGCGCTCGCCATGCTGCCGGACGACCACTTTTCGCGTGTCACCGTTGGGATAAGCGATTTCCAGCGCGGTCACATCAGCGGAGACTCCGCCTTTGAGCGGCCACGCCCGCAGGAGACTGGCATTAGGGGCAATGCGGTGGGTGATTTGCGCGAAGGATTGTAAATTGGGTATCGGAAACACAGCGCTTCTAACCTATATATTTTTTACAATAACATATTAAATAATGTAAAGACCATATTTTACAAAAGTTTAATTTGCAAAATCGCTCCTCCAAAATACAATGAATTAACACATGACAACGCAGGAGACAAAAAATGCCAGTAGTAATTAATGATGAAGTTAGACGCATCTACACAGCAGTGAAAGATGAGCTACTGAAAAATGGATATAGCGAAAAAGTTTCTATGCTGCAATCCAAAAAACGCATCATTGAATATGAAATAGCACAGAGGTCTAACCGCTCATTTCAGTCGGAGAGCTTTTTGGGCAGAGTGTGGGAGGCATTCGGTAATAGTGTTAGCGACAATATGGAATTAACGGCCTTAGAAAATCAACTCAACGCTCTCATCGTTGAAGATTTAGCGCTTCTGTAAATCAAGTTCTAAACTCTACTTCAAGTCGTCGGCCGCCCCGAATTCAAAACCAGAGTCTACATTGAGACTAAAACCCGTAAACGAGTGCCGATAGAATATATCAGCCTGTTTATGGGCTTTCCGTAAAGGAATAGCTAGGGATTTTGAGTCCCCAGCGAGGCAGGGTGAAACTCAACTGGCTTAAGCGTAAGGGACACGGCATGCCGTGTCCCTACGAGTATCTCCAAGATTGAGGGCGATCAGATTGACCGCCCTCTTAATTTCTGAATTTAGCGGTTGACCACGCGACGCCCAATCCAGAAGAGCGCCAGCGACAGGCTCACGCCGCCGAGCGCGAAGACCGGCAGGCGGAACTTGCTCCAGGGCGATTCACCCGTGCGGGGCAGCGCCGTGACGCTGATGACCTGTGCGCCGCCGCACTGTGTCCCCGCGCAGGCCTCGTTGCGGATGGCAAACGGAATGCTGACGCTGGCGCGGATGCGCGTTTCCACCGTGACCGTGACCGACTGACCGGGCGCAAGCTGCGGGATGGTCACACTGACCGACTGACCGCTGGCGCTGGCCGTGCCGCCGCTGGACGACGCGCCGATGATTTCCAACTCTGCCGGGACGTTATCCGTCACGGTGACGTTGCTGGCAGGCGTGGCCGCTGTGTTGGTCACGACAATCGACCACGACACATTATCACCCGGCAGCGCGAAGGGCGGATTGGCCGACTTGCTGATCGTGACAGAGGCAGGCGCGGCCACTGGCGCGGCGGGCGCAGGCTGACCGGGCTGCGACGGCTGGCCGACGCTGCCGTTGCCGAGCGCTGTACCGCTCAGCGCGATATTGGTCACCGGGCCGTTGGCGCCGCTGTGGGCGATTTGCAGCGTGGCGGTCTTGTCACCGGGGGTGGTGGCGATGAAGGCCACACCGAGCACGGCGCTGTCACCCACGTTCAGCGTAAACGGTGCGGTGAAGTTATGCGTGAAGCTTTCGGGATTGGCACCCGCCAGCGCCACACCACTCACCGTCAGCGCCGGGTCGCCCGTATTGCCCACATACGTGAGCGTAACGGTCTGCGGCGGCAGCGCGTTGGCTTCGCTGATGCCTTCGGCGGGCAGCGTGAACGAGCCAAAGTTGAGGGCGCTCGGATTTACCTGTAGACCGCTCGTTACCTGACCCTGTCCGTAGATGCCTTCGCCGTTGAGCGTGATGGGCGTGACGGTGGGCGTATTAGTGCCGTTATCGTGCGCCACTTCCAGCGTCGCCACATGGACGCCCGCCGTGTTCGGGGCGAAATCGACCGAGAGCATGGCCGTCTGCCCGCCGATCAACTGCACGGGCGTGAACGGATCGAAGCGGAACTGCTCGTCAGAGATGCTGTTCGGGTCGTTGACCAGCGTCACCCCGGTGATATTGATGGCGGGTGCGCCGGGGCCGCCGGAATTGGTCAGCATGATCGTGCGGGTGACGGGTGTGCTGTTGATGACCAGTTGGCCGAAGTTGGTCGGGTTCGGGTTGATCGACAGCACGGCCACGTTCGGGTCAACACCCACACCGTTGAGCACCACATTGGACTGCGGGCCATTGCTGCCATCGTGGGTGATCTGCAACTGGCCGACCTGCGCACCGACCGCGGTGGGCGCAAAGGTCACGTTGACGATTTCCGTCTGCCCCGGCGTCAGGACGAACGGCTGCGCCAGCGCAGGGGTGGCGAACTGGTTGCCGTTCGCGCCGCCGATGACGATGGCCGTGACCGTGATGTTGGGTGTGCCCGTGCCGCCAGTGTGCGTCAGCGTGACCTGCTGTGCGTTCGTGCCGCCATTGGCCTGGACGTTGCCGAAGTTGACCGGATTCGGGGCGATGTTCAGGGCTGCCGTGCCCAGCGCCACACCTGCACCGTTCATCGGGACGACGCTCTGCGGACCGTTGCTGCCGTTGTGCGCCAGCTGAAGATCAGCCGTCGCATTACCGACCACCGCCGGGGTGAAGGTGACGTTGATGATCTGGTTCTGCCCGGCTTGCAGGACGATGGGCTGTGCCAGCGGGACGACCATGAACTGTGCCGCGTTCGCGCCTGCGACCGTGATGGCCGTGATGGTGATGTCCGCCGTGCCTGCCGCACCGCTGTGCGTCAGCGTGACCGGGAGCGCCGAGGGCGTATTCACCCCTGCGTTGCCGAAGTTGAGCGGATTGGGCGTGATCGTCAGCGCCGCCGTCGGCACCACACCCGCGCCCGTCAGGGGCAGATTGCTGGCCGGGCCGTTGCTGCCATTATGGGCAATGTCCACCTGGGCGGTCTTCGCTCCAGCGGTGGTGGGCGCAAAGGTCACGTTAAACTGATAGTTCTGCCCCGGCTGGAGCACGACGTTCTGTGCCAGCGCGGGCGTGGTGAACAGCGTAGCATCCGCACCGCCGACCGTGATAGCCGTGATGGTGATCGGTGCGGTGCCCGCTGCGCCGCTGTGGGTCAGCGTGACCTGCTGGACGTTGTTCGCGCCTGTGTTCACGTTGCCAAAAGCGACCGGGTTGGGGGCGATGGTCAGTGCCGCCGTCGGCAGGATACCTGTGCCTGTCAGCGGGACGTTCAACTGCGGGCCGTTGCTGCCATTGTGGGCGATATTGACCTGCGCGGTCTTCGCCCCGGCGGTGGTCGGCGCGAAGGTCACATTGAACTGGTAGGTCTGCCCCGGTTGCAGCACGACATTCTGCGCCAGCGCGGGCGTGTTGAACTGAGCTGCATCCGCGCCGCCAAGTGTGATGGCCGTGATGGTGATGGGCGCTGTGCCCGCCGCCCCGCTGTGCGTCAGCGTGATCTGCTGGACGTTGTTCGCGCCCGTGTTCACGTTGCCGAAAGCGACCGGGTTGGGGGCGGCGTTGAGCGCGGCGGTCGGCTGCTGCGTGGTCAGGATTTCGATGCCGCGCACCGCCGGGTTATCGACCGTGCCGTGCAGGAAATCGAGGTCGATGTTGTTGTCCGTCGCGGTGATGGTGAATTCGCGCATCACGGCCTTATAGCGCACGTTGCCCGCCGCGACGTAAATGTCGAAGTTGGTCAGCACGGTCGTGTTTTCCAGCCGCACGTTGAAGGTGCGCAGGTTGGCCGCGTTGTGGAACGATTCCATGAAGAACAGCCGCACCACATACGTCTGGCCGACGACCGCCGGGAAGTTGTAATCCAGCGTCGGCGCACCGGCCATGTCGAAGCGCTGCGTGGCGAAGATCGCGCCCGGCACATAGCCCATCGCCGCCATGGAGGGATCGGTGCGGTTGACCGCGCCCGCATACGGCGCAGAGACGTTGCCCTGATTGGCCGCGACGTTGCCATACTGCGACGGAACGGCCAGCGAGTCCTCGCTCCAGGCAGGGTTCGGCGCATCTGTGGCGGCCACCAGCGGCCCACCGGAGTTGATGCGGATGGTGGAGATCATGCCTGTCGGCGTGACGCCCGCGCCGTTGAGCGGGATGTTGGTGTTCGGGCCGTTGCTGCCGTTATGGGCGATCTGCAACTGGCCGACCTTCGCGCCGCCGAAGCCGGGCGTAAAGGTTACGTTGATCTGCTGCGTCTGCCCTGGCGTAAGGACGAGGGGCTGCGCCAGTGCAGGCGTGGCGAACATGCCCGCGTTTGCGCCACCGATAGTAATGGTCGTGACCGTAATGTTGGGGCTGCCCGCCGCGCCGCTGTGCGTCAGCGTGACCTGCTGGGTGCCCGTCTGCCCGTTGTTGACGTTGCCGAAGTTGACCGGGTTGGGGGCGATGTTGAGCGCTGCCGCTGCGACCGCCACCCCTGTACCGTTGAGCGCGATATTGAACTGCGGACCGTTGGTGCCGTTATGCGCGATTTGAAGCTGACCGACCTTCGCCCCGGCAGTCGTCGGCGCGAAGTTGACGGTGAACTGATGCGTCTGCCCCGGCTGGAGCACAATGGGCTGTGCCAGCGCGGGCGTATTGAACTGGTTGGCCTGTGCGCCGCCAATCGTAATCGCGGTGATGGTGATCGGTGCTGTGCCTGCCGCCCCGCTGTGCGTCAGCGTGATCTGCTGCGGCGTGGTCGCGTTCACATTGGTGTTGGCGAAGTTGATCGGGTTCGCGCTGCTGTTGAGCGCGGCGGTGGCCTGCGCCGTCCCCGTGAGCGGGATATTGAGCGTAGGCGCGTTGCTGCCGTTATGGGCGATCTGCAACTGACCCGCCTTCACCCCGGCAGTGGTGGGCGCGAAGTTCACGTTGAACTGATGCGTCTGCCCCGGCTGGAGGACGATGTTGGCTGCCAGCGCAGGTGTATTGAACTGACCTGCGTCCGCCCCGCCAATCGTGATGGCCGTAATCGTGATGGGGGCTGTACCTGCCGCGCCGCTGTGCGTCAGCGTGACCTGCTGCGGCGTGTTGCTGTTGACCGCGACCGTCCCGAAAGCGACCGGGTTGGGTGCGCCGTTGAGGGCGGCAGTGGCGGCCACGCCTGTGCCGTTGAGCGGGATGTTGCTGTTGGGGCCGTTGCTGCCGTTATGCGCGATCTGCAACTGCCCGACCTTCGCCCCGGCGGTGGTGGGCGCGAAGTTCACGTTGAACTGGTAAGTCTGCCCCGGCGTGAGGACGACATTGGCAGCCAGCGCAGGTGTATTGAACTGACCCGCGTCCGCCCCGCCGATGGTGATCCCGGTGATGGTGATGTTGGGGCTGCCCGCTGCGCCGGTATGCGTCAGCGTTATCTGCTGCGGCGTGGTTGCGCCCGTGTTGGTGTTGGCGAAGTTGACCGGGTTGGGCGTGATGTTGAGCGCCGCCGCCGCCGGGTTGTTGTTCACCTGGACGATTTCCAGCCCCTTGATGGTCGGGTTATCCTGATTTGGGACGTGCAGGAAGTTGATGTCGATGTTGTTATCGGCGGCCACAATCGTGCGCGCTTCCATCACACCGCGATAGTTCAGATTCCCCGCCGCGACAAACGGACGGTAGTTATCCAGCCACAGCGTGCCTTCGACGGTCACATCCATCTGACGAACGGCAGCCGCCTGCGGATAAATTTCCGCGAAGTACAGCCGGACGATGTAGGTGTTGCCCACGACAACCGGGAAGTCCCATTCCATCTCAGCCGCACTCGCCAGCAGGTCATAGCGCTCACTGCGGAACAGCGCAGCGGGGGCACCCATGCCAACCAGCGACGGATGCGTCATGTCGATAGCCTGGCCTGCGGCGACCTGATAGGTCTGGTTGTTGGTCGCGGCGAAATTCGAGCGGGGAGAAGCGCCCGCCGCCGTGTTCAAATCCTGCGCCCAGGCCATCCCGCCATCCGTTGCGGCCGCCGTCGGCCCACCCGCGTTGATGCGGTAGACCACTGTGCCGGTGGGCTGGGCGGCGGCAATGCCTTCACCCGTGATGGCGAGGTTGCTGTTGGGACCGTTGGTGCCATTATGCGCGATCTGAATCTGCGCGTTCTTCACGCCTGCTGTGGTGGGCGCGAAGTTCACGGTGAACTGATGCGTCTGCCCCGGCGCGAGGATGATGGGCTGTGCCAGCGCGACCGTGTTGAACTGCCCGCCGTCCGCGCCGCCAATCGTGATCGCCGTAATCGTGATGCTGGCGCTGCCCGCGCCGCCGTTGTTGCGCAGCGTGATCTGCTGCGGGATGGGTGCGCCGTTGACGGTGGCCTGCCCGAAGTTGATCGGGCCAGTCGGCAGGGTCAGCGCGACCGGGGTCGGGTTGACACCTTCGCCGTTGAGCGCGACGTTGCTGCTGCCGCCAACCGCATTGCTGCCGTTGTGGGCGATCTGCAACTGGCCGACCTTCGCGCCGGGAGTCGTGGGCGCGAAATTGACTGTGACGATGTGCTGCTGGCCCGGCGTGAGCACGATGGGCTGTGCCAGCGCGGTCATATTGAACTGATTCGCGTTCGCCCCGCCCAGCGTGAGCGCCGTGATCGTGATATTGGCTGTACCCGCCGCGCCGCTGTGCGTCAGTGTGATCTGCTGCGGCGTGGTCTGCCCGACGAGCGTCTGGGCATAGTTGACCGTCGCGGGCGCAATCGTGAGCGCAGCGGTGGTGCCGCCCACGCCTGTCCCGTTGAGCTGCGCGGTAGCCTGGGGTGCGTTGCTGCCGTTATGCGCGACCTGGAGTGTGGCGGTCTTGAGGCCGCTGCTGGTGGGCGCAAAGTTAACGGTGATGTTGCGCGTCTGCCCCGGCGCGAGGACGACGGGCTGCGCCAGTGCTGCGGTGTTGAACTGATTCGCGTCCGAACCGCCGCCGATAGTGATGCCCGTCACGGTGATATTTGGTGCACCCGCTGCACCATTGTTGGTCAGCGTGACCTGCTGCGAGACTGCCGCGCCGCCGACCGTCGCATTGCCGAAGGCCACCGGGCTGGGGCTGATGGTCAGGTTAGCGGTCGGGACGACGTTGCTGAATGGCAGAATTTCCAGCGCCTTGACCGACGGGTTTTCCGTGACGTGCAGGAACTCGATATTGAGCGTGCCGTCGGTCACGGTGGCGATATACACCTCGCGCACGGCGATGTCGCGGTTGCCCGCCCGCGCGAAGACATCGTAGTTATCCAGCACCACCTGGCCTTCGACGCTCACGTCGAACACGCGACCGCCCACGCCCGCGATGCAGGTGCAGGTTTCCGCGAAGTACAGCCGGACTTCATACTGCCCCGGCGTGTTGATGGGGAACGCCCACATCATCTCCGGTGCGGCAGGCGCGTCCCAGCGTTCATCGCTGAAGACTGCGTTGGGTGCGCCCGTGTTGTTGGTGCCGTTGAACGCGCCGGGTGTATAGACGTTGCCCGTATTGACAAACGGTGAGCGATTCGCCCCGTCCTGATCCCGCCCCCAGGCGATACCGCCGTCCGTCGCGGCGACCTGCGGGCCGCCTGCGTTCACGCGGTAGAGTGCCTGGATGGGCGCGAAGCCCTGCCCGGCCAGTTCCACCACATAGGGCGAGTTCGCGCCGCTGTGGTTGATGGTGAGGTTGGCGTTGGCATTGCCGACCGCGGTCGGCGCAAAGCGCACGGTCAGATCGACCGTCTGCCCTGGATTAAGTGTGAAGGGTGTGGTGGGCGGGTTGACCAGCGTGAACACGCCCGCAGGCAGATTGAGCGCCGTAACCTGAATCGCCGGGTCGCCCGGTAAGCCCTGGTTGCTCAGCGTGACCGTGCGCGTGGCGTTCTGCCCGGTCTGCACGGTGGTGAAATCGAGCGGGTCGGGCGTGGCGCTGAGCGTGGCCGGGGCATCGAAGCTGAGGTCGATGTAGTCCCACGTCGCCGTGAACGGTGCGCCGCCCGCTGAGGTCGCAATGACGCCAACCGCCATCGCCGGAGCGCCCGTGATCGCGGTATACAGTTGGCTGCCCGCCGGGATGACGACCGGGGTGCCCGCCGGGGTCATCGCGCCGTTGTTGATGATGTACTTGGGCTGGACGGTGGCCGTGGCCGGGTTGACGGACAGGAACAGTTGAATCTCCTGTGCGCCCGCAAGGTTGGCCGGGTAGGTGTTGGAATAGGCATTCCCGCCATTTTCGCCCGCGACCGTCACGCCGCCTGCGCCGATGACCATGCGCAGGTAGTTGTCCTGGTCGCCGTTGCCGATGTACAGCCCCATCGACTGCTGCCCGCTGGCCGCGCCGCCGTTAAAGAATGGCCCGTCGATAGCGGTGCGCACGGTAAAGGGCTGAGTCGCGGCGGTGGTGTTCACACCGAACTGGAAGCCATAAGCCTGATTGTTGCTGGCCGCGCTCCCGGCGGGGATGGCGTCGATGGTGATCTTGCCCGCTGCGCCGCCCCACGTCATGTTGAGCGTGTCATAGAGGGTGAGGTAATCCGCCGTGTTGTTGACCATCAGCCCGGTAAAGCCCAGGTCAAGCAGGCCGAAGCCGGGGTTGCCCGCGTTCCAGCTGTAGGCGATGGGCAGATTGGTGGTCGTGCCGTTGTTGGGGTCGATGGCGAACTTATCGACCGGGTCGAGGATGCCGTCGTTGTCGTCGTCATTATCGACCAGATTAGAGGTGCCGTCATCGTCGTTGTCTTCGGGGACGCTGCCCGCGTTGCAGGGGTCGGTTCCGTTGTCGAGTTCGTCGGCATTATCGAAGCCGTCGTTGTCCTCGTCCAGGTTCGGGTTATCGGCGCGGGTGCAGGGCAGGCCGCTGCCACCGTTGTAATCGGTCGGCTCGAAGACGTTGATGTTGTTCGCGCCGAAAGTTGCTACCCATACCGTGCCGGGGAACACCTGAGTGTCGCCCTGGGCGGTCACGTCCAGCGGGGTGCTGCCAAAATTGGCGAAAACGGCAGACACATTGGTCGTCGCCGTGCCACCCGCGTTCAGTTCGACACGCTGGATGCTGCCGTTGTAGCCCGCCGCCAGCAGATCGCCCTTCATGTTGCCGCCGAAGTTGCTGGCGGTGTATTCCGTCAGGCCGTTGGTGGAGTAGCCCCAGCCATAGAGTGCGCCGTCATCCACGAGCGGCTGGCGATAATCGCACTCGACCGGATTTGCCATGTTGAACGGCACGGGCGTGTTGTTGGTGGTGAAGGTCATGATGAGCGTGTGTTCGCCCGTGTTGACGTTGTAATCCCACAGGCCAGCGCCCGCCGGGTTGCCGCGCGTGGGGGCGGCGTTGCCCGCGTAGAAACCGTCCGTGACCAGATGCAGGTTATCCGGCGTTGTCATCGCCCCGGCTTCCACCGTCTTGTTGATGCAGTTGGCTGTGCCTTCGCCTTCCGGCGGCCCGCCCCAGTTGGCGTTGCTGCCGTTGTCGATGGTGTACATGCGCCCGGCCTGCGTGATGACCACATCATAGGGGTTGCGGTAGCCGGTCGAATACAGCCGCACCGGGCCGCCGGGGACGACCCGCGCCTGATTGCGCCCGTCGTTGCCGCCGAAGGGATCGCCGGGGTCGGGCTGGCCGGGGGTGCCGCGCGTGGGGTCATCAATCGTGGGCAGGTCATAGGTGGTGTTGCCGATGGCGTTGAGGTCAATCGCCAGAATCGCGGCAGAAAGGGCATATTCCGACAGCCAGGAAAGCGTGCCCGAAGGCGCGCCCATGTTGGCGTGACCGCCCACCGCCAGAAAGAGCGTGTTGGTGGCGGCGTTCAACTGTAACCCATTGACGGAATGATATTCTTCCGAGCGGGGCAGCCCGCGCACCAGATCAAGCTTGACCCACTGCGCCCCGTTCCACGTCAGCCGGGAGACGATGCCCGAATTGGTGTCGAGGTTGGTGTCGTTGTTCAGCCCGCGCCGGGGGTCAGACGAGCTGACGTACAGCACCGGATTGGCCGCTGTGCCGGTCACGAGCAGCCCCGTGACCTGCCGGGTGTTCACGCCCGCGTTCACGGTGCCGTCATCATTGTGATTGGGAATGGCTTTTACCAGATTGATCGTTTCCGTCTGGGTGACGGTGTAGTTGTTGGCGGCGTTGCGGACGATTCGATAGGCAAAGATCGTCCCGTCCTGCTGCGCAACGTATAAACGCCCATCCGGCCCGAACTGGAGCGAGGTGGGCTTGTTCACATTTTCGCCGTTGAGCGCGCTGGCGGTGAAGCTCACCGGGCCAGCCGCACGGGCGGGTGCTTCGGTCAGCGCCAACGACAGCACCAGCGCCGTCATCAGCAGCAGAACAAAGCGGAGGGACCGTTGTGGCGCGATGTGCGACCATGTCGGTGGATAATGTTTCACGATGATGTCTCCCCAAGATGCGTAAAACAGTTTCTTTTTTAAACAGGACTTGCGCCCTCACCCCAAACCCCTCTCCCTCAGGTAGAGGGGCTTAAATAGCAGACTCTCCCCCTTCGCCCTGAGGGAGAAGGGGGCCAGGGGGTTGAGGGTTTTGCCCAAGCCCTGAAAACTCAAACAGCGCAAAAGCGCACTCAAGCGCCCCTGGCTGTGACTTCCCTTGTGTTAAGAGATCGGTGCGCGGAGCGGCTGCTCACAGGCTTCCAGCGGGCACCATTCCAGGATGGCGGCCTGGGCTTCCGGCGGGACGGCGAACCGCGCCAGCCCATAAACGCTGCTGTCCTGTTCCACCGTCTGCCCCACCAGCGGCGGCATAATGGCGTCGTCGTCCTCGGCGGTGTAGCGGTTGCCCAGCGCGTCGATCAGCACCAGCGATTCAGCGGTGATCTCGACCGGTTCGCCGCCGACGTTGTTGATGGCCGCCAGCACGAAAATCCAGCGCTGGCCTTCGGGTGCGTCGGGTGTCCCGGCGGGGAAGCTGGCCTCATCCTCGATGGTGTAGCTGACCACAACCGAATACTGGTCGGTGGCGAAATAGGTGATTTCGCTGGTTGCTTCCGGGGTGAGGATGACCGTTGCTTCGGCGCTCTCTTCGCTCCCGGCGGAGGTATTGGGGGCAGCGGTTTCGTCTGCCTCTGCGGCATCAGCCACCGCCGTCGCCACATCGGTCACGCTCGGACGGCTGCACCCCGCCAGGGCGATGAGCGCCATCACCAGCAGGCCAAAAACGAACCGTTTACCAGACACCATGCCGTTTCCTTACCGTTTGCAGGACTATTTTCCTGCTCGCAAGATAGCACGATTTCACCAACCATAGAGCGAAAATTGGGAAGTTTTTCGTATCCGAAGAAAATCTCTTTTTTCATCTATGAATCAGCTTATGAAATTGTTGTAAAGGGGTTTGTTTTCCCAGGGATATTGAAGAACGTAAAACACGTGGTCAGCCTTTTTCTGAAAGCCTGAGGGGAGAATCGGGGGGTCAGGAAAAGCGGCGCGTTCTTTAACAATCCGGTTGGCGTCTTCTAACCTCGTGGCATCCGAACTGCGTAAAAAGTGCTTGTTTTCACGAAAAATTCGGTTTGTTTCTGCGAGGGATGTGTTATGGTGGTGGCAGCAGCGGGACAAACAATTTTGATGAAGACTCATCGAAAATGTTAAAGGTTCTGGTCCCGGCTTACTGAGAGTATAAACATGACACTTTACAGTCTGACACCGCAGCCTGCCCTACCCCTTGATTTACAACGCACCACTTCACAACGCCACATGCAGGCCGCCGAACCCGACGCGGTACTGATGCTGGAAGTAGATATTGCCCGGCCTATCCCAAGCGTGCTGTTTCTGGATACGCTCACCGGCAAGCGCTACACACAGGGGCTGCTGCTGGTGCGGCTGCACACCCGCCCCATCGGCTTTATCGACCTCGAAACCGATAACTTCCAGATTCCACCGGAAGCGCTGGCCGCCATCATCTGGGATGCGCTGTGGCTGGAGATTCAGAAAGCGCTGGCCGAAGAAGGGCTGCCTGTGGTGGATTCGCTGGATGCCTTCGGCCTGCCGCGCACAACCACGCCCCACTTCCTGCAGGAACGTGAAACGCTCAAACAGAACGCGCCGCTGGTCAGCATCATCGTCTGCACCCATAACCGTCCCGATCAGATCGGCGTGTGCCTGGATGCGCTGCTGCGGCTGGATTACCCCGGCGGCTATGAGATCATCGTCGTGGACAGCGCCCCCTCGACCGAAGCGACCGCCGAACTGCTGACGGCTGAATACAGCGACGAGGTGCATTATCTGCGTGAAGACCGCCCCGGCCTGTCGTTCGCCCGAAATCGGGGGTTAGAGGTCGCGCTGGGAGAAATCATCGCCTTTACCGACGATGACGCGCTGGTCGAACCAAACTGGCTGCTGGAACTGCTGCGCGGCTTCCACACCGGGGAAAACGTCGCCTGCGTGACCGGGCTGACGCTGCCGTCTGAGCTGGAAACGACCGCGCAGGTCTGGCTCCAGCGTGAACATGGCCGCAGAAACGGCTTTGCCCGCCGCCTGTTCGATCTCGATCAGCACCGCGCCAGCGACCCGCTCTATCCCTTCCGGGCGCCGCTTTCTGGGGCGGGCGTGAATATGGCGTTCAAGGCGGCGGTGCTGCGGGAAATCGGCGGGTTTGATACCGCACTCGGCGTGGGGACGGAAACCTACAGCGGCGAGGATATGGCCGCGTTATTCGAGGTGGTGCTGCGCGGGTATCAGGTCGCCTATGAACCCGGTGCAATGGTGTATCACGATCACCGCAGGACAATGGCCGAACTGCGCCAGCAGATGTACGGCTTCGGCGTCGGCTCCGGGGCATCGCTGGCGCGCGCCTTCCGGGAAGACCGCCGCCTGCTGGTGCATTTCCTGGGCAGGCTGCCCGCCGGGATGATCGGTGCATTTACGCTCAGGCCGCGCACCCACCGCCCGAAACAAATCCGGCGCTGGCGACGGCAATGGCCGCGGCAATGGCCGCCTCAACTGTGGTGGGAACTGCGCCTGCTGGTGTGGTGGGGCTTTCTGCGCGGGCCGTTGGCCTACCGCCGCAGCCGACGGCAGGTAATTTGCCCTCATCCCCCTGCCCCCTTCTCCCTCAAGTAGAAGGGAAAATAGCAGTTTTTAGCCCCTCTGCAAGAGGCACTCTCCATAAGGGAGAGGGGTTTGGGGTGAGGGCTATAACATTACGTCCGCGCCGGGTGATAGATCAGCCCGACCACGCCGGAACTGAACTGCTGCGAACTGACCAGATTCAGTTTGAGATTGTTGCCGTCCTGGAAGAAGCGCATTCCTGTCCCCAGCACGACCGGGTACACCAGAAAGCGATAGACATCCACCAGATCATGCTGCATCAGCGTTTGCGACAGCGTCATACTGCCATAGACCAGAATGTCCCTGCCGTCCTGCTGCTTGAGCCGCTTCACAGCCTCGACAACATCGCCTTCCAGCACATGCGAATTGTTCCATTCCAGATTGGTCAGCGTTCGGGTCGCGACATATTTCGCCACACTGTTCATGTAGGGCGCACCCTCGTCCGAGCTTTGCGGCCAGGCGGCGGCGAAGCCCTCATAGGTCACGCGCCCCAGCAGCAGTGCGTCGGCGGCGTTCGTCTCCTCGGCCTTGAAAGCGGCGATTTCGTCATTCCAGTAGGGGAACGTCCAGCCGGGATTTTCGATCACGCCATCCAGCGAGATAAATTCGGTCACAACAACGTTACGCATCAGGTTTTCTCCTTGAAGGATATGATTGTGAGCAAGGCGAAGTGCGAAGGGTAAGGCTTTTCCTGCGCTAATGGAAGGGATCAGGCAGGTTTAAGCGTAGGTGCGGTTTCAGCCCTGCGAGGCTGCTTCCCGTGCAGGCGCATAATGCAGCGCGACCACCCCGGAGCTAAACGGTTTCGTCTCGATCAGTTTGAGGGAAGCCATCCCCGTCAGCCCGGCCTGGTCGAAGATCCGTTCGCCGCTGCCGACCACCACTGGATATACCAGCAGGCGGTGTTCATCGACCAGATCGTGTTCCATCAGCGTGCGCAGCAGTTGACCACCGCCATATTTCAGGATGTTCTGGCCGGGCTGCTGCTTGAGCTGCTTCACTGCTTCGGCCACATCGCCCTGAATCACGCTGGCGTTCCAGGTCGTGTCCTGCAAGGTGGTGGAGGCGACATACTTGGGCAGGCTGTTCATGCGGTCGGCAAATTCGTCTGTTCCAGCGCGTTCCGCCCACGCCTGGGAGAAGCCTTCGTAGGTCGCTCGTCCCATCAGCAGCGCTTCGGTGGAAAACAACTGCTCATAAGCATACCTGCCGATTTCATCGCTCCAGTAGGGGAACGACCAGTCCTGGGGGTTTTCCATCACCCCGTCCAGCGTGACCATTGTGGAGATGATGAGCTTTCGCATGGGTGTTACTCCTTGTGTGTTTGTTGATCCTTTATGCCTTCAGGATAGCACCGCACATGGGTCAATCTCTTGTAAAAAAACGCAATCTTCGCGGGTCAGGTGCTCAACTACCAGATACGTTAGGACTAACCAATTGCCCTCACCCCCGACCCCCTCTCCCGACCTCTTCACTAGGAGAGGGGGAGAACCCTTGAGCAGTTAAGTCCCTCTCCCTGAGGGAGAGCGCCTCTTGCAGAGGGATTTAAGGCTTGTCCGGTATTGAGTTGGCGCTTTTCCGCCCTCACCCCCGACCCCCTCTCCCGACCGCTTCACTAGGAGAGGGGGAGAACCCTTGAGCAGTTAAGTCCCTCTCCCTGAGGGAGAGCGCCTCTTGCAAAGGGATTTAAGGCTTGTCCGGTATTGAGTTGGCGCTTTTCCGCCCTCACCCCCCGACCCCCTCTCCCAACCGCTGACGCTAGGAGAGGGGGAGAAGACCAGGGAAGCGTGTTAAGTCCCTCTCCCTGAGGGAGAGCGCCTCTTGCAGAGGGATTTAGGGTGAGGGCAAATGAGCCGTTGTGAACTTTTATAACTCCTTTTAGAGTACCGGACAACGCTATTTAGGGTGAGGGCGAAGGTTCAAGTGCGTAACTCCTACGTCTAATAACAGCCCGGACGCGCAAAACGTCATGCGGTACATTGTTGCAGTGTTTTCGGGTTTGTGTGTGGATGGTGGAAAAAGAGGGGGTGGGGCGATCCTGCGACCGCCCCGGAGGGGCGTGATAAACCGTTATCCCATCAGCCAGCGCGGCGAACTGGGCTGCTGTGAAGGCTGGGGAAGTTCGGATTTGTGGATGCGAAACGTGACCGACGCCCAGATCACCGGGCGGTCGCTGCGCCAGTCGGCAACCGTGTCATTCATCGAAATGATGGTCAACCCGACCAGACGTTCCTCCATCAAACCGGCCCAGTCCTGCGAGGGACGAATGGGCGTTTCCATACCGGGGACAAAGAAGTCCGCGACGTACAGCCCGGTGTCCCGATGACGGACGACCTTCTGGGCGTGAATCCCCACCAGTTTCAGTCGTTCCTGCATGGCGGGGCCACTGGGTGGGGCGAGATGATGGGCACTTCGTGTGTTCTTCATAACCATTTCTCGTTGCTGTCCATGACTCGTATAATAGCACACTTGTTCTAAAAAGGGTACATTTTTGTTATTTTTCGTACCATATTCTAACCAAATGGTTGTTGAAATACGTTAGAACACTTTTTCGCAGAACAGAGGGGAAAGTGCAGCTAAATTACCTCCTCATTATAAATCAAAAAGGGGTTAATTTTCCCCCTATCTTTTAGGTGTTGCAGGGATTTCGTTTTGTTTTTGCACAACGCAAAAGCCGGGTGTATCGCACACAACCCGGCCTTTGCACTGGCTTAAAAATGTTTGTCGGTTCTTGGGGAAAACCGTGAAACAACGAGAGAAGATTTACCCGTAGCGCATTTCGGCGGTCGGCGGTTTTACATCCGCCGGGTCGAAACGCTTGAGTCCGGTGGCCTGCATCAGCAGCAGGGTCACGTACTGCGGGTTCAGGATCACGTAGCGACGCCACAGACGGCGGGGTTCCTTGATGAGGCGGAACAGCCATTCCAGCCCGACGTTCTGCATCTGCTTGGGTGCCTGCGCCAGCGTCCCGGCGTGGAAATCGAAGGCCGCGCCCACCGCCAGAATCGGCATGTTGAGCAGCTCGCGGTATTCATACGCCCACACTTCCTGGCGCGGGCATCCCAGACCGACGAAGGTAATGGCCGCGCCGCTGTCGCGGATTTCCCTGGCGATCTGTTCCTTTTCTTCGGCGGTCGTCTGGCGGAAGCGCGAGGGCTGCGCACCGACGATGTTCAGGCCGGGGAACTTCTTTTCGAGATTTTCCTTGAATTTGTCGATCACGACCTGGCGGCTGCCATAGAGATAGATGGGCAGGCCTTCCTTCGCGGCGGCCTCGCACACCTTGAGCGTGAGCGTGGGACCATACACGCGGTCGGGCAGTTTGGCTTTGTAGAGCGAGTTCAGCGCCCAGCGGACAGGTTGGCCGTCCGGCACGATCAGGTCAAAGGTGTTCAGGCGGTAACGATGGGTTTCATCCATCACGCCCGTCATCACCCCATGCACGGCCAGCGCCGTAATTGCCATGCCGCGTTTGGCTTTGGCGGCTTCGACGATTTTTGCAACGGCAGCTTCATAATCCACCGCGTTGATGTTCACGCCCAGGACGTTGTTCTTGCCTTTGTCGATCATCGCTTCTTATTCCCCCCGAATACCCGCATGATCTTTGGTACGTTAAGCCCTCATCCCCCCCGCCCCCTTCTCCCTCAGGTAGAAGGGGGAGAAAAAACTCGCTTTTAAGCCCCTCTCCATGAGGGAGAGGGGTTTGGGGTGAGGGCTGCAATTTAAGCGTGCTCGGCAGACAACCAGCGCTCGACGTTGAAGTCATAAATCTGGCGCAGGATGCCCGGCACGTCGTAGTTCAGCTTAAAGTTGGGATAGTGCGACTGGAACTTGCTCAGGTCGCTGATGTACCAGATGTGATCGCCGATGCGGTTGGAGTCGGTATAGCTCCAGTTCATCTCACGCCCGGTGATTTCCTGGCAGAGCGTGATGGCCTCCAGCATTGAGCAGTTGCTGAAGCGCCCACCGCCCGCGTTATAGACCTCGGCCACGCGCGGCGCCTTGAAGAATTCATAGAACATGGAGATCAGGTCGGCGCTGTGGATGTTGTCGCGCACCTGCTTGCCCTTGTAGCCGAAGACGGTGTAGGGGGTGTCGGTCGCGGCGCACTTCATCAGATAGGCCAGGAAGCCGTGCAGTTTGGTGCCGGAGTGGTTCGGCCCGGTCAGGCAGCCGCCCCGGAAGATGCCCGTGTACATATCGAAGTAACGGCCATATTCCTGCACCAGCACATCCGCCGCCACTTTGGACGCGCCGAACAGGCTGTGCAAGGTCTGGTCGATGGACATATCTTCGCGGATGCCGCTGTGATAGGGGTGGCTGGCGTCGATCTCCCAGCGGGTTTCGCCTTCGATCAGCGGCAGGCGGTTGGGGGTGTCCCCATAGACCTTGTTGGTGGAGGTGAAGATGAAGACGGCTTTGGGGGCGAACTGGCGGGTGGCTTCCAGCATATTCAGCGTGCCGTTGGCGTTGACGCTGAAATCGGTGTGGGGTTCGCGGGCGGCCCAGTCATGCGAGGGCTGGGCGGCGGTGTGGACGATCAGCGCAATGTCGCTGCTGTATTTTTCGAAGATGGCCTTGATGTCATCGAAGTTGCGGATGTCGGCGTTGTAGTGGGTGTACTTGCCGCTGAGCGTGGTTTCCAGGCGCTGGCGCTGCCAGTCGGTGGAGGCTTCGGGGCCGAAGAAGATACTGCGCATATTGTTGTCGATGCCGACGACGTTAAACCCTTGCTCGGCGAAAAAAATAGACGCTTCGGAGCCGATCAGACCTGCCGAACCTGTGATAATCACTGTACTCATGCGTTTCCTCGTAATCGTGGATAGGACGGATGGGGGCGAGCCGCACACAGCACAGAAGGCTCAAACCCGCGTCATCGCTACGTGGTCATTATATGCTGGCTTAACCGGGATGTTTCCCAATTATTTGTGAATTTTTGGTACAAGAAAGAATAGATGGACGCAAGGACGCAGGATTCACAAAACAGGAAATCGCTCTAAAGTATAGCGAGTACGGTGATTTTAAAATTCAAATTTCTGGTAGGGGCACGGTGCGCTGCATCAGTGCAACAATGATTTTTGAAAAGCGTTTTATTAAAAACTCATGCAGACATTTGTTATCGACCGGGGACGAGACAAAGGGAAGCAGTATGCCACAGTTGAGCATCACACAAACCGGGTTTGTCCGCTACAGAGTCAACTCTCTGCATCTCTCGGCTGATGGGCGCTTCGTTGGGTTGCGACGAGGACGGTATGTTTCCCTGTATGATGCCGCCGCCGGAAAGTTCCTGCTGAACTTTCTCCTGTCCTCACGCTACAAACGACTGACGATTGCGCCCAACGGGATGCTGCTGGCGGCTTATACGCGCAACGAGCTGGTGATGATCCCAGCGCGCGAGCAGATGCGTGGAGGGCGTGTACGGCGGCGGTTGGACGATGAGTCCTGCCATAGTATGGCATTCACAGCAGACGGGGAACATCTGTGGTGCGCGTTTCAGAAGCTCGGTCACACTGGACGGCTGGCGCTGCTGCGTAGCTCTACCCTGGAAGAAGTCGCCGCTGTGCCCGTGCCACAGGGCAAGATTTACTCATGGAGCTACACCACCCCGGATTGGCCGGAAGCGAGCCTCACCCTGCATCCAGCTACCGATACACTGGCCGTCACACGCACAGCAGGTGATACGTTCATCGGGACGTTTTTCTTCCAGCGCGATGGCGAACGCATCCAGCAGATGCCCGCCTACGTTGACAGCGCCGGGGATGTAAACCCGCCCTATCACACCTTTTTCAGCCAGGACGGCACCCGCTTTGCAGCAGCAGAGAGCGGCCTGCTGTGGCTGTGGGCGCTTCCAGACATGACGCTCATTGGCAGGGACTTTCACGGCTCTATGCCCTCTTTACGATCAGCAGATGGAGCTGCCAAGGAATACGCCGGAGAATTTGCGTTTATCTACCCTGACTATCTGGTGTTCGCTGTGGTGAGCGAGGTGTTTCGCAAAAGCATTCATGTGCATGAACTGCGCGTACTTGATACACGTACACGTGAAATCGTTCATACCCTGCCGCTGCCGCAATCGCTGGGATATGACGGGTGGCAGTTCATGCACTACAATTTCTGCGCGATGTCTGGACGAACGCTCGTAGGTACAACGCAGAGCGGCACGTTCCTCTATCAGCTTGATCTGACGCTGTGATAAATCAGAGTTGGGCGGTTCCCCGCTTCCCTCACCACACATCGGCAAGGGAAAGCAGAGGTTCATCCCCATTTTCCCTTGCGACTCTTGCGCCCTTTGCGTCGTCTTTCTCACCTGCTGCGTTAGCGCACGGTCAGATCGCCCACGCCGCCATCCACGATAATCGTGATGCGCACCTCGGCATCGTCATAGCCCGCAGTTTCCCACACCCCGCGTGTATCAGGGCCAGCGGTATCGCTGCCGCTGATGCGCTCTAAACCGGATGGCACGTTCACATCGCCCACCCCCCGGTCGGCTTCAATCCGCACTTCCACCCCTTCCGGCAGAGTGATATTTGCGTCCCCCACACCGCCGTTCAGCCGCACTTCATAGCTACCGATTCCTTCTGCCGGGGCGGGCAGTGTAACGGTTGTGTTGCCCACACCTGTTTCCAGCCGCACATCCTGCAATTCGAGCGTGGACAGGTCGAGGGTCATATCAGCCACGCCGCCTTCGATGTCGAGCGAGAGCGGAAGATCGGGGGTCAGGCTGACCGTCCAGCGCAGTTGTTCGTCGGTCGGGTTAATGTTGATGTTGAACAGGCTGAGCGCACCGAAGAAATCGAAATCTCCCTGCGTCTGCCGCAGCGACACGCGCTTTTCTTCCTCACCGCTGACGTTGTAGTCAATGCCGCCTACATAGCGAATATCCGCTGCGAACAGCTCCGACGAATCCACAAAGGCGGTCACGTCCATATCGGCCAGCCCCGCGAGGATGGATACCTGCGCACTCTGGGCATCCCCTTTGGGTTCGTTGTAACTGGCATCAAGCACTTCCGCCTCACCGAACGCGCCCCTTGAGGCGGCGAAGATCAGCCCGCCCGTGATAGCACATGGCGCGATGCAGATAAGCACAAAGCCCAGCACCAGCAGCACGATACAGCCCCGGTTGCTGCGTCCCCGGTAGACACGGACTCGCGTTCCCATAATGGTTTCCCCCGTTGCTTGTCTATGATGAAGATCAGTGCTCAAGTCGTCTGTTTTGTATACGCCGCTTGCCAATGGCGCGTTGTGGAAATGGTAGCGCATCACAGCGCAAAGTGGCACTTATCCAGTCCACCAGGGCAAACACATCAAATTTCACAAATCGTCCGAAAAAGTTCAATACAAACCACAAAGGCGCAAAGACCACAAAGATTTTTTCCTCGTCTTCGTGTCCTTCGTGTCTTTGTGGTTCAAAAAAGTTCTTTAGAGTGTCGTCGAATTCTGATGCAATCGCCCTGATCCAGTCCGCCTGATGTGTTTTCTTTTGCCCCCGCGTGGTTTATCATTGGGCGCTGGCAACGAGGTGACAGGCGGTGTTGTAATGAAACTTTCAATCGTGATCCCGGCGCGCAACGAGGAAGGCAACATAGGCCGCACCATCGTGGCGCTGCGCGATCATCTCGATGAAGCCGGGATCCGCGATCTGGAAATTCTGGTAGTGGATGACGGCAGCAAAGACCGCACCTACGAGGTCGTCATGGCCGAAGCCAAGCAGGACGAGCGCATCCGGGTCATCAAGAATACCGGGCGCAACGGCTTTGGTCGGGCGGTCAGCTTCGGGCTGAATTACTTCACCGGGGACGCGGTCGTGATCTACATGGCCGATATGTCCGACTCCCCCGCCGATGTCGTCCAGTATTATGCTATTCTGCGCGACGAGGCCGACTGTGCCTTCGGGTCACGTTTCATGCGTGAGTCGCGGGTGATCGACTATCCGCGCTTTAAGCTGATTATCAACCGGATGGCGAACTTCATCATCAAGCTGATGTTCAATCTGCCCTACAACGACACCACCAACGCCTTTAAAGGCTACCGCGCCCATGTGATTGAGGCCTGCCGCCCGTTCGTCTCGCCGCACTTTAACCTGACCATCGAGATTCCGCTGAAAGCGTTCGTGCGCGGCTACAACTTCAAAGTTATCCCGATTTCATGGCGCAACCGCGACGTGGGCGAATCCGCGCTGAAGCTGAAGGAGCAGGGCAGCCGCTATCTGTACACGCTGCTGACGGTCTGGTTCGAGTGGATGCTGGTCAAGCACGACACGTACCGCACGGATGACGGCGTGTTCAAACCCTGGGTCGCGCCTGCGCCGGAACTGGAAGTGGCGCTCGATCAGCAGGACAATTGATTGAGAGCCAGCCATCAATCGTCATGATCCGTTTTTACCCCTTTCGCCCTCACCCCAAACCCCTCTCCCTGATGAAGAGGGGCTTACGAGTGCACCTCTCCCCCTTCGCCCTGAACGACGGGAGTACGAACCGGGGATTGAGAGGCTAAAATCCACCACAGAGAGTCCCACTTTGACCCAACGTATCCTTGTCACAGGTGGCGCGGGCTTCATCGGCAGCCACATCGTCGATGAACTGCTCAGGCGCGGCCATCATCCCATCGTCTTTGATAACGAAAGCACCGGCACCCGCGCCAATCTGCCATCGGGAGTCGAATTCATCCCCGGTGATGTGTGCGACTCTGATGCGCTGAAAACCGTGTTCGAGTCCGGTGTGGATGCGGTCATGCACCTGGCCGGGCAGGCCTCGATTCGCATTTCGTTCGCCAACCCCGATGCAGACCTGAACGTGAATACACTGGGCACGGTGCGCGTCTTGCAGCAGTGCCTCGCCTATCGCGTCCCGCGCCTGATCTTCGCCAGCACGATGACGGTCTATGGCGACACCCCGGTCACGCCTACTCCCGAAGACGCGCCGCCCAACCCCATCTCGTTCTACGCCGTGACCAAATACGCGGCGGAGCGCTACGTCCACATCACCGCCGCGCGGGGCGATCTTGACTTTGAATTTCACGCAACCGCGCTGCGCATGTTCAATGTGTATGGCCCGCGCCAGCGTTTGAACAACCCCTATCAGGGCGTGCTGGCGATCTTCATCGGCAATGTGATGCGCGGCGAACCGATCAAAATCTTTTCTGACGGTGAACAATCACGCGATTTCGTCCATGCGGTGGACGCGGCCAAAGCGTGGGCAGACGCGCTCGATAACCCCGCCACCTACGGCCAGTCCATCAACATTGGTACAGGGGTGGGGACGAGCGTGAATCAACTATGCGATTACGTCGTGAATGCCTTTGGGCATACCCGCGACACATACCCGGTGCAGTACTTCCCCACCCACCCCGGTGATATGCGTCACTCACGAGCGGATATTTCCCGTGCAAAGGCGCTGATCGGCTGGTCGCCGCAGATCGACATGGCCGAAGGCATGGCGGAGACGGTCGCCTGGGCGCGACAGGAAGCGGCGCGGGAAGAAAAGCAGCGGGCAATGAGCGATAAGCAATGAGTGCGTAGGGGCGCAAAACGACAAAAGAAATTGAACCACAGAGACACAGAGAACACAGAGAAAATGGTTCAGAATGAGCGTTTAAATGCGCTTACTGAAAAAGTGATTGGCGCGGCGATTGAAGTACATCGCACTTTAGGGCCTGGTTTTCTTGAATCGACCTATGAAGAAGCGCTCTCGTATGAACTGGAGCTGCGTGGAATTGAACATGAGCGCCAGTTTCCGGTTGAGGTCTCTTATAAAAGAAAATCCGTCGGACAGGGAAGAGTTGATATTTGTGTGGAGAAACGGTTGATCGTTGAATTAAAAACGGTTGAAGCGCTTTTGCCTATTCATACAGCACAGGTGATGGCTTATCTCAAAGCAACCAGCATCAAGTTCGGTTTGCTTATCAACTTCAATGTTCCTGTTCTAAAACAAGGCCTGAAACGTATTGCCTTGTAAAAATCCTCCGTGTCTTCTGTGTCTCTGTGGTTCAATCGTGAGCGAGAATCGGGCACAATGAATTTTGAGTTCAATTATCGGGCTTCGGACTCGCCGTTCGTCGAATTTATCTGGAGCACCCGCAGCACAGGCGGCGGTTCCTTCATTTCAGCGGCGGCGCCTACCTGGGAGATGGTCATCACCCGCCAGCGGGATAAAACCACCTTCACCGTGCGCGGGCCGGAAACGAAAGCCTCGCCCGCCGATACGCCAGAAGACGCGGAATTCTTCGGCATCGTGTTCAAACTGGGGACGTTCATGCCCCATCTGACGCCGGGGAACGTGCTGGATACAGGCATTCATCTGCCGGAAGCGTCGTCCAAATCCTTCTGGATGCACGGTTCGGCCTGGCAGTTGCCCACGTTTGACAATGCCGATACCTTCCTGGCGCGGCTGATGCGGCAGGGGATGCTGGAACATGACCCGGTCGTGAGCGCTGTGCTGCAAGGCCACCCGGCACATTTATCCCCGCGAGCGCTGCAATACCGCTTCCTGCGGGCGACCGGGCTGACGCAGAAATCCATTCAGCAGATCGAACGGGCGAAGCAGGCCGCGGCGCTGCTGGCGAAAGGCATTCCGATTCTGGATACAGCCTATGAAACCGGCTACTTCGACCAGTCACACCTGACGCGCTCGCTCAAGCGCCTGACCGGGCAAACCCCCGCGCAAATCCTCCGCCTGGGGCAGCCGGGTTAAGGCAGACCTGTAATCTCAGGACTTTAAGGCTTGTCCGGTATTGAGTTGGCGCTTTTCCGCCCTCACCCCCCACGCGAACTTGTTCGCGCCCCCTCTCCCAATCGCTGACGCTAGGAGAGGGGGAGAAGACCAGGGAAGCGTGTTAAGTCCCTCTCCCTGAGGCAGAGGGATTTAGGGTGAGGGCAAATGAGCCGTTGTGAACTTTCATAACTCCTTTTAGAGTACCAACGCTATTTAGGGTGAGGGCGATGGTTCAAGTGCGTAACTCCTAATTACATTAATTCTCGGCGAATTCGATTCTGCCGCCGTCCATGCTGGTGATCGTGACCAGGGCGTGAATCGGGACGGTGTGGTAGCCCGCGTTCATCATAAACTCGCGCCCGCCCTCGAAGGACTTTTCCACCACCACGCCGACGCCGACCAGTTCCCCACCCGCGCTTTTGACCATCCGCGCCAGTGCCATCAGCGTTTTCCCGGTCGCCAGGAAGTCGTCGATAATCAGGACGCGCTCGCCTCTTTTGAGGAATTCGGCGGAAACCAGCAGCGGCACATCCCCGCCTTTGGTATGGCTGGGGGCGGTTTCCAGGAAGACCGGCCCGGCCATCGTGATCGGCTTCTTCTTGCGGGCGTACACAACCGGAACGCCCATCACCAGCCCGGTCGTCAGCGCGGGGGCGATGCCGGAAATTTCTGCCGTGAGGATGCGGTCAACCTGCACACCTTCAAACCGTGCGGCAATCTCCCGCCCCATCTCCATCATCAGGTCAGGATAAAGCTGGTGGTTCAGTAAACTGTCGATCTTGAGAATACCGTTGCCGAGGTTCTGCCCCTCGGCGAGGATCCGTTCCTTAAGCGCCTTCATGCGTTGTGCCTGTGTCCTGTTGGGGTGTTGGTGTGCTGCCGCCTGCTTCTTCATACACTTCCGCAAAGATCGTCTCGAACGTCCCCGCCGGGAAGGTCATCAGCTGGCCGCCTGCTTCCTGCCCCTGCTTTGACAGAAGCGCCGCTTCCATCACGCGCCGATCCTCAAAATAGACTTCGAGGATGCGATAGTAGGGGGAAGCTCCAGTCGCGCTGCCGACAACGTTAATCACCTGCCGCCGCTGCACATTCGGCATCCGCTCCACCAGCGCCAGCAGATCGTTGTAGCTGTTCTCGAACGACTCAAGATGTTGCGGCTGACGGAAAAGCATCATGAATTTGAACATAGGCTGCACACCACTGAACGAAAAGTAGGGCGATTATACGACGGATGGGAGAACTTTTCTAAGGCGGGAAATAGACCACTTCTGAAATTGGTAAATTTCTTTATGCTTTAAAAGAAACAATTTTCTTACAATAGCAGTATCCGACGATGCACCACACAATACATCAGGAGGCAAAAAATGAGCGAACAAATTATTCTCGACAATGAATGGGTTACAGTACGCTTTCATACAAAGGATAAAATTATTCACCACACCTTCCATCAGCACTTTGAAGGGGACATGCTGCGCCGGGCACTGAACGCCGGGACGGAAGCGCTCAAGAAAAACGGCGCGACCAAATGGCTGTCCGACGACCGCAATTACGGCGAACTTTCGCACGACGATGTGATGTTCGGCCTTCAGGACTGGGGCCCGCGCACGGCGGCGGCGGGCTGGAAGTTCTGGGCACTGGTCGTACCGGAAAGTATGGCCGGGCGTGCCAGTATGCAGGCCGTCGTCCAGGCCTACTGGGAAATGGGCGTGCGCGTGGCGATCTTCACCAACGTGGAAGACGCCCGCGCCTGGCTGGCAAAGCAGTAAGGCAGCCGTAATTCACAGGCTCGGATAGCGAGTCGGGTCGGGGAAAACGGGCACAGGGTTGGGGCGGCCTTCCAGAATCGGGGCGATCTCCCAGGCTACAAACGAGGCCAGGATGAGCAGCGTAATCAGAATCAGCAGGATGCGCCGCCAGCGCCCGCCCGTCACCGTGCCATAATCTTCCTCATCGTCAGCAGGGCGGGGAAGCTGCGCCGGGTTTTGCTCCAGCGCGGCTTCCACAAGCAGTTGATATTCTTCCTGTGGCGACAGCATCCTGCCATGTCCTTGTGTTGTCTAACGGCGATTCCGGCTCTGCCGACGGGAGCGGGCAGTTCGTTCCATCTCGCGCGAGGTGCGAACCCCCAGCGCATACATGACCAGCCCGCCCACGCGATGATTCCACACACGCCGCGCCGAGTCCGGCAGCCTACCGTCCCGTCCCAGCAGAACGTCATCAACCATACTGCGGCGGCGGTTGCCGATCAGCCGGGAAAGGAAGGTGTTGGGCGCGATCACCAGATCGCCTTCGTCTTTGCGATACTTGCTCATCAGTCTATCCTCAAAGTATTGGAGTTTCATTAACCCATGCTGACCTTTGTTGGGTCGTGTGCCAGCCCGGATTAGAACAAATTATCGCATATTCTGATGAGAAATGCCTCCACCATCTGGGCTATTCTGGTCTGTTTTGCTCAGTTGTGGAGATGGCTGTTTGTACGGGCGAGGCATGCCTCGCCCCTACGAGAACCCGGCGTGTTTGCAACAGGGCAGGTCTGAGCCTTTACACGCCAATGGCAGGAAGATTTACAATATCCGACCGCAGGGCGACAAAGATCAGCACGCCGATCATAAGCAGGAAGAGCAGTATTAGTACGGTGCTGACCACTTTTCGCAGCACGATCAGCAGCACCAGCACACAGAAGGCCAGCCCCAGCGCCCCGTAACCGAGCGCCCGCTGTGGACTCGCTGTGACCTCATCCGCCAGCACATTGAGGTCAATTACCCCAGACCGAATCGCCAGGAAGACCGCCCCACCGACGAGCACGGTCAGCAGCAGCATGACGACAAGCTGGAAGACATTTTTTGCCTGACTACGAGCAATTGAGAACAGCGCCAGCCCTATCGTCGTTACCAGAAAGGCCGAAGCGATGGCCTGTCCATTGGCCGTCTGCCAGTACCCCGGCTGCTGCGTGAGGAACAGAATCACCACAATGCCGAGGAAGCCGTAGAGCAGCAGCCCAAGTCCCAGGCCGGGCGTAAAGCGGGGGACACGGCGTGTACGGCGGCGCTTGGGCGCTTCCGCTGGGGCAGCCGGAATCTGTTCGCGGTAGCTATCGGGCGAGAGGTATTCCAGCATGATGGCGTTCAGCTTGTCCTCGTCCAGCCGATTCAACTGCCGCGCCTGTAAATTAATCATCAGCCCACGCAGCCGCCTGTCCTGAATCGCCTCCACCTGCCCGGTGTTAATATAGGCCTGCAATTCTTCCTTCATGCCGGGATAGCGATACAGCTTAGGCAGATCGAGCGCAATCAGGCGGCGCACCAGGGCGAGACGTTCTTCGCGGTTCACGGCTTATCCTACGGTCTTCAACGTCGAAAAAAATCATTGAACCTCCAGGACGCAAAGATCGCCAGGATTTTGAAATCAACCCTTCGTGTTCTTTGTGCCTTGGTGGTTCAAAAATGCTTTTATGTACAGTCTTGAACGTTTTTGTGGGGGAGGATTTGAAACCCTCCCCTACGGACGTACCATTCTGACGAATGATTCTGTGTACAGGCGACGTGCGCGTCGCCCCCTACCGCAAATGTGAATTTTGAAATAGCTTCTCTAAAAATAAAACCACAGAGCAGTGGAAGGGTCACACAGCGCTTTTGTACTATCTTCTGTGTAACCACCACCCACCACCGCTCTGTGGTGAAATCGCTTTATGGTCAAGAATGTCGCTTACAGCATTCCCGCTTAGTCATGCACCGGAATGGTGGACGGGTCGATGATCCCGTCGCGGGTGCCTCGCTGAATCGCCAGCTTGACCTCACCAATGGCACGTGTCACCTGGATATGGCGCGGGCAGGCCGGGGTGCAGTTGTAAATCGTGCGGCAGCGCCACACACCGTTCGGCTCCGAGAGCACTTCCAGCCGTTCTTCCCAGCCCTGGTCGCGGCTGTCGAAGATAAAACGGTGCGCCTGTACGATAGCCGCCGGGCCAACGTATTTACCGTTCGCCCAGAAGCTTGGGCACGAGGTGGTGCAGGCCGCGCACAGGATACAGTTGGTGGTGTCGTCATAAACGGCGCGGTCTTCGGGCGTTTGCAGCCGTTCGCGTCCGTCGGCGGGCACCGGGTCACGGTTGACGAAAAACGGCATCACCTCGCGGTAGTGCTGGAAGAACGGCTCCATATCCACGATCAGGTCTTTCAGTACAGGCAGGCCGAGGATTGGCTCTAGCTGCACCTTCGTTCCCACATCGCGGATGAGCATCTTGCAGGCCAGCGCATTGCGGCCATTGATTCGCATCGCGTCTGACCCGCAGATGCCGTGTGAGCAGGAACGGCGGAAGGCCAGTGTGCCGTCCTGTTCCCACTTGATGCGGTGCATCAGCTCCAGCACGCGGTCGTTTTCTTCCACGTCCTTGAGCGTATATTCCTGCCAGAAGGGTTTGGGCTGTTTCTCCGGGTTATAGCGCCGGATTCTGAATGTGACTTCCATTGAGTCAATCGTCCTTAGTTTTCAGTGCTTAGTTTTTAGTTGTCAGTTCTTAGCTGTTGGCACATAGCTTTCAGCAGTCAGAAAAAGCGTGAACACAGACCTATTCAACCACTTGTAAACCCGTGAACAGGCTGATTGTGCCATTCACAACCCGTTTACGGGTTTCCAGTCGTTACATAGACCCCGGTTTTGAACTAGTACACCAACAAGATGAGAATGATGGCTTACATTGGTACGGGCGACGCGCACGTCGCCCCTACAGGTAGGCAACTTTAGATGGTCAGTGTACTAGGGGCGGAACTTATCATTAACCAAAAGCTGTCGGCTGATCGCTAAAAGCTGTCGGCTAATACGTTCTCGCCTTCGGCTTGAAGCGCTCGTCGGTATCGGCCAGCGACAGATCGACCTTCTTGTCGAAGTTCATCTCATACACCGGATGCTCCCCGTAGGGACGGCCATTCTTGCGCGTCGCCAGCGTATGCACGAGCCACTGATCGTCGTTGCGATCCTTGAAGTCCTCGCGGCTGTGCGCACCCCGGCTCTCGGTGCGGCACTGGGCGCTGGCGGTGGTCACATCTGCCAGATCGAGCAGGCAGCCCAGTTCCCACGCTTCCAGCAGATCGGTGTTGAATTTGTAGCCCCGGTCGTCGATGGTCAGATCCTTCATGTAGCGTTCGCGCAGTTCACGCAGATCAACCGCCGCCTGCGTCATGGCCTTTTCCTCGCGGAAGACACCGACGTTCGCCATCATGCTATCCTGCATCTTCTTGCGGATTTCGTAGGGCTTGGTCTTGCCGCTGCTCTTGCGCAGGCGGTCGAACTCGGCCATGATCTCGCCTTCGGGATTGGCCGGGAGCGGGACGAAATCGGCCTGTTTGACGTAATCGGCGATCTTCATACCGCCGCGCCGCCCGAACACGATCAGATCGACGAGCGAGTTGGTGCCCAGGCGGTTGGCCCCGTGACAGCTCACGCACGCCACCTCGCCCGCCGCATACATCCCCGGCAGCACCGTCCACTTGGCATCCATTACGACTTCGCCATCCACGTTGGTCGGAATGCCGCCCATCGCATAGTGCGCGGTCGGCTGAATCGGCATCGGTTCGGTGAGCGGGTCAACGCCCACATAGGTGCGGCACAGTTCCAGCGTTTCCGCCAGTGCTTTGGCAATGTAGGCCGCATCCACCTTGCGCACCTGTCCATCGGGGCCGCGCACATCGTCTTCCGCGAAATAGCGGTTGATCGTTTCCGGTCGGGCATCCAGATGCACGTAGTTCTTGCCCTTGACGCCGTTGCCTGCCCGCAGTTCCATGTAAATGGCACGACTGACCACATCGCGGCTGGCAAGGTCCTTGATCTTCGGTGCGTACTTGAGCATGAAGCGTTCGCCGTGACGGTTGAGCAGAATGCCGCCCTCGCCGCGAATACCTTCCGTCAGCAGCACCCCCAGGCCATACAGCCCGGTCGGGTGGAACTGGTAGAACTCCATGTCCTGCATCGGGACGCCGCGCCGCATCACCACCGCCGCACCGTCACCCGTCAGGCTGTGCGCGTTGCTGGTGATCTGCCATACACGTCCCCAGCCACCCGTCGCAAACAGCGTGGCTTTAGCGTGGAAGATATGGAAGTCGCCCGTGCCTAGCTGTATGGCGACCGTCCCCACACACGCACCCTTATTCATGATGACATCGACGACATGGAATTCATCGAAGAACTTCACGTCGTTCTTGATGCACTGCTGATAGAGCGTCTGCAAGATCATGTGTCCGGTGCGGTCTGCTGCATGGCAGGCACGGCGCACAGCCTTTTCGCCGAAGTTACTGGTATGCCCGCCGAAGCGCCGCTGGCTGATCTTGCCTTCGGGCGTGCGGTCAAAGGGCAGCCCCATGTGTTCGAGTTCGATGACGGCGTCCACCGCGTTTTCCGCCAGGATCATGGCAGCGTTCTGGTCGGCCAGATAATCGCCGCCCTTCACCGTGTCATAGGCGTGCCACAGCGGTTTGTCTTCCTCGACGTTACCGAGCGCCGCGCCAATGCCGCCTAATGCCGCCCCGGTGTGGCTGCGGGTGGGATAGAGCTTGCTGACGACGGCCACTTTCGCCCCGCCCTGGCTGGCATAAAGCGCGGCCATCAACCCCGCGCCGCCCGCCCCGACGATCACCGCGTCAAACTGATGAATTCTTTGTGGTGCCTGCGTTGCCATAACGATAAATCTCCTTTGAACTGGCGTCTACTTTATTCACCCAACTGAAAGTCAATGGTCGCGATCTCGCAGTTTTCCGGCTCGATGTCGCGCAGTCGGCACTGGGCTTCCGCCGCCAATTGAACTGCGTCCTCGTCAATCGTGCCCAGCAGCGCTCCCGTCCCCGTCACCAGCAGCACGGTCGCGCCGATCACGCACAGGTAAGACCCGGCGCGGCGCAGCAGCGGACTGAACGCGAGGTAGTCCGTCAGCACATAACGCAGGCCGTTGAAGCCGTGCACCGTCACCAGCAGCAGCAGCGCGATGTCATAGACGCGCCAGACGAGCAGCAGCCAGCGTTCCCCGACATATTCAACCGCCGTACCCGTCTGGTTTATTGCGTCCGTCCCGACGACGCTGTAGCCCTGCGCGGTGATGTCGAACACACCCTGGATGACGTGCGCCATCGCCAGATGCCCGAACACCAGCGGGACGATCAACAGGCCGCTGACGCGCATATACGACCACCAGAAGCGCTCCAGGCGGCTCGGACGACCGACCGTGATCTGGTCGCGGTTGCGCGTAATCAGCCCGGCAAAGCCCGACAGCAGCACCGAAGCCACCGCCGCGACCGTGATGCCCACTGCGAACGGAAGCTGTTCGGACAGCACTTCACCCAACGGCAGGATAAAGACGTTTTCCTCACCGTAGTGTTCGAGCACATGGCTGAACATCAGCACGAAGGTCGGGATCAGCGTGAGCAGGGTCGCGCCCAGCACCACCCAGGCCGCCCGCTGCTGATACTGCCACCAGCGCGGGTTGTAATCGAAGATGCCGATTCGCAGGCCGTTGTAGGCGTGGTAGATCACACACGCCACCAGCCCAAACTCGCCCAGCGTGAACAGCGGCGACTGATAAACCGCAATGGCCTTTTCATATAGCGACGGATAAAAAACCGCCCACGAGGTATCCACCACATGCAGTGTAAGGAACAGCACCACACCCAGCCCGGTAATTCGGTGCAGCACCCAGCTCCATTGACCAATCGCGCCCCGGTAGCGCAGTGTTTCAGTAAGGGTCGTAACGAGGGAACTCAAGGTCGTAAGCCTTTCTCATAACTTTTAGAGGACAATACTATAAATCGAGGCAAACTTAACGGTTTGTCGGTTAAGTATAACATAGCGCTGCCCCTGCCAGCAAAGGACAAGCCCGTTCACAAATGATCTTTACGTCTGTCCGGGATTTCCGAAGATTTCTAAACCTTGCAACGCCACTATAGCCAAAGCCATGTGACATTCGTAGAATATCGTCCGGTTTATAGGCCGTCTTACCTTATCAGTAAAGGACGTGTTCATGCTTCTGAATACCGTGCTCCGCCGCCTTTCGGCTTTGCTGCCGCTGACCGCCCTTGTCGGGGGTCTGCTGGTGCTGATCGCCGCGCGGCCCAGCAATGACGTGCAGGCCTGCCAGCCCTGCTCGTGCGAGGTCGGCACAACGGTCAACTGCTATGGCAATTACGCCCTGTTCACCCCCAGCACCCGCAACGGAAGCTGCCGCATCGACATTTACCGCCTTCAGGACAATGTGCGCGGTCGCCGTATCATCTCTGTCACCCAGGCCGAACAGGACGATCTGCCCGAATTCCCCGAAGAAAACACGCTGATCGAAGAAGTGGGCGATGTCGCGCTGTATAAGCTGACCTCCGGTGAATACCAGATCAACAACGGCCCAGACGAAGAGGGCAAAGTCCACGTCATCATCTGGCGCGGCTGCCCGGCGGAAGACGTGCGCGAGAGCACCTTCACGGTGCAGGCGCCCGCCGCGGCGGAGTCCACCGAACCCGCCCCAACGCCAGCAGGGGACTAAAACGCAAACGCTTCTATATTATCCTCACGTCACCACACTTTTTGGGTTCATGCAAGAAGTCGGTTGTTGTAGAGGCGCAGCACGCTGCGCCCCTACATCTCAACATTTTCTTGGCGATCTCCGCGTCTTGGCGGTTCAAAATCGTCTTTGCCCCACATGATCTGCTCCACAGCTAAATCTGTTCATAATCATTTCCATAGAGCAGCAGCGTATCCCCAATGGCAGGCTGCGCAAGGGCCATCAGCACCGTGCCATCCTTCCCGGCTCGCGCTTTAGCCGTATCCAATGCAGCGGCGACACTGGGCTGATAGGTCACATCATGGTGATGCTGATGTGCCACGCGCAGCGCTTCATCGGGTTCGGGAAATTTAATCGTGATGTTGCGGTCAGTTTCCGTCAGAATGAGCGCCTGACTGATCGAGGCAAACATGGGGTAAACGGCGTGGTAATCCCGGTCGCGGGGGACAGCCAGAATCGTGATGACGGGTTCGGTCAGTCGGTCACGGACGCTTTCCAGAAACAGCCGAGCAGACAGGGTATTGATCGCCCCATCAATGAAAACCTGCGGCTCGTCCTGTAACTTCTGGCAGCGCCCCGGCCAGATGATGCTCTCCAGCCCGGCGCGAATCCGGCGCACATACTCGTCTGACCCATGCGACAGTGGTTCCTCCAGCGGCAGCCGTGCGTGCATGTTGCCCGCCGCCCAGATCGCCAGGGAGGCATTGTCGATCTCATAGCGCCCCAGCATTGGAAAATCGACCACGCCGTACCGCCCAAAATCGACCTGCATCCCGCTTGATGTGGGCGCAACGTACTGGCCCATATCGGCGGGCGCAAGCCACTCGAAGGTCGCGTTGAGCATCTCCGCTTCGTTGCGCAAAACGTCCATCACCCCCGGCGACTGTGGCAGGCTGTAGGCATAGCTGTGGGGCTTCATGATTCCGGCCTTGTGCCACGCGATTCGCTCCGGCGTCGGGCCCAGGTAGCGGGCGTGTTCCAGAATAATGGGCGTGAACAGGGAGAGCATGTTGGGGACAAGGGCGTTATCGTCGAAGCGGCCACCGCGCCCGACTTCGATCACGGCGGCAGTCACATCATTTTCATCGAACCATTGAAGGGCGACCGCCAGGAAAATCCCCTGTGGGCTGATGTACCTGCCGGGGGGCAGGCTCTCGCGGATGGTGTCAACCGCCGGGGCGAAGTGGTCGATCAGGCGGACGAGATCGGCTTCAGAGATCATTCTGCCATTGATGCGAAAGCGCTGGCGGTAGGTGGTCAGGTGTGGGCTGGTGACCATCCCGACCTTATGCCCAAGCGCCTGCAGCAGTCTGGCCGTGAGCGCGGTCGCGGAGCCTTTCCCTTTGCTCCCTGTGACGACCGCATACTCGCGCCGGGTTTGCAGCAGATCCGCCGCCGATAGCAAATGCTGGGTGGGTGTTACATCGCGCGTATGTTCATCCAGCCCGCGCGTCTGCCAACCGCTGGCGGCGATGGACTCGAACACGTAGGTGATGGCTTCTGTCTCGTTTGCAAACCGCATGGCGCTTTCTTCCGTCGTGGCGTTGAAAATACCTCTGTACGTTACCTATCTGCCTTTCGGAATGCAACCGTCTGCCATCCTCAGGCCTTCACCGTCTTCGCCAGTTCTGTCAGCAATCCCTCGACCGTGGCGCTCACATCCAGCGCTTTGCCGCGGTCGGCAGCCTGTTCAAAGGCCGCCTCGCCCATCAGCTTTTTCAGATCAGCTTCCAGCGGTTCCAGGCGTCGGCTGAACGTCTCCGCGTTGGTTTCCGGCTGGTCGCGCACCAGTCCCGCAAGTTCGGCGCTCGGTTCAAACCGGTCTTCGAGGTAGCGCAGCCGGGCGCACCCCACCAGCGACTCCATCAGTACCGGAGTCGCGTTCGTCTCATGCGCGATCTTCAACCCTTCCGCCAGCGCTTTCCGTGCCGCGTCCATTTCGTGCAGCGTCAGATAAGCGAAGGCCAGATTGTTGGCAACGGCGGCCACCCCCGGCAGCATCCCGATATCCCGGAAGATACGCAGGCTCTTTTCATAATAGGCGCTGGCGGCGTGGAAATCGCCCGTGTAATAGGCCACGCTGCCCAGATTGCCCAGGCTGTTTGCCATCACCTGCTGGTTGCCACTTTCACGGGCAAGGGAGAGGCTTTCAGTCAGGTAGCTGCGTGCGGCCTCATAATCTTCCTCGTTCATCGCCAGCGCACCGAGGTTGTTAATCCCCAGCGCCATGCTGCGGCGGTCGCCGATCTGCCGGGCGATGGCGAGGGCTTCGGCCATGCGGTCACGGGCGGCGCTTAAATTACCCATCCCCAGTTCGACCGCGCCCAGATTCAGGAGTGCGCCGCCCTGCCGCTGCAAATCACCGATGCGCACGGCAAGCGCGATACTTTGGTCGAGATAGCTGCGCGCTGTGCCAAAATCACCCATTCGGTAGCAGATCGCGCCCAGCACCAGCAGCGTCGCTGACACGCCAAGCTTATCGTCGATTTCGCCGTACAGCACCAGGCTGCGCTTGCCAAACTCGACCGCCTTGTTGATGTCGCCACCGAAGATGGCCGCCGTCGTCTGTGCATAGACGGCATCCGCCCTGCCTTTGGCATCGTTCAACTGCTCGGCCAGTTCAAAGCTTTTGCGGCCACTTTCATCAGCCGTCGGGAAATCGCCCAACTGCTCACACGCCTTCCCCATGTAATAGTACATGCGCATCTGCTGGTGTTTGCCATCCGGCAGCGTTTCCGCTAGCTTCAGGCCGCGCTCCAGAATTTCCCGTGCACTGCGATAATTGGCCGTAAATTCGGTATACAGCCGCCCGACCGTGACGATATACCCCACTTCTTTGGCTGGCTCATCTGCAGCGCGCCAGTGTTCCATGAGTTGATCGGCGCGCGCGTCATCGCCCGGATACAGGCTTTCCAGTGCCTCAGCCACCTGCTGATGCAGCGCGGCACGAGTCGGCTGTGGCAGCTCAGCCAGCGCTGCCTCTCGCAGCTTGTCGTGGGCAAAACGCCACTGGCCGTCGGTCTGCTCAAGCACGGCTGCGTTGGCACAGGTGGTGAGCCAGTCCTCTAACGAAATATCCGGCTTTGACCGCCGCAATACCCCCAGATCAAGTTGGCGTCCGGCCACCGCTGCCAGCGTCAGCAGATCACGCGCTTCCGCCGGGACTCGTGCCAGCCGCCGCTGCGCGACCTGCTGCACACCACCCGCGAAGACCTTGTCCGGCAGCGCATTTTTGCCGATTTCACTCAGCCGCCCGGCGTCTTCCGCCAGGGCGCGAACGGTTTCCACCAGAAAGTAGACGTTGCCTTCCGTCTCGCGCCGCAGCAGATTGACCACGTTCAACTGTGCCCCGGCCTCGCCGAGCATCGCCTCGCTGAGATCGGCAATTGCCTTGTCGTCCAGCCGCGCCAGCGTCATCGACTTGATGGCGGGGAGTTCCTTCGGCAGCGTGGGACGCTCATCGTCGCGATAACTGCCTACGATCAGCAGCGGCAGATCGGCCACCAGGCGGTTGAGCACCTTGAGCGGTTCGAGGCTTTCCGCCGACCACTGCAAATCTTCCAGGATAAGCAGCAGCGGCCTGTGCCCTTCACAGCAGCGCTGGATGAGGGTCGCAATCGTCGCGACAAGACGCTGACGTGCCGCATCACCTGTCAACGCCGGTGCAGCCTCAATCGCACGATTCAACAGGCGGTCAATATCGGGGACGATCTCTTTCAGAATGGCCGCTTCCAGATCGCTGACATGAACCGACAGCGCCAGCCGCCGCACCACATCGCGCCACAGTTGATAGGGCAGACCGCCGCCTTCCACCGCCTGCCCGCGCAGCACCAGCGCCCCGTCTACCAGCGCCCGGATGCGCAGTTCTTCCATCAGGCGACTTTTGCCCACGCCAGACTCCCCGCCGACCAGCCAGGCGCTGCCAATGGGTTCGCCCTCGCCGGACTCAGCCGGATTCTGCGCTGCCCCGACCACCCGACTGAGCGCGGCCTTGAGCGTATCGAGTTCCTTATCGCGCCCGACGAACCGCGCCGCTTGCAGATAGCTCTCGCGCAGCAGGGCGCTTTCCGCTGGCAAAGGAACGCTGGTCGCTTCACACAGCGCCGTAATCACGCTATCGGCATCGGGGTAACGAGCAGTCGCTTCTTTTTCGAGCAGACGATCCAGCACGGCGGCCAGCGCGGGGGGCAGTGCCGCCGTATCCGGCTTCGTGCCCAGAATATTCCTGACCAGCGCGGCGAGATTTTTAGTCGGGAAAGGATGACCACCGACGAACAACTCATAGGCCATCATCCCAAGTGCGTACAGATCGGATTGAAAGCTGGCAGGTTCTTCGGCATACAGTTCGGGCGCCATATACAGCATCGTCCCGACCGCGCCCGTGTAGACACTGCTGACGGTCTCGGTCTGATTCAGCGCCAGCCCAAAGTCGGTCACATGGACGACCGGCGTCTCGCCCTCATCCGTCACCAGCACATTGCCCGGTTTGATGTCACGATGGATGACACCGCGCCGATGCAGATAGGCCAGCGCTTGCAAGGCCTGCACCAGCAGTCCCACCTTCCCTTTCGTGTCCAGCGCTTTGCCATAGTCGGTCAGCGTTTGAGCGTTATCATAATACTGCATGGTGTAGAACGGGCTGCGGGTGCCATCTTCCCCGAACAGATCGAACCCATAGTCGACGACGGTGACGATATTGGGATGGCGCAGCCCGGCGAGGGTGCGGAATTCCGAGGCCAGCGCGATGAGCGGGTGATTGCCCGTCGTATCGCGGGAGTTGAACTGCAACTGATGTGCACCCACCTTGACGCGCTTAAGCGCAACAGTGCTGCTATTCAGGCGATCATCCACCTGATACACCGCGCCCATCCCCCCCTGGCCGATCTGACGGACGATGTGATAACGATTGGCGATCAACGGTTTGGCGGCAGTCGGCGATTGGGGCATTTACGGCGTCCTGTCTCTGGCTTTAGCTTCTACGTCACAATGCCCTTGATTGTATCACCCCTCTGTACTCCCGCCGTATTGAGAAGAAATTCCTACATTACACAACATTCATTTTTTATTCATGAAGCAGCGGTTTTCCGGTCGCTAAATCCATCTGAAGAAACTGCGCGGTTTCCGCCGCCTGCCGCCCGATCAACGCCGCGACAGTCTGCACGATGCCCCGCGCTTCTGTCCACGTCAGTTCGGCACGAGCGCCGAGCTTTTGCGCGGAGACTTCTTCCACGATTCCCTGATAATGCAGCGCCAGCATCGGCTGATGATCGCGCAGGTTGGCGTGCTTCGGCAGTTCCAGTTCGTTTTTCAGGTAGGCCGCGGTGCGCCCCCACAACCCCTTGTAAACGTCATCGGTGGCGGTAGCATAATGGCGCGGGGTGAGCATTTCCACGACGGCGGCGGTCAGGGCTGCCGTGAAGCGGTTGCGCTTGATCTTCCCTTCCAGCCGCGCCTGTATCCAGCGGTCGTCCTTGCCCTGGGCGCGATAGGCCTGAATCGCCGCGTCCAATGCCTGATCGGGCGTGACCGCACCGGACAGGACAATCGTGCTGGCATCGCGCCGGACTTCATCCACGAACGCGCCAGCCTCGGCCAGAAAGCGCTTGATGGCGGCTAAAGCGGGGCGGGCTTTGGTCGAGCGTAGATGCTGCGCGATCAGATAGAGACCTTTATCATTGGTATAATCACGTTGATAGGTTTTTCCGTCGCTGGCAAGGTAAGGCAGACTGTGGATTGAATCCGCACTCTGGAATAACTGCGTCTTGCGCCGAATATCTGTCCATTGATGTGAGATTTTTGTTGAATTGTTTTCGGCAGTTAATCCACGCAGCCAATCGTGAACAGCATAGTAGTGTTCATCCTGGTGGATGTGATACGCCAGGGAAAAATTCCAACGTTTTGCAACAGTAAGGGGAAGCGGTTTTTCACCATCCTCTGGTGTAGAGATGGGTTGAACAGAAGGTAGATTGCTCATGCGAAATCTCCTCGAACGACAAGTGTCAAATGTCAGTTATTTCTCTACTGAAAATCTAGCACACATAACATTTGATGTTAACTGAGTTACATTTGTATGTACCAATGTCGCGTAAATTGCGTAATCGCTTTATTGTCTTACTAACGGAAAAAGAACGTCAGGAAAAACGCCGGATACCATTAAAAGAAGTCGCTCAAGCCACTGAGATCAATGAACATACCGTTGCTAAGTGGTTACGGGATGATGTCAGTAAGTTCGAGGCCGTTATTGTGGAAAAACCCTGTACCTATTTTGAGTGTGGTCTGTGCGACCTGTTATATTTTTCAGACGATTAATCTTGAGCGCTTCAATTACAAGTTTCACTTCCCTTCCCACCAGATGCTAAAGCATCCGGCTGCCTAAAAGACAAGTCCACTAAAGGGACTATAAGAGATCATAAAGGTTCAGCTTCCAGCGCCTTTAGTGCGCTTGGCGGGTTGGAGCCGCACGTTTTAACGTGTGGCGCGGGAACTAAATTAACGAAGATGCGAGCCAATCAGTCCCGCAATCCAGTCCTGTACGGCGTAGAACGTGCCCTCGTCGGTTTGCGCAAAGGCCAGCGGGAACTTCCACTTCTGTGCAACCAGAAGGGGCAGTGGTAAACTGCTGCTTTCGGTTTCGGGCAACGTGGGCAGAACAGGGTTCGACATTGAAGTTCGCTCCTTGTGAATAATGATATGTAATTTTGTTCTGTATCTAGGACTTGCTTTACTCTTTTGAGTATAGACAAAAAACAAAAAAGGTCAAGAAAATTGGTGGCTAAAATACGGGTGCGATTTCTGGAACTCGTCGCACAAAAAGAGATCAAAATTGGGCGGCGAATTCGAGCCAATGAAATCGCAATGGTCACAGGGGTAAATGCAGCAACGGTAAGCCGTTGGCTGAAAAATGATGTGACCAAATTTGAAGCGCCTGTACTGGTCGCCTTCTGCCGCTATTTCGGCTGTGAAATCGGTGACTTGCTCTACATCGACTGGGAGGCGGAGGACACCTCCCAGGAGAACGAGGATGAGGATTAACGGAAGACCTGCGCCAGGGGCAGTTCAAAACCGGGGAGTACGTCGCCGCCGTCGATGGCATCGTCAATCCCGTAACGCTTCCAGCCAGTGCGCGTATGGGCGACGACGGCTTTGAGCTTAGGGTAAGCCACCCACACCAGCCGAGTCCCGGTATCCGGCAGGAAATAATCGTCGAGTTTTTCCTGAATGTCTTCAGCGCTGTCGCTCGGAGAGACGACCTCAACGGCAAAATCCGGCCCCATTGGGATGAATTTGTCGGGCATGACGGGCAGCCGCGCGAAGCTGATAAAGCCCACATCCGGCGCTCGCACAGTGTCCTTGCCTTCGGGGTCGGGATTTCGGTACAGGATGAACCCTGTCTCCGCAGCCGTTACCCAACCGAGGTTGTGTTCATCGACAAAATTCCCAATGTGCCGCCCAAACTGAAAGGCTGAGACACCATGCTCTCCCCCGGCGGGCATATATTCCCTGACCTTCCCCTTCACCAGCTCGACAAATTTCCTGCCGCCGTAGAGCGTCCAGAATTCATCGGTGGTATACGTTCGCGTTTGCTCAGAAATCACCATTATTTCGTCTTTCGCCAACTTTCGTTCTGATTGTAGCAGAAGACACTTTGTGTAGCGCAGGCATTTAGAACCCCATCGCCCTGCCGATCAGGTCTTTCATGATTTCATTGGTGCCGCCGCCAATCGGCCCCCAGCGCATGTCGAGATAGGCTTTCGCAATCGGATACTCCAGCATATAGCCATAGCCGCCGAACAACTGCAAGCACTGATCCACAACGCGGTTCTGTAAATCGGTCGCCCACCACTTGGCCTGTGCCGCCTCCACCCCAGAGAGATTCCCGTCGAGATGTTCCATCACACAGCGGTCGAGATACACCCTCCCGATAGTGATCTCGGTCTTCATCTCTGCCAGCTTAAAGCGGCTGTTCTGAAAGGTGCCAATCGGGCGGCCAAACGCCTCGCGTTCCTTGCAGTAGGCGATTGTCCAGTCCAGCGCGGCCTCGGCGGCGGCCAGCGCACCCGCTGCGATGACGAGGCGTTCCTGCGGGAGGTTCTGCACCAGGTAGTAAAAGCCCTGCCCTTCCCCACCCAGCAGATTTTCCAACGGGACGCGCACATCCTGGAAGAACAGTTCGGCGGTGTCCTGCGCGTGCCAGCCGACTTTTTCCAGGTTGCGCCCGCGTGTGTAGCCTTCCATGCCGCGCTCGACCACGATCAGGCTCAGCCCGTCGTGGTGCTTCGTCGGGTCGGTCTTGCAGGCGACGATGACCAGATCGTTGTTGATGCCGTTGGTGATAAAGGTCTTGCTGCCGTTAAGGATGTAGCAGTCGCCGTCACGGATGGCGCGGGTCTGGATGTTGGCGAGGTCGCTGCCGCCGCCCGGCTCCGTCATGGCGATGGCGAGGATGTTTTCGCCCGTCGCGCATTTCGGCAGCCAGCGCCGCTTCTGTTCATCCGTGCCATATCGGAGCAGATAGGGAATGGCGACATCGTTATGCAGGCTGAAGCCCGGCCCGGTCGTATTGGCATAGGTCAGTTCTTCCACCAGAATCAGGTTGTAGCGGAAGTCGTCAATACCGCCGCCGCCATAGTCCTCCGGCACATCCATACACAGATAGCCCTGCGCCCCGGCCTTGCGCCACAGATCGCGCGGGACGAGGCCGTCCTTTTCCCACTGCTCATGATAAGGTTTGATCTCTTTTTCCACGAAGCGGCGAACGCTGTCGCGGAACATGCGGTGTTCATCGTTAAAAATGGTGCGGAGCATCATGGAGTCCTTCGTTATTAGTTGTTAGTTCTCAGTTGAGAGTTCTTTGTTGATGATCTTCAGAAGCGAGCGCGGCCATCATGTGTGATGCAGGAATCGTCTCCCCTGCGATGGCTTCTCGCAGACTCTCTCTTAAATCGTCTAAAAGCTCTGCTTTTTCCACCGCCGCTTTTGCAGCAGACGCAATTAAAGCCAGCACGTATTCAGATGGATTCGCAAAGCCTTGCTGTTGAGATAAGCGTTCAACCTGTTCACGCTGTTCCGGCGTTACTTCGAGGACAAGCGGGGTTTTAGGAGACATAACATTCCTTGAGCAAAATCTTCAAAAGCAACCTTCGGTATGTTTTTGTAAGGGCGAGGCATGCCTCGCCCCTACGAAATGCAATCCTTTTTTACAATTACTTAGACC
>JANRLJ010000063.1:0-12550 GCA_033762735.1 bacterium | reverse complement strand
CCGTTATCCCGCTCTCTGAGGCAGGTTAGCTACGTGTTCCTCACCCGTGCGCCACTATCCCGAAGGACCGTTCGACTTGCATGTGTTAGGCACGCCGCCAGCGTTCATCCTGAGCCAGGATCAAACTCTCCGTTTAGTTTTCGTCGGTCACTTCTCAGCGACCTAAGGGGTTTGCTTGGCTTGTTCTGTCTTCACTGTTGTGTTGTTAAGGTACATGTTGCTTTTGCAGCTTCTCAGCCACTTGCCCACAAACTCGTGTTTTCAACTTGTTTTGTGGGGTAGAAATGAGTATATCAAACCCATCCCTAACCGGTCAAGACCTTTTTTCCTGAATTCCCGTAAGAATTCGTCGCTCAGTTCTGCAACTGAGCTTTCGGTCTTCCACCGACGGACACGCTTGTGGCACAGGCTTTTCAGCCTTCACAGTCAGTTGTTTACGGTGGAGTCCTTCCCCTGTTAAAAACAGGTCTCCTCATGGAGCCGAACCCTACCGCCCATCGCTTTCTCTGCGTGTGGTCGCTGCTGTGCGCGGTTCATCGCCTTCGCCCCGTCCGATAGTTTCAGAGAGGGTCTCGCGTTCGCCGCGCTACCGCTCCTTCCCTATCGACGCTCGAACTTGCCTTCGCGCCGTCTGTGGTTTTGAGTTGTTAACTGGAGGTTGTGGAACATGACCGAATTCTATGACTCGCGTCCTGTTCCGTCAAGGCCGACTTTACGAAATTCAGGCGTTGTGGGGCGAAACCTGACTCGCCCCGTGCAAGCGCTTTACCGCCGCGTGTGACGATGAGTCAGCTCGTGCAGGATGAGAATCAGGGCGGCGACGACCACCTGAAACGGCCCCAGCACTTCCAGCCCGATTCCATCTGAGAAAGCGTTCGCCATAACGCCGACCAGCGCAGTCAGAATCCCCATGCCGACACTGGCAATCCCGATCTGAAAGCCAATCGTGTTGGAGGCATGTTCCACACCCACCCGCGCCGCTGTGGTGGAAACCAGGCCGGGGAAAATGGGCGCGAGCGAAAAGCCCAGAATCGCCAGTGCAACCGCGCCCGACGCCGGGAAGGGATTCCACGTAAACAGCATGGTCGCCAGCAGCGCCCCGATCATGCTCAGGCGCAGCAGCAGCGTAATCCCAATGCGTCCGGTAATGATGCCCGCTGTAATGCGCCCAATTGTGAACACGCCCCAGTAGATCGCCACCCACAGCCCGGCGGTTTCTTCCGCGATGCCGCGCTCCTGCGTAAAAAGCGAATAGGCCCAGGCACCCGTTCCCGCTTCCAGCCCCGTATAAAGGAAGAAGATGGCGATGCTCATCCACGCCGCCGGAATGCGCAGCGTCTGGCCGACGGGCGTCTTATACTGCAACTGCTCGGCCTTCGGTGCCTGCGGATTCCCCTGCCACATCTCCGCCGTCAGGAAGAAGCAGGTCGCCAGCGCCAACTGCGCTCCACCCACAATAATGTAGCCCCAGCGCCAGGACAATTCCTGTGCCAGCACCGTGGTCATAATCAGCGGACCGATGGTCGTGCCGACGCCGAAGCTGGCATGAAGCCACTGCATCAGCCCGTCGCTGTGATTGGCGGCGATATAATTGTTCAGCCCGGCATCAATCGCGCCCGCGCCTGCACCCGACAGTAAGCCGAGCAGCACCACTGCCCACCAGCCCGGGGCCAGAGTATAGCCGAGCAGTGCCGCCGCCGTGCAGGCACAGCTCAGCGCCAGCAGCCGCCCCACGCCCAGCCGCCCGGTTAGCCAACCGCTGGCGATGCTGGAAAGGAAATAGCCTATCGTCCCGGTGACGAACACCAGACCGAAGCGATCAAGGCCGACGCGGAACGACTCGCGGATATCGGGTCCGGCGATGCTCAGCAGACCGTCGGGCAGGCCGAGGCTGATAAAGGCCACAAAAGCCAGCATCAGAATAACGGTTTGCGATCTGGGTTTGACAACAGCGCCCATGCGGTTCAACATCCTCTGTCCACAACATCCCTCCAAAGTAGACGAAAAACGCGCCGGGTTCTAGTACCAGGCCGATTCCACCGCGATTCTTTTCGCTGGCATTGATTGATACTTCTGGAACTTATGTGCTACTTTTTCACTTTGATGGTAAAGTAGAAAAATCGCAGACACCGGAGGTCATCATGCAGAAACATCGGATTTACACCATGAGCTTCGCCAGAGTTTACCCCGAATATGTCGCGAAGGCAGAAAAAAAGGGACGCACCAAAGCCGAGGTCGATGCAATTATCCGGTGGCTGACCGGCTACAGTCAGGAAGCGTTGGAAGCGCAGCTTGAAAAACAAACCGATGTTGAGACGTTTCTTGCGGAAGCGCCTTTCCCCAACCCATCCCGGACGCTCATCAAGGGCGTGATCTGTGGTGTGCGCGTGGAAGACATCGAAGAACCCACCATGCAGGAAATCCGCTACCTTGATAAATTGATTGATGAACTAGCGAAGGGAAAAGCGATGGAGAAGATTTTACGGAAGTAGAGGGGCTTCCGCTGGCGCATTTGCCCTTCTCCCCCGGTCCCAATCCGTAGATCATCTGAAGCTGCTTACTCGCAGGGGCGAGGCGCGCCTCGCCCGTACCCACACAGGTCAGCGCTAACTTTACCCGGTCGCGCCGTTCACGGGCAGGCGCACGATGAAGCGCGTGTTGCCCGGCTGTGACTGGACGGTGATCGTCCCGTTGTGCTGCTGGATAATGCGATACACGATATCCAGCCCCAGCCCCGACCCCTTGCCCACCTCTTTGGTGGTGAAGAACGGCTCGAACAGGCGCGGCATCGCAGTTTCGGGGATGCCGGGGCCATTATCGGTCACTTCGATCATGGCGAAGTCGTTCTCGCAGCGCGTAATCAGTCGGATTGTGGGTGCATGGCCGTTGGTTGCGCCCTTCGCTTCGAGTGCGTCAGCCGCGTTGTCGATCAGATTCGTCCACACCTGATTCAGTTCACCCCCGCGTCCCATCACCTTCGGCAGTTCGGGGTCGTACTGACGCTCGACCGTCAGCTTCTTCAGCTTGTGGTTGAGCACTTTGACCGTGTTTTCCAGCCCTTTGTGGATGTCCACTTCCTGGTACGGTGCCTGATCCATGTAGGTGTATTCCTTGACGGCCTGCACCAGCCCGGAAATGCGCGTGGTGCTGTCTTCGATCTCGCACAGCAGATCGGCCACCGACAGCGCACTGTTCATCCAGGCCAGCGTTCCGGCAGTGCTGCCTTCGGGGAAATGCGCGATCAGGCTTTCCAGGTCGTCACGGGTGACATGAGCACTGACGAAAGTCGAGGCCATTTCATAGCCATTCTGGATGCCGATCTCGTCCAGCCAGTCGGCCAGTTCATCCTCGCGGTCGCTCTGCGCCAGCGGCGACAGCGGTTCGAGTTCGCCCGCGTTGTTGATCGCGTCCTGCTGGAAGACGTTCAGGCTTTTCAACTGGGTTTCATCCAGCCCCAGCGCACACAGCGCCATTGCCTGCTCCTGCAAGGCGGGCAGCAGTTCGCGCAGCGTTGAAGACGCTCGACGCACCGCCGCAGCCGGATTGTTCAGTTCATGCGCCAGCCCGGCGGAGAGCTTCCCCAGCGCGGCCATCTTCTCCTGCTGTTTGGAGAAATTAGAGATCATCGACATGCGTTCGGCGGTGATTCGCAGCACACGCATCCCCACCGTCGGGCACGCGCCGAACAACATGCGGAAGGCGGGTTCGTCGAACACCATCAGGCGGCTGGGCATGATCGCCCGCGAAGTCACTTCGGAAAGGGTGCCGTTCAGCAGCGCCAGTTCCCCGCCGATAATGCCGCGTGGGGTCGTACCGACGACGGCTTCCTTGCCGCTCACCATGCGCGTGATTTGCAGTTCGCCTTCCAGCGTAATGTAGAAGTTATCGACCGGCTCCCCCATGCGGTGGAAGAATTCACCCCGGTCGAGAAAGACCTCATAGCTGTTTTCCACAATCCAGGCGTATTCCTCGTCGGAAATCCCCTCGAACAGTTCGATTTGATGCAGTTCGTCCATAATGTGCTTTATCCCTCAGTAACGATTACGTCATCGTCATAAACCAGACAGCGAATGATTTATTCAGGACTTACGCACTTGAAAATCGCTTCTTGCGTAAGGGCGGGTTTGAAACCCGCCCCTACAACCGAGGACGTGCGGAAGTTTGTCAACGGACACGACATGACGTGTCCCTACAGGAATGTCGTGAACGCACAAAACAACCTCACTCGTTACTCGGTACTCAAGACTCGGTACTCCCCTTAGCGCCCTTCCGCGAGATACTGATGCACGAACTGTACCGCAATCGAGCCTTCGCCCACCGCCGAAGCCACACGCTTGACCGAGTTCGCCCGCACATCGCCGACGACGAAAATCCCCGGTACACTCGCTTCCAGCAGGAACGGGTCACGCGCCAGCGGCCAGTCAGCGGGCGCTTTGCCGTTCTCCATCAACTGTGGGCCGGTCAGCACGAAACCGTATTTGTCGCGCTTCACCACCTCGCCAAGCCAGCCTGTGCAGGGCACCGCACCGATAAAGATGAATAGTCCGGCGGCGGGGCTGGTGGTTTCCTCGCCCGTCTGCACATTCCTGTACGCCACCGATTCCAGATGTTCGCCGCCCTGAACGCCCGTAACCGTGCTGTTCAGTTCAACGCGGATATTGGGCGTGTGCTCGATGCGGTCAACGAGATACTGTGACATCTTCGCGCCCAGCGACTCGCCGCGCACCAGCATCACCACCTGCGACGCACTCTGCGCCAGATAGATGGCGGCCTGCCCGGCGGAGTTGCCCGCCCCGACGATAAACACAGGCTGCGCCGCGCAGGATTCGGCTTCCGTAAGCGAGGCGCCATAGTAGATGCCGCGCCCGATCAGGTTTTCCACGCCGTTGATGTTCAACTGGCTGTACTGCAACCCCGCCGCCACCACCAGCGCATGACACGTAATCTCACTCTCATCGGCCAGGGTCAGCACACGATAAGGCCCTTCCAGCCGCACCGCCGTGACTTCCTGCGGTGCGAGGATTTCCACGCCGAAACGCCGCGCCTGATCGGTCGCCCGCCGCGCCAGTTCCGCCCCGCTCAATCCGCTCGGAAAGCCGAGGTAATTCTCAATGCGCGAACTCGTCCCGGCCTGCCCTCCGGTGGCCTGCCGTTCGATCAGCACGGTGCGCAGCCCTTCGGACGCACCATAGACCGCCGCCGCCAGGCCCGCCGGGCCACCGCCTACGATGGCGAGATCATAAAACTGCTGCTCGGCGCGGGTCTTCAGGCCGGATTTTTCCGCCACCGTCCGTGTATCCGGCACTTCCGCCAGTTCACCGTCGGGGAAAATCACCAGCGGCAGCCGCGCATTCCGTGCTCCAAGCTGCTCAAGCAGTACGGTGGCGTCGGGGTTCAGTTCGACATCAAGGTACTGATATGGAATCTGGTTGCGTGCCATAAAGTCCTTGAGCGCGTGGCTTTCCGCCGACCAGCGATGGCCGATCACGCGAATCCCGGCGAAGGGTGGGCGATACCCAGCGCGCCAGTCATCCAGCAGGTCATCCAGCACCGGGTACAGCTTGTCTTCCGGCGGATCCCAGGGCTTGAGCAGGTAGTGGTGGATGGAGGCAGTGTTGATGGCCTGAATCGCCGCATCGGTGTCGGCATAAGCTGTGAGCAAGGCGCGTTTGGCATCGGGGTAGAACGGAATCGCCTCGGTCAGGAATTCCACACCGCTCATCTGCGGCATGCGCTGATCCACCAGAAACAGCGCGACCGGCTCGCTGCGCTGCTTGAGTTCGCGCAGGGCATCCAGCGCGGCCATGCCGGAGTCTGCACGGACAATGCGGTAATTCTCACCATAGCGCTTGCGCAGGTCACGGGAAATCGCGCTTAGCACAGAAGCATCATCGTCAACTGATAAAATCACAGGTTTCGTCGCCATTCAGGAAGTCAATCTCCGGGGGTTGGTTTTTCGGATTCTCGACAGCTTAACTATAGCAGGTCTTCGCTGTGGTTCGCCCATCCGCTTAGGTAGGCCTCATCCACACAGCCAGCCGACGAAAACCTTTATCATCGCCCATACAATTTCCTAACATAATAAAAGTACCACTCGTTTCACTGGAGCCATCAACTATGTCTAAATACATCGCCAAACCTTATATCGCAGGAACGCCCCAGGCCGAAGTCATTGGTCAAACGGTGCTTGCCTTCTCCCAGAATCTTGAAGCCGACGTAATCGCGCCGCTGCTGCCTAAGTATGGCCTCGATAACGTCGATCCTGAAAAGTGGTATCCGCATCAGCGCTGGATGGATGTACTGCGCGACCTGAGCGAGTTACCCGGCAGCAGCACCGCCTTCGTCGCCTTCGGCAAGCAGGTGGTACGCACCGCCATGATGCCGCCGGAAATCGACTCCGTGCCGAAAGCGCTGAACCTGCTGCACACCATCCATCACCTGAATCTGCGCAATATCCCCGAAGATGAAGGTTATACCATCAAGCAGATCAGCGACCGCCATTACCTGGTCTATCACAACACGCCCAACCCCGACGACGCCATCTACGGCTTCCTGTGGGGGATGGTCGCCCGCTTCAAGCGCCCGGAAGAACAGTTCGTCGTCCGGCTGATCGATAATCCCAATCCCGAAGAAACGCCGGGCAGCGTCTACGAGATCAAGTGGGGTACGGCGGCTGATGTGAAGTAAAGCCTCGCTGTATCCCTTCTTCGACCCGTAGAGTCACCCACCGGGACACGCGCTGCCATGAGCGTGTCCCGCCTTTTCCTGCCTGAAGGTGTGGCGCAGGCAGTTCTGAACCTTTCCTCAATTTCCGCTGAAAACAGTAAATTCCGCTGTGTCTTCATTGACTTACTATGTAAAATGTTGTTTAAATAAAAATACTTAATGTCTTAATTTGAGCGAGGTCATCATCGTCTCATGGAACAACGGTCGCTTTTTTATGACAGTGCTTCCCAACCGGAAGACCCTTCTCTTCAGGCTCGAGTGGTCGATGCTGCTGCACAGGTCTTTGCAGAAAAAGGCTTTGCCCGCGCCAGCACACGCCTGATCGCTGCACAGGCAGGCGTCCACGAAATGACACTGCTGCGGCAGTTCGGCAGCAAGCTCAATCTGCTGGTAGCCGTCTTCGACCACACCAATATTATCCCCACCCTTCTGGACGGCCTCGCGCAGGCGCCCAAAAGCGACTATGCCGCCGTGCTGCTGACTCTGGCACATGACACGGTTGATCTTCTGTCGCGCCGCCGCTTTGCGCTGGAAATGGTGCTCAAGGAAGTAGACTCGCCGCCGGACATCCGTTCGCTGGCGACGCGCACTCCGCAGCCCGTGATCGATGCGCTGGCTGATTATCTGCGCACCCACGCGGCGGCCTATCACCTGCGCCCGCTGGATGCCGACGTTATCGCCCGCGCCTTCTTCGATCTGATCGGCGGGCTGGTGACTCTGCCCTCGGCAGATGTGGCCGCGCAGCTCCCGATTTACGTGCATCTGTTTATCGACGGTACGCGCAGCCCGGCCTGATATTCAGGCCAAACGCCTAAAACGAGATTGAACCGCCAAGACGCAAAGAGCGCCAGGATTCTGCACCAAAATCCTGGTGTCCTTTGCGTCTCTGTGGTTTCATTCCCCTCGCGTGAAAATTTCCACAAACTGTTCATCCCGCGTTCACAACCATCGCCCCCGGCAGACGTATACTGAAAAGAGCGTTTTTTGACTTCTGGGGAAGACCTATGGTTGCTGCAAGAAAATTCTGGTTGGTGCTGGTCACAGCCGCGCTGCTGCTGTTGAGCACCGTTCCCGCCGCCGCGCAGGACATCGTGATACAGATCGCCCTGCCCGGCTTTTTTGAAGACCTGATCGATGAAGAACTGCTGGCCGAGTTCCAGGCGGAAAACCCCGGCGTCCAGGTGCAGGTGGTGGAGACGAACACCTTCAGCGTACCCACCGGCGCCAGTGATCTGGAAGGTCATCTGAATGCTGTGCGCGATTACGTCAGCACCGCTGATGTGCTGCTGGTGAGCGCTTCCGGTAATTTCATCTCGCCCGAAGCCACCAGCGCGGGCTATTTCCTCAACCTGGGGCCAATCGCCAACCTTGACCCGCAGCTCAACAGCGCCGATTTCTACCCGGCGACCTGGCAGGCGTTCCAGTGGGATCAGGCCGTATGGGGGCTGCCTGTGAGCGCAAGTGTGCTGCTGCTGACCTATGATCCGGTCGCGTTCGACAACGCCGGGCTGAGCTACCCCACGCCACAGTGGACAGTAGCCGAGTTCGACACCGCGATCCGGGCGCTGGCGCAGCGTGACGCCAACGGCGCGATCACCACGCCGGGGATGAGCCTGCCGGATAATTATGCGACCGCCACCTTCTTCCGCAGTGTGCTCACGCAGGGGCTGTACGACACCAGCACCCTCCCCAATGCGCCGCGTTTCGCCCGGCCTGATCTGGAAACGCTGGCCGACTTCTGGCTCGATCTCCAGCAGGAAGGGCTGGTCGTACAGGGCGAAGCCGATACCCCGCTGGCGATTGGCAGCGCCTTCGACCTGGTGCAGATCACCACCGACCGCCAGCCGGATGAAGCGGTGCTGCTGCCCGGCGGATTCGGCGGGCTGGATGTGCAGGGCTTTGCCGTCAGCGCCGGGACGCTCTATCCCGAACAGGCCTATGCCCTTGCGCGTTTTCTGACCACGCGGCAGGACGTGGCGGAGACGTTCGGCGAAGTGGCCGCCCGCCAGAGCATCGCGCAGCAGGACACCGACGGCGGTTTCGGCTTTAACCTGCCGGAAGATGCCGCCGCGCTGCTGCAGCAAGGAATCAACGTCGGCCTGTCGCCCTCTGAACTGCGCTATTTCGATTACATGCCCAACGTCTTCCAGCGCATGACGACCGAGCAGCTTGACGCTCGTTCCGCGCTGCAACTGGTGGAGCAGGACGCCGTCGCCGCGCAGCAGACCGCGCTCGACCGTGCCACCACTGAAACTATCGCGGTCGCCACGCCTGTGCCCGTCGCGGCGCTGGGGGCTGGCGAGATCGCCCTCAACTTTGGCTATGGGGCGTTCGTCTCCCCGCTGTCGAATCAGGACAAGTGGGACGCGCTCATCGCGGATTTCGTCGCGGCTGATCCGCAGATCGGTCAGGTGAATTTCGATGTAGGTTTCGGCGCGTTCGATCTGAACCAGGCCAGCGAACAGTATGACTGCTTCTATCTGCCGTTCAACGCCGTACCGGGGGCGGATGTATCCCGGCTGCTGAGCCTCGATCCATTCATGGATGCTGACCCCACCTTCAGCCGCGCCGATCTGGTCGGGAATACGCTGGCGCAGGTGCAGAGTGATGGCCGCACCTATGCCATGCCGATCACCGTCGAGCCGGACATCCTGCGCTATGACAGCCAGCAGTTCAATCAGGTCGCGGCGCGGCTGCCGTTCGCGGGCTGGACGGTGGATGATTTCGTCAGCGCGGTGCGGTCGATTCGGCTGAATCCCGACGATCCGCCCACCTTCGCGGGCACGGGCACCGGAGGCAACGACCTGCTGATTCTGATCGCGGCGTTCGGTGCGATTCCGTTCGATTATCGTGCAGAGCCGCCTGTCTACAATTTCACCGACCCGGCGGTGGTCGATGCCATCCGTCAGGTGCTCGATCTGGCGAAGGACGGCTACATCCGCTATGACCGCCGCCTGGGAGATGTGCTGAACGCCTTCAACTTCGGCCCGCAGGACACGCCCACCAATGCGATCTATTCAGACACGCTCAGCGTCCTCAATTTTTCGGCCTTTGGGGGCGAGGAAGAAGAGGCGACGGACACAGCGGCGGAATATCTGCCCGTGACCTATCCGCAGGGGGCGCAGTACTCAGCAGGCAGCTACACCATCGGTACGGCCTACATCAGCGCGACCACGCAGAACGCCGAGGCCTGCTACCGCTTCATCAGCCGCATCGCCACCACGCCGGATGTGTTCACGGCCATGCCCGCCCGCCGCTCGCTCATCAACGACCCCGGCACGGTCGCGACGCAGGGGCAGGATTTGGTCAACCTGTACAACGAGGTTGACCGCATTCTGGCCGACCCCTCGACCGTGATTCTGCCGTCGCTGTTCGATGCGGCCAGCGCACCCCAGGGTTTCCTCGCGCAGTTGTGGCTGTTCCAGGCGTTCGATACCTATGTGCTGGACGACGGCGATCTGGAAGCCGCCCTGCGCGATGCCCAGAATTATGCCGTGACCTTCCAGCAGTGTATTGACGTGCTGCCGCCGCTGGATAACAGCAGCACCGAATCGCAGGAAGCCTATTTTGATGGATTCCTCCAGTGCGCCGGGCAGGTCGATCCGCGCCTGGAGCCGATTCTCAGTTTGATTGGGGGATAAGGAAGGTTGGGGGTTCAAAACCCCGAGCTATTCTACGACTTGTAAGCCCGTGAACGGGCTGGATGCGACCCTTCGCAACCCGTTTACGGGTTTCCAGCAGTTGTGTAGACCCCGGTTTTGAACCGGGGACGTTGGAACAGCGACATCCATCACCGTCGAAAATCCTTGAATTGATACGAACGGGACACGGCATGCCGTGTCCCTACGCAAACACAGGCTTGATGAAGCAACCCCTCACAACCGCCGCAGCAGGTCGGGCACGGTCACGCCTTGCAGGCCATCGAGGATGAAGGCGGCCTTGTCGCCGGTCGCCTTGCCCAGCCCCACCACACGAAAGCCGCCCGCCAGCGCCGCCTCGACCCCTGCTTCGGCATCCTCGAACACCAGCGCATTAGCCGGGGAAACGCCCAGCGCTCCCGCCACCCACACGAATAAATCCGGCGCAGGCTTGCCGTTGACCACGCTGTAACCGTCCCCAATCGCATCAAAGGTATCTGCCAGTTGCAGCGCGGCCAGCACCTCGCGGGCGTTTTTGCTGGCAGAGCCGAGGCCGATTTTGATGCCCATCCGCCGTGCCTGCCGCAGAAAATCCGGCACACCGGGCAGGGCGTCATCCGGCTTGAGGTCGGCCAGCATCGCCCGGTAATAGTCGTTCTTGCGCGTCATCCAGGCTTCGGCCAGGTCTTCCCCGATGGTGCGCCTGCTTTCGTCCAGCATAATCTGTAAGCTGGCGCGGCGAGATACCCCGCGCAAACGCTCGTTGATCTCCCGGCTGAACGTCAGCCCTTCCTCGTCGGCCAGTTGCTGCCACGCGCGGTAATGCAGTTCCGCCGTATCGGTAATCACCCCATCCAGATCAAAGATAAAGGCTTTGATGTCGGCCATAGTCTCCCCCTGTTTCAAGGTCAGATCGCAGCGGGCATTATAGCCGGGAATGGTTTTTGGTTGTTAGTTCGTCGTTGGGGGTTCCAGCCCCCGGCCCCCTTCTCCTTCAGGGCGAAGGGGGAGAGTCTATACGCAAGCGAAAACAACATGAGCATTACATAAGCCAAAAAATTCGTGCAAAAAAGTGCTTGACAGAATTTATTTTACAGTGTTTACTAAAGTGAATGGTGTAAATAAAAGTGAACGGTGTTTACGAATGACCACTCGACAGGCCAGACAGCGGGAAAGCCAGCGCGAGGATACCCGTGAGGAAATCAAAGCCTTCGCACGGCAGCAGATGGCGGCGGAAGGCACCGCAGCGCTTTCCCTCCGCGCCATCGCCCGCGATATGGAGATGACCGCCCCAGCGCTGTACCGTTACTTTCCAAGCCGGGATGAGCTGATTACGGCGCTGATCGTGGATGCCTTCAATGCCCTGGCCGATGCGCTGGAAGCGGCGGATGCTGCCCAGCCCCAGCAGGACTACACCGGACGGCTGCGGGCGGTGCTGATGGCCTATCGTGGCTGGGCGCTGGAACACCCCACCGACTTCCAGTTGATCTACGGCAATCCGATTCCCGGCTACAGCGCTCCTCGCGAACTGACCGTTCCGGCAGTGGTGCGCGGCTTTCAGGCGATTATTCGTCCGATGGGAGAGGCCGACCAGGCTGGCCTCATCACTATTCCACCGGAAGCCCAACATCTGCCCGCTTCGCTTGACCAGCATTTTCACGGGCTGATCGTGAGTGGAAATTATCCAATCTCAAGCGCCCTGTTTTACCTGGGCGTGACCATGTGGACGCGCATTCACGGCATCATTATGCTGGAACTGTATCACCACCTGGGGCCAACGGTCGGCAGCGTGGATGACCTGTTCGCGCATGAGGTGCAACACATCCTGCGGCGGGTGGGGATGGGATTGTGACCGTCGTTCGCCAAATGATGGTATAGGGTAAAACCGCCCCTGCGAGAAAGTTTGAACTTAGATAGAACTTACGCAGTTGCCCTCACCCCCCCCGACCCCCTCTCCCGACCGCTTCGGTCGCTGCGCTTAGGGAGAGGGGGAGAAAAAACGGGAAGCGTGTAAGTCCCTCTCCCTGAGGGAGAGTGCCTCTTGCAGAGGGATTTAAGGCTTGTCCGGTATTGAGTTGGCGCTTTTCCGCCCTCACCCCCCGTCCCCCTCTCCCAACCGCTGGCGCTGAGAGAGGGGGAGAAGACCAGGGAAGCGTGTTAAGTCCCTCTCCTTTGGGAGAGGGATT
>JANRLJ010000062.1:0-37684 GCA_033762735.1 bacterium | reverse complement strand
CGTTCGGTGTCAGGGTTATGGGAGGCTCGCTGGCCGTATTATGAACAGCAGTACACCGTCGCTCAGCTTAAACAGCTTCGTCAGTTGATTGACGGTTGTATTCACGGGACAACCTGAAAGGATATTGAGATGATCGAACCGCGCCGCACGTCGGCTGTTTTCTGTGGCGAAAATCCGCAGATGCTGCTGTATGCCACCACTGAAAATGACCAGCGAACCCTGAGCGCCGCCGCAAGCTACTGGCGGTGTGTCTATTCGGAGCATGGCGAAGGCAACGTGTTGTTAGTACGGCTGAACGAGGCCAACGGACAGCAGACCGGACATACGCCGTTTGCGATTTATTCGGACAACGCCGCGCTAGGCCGCTGGATGACCGACACCTTCAACCGTCACATGGAAAGCTGGAAAGACCATGACTGGCGCACGGTTGAAGTCACGCCGGCGCGGTTTTTTCAGGAATCGGACAGCCGCTATTTTCACCGCGTCGCCTGCATCAGCGGTCAGACGCAGGTTGAAGCGACGTGGGTTGACCCGCGCACGCACCATTTTCTCGTCTTCCCTGATCTCAACAAGGGCGGCTTCGGCGTGAACGGCGACGAGCATTATGACGTGTATTCGGCGATTTTCTCCTGTGCGGTGGCGCACCTGCTCATCAATGGACAGGTGGTCATCGGGGAGCCGAACACCCGTGTCCTGGATGATGGCCGTTTTTCCAGCAGCGCGTTTATGGCCTTCGCAGAGACGTGGGTGAAAAGCGAGCCGGTGACAGGTTGAAAGCAGCATCCGACGACAGGGGCAGGTGTGCTTTACGCTTCGCACCGATCAGGCCATTGTGATTTCATGACTGCAAAAAGGACAATCTTATGAAAATCGGACTCCAGATTATTGCGTTTAACTGGCCGGGCAGCCCGCAGAACATCGGCAGCAAGCTGGGCGAAATCGCACGTTCGGCGGATGATGCCGGGTTCGCCAGCCTGTGGGTGATGGATCACTTCTTTCAGATGGGCGGACAGTATGGCTCGGCGGACGACCCGATGCTGGAAGGGTATCTGGCCGCGACGCACCTGGCCGCCAACAGCCGCAGGGCGCGTGTGGGAGTGCTGGTGACAGGCAACATCTATCGCCACCCTGGTCATCTGCTCAAGTCCGTCACGACGCTCGATGTCCTTTCCGGCGGACGCGCCTATTTTGGCATCGGCGCGGGCTGGTACGAGCGGGAAGCACACGGGCTTGGCCTGCCGTTTCCGTCGGTTGCGGAGCGCTTTATCTGGTTGGAGGAAACGCTGCAAATCGCGCATCAGATGTGGCGCGATGATCCATCCCCCTTTAAGGGTCAGCAGTACCAACTGGCCGAGCCGATCAACCGCCCCCAGCCGCTCAGCCAACCGCGCCCGCCCATTCTGATCGGCGGCGGCGGTGAGAAGAAGACGCTGCGGCTGGTGGCGCAGTATGGCGATGCCTGCAACCTGTTTATGGGCACGAGTCGGGAAGCCGTAGCAGAACATCTGCCAGAGATTAAACGGAAACTGGATGTGCTGCGCGGGCACTGCGCCGATGTCGGACGGGACTTCAACGAGATCGAGATTACCACGCTGGGCACCGTGCATCTCAGTCCTGACGCCATGAGTACGCAGGAAATCATCGACATCTGCGGTCTGCTGGCGGAAGCAGGGGTGCAGCAGGCCATCTTCAATATGCCCAACAGTTTTGAAATCGCGCCGCTGCAAGCTTTTGGTCGTGACATTATCCCGGTGGCGGCAGGGCTGGGCGTCCGCGTTTAACGGTTATATTGCGAGTAGGCGCACGTCACAATCCCCCAGGTGTCCCTGTTACAGGACACCGGGGCTGTGTAGCATAGCGTGCGGGGTTCTTCTACCGCCGCAGAGACACGCACAGGAGACGCACATGATCTACCATATCACGCGACAGGATGACTGGCTGAACGCGCAATCAACGGGCGAATACCGCGCCGACTCGCTGCAAACACAGGGCTTCATCCATTTCTCGAAGGCCACTCAGGTGGAGAAGGTGGCGAACGCCGTCTACCAGGGATTGACCGGGCTGGTGCTGCTGGTGGTCGATCCCGACAAAGTGACCAGCGACCTGCGCCATGAGCCGCCGGACACCAGTATCCCCGCCGAAAACTATCTGGGCGAAACGTATCCGCACCTGTACGGCCCATTGAACGTGGATGCCGTCGTGGAGACGCGCGTCTTCGCTGCGGATGAGGACGGCAAATTCAGGTTTCGGGCTGCGGAATAAGGCCAGCGTTCGCTTCGAAAAGGCTTCACACTAAAAGATAAGGCGCTTGTGATAAAATCATGAGTGAAGCGTTATTTTTTAGATAGGAGAAGCCTTCGTTGCTGCTATCAGTCTTATGGCAAAAGCGCCTGGTGCTTGCTGCCGTCCTCTTTGCATCCATACTCCTCTTTGGGGTGGCCGTGCTCCCCGCACAGGCTGCTGCTTTAGCGCCCGACCAGCGCTACGAGAACACCAACGCTAATATCACCTACGGCGCAGGCTGGTCGGTCTACAGCACGACCGGCCCCAGCGGCGGCAGCTATCACTACACCAACACCACTCAGGGTGAAGCATCGTTCACAGTCGATAACGGCCAGAACATCATCGCGATTCTGATCGGTCTGGTAGTGTGCAACATCTGCGGTGAAACCGAAGTGCTGGTGGACGGCGAAACCACCCCGCGCTACACCATCAATGCGTATGCGCCGAATACGCACCTGCAATATCCGGCGCAGTACTGGAGCGCCTCGCAGTTGGTGCCGCTGGTGCTGTCCAGCGGAACGCATACCATTCGTCTGCGCCATAAAGCAGGGCAGAATCCCGCACTGTTCACGACGCTGGATACCGTCACAATCATCAGCGCGAAAAATCAATTGACCACCGGGCCGACTTATCAGGGCACGGCCACCAGCACCAACACGACGACGGTCGTCGGGCAGTGGTGGCAGTACAACGACGGCGGTGCCAGCGGCGGCAGCATCCACTGGACGAACGATTCGAGTGCGATGCAGGTCTTCCGCTTCACAGGCGACGGTATCCAGATCAACCGCACGATGTACCTGGGCGGTTATGGCCCGCTGGAAATCTGCCTTTACAGCGAGCAGGCACGCTATCAGTGCCGCATCGCAGAAGGCTACACCAACGGCATTCTGTGGGGACAGCCGTTCGCAATTCGCGTTCCCAACAATACCTACACCGTGACGCTGCGCCCGCTGAACTATGCGTATGTGGGCATTGACAGCATCCAGGTGTTGGGCGCGGCCAGCACCCTCGGCCTGGGCAGTTATGCCGAGACGAACCCCAATATCACATTCACGGGCAATTGGGCCAGCTATAACTGGTATGTGGGGGCGCAGTTGGGTTCGCTGCATTACACCAATGACCCCAACGGGAAGCTGACGTTTCTGGTGGATGGCAGCACGGTGCGCTATCTGCGCGTCTACCGCACGATTTTTCCGGCAGTCTACGGCAGTCTACAGGTGTATATCAACGGTTCTCCGGTTGGCAATCCGATCAGCGGGCAGGATGGGAATCTGATCGAAAGTGGACGCGCTTCCGAAGCGATTGAAGTACCAACAGGCGGCCCCCACACGGTCGAAATTCGCAATACATCCTCGATGTATATTGGCATCGACCGCATTGAACTGCGAGAAACGCCCACACAAACTCCGCAGGAAGAAATTTTGCTGCTGGTGAATCAAGCCCGCTGCACCAATGGATTGGTGCCCCTGGCGCTGAATAATTCGCTGGTCGCGGCAGCGCAAAACCATGCTGTCGATATGGGCACCGCGCCTTATTATTTCAGCCACACCGGGCGCAACGGCAGCACGCCTGCCCAGCGTGCTCAGGGGCAGGGCTACCCCGGCAGCTATGTGGGCGAGAATATCGCTGTGGGTTATTCTACAGTGCAGGAAGCGTTTCAGGGATGGATGAACTCGTCGGGGCATCGGGCGAACATCCTGCGCCCGGAATACCGCGAGATCGGCATCGGCTATTACAGCAACGGCACCTGGGAAGGGGACAGTTGGAATTTCTACTGGGTGCAGGTCTTCGGCAATCGTTCCGGCGCGACAGGCGGCACTTGCCCCGGCGCGGATGCAGACATGATGGCAGCGGATACTGCCACGACGACCGTCGGTCTGATCGACCAGCCCTCTTTCCCGGTAGATGAACGGCTGACGATGCCTGTGCAGCCTGCGCTGACTTCGCCGCAGATTACCGCACCCGTCGAACCGACGCCGGAGGCGACTCCCTTTATTCCGTCTCCTGAGCCGCTCCCGGTCACACCGGAAAGTACACCGGGATTCTGATCCAAAGACAAAGGCGTGTCCTCAGAGATGCGCCTTTTTATTTGCACATCCGCCATTATTTCATAGCATTAAATTACGATAAAACTTGTTAAGATTGATGAGGAAATCTTGCGTGGCTGCGTCTGACCACGCTACACTGCTTTTTGTCCTCTGGGCAACACCTCACAAAGGAGTCTGGCAATGTCTGACTGGATGTTCCTCCACCTTGATCCCGGTTCCGAACCCGAAGTTGATGAAGTCGAAGAAGGCGATGAAGAGGCCGAAGGCACCGAGTCCGAAGAATAAGGACACGCGCCTCACCTGCTTTGATACGCCCCACCATATGCGCAAAAATTAGACTTTTGATGACATACAGCTACCGTACACGATAGGGGCAGCGTGTGCGGTTTACGCATCTCCGCGCTGCACCCTCATAAATCCAGCCGCATTTCCCGCGTCGCTACAAAGCCCATCGTCTCATACAGCAGGCGGCCTTCCTCGCTGGCGTGCAGGATTACGCGGCGATACCCCGCCTCGCGACAGTAGTCCACCGCGGCCTGCACTACGCGGCGGGCTAAACCGCGCCTGCGATGTTCCCGCTCTACATAGACATTGAGGATGTAGGGGCGGCGGGGATTGAGTGTCTGCGGGTCAAGCGGCCAGTCGATCAGCCATAAGCCCGCGCCTGCCACAATCTGCTTTTCGGGCGTTTCCGCCAGCCAACCGAGATATTCGCCCGATTCCAGCCGGGTCTGTATCCAGGGTAGAAAGGCCACGCGCAGCGCCTCCAGCCGTTCTGGTTCAGTGGGGCGCATATCGGCGAACATCGTACTGCGGTGATGCGTGATGATGGCTGCGTCGGCAGGGGTGGCCTGGCGGATGGTGTAGGCGGGGGAGGTCATAGGCGGTCAGCATCCTCTTTGCAAGGCGATTAATGGATTTCGCCTCATGATAGTGGTGGTGGAAGCTGCCTTTCCCGATCCACTATAGACCATCTGAGGAAGTGGTCAAAATTGGGAAGATGTACGGGCGTAGCGCGCTACGCCCCTACCGATGAGCCACTCCCCACGCAGATCATGACTCGACTCTCCGCGTCCTCTGTGTCCTCTGTGGTTAAACGAAAAAGGACACGGTACGCCGTGTCCCTGCGAAAACATTTGCATTAATTAAGCGCTCAGTGCGGCGTGGAGCGACGTGATCCGGTCGAGCGCTGCCGTTTGCTCACTGGCGGCGCTGGTCAGGTCAATCATCATTTCGGTGGACGGATGGAAACCGAGTGCGTCGTAGAGCGAACGTCCCTCGGCGCTGGTGTGCAAAAAGGCGAAGGGATAGCCTTCTTCCCGGCAGGTGTCCAGGATGGTCGTCGTCAACTGCTTTGCCAGCCCCAGCCGACGGTAGGCCGGGTCGGTATACACGCTCATGATGTAGGGCAGCTTGCCCTTGAGGTTGCGCGGGGTGGGCGGCCAGTCGATCAGCCACAGGCCAGCACTCGCGGCTGGAATTTCCCCATTTGTCCCACGCTGTACCACCAGCCAGCCGAGGTATTCCCCGGTGGAAAGGCGCTCCCACAGCCAGGGCGCATAATCGGTCATGGTGCGGTGGATGGCATCGGTGTCGTCACAGTTGACGGCGAACATGGCGCGGCGGTGCGCCAGCAGAATCCCTGCGTCGTCCAGCGTGGCGCGGCGCAGAGTCAGGGCAGGGCGAATGTTTTTACCCTGCGAAGCAATGTCCTGAGCTACCGGGGTCTCCCGGTAAAGGTTCACAACGGAGCGACCTCCACCAGAAGGTTCGTCTTCCATCTCGACGCACTCTCCTCTCTTTCCCCACCAGGGAAATAAAAAGCACCGGGGACTTACAACCCCAGTGCCGCCTTTGCCTGTACGGAACGGAACAAAACAAGTTTGTGCCTGCGCTGCTTTTTGTGTTTGACTTCGCAGCGACAACCTCATTATAATCCAGTTTAGCTAGGGGTACAAGCATGATCGTCCCAATTTTCAGTCAGGCCACCAACAACGTCACTTTCTTCATCATCATGAGCGACATCCGGGCGCACTATATCACTGCGCTCGCTTCCCGATAAGAAATAAGACTCAGCTTTAGTAACAATCGGACACGGGCGCACAGCTGCGCCCGTGTTTTTGTTTGGGTGGTGCTTTCCTCCCTGGCTGCATGGGCGCATCCGGCGATTGTCAATGTGATTGAACCATGCAAGCGAAATGAGGAAAAATCATGACCGAAGGAATGCGTAAATTTCTGTTCATCTGGGCGGGGCAGTTGGTGTCCATGACGGGCACCGCCATGACGCGCTTCGCCCTGATTACGTGGGCGTATCAGCAGACCGGGCAGGCCACCACGCTGGCGCTGATGGGCTTTTCAGCCTTCATCCTGTACGTGGTGTTCAGCCCTGTCGCCGGGGTGCTGGTGGATCGGTGGGATCGCCGCTGGGTGATGTTCGCCGCTGATCTGGCATCGGGCATCATGACGGCCCTGATCCTGCTGCTGTACCTGAGCGGCAGCCTGGAAATCTGGCATCTGTACATCGCGGAAGCGCTCACAGGCGCGTTTGACGCCTTCCAGCTTCCGGCCTATTCCGCCGCGATTACGACGCTGGTGCCCAAGAATCAGCTGGGGCGCGTAAGCGGAATGCGGTCGCTGGCATATACGTCAGCGCAGGTGTTGGCTCCGGCGCTGGCGGGGGTGGTGCTGGCGCTGTTCGATCTGCCCGGTGTGCTGCTGATCGACCTGCTGACGTTCGGAGCGGCACTGGGGACGCTGGCGCTGGTGCGGATTCCGCGCCCCGAAAAATCGAGCGAAGGCGACCAGAACAGTCAGGAATCCTTCTGGCGACAGATGACCTTCGGCTTTCATTACATTACGGCACGTCCGGGGTTGCTCGGCCTGCTGGTCATTTATATGGGCATCAACTTCGCGGCGGCGCTGACCTATTACGGCGTGATGGACGCGATGGTGCTGTCGCGCACGGTCGGCACTGATCCACAGAAGACGCTGGCGCTGGCGAGTGTGAAATCGGCGCTCGGTGCGGCGGGGGTCGTGGGCGGACTGCTGCTGACGGCGTGGGGTGGGCCGAAGCGCAGGACTCACGGCGTCCTGGCCTTCGCCGCATTTTCGTTCCTTTTCGGTGATTTCATCATGGGCATTGGGCGCACTCCGGCGGCCTGGGTATTCGCTGCCCTGGTGTCGGCCTTCTTTGTCCCCTTCATTGTTGGCTGCGACCGCGCCATCTGGCACAGCAAGGTTGCGCCGGATGTGCAGGGGCGGGTGTTCGGGGTTAAGTTCATGTTCCAGCAGGCGGTGATGCCCCTCGGTTATCTGCTGGCCGGCCCGCTGGCGGATCGGCTGTTTGAGCCTGCCTTGATGCCTGGCGGTGCACTGGAGCCGACCTTTGGCTGGCTGGTAGGCAGCGGCGCGGGCGCAGGTATGGGGCTGATGTTCGTCTGCACCGCCTTTCTGGGTTGTGTGCTGAGTGCGGCGGGCTATCTGTTCGCGGCGGTGCGCAACGTCGAGCGTGATCTGCCCGATTACGATCATGTTCTCCCTGGGGAAACGCTGGAAGGCGAGGTCGTGACGACTGCGCGGGCAGAAGCACCAGCTTAGAAAGGCTTTTGCAGGAGGACAAGCTGTTGCTCAGCAGCCTAGTACATTGACTATCTAAAGCTGCCTACCTGTAGGGGCGCAGCGCGCTGCGCCCGTACCAACGTAAGCCATCATTCTCATCTTGTTGGTGAACTAGTCCTCCTGTGTTTTCTGCTGCTTATGCTTTATGTAATATACATAATACTGAAAGAGGAGAGCTTAAGGCAACAGCAAGACAAAAGATGTTATACTGAATGGGACAGCATTAACTATGCCGAAAGAACGCTGAGTCGGCCAATGGCGCTCTCCAACGAACAACATCTACTTCTTCGTGAGTGCAGCAAGGATGAGCAAGCGTACCAGAAACTCCTGAAATTCTGTGACGAGTTGCAGCTTAACGCCGCTTCTACTGACCATCTCACTGATTTTCTCCATCAGGCGCTGGTACAAAATTTTCCCAACGGCAGCATTTGCCTCTATGACCACGACCTGCGCTGTGTGCTGGTCGGGGGCGATGGGCCAGGCTACTACGGACTGACAGCAGAAGATTTTATTGGGAAACAGTTTCGCGACTTGTTCCCCCTGCCTTCGGTTGAACCGCTGGAAGCGATGATGCGCCAGGCGTTCGAGGGGGAGACGCGGGCAGATGTTTTCCATTATGTCGATCACATCTACGATATTCACGTTCGCCCCGTCTTCAATGATGCGGGTGTCGTGGAATATGGCCTGTTTATGTCGCAGAACATCAGTGAACACAAGCGCCTTGAAGCACAGCTCCAGGCGACTGCCCAACGCCTGGACACCATTCTCGCCAGTCTGCCTGCCATGATTTTTCGCGCCCGGTTTAACCTCAACCAGGTTCGCTATGAATATGTCAGTCCGCGCAGCCAGGAAGTGACCGGGCTGACGCCGGAAGAAATCGACCGGGAACCGGAACGCCTTTATGAGCAGCTTCCGCCTGAATTTCGTCCGGCATTCTTCGCTCAGGTGCAGGCGGCGGTTGCCCGAAGTGAGCCGTTTATCTGGGAGAACTGGATGAACGTTGGTGCAGAACGACGCTGGCGGCGCATTGCTGCTTTCCCGACTCATCAGGACGATGGCAGCGTTCTGCTGGATGGCGTGGAACTGGATGCCACCGCCCAAAAACTGGGCGAGGAGACGCTTATCCGGCAGACGCATCTGCAGGGCGCCCTGCAAAAGGAACAGGAACTCAACGACCTCAAGACCAAGATGATGGTACGCCTGTCGCATGAATTCCGCACACCGCTGGCCGTCATCCTGACTTCAAGCGAGCTGCTGGAACGCTACTACGAGCGGCTCACGCCTGAAAAACGCACCACGTACTTCGACCGCATCCGCTTTCAGGTGCACAACATCACGCATATCCTGGATGACATTTACGTCACCATGCAGGTGCAGACACATCAGATCAAGCAGAATGCTGCTGTGTTCGACCTCGGTCATGTGTGCCGTGAAGCTGTCGCACATCTGCTAACCCTGACGAGCAGCAAACAGCCCATTCAGGTTGAGACGCACGGTGATAAGCATCTCGTCTTTGCTGACGAAAACCTGATTGATGCCGCGATTTCCGGGATAGTGCTGAACGCGATGAAATATTCCCCGTCGGACAAACCGATTTACCTTCGTGTGATGTCCGAAGGGGAAAATGTGCAGGTGCAGGTGCAGGACAGCGGCATCGGCATCCCGGCGGCGGATTTGCCTCATGTCTTCGACGCTTTCTTTCGCGGCAGCAATATCAATGAAATCAGCGGTGTCGGGGTCGGGCTGACTCTGACTCGTGAGGTGGTGCGGCTCTATGGCGGGGATGTGGAACTGACCAGCGTGGAAGGGGAAGGGACAACCGTCACCTTACGGCTGCCCCGGCATTTACACTGATGTCAGCTTCCCGTAACAAAGGGTTCGTAGGTGACGGAATTGCTGATGGCGCGGATGAGCGTGTCATACTGCGACAGTTCACCTTCCGCGCTGCCGAAGATCAGCAGGGCGAACCCGGCTTCGACCTCCACCACCACCAGCGAAATCGCCAGCGTTTGGCCGCCGCCCTCTGCTGTACCCGTCGCCAGTGCACCGCCAAAGTCCCCATTCTCGAGGTTCTGCGGCTCGTCCAGATCAAACGAAGTCTCGCCGCCTTCGCCCAGCAGGGAGACGAACGTGCGCAGTACTTCTTCCGGCGTGGCATTCTGGCTGAGGTTGATTCCGCTGAGTAAATCTGACGGCAGGAAGAGGATGCTGCCGAAGATTTGCCCCACGCCTGGTGTATCGGTGCCCAGCGTCTCCTCGCTGTCTGCGATGTTGATCGTCCCCTGTGCCTCACTGGCGACCCAGTTTTCAGGATAGCTGACAGACAGCACACCGCCAGATGCGTCGGTCGAGGAAATCGACTGCGGCAGGTCAAGGCTGATAGACGGCTGCTCACCCTGGTTATTCTCCGTAAGGACAGCGGGCGCCACGTAAGCCGCTGACCGCGCCATTTCCGTCAGCACAGCGAGATCGTCGTCCAGCACTTCCTGCGCCTTATAGAAGACCAGTTGCAGATAGCCCTCCCCAAGCGGCCTGACCGCCACGATGATCGAGACGGTAGCTGCCGTGCGCTCGGCTCCGCTTTCGGCCTCGCCCGTCGTCAGCAGCCCTTCATCCAGAAATGGCTCGGCTGCTCCGGTCGTCAGCTTATCGACCTCTGCCGCCAGTTCATCCAGCACTTGATTCAGCACCGCGTCTGCCTCTGTCCCGTTCACTTCTGAGGCGCTGAGATAAGCCACTTCCAGCACAAAGGCATCCCCTTCCAGCGTGTACGGGTCAAAGGTGTTGAGCGTTTCGGCGGAGTCGCTGAAGCGGAAGCCGCTTTCGTCGGCAAAAGCCGCCCATTCATCGGGGAAACTGAGCAAGAGTTTTCCGCCCTGGGCGTCGGTCGAAGTCGCGGTCAGGGGAAGATCAGTGTCCTGCGCAGCGGCAGGCCAGACCATCAGCAGGCTGAACAGGAGAAACATCAAGCCAATCAACAAACGGCGGGGGAGCATACAATAAACCTCGCGAGGATTAAGCGACCGGGTTGAGGAGTCGCCAGGACGAGCGACACTGCCTCTGAGCATGTCGTTAGTCATCTAACTTTAACAGAGTTGAAAGGCGCTTGTCTACAAACACGGTGGTTAGAAGCCTGTCATCCAGGCCATTGTTAGCCTTTTTTAAGCTGAGCGCGGCATCATACAGATTGATCGTTTACCGTGACCAAATGACTTCAGGAGTACCAGTGTGTTGAACACCTTCTTTCAGGGCTTCTCCTTTGGCAGCGCGTCCATCCTGACGACCGCCTGCCTGCTGCCGCTTTACCCCGGCCTGATCGCGTTCCTGGCGGGCAACGCCAGCAGCGAACGCGCCCGCCGTGCCACTGCCTTTTTAGGGCTGCTGGTGCTTCTCGGTGTGCTGACGATGATCGTGCTGATCGGCTTTGTGCTGAGTCTGCTGGCGCAAACGTCCGATGCACTGCTGCCGCTGATGCTGCCGATTGTGTATGGGCTGGTGATCGTCTTCGGCGTGCTGATGGTGCTGGGGCGTAACCCCTTCGCACGGCTGCAAACCGCACAGGCACCGCTGCTGCAAAATCCTTATCTGGGTGCGTATGTTTATGGGCTGTTCTTCGGGCCGATGGCCTTTCCCTGCATTGGGCCGTTTCTGGTGAGCGCCTTTGCGCTGGGCGCAACGGGCAGCGGCACACTGGCCGAAGACCTGATTTATTTTGTAGGATTTGGCGTTGGGTTCGGCTGGCCGCTGGTGGTGCTGCCGCTGCTGGCGCTGCCGTTTCAACGGCGAATCGTCGGGCTGATGGGGCGCTATCACACGCTGCTGGAACGCGCCGCCGGAATTCTGCTGATCGCGGTGGGCATCTTCGGCATCCTGACAGAACTATCGCTGCACTATGCGCCGGACGTGGCGGCAATCTTCACACCGAGGGTGAATCTGCTCTACTGGGCGGGGGTGGTGTTGATTGTAGTCGTTGTTACGGTCATCTCGTATCGGCAGCAGAAGACGCCGCTTGTATCAAACGCCTAAATTACACACAGCCCATTTTGCGTAAATTGTGTGAGAGAAATTCGGGGAAATTGGGCACTCTATCCGAAAATGAGTGGGAGGTAAATTACACTGCTTGTGTCTGAAAAAAACGTCTGCTATAGTGTGAGCGTCCGTTTATTGCAACATCGTAACAGAAAGAAAAGCAGTACATGTCAGACAATACGGTGACAGGTGTTGTCAAGTGGTTCAACAACACCAAAGGCTTCGGATTTATTAAGGTTGATGGCCGCGAAAATGACATTTTCGTGCATTACTCGGCTATCGTCGGCACGGGGTATCGAGGCCTGGAAGAAGGTGATCGCGTGAGCTTCATGATCGCGCCCGGTCAAAAGGGCGACGAAGCGCGCAACGTCACGAAGCTCCCGTAGTGACCGCATTCATCTCGCTTTTCTCAAGCGGCTTACGGCGATGTTCGTGGGGAACATCGCCGTTTTTGTTCTATCGCTGCTTATTCCCGGCGTTCGATCCGGCGGCGCAGGCGGTCGAAGCGGTTCTGGATCGCGTCCCCCGGCGCACGCGGAATGTTGCCACTCTGCGCGGTGTAGTTATACCCATCGGCATAGGGGTCTTCCGGCGGTGGGTAGTTACGGGGGGTGATGGCCGGTGATCCACCCAGCACCACATTGGAAAGCGCACCGATAGCAAATGCCAGCGCGAAAATGCCGATGATCTTGCGGGTATACACGTCCGAGGTGACCAGGATAAACAGGCTCATCACCAGCAGCGCCATCAGAACCGCGACTGTGATGCCCCGCCCCTGCGAGCGGGTGCCGGGGCTGGCAGAGCGGCCACTGGTCATGCGCGTGAAGAACAGCAGGCCAAAACCCGCCATCAACCCGAACAGCGACGCGACCGCGACGGAGAACATCGAAAGCTGAATATCGACATCCCTGGTCACTTCTTCAACGGTGACGTTGTTATCGCCAATGACCGCGCTGTAGATGACCACGATAAAAATACCGACCAGCCATCCCAGCATGTAACCGGGGTATTCGCCCATGCGAAACGCCCACGACGTGACCGTCAGCATCATCGCACACAGGACGACGAAGATCAGGAAGTCGCTCAGGAAGATTTCTTGAATCAGGCCGAACATAGCGTGTCACCTTCGCCTTCGTATTCTGCGGATTCAATACAGGAAAGGCAGGCAGGCACCAACCCTTCTGTTGACCCATCTTCATTATAGGAACACTCTGTAAGATTTATATGAGCGTTTGACCGCTTTCACATCGCCCAAGTGGACGAAAGTAACATGGCCGCAAAGAGGAATGTAAAAACTTTTAAACAAGTTTTAGACCAGAATGGCATGATAATTATAGAGTATAATTCAAGTTACAAAGATGTAACATGAACAGGGACGGGGCGACCTGATGAGATTGATGCCAACCAGAGTAATCATCGTGGCCTTTATTGCGTTATTTTGCGCTGTCCTTTTCCCTGCATCCGAAGTGCGTGCTGAAGGCAGCCGAACCTACCATCCGCAGGGCGCACCCGGCAATCGCGCCTGGCTGGAATACATCACCGGGGGGCCGCTGTGGCTGACCGCCGGGATCGCCCGTCTGAGCGTGATTCATGTCTATGCCGTTGAGGGAGAAACTATTTACCTCGGCTCCAGCGCGGTGGGTGTGGGGCAGGGATTTATTTATTATGTCCAGCCAGACGGCCAGGCCAATAGTTGTCTGGCAGCCGGGCTGATTGCCAATCGGGTTCAGGAACTCGCCGGACCACAGCCGTTGAATCCGGCGGGGTATGTGCCGTGTGTGGTCGTCGTCCCGCCCGGACAGACCGGTATCTGGAATATTCACTTTGTCAGCCCGAATCCGCAGGGCGGCGCGGTCAACAACCCACCTGTCATCGAAGCAAATGCCCCCTGGGTGCAGAACGACCCCACCCGGCAGGCTACCGCTGCGTGGGATGTGACGGTGGTGAACGTGGCCGGGCAGGAAGTGATCGGGCGCGTTTACACCGATTATCTGGCGATGAACATGGGCGGGCTGGGCAGCCTGATTAACCCGGTCGCGCTGGATTCGCTGTTCTACATTTTGACCAACGACGGTTATCTGTACTCGGTCGATCTCAATCGGATGAATCCCTTCGGGTTCATCTTCTTCGGCAACAACAAGGGCTTTCAGGATGCCGCTGGACAGCGCCTGTATCGGTCGGTGCAGCTTCAGAATGACAACGATCCTGCACTGCTGCCCGGTGAATTTGTGCATAACCCCGATCTGGCGGATGATGGCGCGAACATCACCCATAAGATTTTCTTCCATATCCCCTCGCCCGACCTGCCTGCTTCTGCAATGGGGTTTGATCGCAACACGCAGACCAGCAGCCTTGAATGGCTGCGCACCCCGGCGCCGTTTGTGCCGGGGCCGCCCACCAATTTTGCCTTTGTCGGTGCGGGCGGGATACCGGGGATCACGCTTCCGGGACAGGGAGGTAGGTTCGAGTTCGATCTGCCGCTGGGCTATTCGGGTGGCTACACTATTTCGCTGGACTTGAACAACGACGGTGATTTTGCCGACGACATCGACCGTGTGCTGTTCGGCAACGCCGCGCCCGGTACACGCAATGTGCTGGTGTGGGATGGGCTGGACGGCGAGGGAACACCCGTCGCGCCGACGGCCTTCCAGTATGAGGCCGAAGTGTCGATCAATACGGGTGAAGTGCATTTCCCGTTTCTGGACGTGGAAGCGAACCCGCGCGGTCTGATTATCGCGCAGTTGAGCGATGTGCTGGGGACGCTGCCCGTCAACTATACGGTGTACTATAACGATGAAGCCCTGCTGCCGGGACCGGGACAGGTGCGATCTGACCCGCCGGAAGCGCTCCAGGGCATCGACAGCCTCAACGGTGCGCATGAGTTCGGCACAACCAACAATCTGGTCAACGCCTACGGCAACATCAAAGGGATTGATACCTGGGTGTATCGTCCGGGGCCACCTGTGCGGCTGCCCGGTGGGATTACCATTCTCAGCCAGGATTTGGACTTAGCTATCACAAAGGTTGATCTGCGCGACCCGCTCCAGATCAATCAGGAAGTGGAGTACGTCATTACCGTCGCCAACGTCGGCGCAACCAATGCAGTCGGTGCGACGGTGGTGGATGAATTCGGCGATTTTCTCTTTGAACCGCGCTGGACGTGCGCAGCGTCCGGCGGTGCGACCTGCGCGGCAAGCGGCACAGGCGACATCAACGACACGGTCAATCTGCCTGTAGGCGGGCAGTTGGTCTACTCGGTGCGGGCGCTGGTATCCGAATGGACGCCCAATCCGTTCCCGAATGTAGCAGTCGTCAACCCGCCGCCGGGACAGATCGATATCAACATGAGCAACAATCAGGACGATGAGGTCACGAACCTGATTGACCGTCCGCTCAGCACTCCGACACCGCTTCCGCCGGGTGGGGGCACGGGTACTGGCACAGGCATCAGCAGCAGCGGTGTCATCCGTAAAGGTGTCGAACCGCCCTTCGTGCAGCCGGGCGATGCCGCCGCCTATACCATCACCATCACCAATACCACAGGGACGCCGCTCTCCAACCTCGTCATGACGGACAATCTGCCCACTGATCTGCGGGTGCTCTCAGCAGCAGCTACAGCCGGCAATGTGACCGTGAACGGGCAGCAGGTGCGGCATGAAATCGCGCTGCTGAACCCTGGCGAAAGCGTGATTGTGACGGTTCGTGTGCAGGTTAGCCCGGAAGTCCGCCTTCCGATTCAGATTCGCAATCAGGCCTGCGTCAACCTCTCGCCGGAACAGTGCGCGTCGGCGCTGCTGTTGGGCGTGACAAGGCTGCCAGAGACAGGCGAAACCCCCTGGTGGCGCGGGGTGATGCTGGTGGGGCTGATCGGCATGATGCTGCTTGGCGTAATCGTAATGCTGGTCGTGGGGATGGCTGTAACGGGAAAGCCTGCCGAACAATAGGCCGTATAGGGACGCAACCTACGCGCCCCCGTGTGAACACTGTAAAGGACAACCCAATTAGAACGATTGAATGCTGCGGACACGGCCTGCCGTGTCCCTGCCTTTTTACCCGATGAAAGACGAAATGATGAGAGGCGGTGTGCCTTTAAAAACACATTGCTCATCGCTTCTTTTGTCCTTATAGTAACCTTCGGAATGTTTTTGTAAGGACGAGGCGTGCCTCGTCCCAACTAACCGAAAGCTACTTTATGTAGAGTCCTGAAAGAATTTGGACAAAAAGCGAAAACCGTAGGGGAGGGTTTGAAACCGTCCCCTACAAAACATTCGAGACGTTATATTAGTACGGCATCGTATAAACTGCTTCCCGCCGCATCAGTGGATTCAGGTCATGATGGCGGCGGCGGATGTCCCATACTCTTACAGCCGCTTCAATGGCGATCTTCATGCCCATTTTCGAGTCGCCCTGCTTGCGGTCAGGGAAGTGAATCGGGATTTCCACGATCTTATACCCCAGCCGCACGGCGACATAGGCCATCTCCACCTGGAAGACATAGCCGTTCGAGTGAATCCGGTCGAGATCCATCCCGATCAGCGTTTCCCGCCGCCACAGGCGAAAGCCCCCGGTCGCGTCATAAACGGGGATATGCAGCAGGACGGGCACATAAATCCGGTCGGCGAACCAGCTCAGCAGCTTGCGGTGGAAACTCCACGACTCATCGACGCTGCCGCCTTTGATGAAGCGTGAGGCCAGCACCATATCCGCGCCGCGATCTGCTGTTTCGATCATGTCGGGGATGTATCTGGGCTGGTGAGAGAAATCGGCATCCATCTGGATGATATAATCCGCGCCCATCGCCACCGCCTGCTTCAGCCCTGCGACATAGGCCGGGCCGAGGCCGTTTTTCTCCTGCCGATGCAGCACAGACACCCGTCCCGGATACTGTTCAGAGAGGTCTTCGGCGATCTGCCCGGTGCCATCCGGTGAGTTGTCGTCCACGACCAGCACCTGCAACCCACGCACAGGAAGCTGCATGAGTTCGTCAATCATGCGCGGGAGGTTCGGGGCTTCGTTGTAGGTCGGCATGACGATCATGGTTCTGGGCATTGCGTTCCCCCTGGCACCGTGCCAGCTTTCACTGTCTGTGTCTTACCTTAAGCATAAGGCCGTTTAGTCTAGTGCAACGTTGAGACGCGCACAAGTGCCACTGCCGAATGGCGAAGGGTCGCTGATTTTACCGCAGGAAGCGCCCCCCAACATGACCAGAATCGGCGTGTTGCAGGGTGGGAATAAGGATAAAATAGAGCGCTGAACCGCCAGTGAAAATGACGAGGGCGAATGAAACTCTATTTTTTGAGACACGGCATCGCGGAAGACGAAGCCGCCAGCGATCATGACCGCCGCCTGACCGCCAAAGGTCGGCGCCGGGTGGAAACCGCCGCACAGGTGATGGAGCAGCTCGACCTGCGTCCGGCGACAATCTTCAGCAGCCCCCGTGTGCGCGCCCGCCAGACCGCCGAGATCGTGGCGGAAACACTGCGTCGGACGATGGAAGTGCGCGACGAGGTCGATTTTGGCTTTAACACGGCGGCGGTGCAGGTTTTGACCGCCGGGATGAAGGACGATGTGGAAGTGATGTTCGTCGGGCATGAGCCGTATTTCAGCACGACCGCCCGCGAACTCACCGGTGGAGACATTGTGCTGAAAAAGGGTGGGCTGCTGCGGCTGGATACCGTCGGGCGCAATCCGCTGCGGGCGGAGTTGGTGTGGGCGATCCCGCCGCGCATCTTCAACGCGCTGACCCGTACCGATCAGCCCGACGAGGGCGATGACGACGAGTGATGGACGATCAGAACGGCGGCACGTCCCGCCCTTTCCCGCGTGATCGCATCGTTGTGGGCAGCCTGTGTTACGTGTTCCAGGGGGAAGGGGATGCGCACTCGGTGCTGCTGCTGCGTCGCAGTCGCCCACCGCAGCAGGGCATGTGGTCTGCACCGGGCGGCAAAATGGAACTGGGCGAAAGTCCCGACGACTGCGTCATCCGCGAGGTGCGCGAGGAAACCGGGCTGGCAATTCTCGCGCCGCAGCTTCGCGCCATCGTGACCGTGTTCGATTCTGCCTGGCCGATTCACTGGCTGCTGTTCATATACCGGGTGGAAGCATTCAGTGGGGCGCTGCACAACACCGAAGAAGGGGAACTGCGCTGGATTCCGCTGTCGGAGCTTGCCCACTATCCGCGCCCATACAGCGATCTCCAGCACTGGCCGCATGTCCTCAGCGACTCTCCCACCGTCTGGCGCGGGAAGTTCACCTATGACAGCCCCGCGCAGTTGGTGGATGAGATCATTTATCGGTAGTGGAGATCGCCCACCTGCGAGGGAAGAGACATGGAATGTATAGGACACAGTGCGCTGTGCCCCATGCACACCAAGTTAAGAAACGTGAGCTTTTAAGAACCACCCCCACCCCTAAATCCTCTGCCCCAGAGAAGTGTGGGGGATGGAACTTCACTCCCCTCTCCCTGCGAAGCAATGGGAGAGGGGACGGGGGTGAGGGCTTTTACCCCTTCACCGCACCTGCCGTCAGGCCTTCGACGATGCGGCGCTGGAAGATCAGCACCAGCGCGATCAGCGGCACCGTCACCACCACCGACGCGGCCATCACTTCAGCAATCGGCTCCTGACGCGCCACCTGCCCGCTGAACAGCGCAATCGCCACCGGGACGGTGCGCACACCGGGGAAGTTGGCGAACGTCAGCGCAAACAGATATTCATTCCAGGCGGAGATAAAGGCCAGCAGCCCGGTTGTGACCAGCGCGGGCGCGGTCAGCGGCAGCAGAATCATATAGAAGGTCTGGAACGGCGTCGCGCCATCCACCAGCGCGGCCTGTTCGAGTTCGCCGGGAAGCTGGCGGAAGAACGTGGTCAGAGTCCACACGGTGAACGGCAGCGTAATCAGTGGATAGGTGAAGATCAGCGACGTGACCGACGGGAACAAGCCCAGATCGCGCACGATGGCGAACAACCCGGACAGGATCGAAATCTGCGGGAACATCGTCATCGCCAGCACCAGGTAGAGCATGACTGTCCGCCCGCGAAATTCAATACGCCCCAGCGCATAGGCCGCGAACGAGCCGACCACCAGCGCCAGCAGGACGGTCGAGCCGCTGACGAACGCGCTGTTGGCGAGCGCCCCGGTAAAGTCCGAGTTGGAGAAGGCCGAGCGGTAATTCTGCAACTGGCTCAAATTGGGCAGGATGCCCGTCCGGCTGATAGGCAGGATGATCTGATTCTCGGTACGGAGCGAGGACACAATCGCCCAGTAGAACGGGAACAGCGTGTAGATCAGAATCACGATGACCAGCACCCAGAACAGGGCACGGCCAATGGTTTGCATGAGTTGGTTTCGCTGGGTCATTCCGCGCTTACCCCCAGAATCCGCACATAGGTGACGGTAAAGATCAGGATGATGATGAAGATCACGACACCGATGGCCGAGGCATAGCCTAAGTCCTGATTCTGTATCAGCGTCTCATAGTTATAGGTCGCCATGCTGAGCTTCTGCCGACCGAGCAGCACCTGGAACACGTCGAACACGCGGATGGCGTCCAGTGTGCGGAAGACCAGCGCGACGGCCAGCGTGGGGCGCAGCAGCGGCAGCGTCAGGCTGAAGAACTGGCGCACCTTGCTCGCGCCGTCCACGTCTGCCGCCTCGTAAATGTCTGAGGGGATAACCTGCAACCCCGCCAGGATGATGAGCGCCATGAACGGCGTCGTCTTCCAAACGTCTACGGCGATGATGGAGATCAACTGCAAATCGGTGTTCGCCAGCCACGCCTGTGATCCCTGAAAGATGCCCGTGCTCACAAACAGATAGTTGATGATGCCCGATTGATTGTCCCGCAGCATCATCTCCCACAAACGGGCAGAAACGACGGTCGGGATCGCCCAGGGGACGAGGATGGCCGCACGCATCAGACCACGACCAGGGAATTTGGAGTTGATGACCATCGCGATCCCCAGGCCGAGCAGCGTCTCCAGCGTCACCGAAATCACACTGAACAGCAGGGTATTGCTGATCGCTTCCATAAAGTCGCGGTCGCGGGCGCTGAACAAAAGCTGTGAACTGCCCAGCGTGATGGTGAACACATCGCGATAGCGCAGTTCGGTGTACCGTTCACCCAGCACCTCACGCGGACGGGGGAAGACTACCGCCCCATCTTCTTCACGGACGCAGGTGCCATCCTCGCCGCGTTCGCACGAAATCCGGTCAAAGCGGAAGCCCAGCAGCCGCGCATAATTGTCGATACCGACGAAGTTGACGGTCTGATTGCGGGCGAACTGCGCGTCGGTCAGACTGGAGATAAACGTCTCCTCCAGCGGGCGCGCCGCGACGATCAGCAGCACGAACACGGTCGGAATGAGCAGGTTCCAGGCGGTGCGTGTGCTGGCGGAAAGGAGCGACTCCTGCCCATTAAAGGCGGTTTCGATGTACTGTGCCAGCCACCACAGGCTGTAACCCAGCGCTCCGCCGAGCAGCAGCAGCGGGAACGAGGTGGCGATGACATCGGCTGGTCTGGCGTCTCCTGTCAAAATCAGGCCTACATCGCGGATGATGAGAATGACGACGGCCACCAGCAGCCAGGTGAAGACCATCCGTGCCCAGCCCGCCGCGCTGTACTCGCGCCACAGAACGCCAAACCCCAGGCGGAAGAACCAGACACCGAGCGCGACCGCCACCAGTGGCAGAATCAGCCCTGTGTCATTCAGGTATCCCAGGATGAGCGTTCCGGTAGGCTGCCCCTGATAGGTCTGCGAGGCACTGACAAAGGTGGAAACAACATAGGCCGCCGCCCCTACCGCCAGCAGCAGCAGCAGCGCCCCCATCAGCATCACGGCAAAAGCGGGATTCTGCCTTATTTCAATTCCTTTTGATTTTTCGGCTGCAATCATAACTACTCCTAATAAAGACTAACAACAGCATTGAATACTTGTTGGGGAAGGCAGCGCCTGCAACCATCATAGATTGAGGTAAGAGCGAGAGCTGTTTCCATCTGGTACTTTAAACTTCCCTTAAAACAAAGAGGGTATCCCAAAGATACCCTCCTCGCAAGCAATATTCAGCGTAAAGCGTTGGCTTTACTGCGCCATCATCTCATCCACGATGGCCTGGAGATCGAGTTCCAGGTCTTCCATCGCGGTGGCGGCATCGTTCTCGCCGGTCAGGACGCTGTGAACGGCTTCCCAGTACAGCGTGGAAACTTCGTTGTAGCGGGTGCTGGTGAACGTGGAAGGACGGGCGACCGCGTTGGTGAACACGTCGAACAGGCTGCCGAAGAAGGGTGTGGCTTCCAGAACTTCGGCGTCTTCATACAGCGCACCGATGGTCGGGTTGTAGGAGCCTTCGATGGCGCGGATCTTCTGTTCGTCATAGCTGGTCATGTAAAGCACGACCGCCGCCGCTGCTTCCGCATTGGCGCTGTAACGGCTCACGGCCAACTGCCAGCCGCCGAGGGTGGCCGCGCGCGGGCCATCTTCTTCAGAGGACGGCAGCGGGGAGACATCGAACAGGCCGGCGATGGCGCTGTCTTCGGCGTTGCCCAGGCTGTAGGCATACGGCCAGTTGCGCATGAAGGCCGCGTTGCCGCTCTGGAACACGTTACGGGCATCTTCTTCCTGATAGGCCGTCACGCCCTCGGGGCTGATACCATTGACCCAGCCCGCCGCGCGTTCAATCGCCGCGATGGATTCGGGGGTGTTGACCAGGATTTCGCCTTCGGGGCTGATGAAGCCGCCACCATGGCTGACCATCCATTCCAGCGCGTCGCACGTCAGGCCTTCATAGCTGTTGCCCTGCCACACGAAGCCAAAGAATTCCTCGTTGCCTTCGGCGCGTTCGCCATCCTGGATGGTCTGCGCGGCGGCTTCGAGTTCATCCCAGGTGGTGGGGACTTCCAGACCGTACTTTTCCAGCAGGTCAGTGCGGTAGTAGAGCAGGCCAGCGTCGGTGAAGAAGGGCATACCGACCAGCGCACCGTTGACGGTGTTGTTTTCCACAATCGCCGGGAAGTGCGCGGCGACTGCTTCGGGATCAGCATATTCGTTCAGGTCGACCAGGTGCTCGGCCAGGATGCCGGGCCAGATCACGTCGATCTGGAAGATGTCCACGTCCGCGCTCTGGGCTTCGGCGTATTGCAGAATCAGACCCAGGCGGTCGGTGGTGGAGTCGGGGGTTTCGATCAGCTCAACGGCGATGTTGGGGCATGCTTCGTTGAAACGCGCCACACCTGCCTGGAACAGTTCAAATTCCTGACCGACCGCGCCGAGGAACACGCGCACGGTGGCATCACCTTCAGGGCAGAAGACTTCGGCTTCGTCCTGTGCGCTCACCACACCCAGCGACGAGGCGACGAGCAGCGCCATCACAACCAGTAAAAGGAGGCCTTTTCTTGACATTTTTTGCTCCTGTGCATAAACAACTATACGTGACAAGACGACGTAACTTTAACGTTTAACGTCGGTGAACATTGTAGCGCTATTCCAAAATCTGTGCGAAAAGTTCGTTGAATCTGCACGAGTCCGAACCGGGGAGAAAAGGACAAGGACTCATGGGATACTCATCCTCCACAGTCATCCGCATCGCTACACTTTTGCGATGTAGCAGATAGCACTACCAACCCTCGAAATCCCTTTGCAAAGGAGATGTGGTTCATGTTGAAAAAATCTGGTCTTTTTGCCGCCCTGCTGATTGTCATTCTGGCGGCCTTCGGAGCGCTCGCCCAGGATGCCGCGCCCGTGATCGTCGCCGACGGCCTGACCAGCCCCCGCCATGTTACGATTGATGCCGATGGCAATGTGTATGTAGCCGAAGCTGGGAACGGTGGCGATCTGACCGTGCTGGATGCGTTCGGTTCGGAGATCAGTGCTGGCTTTACGTCGCAGGTCAGCAGTGTGAGCGCTGAGGGCGAACAGAGCGTTCTGCTTGGCGAACTGTTCAGCCGTGCCTATTTTGGCGAAGGCAGCTACCTGGGCGCCCATAAAATTGTCGCCACCGAAGACTCCTACTGGGTGCTGCTGGGCGAGGGCGCGGAGAGCAACGAAATTCCCGAAGGCACACGCTATGAAGCGCTGGTGCAGTTGAACCGTGAAACGCTGGAAGAAGTGCAGGTCATCGACCTGGGCGCGTATGAGGTGGAGAATAACCCTGACGAAGACCCGCAGACCATCGCCAGCAACCCGGTTGATTTTGACGTAGCCGCCGATGGGACGATCTTCATTGTTGATGCCAGCGCCAACAGCGTCCTGACCTGGACAGAAGCAGATGGCCTGGCGTTGTTCGCCGCCTATCCGCTCACGGACGATGCGCCCAGCAGTGTGCCTTCGTCGGTAGATGTGGTCGATGGTGAAGATGGCACACAGACGGTCTATATCGGCTTTCTGGGCGGCTTCCCGTTTGTGCGCGAGGGCGGCTCTGCCCGCATCGAAGTCTACACCGACGGCGAACTGACCAGCACGATCACGGGGGTAAACCTCGTCACCGATGTGCAGTTCAACGACGCAGATGGCCTGCTGTATGTGGTGGAACTGGCCGACGGCTTCGGCAATGAAGGCTATATCCCGGCCAGTGGACGCATCATCACGGTGGACGCGGAAGGCACAATCGCCCCCGTGGTGGAAAGCCTGAACTTCCCTTATGGGCTGGCGATGAACGCGGATGGTCAAATCCTCGTCAGCGTCAATTCCAGCTTCAGCGAACCGGGCAGCGGCCAGGTGATCGTGGCCGAACCGGGCACCTCCGCCAGCGCCGAGCCGGAAGAACCTGCCGCGACCGAAGAAGGCAGCGGGTCTTAACGTCGTCAGGACTTTTGTAGTCGCACAGATTTGTTGTAGGGGCGGGTTTCAAATCCGCCTTTACTGCTTTATCCCATTACGGTACACCATGTACCTACTCCCGTTCCCACAGCACCCCATTTTCCCCGATCACCCGCAGTATCCCGTTCCCAACCTCAAACTCTACATCTGTCGTCCACTCACTGCCAGGCGCCGTGTTTTCGGCGATCAGCGAACGACCACATACCAACCCGAAGCGGTCGCACTCATGCAGATAGAAGATCGTTCCGTCAGAGAAGGTTTCATACAGCGCCAGTTGATAGCGGTGGCTGTCAAGGTCGGCGCTGTCGAGATGCCGCCAGCCGGGGGAGAAGATCAGGAACTGGGGCAGATAACCGCAGGTCCCGCAGACGATGGCTGTGAGCAGCACAAGCATAAGCCCCAACCGTGCGACATCCGGCCAGCGGATGCCTCTCACCCTGACCAGAAGGTAAATTCCGCTGGCAATGACGGTAAGACTGAACAACAGTGAATTGCCCTGGGTCAGTTGATTGAACAGGATGCGAAGCGGGTAAATGCCGGGGAGCGCCGGATTCATCCCTGAGCCTACATAGATGAATAGCAGCACCAGCAGGGGCAGGCCGGGCAGCCAGCGCATGAGACGCATTGTCCGGCGTCGTGGTTGCATGGGAAGGGCAGCGGCAGGGTCGGTCATGGCAGAACGCTTTCGGCTGTGTGATTAGATTCCAGCCTACCATGACCTTGCTGCCGCTTTTATCCGTCCAAAGGGGGAAGCTGACCGGGTGTAAACGATTTTTAGCAGGGTGGGGTGGGTTATTAAAGGACACGGCGCACCGTGTCCCTACATGTCGTCATTCATCAGGTGCAGTCAGTTGCGAGACAACACCTCATCGCTTTCTTTACTCCAGGTTTGTGGTCGAAGGCCAGCTTTCCTCGATGTCGTCGTAATGCACCGTGACCAGTTCCTCGACCATCTCCGATGAACCGCTGTCGAAGGGGGAATAGGTCACGCCGACGATGTACGCGCCTTTGACCGTCCAGCGGCGAGTCTCCACGCCGTCATCAATCGCTACAATCGCCAGCGTGCGGGTGGCGCGGCCTCTGCCTTCCCGGTCACTGACCGTCTCGCGCAGCCAGCGGTTGAACGGGCTGTTGCCGTCGCGCTGCACCATCTTGGCAAGCTGGAACGGTTCGCGGATCAGGCCGCTGTTGGGCGCGTGCAGATCAATTTTGTAAGGGGTCAGCCCCATTACGCGGAACACCCCCAGCAGGCGTTCCCCTTCCAGATGCACTTCAAATTCGTTGGCGACCAGGCTGTCAACCGCGACGATGGTGTTGGGGTTGTTCGCGCCGTTGTCAGATGTCATAGCGTCCTCTCCAGGTTAATGTCGGCGGGCAAATCTTCCCCTCGATTATAGCCCAGGACGCATTTTGAACCACAGACGAATGAGGCATAAGTTGTGAGCTTGCCCTGATACAGTGGAGGAAAACCTAAGAGACAGGTGGACTGAATTGGTAGATGGTCAGCGGGAGCCAGCCATGAGCTATGAAATCATCGGGATGCAACGAGGGAATGACCTTGCGGGGCGTGTGAACGTCCGTGTTCAAGTTCATTAAAGTGTTTTATAATCGTCAGTGCCTACCTTCGTCGCTGGGCTACCGTAGCTCACCGACCTATGAAGCCCACTTTTTATTCTGAAGCGATCTCTTATTCACCCACCAAATCGGGTCAAGACCGCGTAAATTAGAGGTCATTTTGAACCACACCTACGAACATAATGGACAGACTCATACCGTCACGCTGGAAACGCTGCCTGACGGTGGTTATCGTGTGACCATCAACGGAGAGACGCGCACAGTTCAGGCGTCGCGCACGGCGGACGGCGGGTGGCTGCTGCATATCGATGGACGGCGGCGCATCGTGCATACGGCGGCGCAGGGCGAAAATCGCTACGCCCATGTCGATGGGCAGACCTTCGCACTGACCGTCCCCGACCCACGTAAATCAGCACGGCGGCGCGGGAGTGGCAGCGCGGCGGGCATCTCTGAACTGAACGCGCAGATGCCGGGGAAGGTCACAGCGGTGCTTGCCCAGCAGGGCGATGTGGTGCAAAAGGGGCAGACGCTCGTCATTCTGGAAGCCATGAAGATGGAGATTCGCGTGAGCGCACCGAGCGACGGTACGCTGGCGCGGCTGTTGGTCGAGCCGGGGCAGGTGGTCGAGCGCGGTCAACTGCTGGCGGAACTGCGCGCGGGGGAATAAGGCTCAATCCCCCGCCAAAGCCTCCACCGCCCGTGCATCGCTGCGTTCCATGCGCGGCAGCATCACCAGCCATGCCAGCAGCGGCATCAGACTGACGAGTGCCGTTCCCCATGCGATGATCGAGAGGCGTTCCGCACCCAGCGCTTCCACCAATCCGCCATGCACGATGATGCTCAGCACCGAACTCAACTGGAACACAGCAAAATCGAGCGAGAAGACGCGGCCTAAATAGCGGTCGGGCACGGTCTTCTGGATAATCACATTGCTGTACGTCCAGTTGGCGCTGCCGCCCATCGCACGGATGAAGAACGCCAGCAGCAGCATCCCCAGAAATGTCGCGCTCCCCACCAGCAGCCATCCCGCCACCGCAAAGCCGAAGCCAATAAAGATCAGGCGGCGAAGCTGGCGCACCAAACCGTCATGAAAGCGGTTGAGCAGCAGCGGGCCGGCAATCGCGCCGAGTCCAAATGCGCTGTACATGATGCCAAGCGAGAGCTGCCCGTCCTGCCCCAGGATGAAGACCTGTGTGGCATAAACCGTCGCCAGCGCATCCACGTTGCCCAGGCTGGTCGCGCCCTTGACCAGCAGCACCGCCGCCGTTGTGGGACGTTGCAGCACAAAGCGCAGCCCTTCCAACAGGCTCCCCGTCTCATGCCCATGTTCGGTCGGCGTGGTGGGGGTTTCCCCTGCTGGAACACGAATCGCAGCAATCAGGCCACCCGCCAGGGCGAACGAGAGGGCATCAATCACAAGCGCCACTGCCGTGCCAAACAAGGCCGCTACCACACCGCCAATCGCCGCGCCGAGTGCCAGCATCACCGACCAGGTAGCACTGTTGAGCGTATTCGCGATAACCAGATCATCCTTGCCAACCAGGCTCGGCGTCAGCGCCGACTGTCCCGGCTCGAACACGGCGGAGAGAATGAATTGCAGCAGCGTCAGCCCATAGACAATCCATAGACGGTCGGGCGAGGTGGCAAACAAAAAACCGAGCACGACGAATACGCGCAGCCAGTTGCTCCACACCAGCAGCATCTTGCGGTCGAAGCGATCCACCAGTACGCCCGCAAACGGCCCGATCAGCAGCGGCGGCACAAACCGCGCCAGCAGCAGCAGACTGATGGCAACGCCCGAACCATCGGTATAGCGCGAGACCAGGGTGTTCAGCGCGATAATGTTGAACCAGTCGCCCGCCAGGCTGATGACCTGGGCAAACCACAGCCGGGCATAACCGGGATTGTTGCGAAGCAGTGCAAGATAGGGCGACATAAAGAACCTCAAGCGACGTGACGAAATCGTCTTTAATGTCTCATAAAAGAAGGCGGTTTGCCTAGTGCCGCGCCTCTGGTTCAAGCCCGCCAGCGGTTGCATAAATCAAAGAGGCAGGTATTAAAGGGTCAGTATATTTCTGTAGAGGCGCAGCATGCTGCGCCCCTACGCTAGGATAGACAATTTTGAACCTTTTAGAGCCTCCTCAACCCCGTTTATGGTTTTAATGCGGTTGCGCATCCTGCCGTCCTCTGGCAAGATTGACCGCAGGAGGATGACAACCCATGCTGCTTGATCGGCTGCCATTTCTGAGAGACCTTCCCCGCACCGTTCAGGAAGTGCTCCTGTATCTGCTCGTTCCAGTGGCGACGCTGCTGCTGGTGGCGCTGCTTCGGCTGATTCTCAACCTGCTGATCGTGCGTCCGCTGCGGCGGCGGGCGAAGGCTACCGCGTCTACCCGCGACGATCTCATCCTGGATGCCATCATTCCCCCGCTGCGGCTGCTGCTGCTGGCAATTGCCCTGTTCATCAGCATTAACCTCCTCGGCACGAACAGCTCGATTAACACCCTCGTCACCCATATCGTCCGCACCCTCGTGATCGTGGGTCTGGTGGTGTTGATTTACCGACTTGTGAACCTGTTTTCCACCACCAGCACCCGTCTGTTCGCGCTCACGGGCATTCAGGTGGAAGAACGGCTGCTGCCCTTCTTTCGCGTCGGTGTGCAGCTTTTGCTGATCGCGGTAACGGTGGTCATCATCATTCAGGAATGGGGCTATGACGTGAGCGGGCTGGTGGCCGGGCTGGGGCTGGGCGGGCTGGCGCTGTCGCTGGCGGCGCAGGATACGCTGGCGAACGTCTTCGGCTTCATCGCCATCGTCGGCGACCGTCCCTTTGATGTGGGCGAATACATCGTCACGCCCGATGTGGAAGGGGTCGTGGAACGGGTAGGCCTGCGCTCCACGCGGGTGCGGCGGCTCGATCAGGCGTTGATCTCCGTCCCCAACAACAAACTCGCCAACAGCGCGATTCTCAACTGGAACAAGCTGGAGAAGCGCCGCGTTGATTACATCCTCAACGTGACCTATGATGCCACCAGCAGCGATCTGCGTCATTTGCTGACACACCTGCGTGATTTGCTCAAAACACACCCGAACGTCGAACCCGACTCCATCGTGGTTTACTTCATCGAATTCGGGAACGATGGGTTGAAGATTCTGGTGCGCTGCTATCTGACCATTCCCGACTGGGGACAGTTCACGGCGGAAAAGGAACAGATCAACCTGCAAGTGATGGACATCGTGCGCGATCTCGGCCTGAGCGTGGCCTTGCCCAGCCGTTCGGTCTATATCGAAAATTTCCCGCCCGGTTATGACGTGCGGCCTGAAACGCCGGAAGACGAACTTATGTCCCCACGCCAGCGGGCGGTGATCCAGAACGCACAGGATGACCAGGAAGCGGAAGCACTGCCACCACAGCCGCAGCCCGGCAGCGAGACCGATCTGCCGGATAAGGGTTAGGGTGAGGTGCAAAGCACAAAAGAATTTGAACCACAGAGAACACAGAGAGCACGGAGATCAGTTCAAAATCCTAACACGCTTGCCTATGCGCTTGGTTGCAGTTCAACGCATTAAGGAAGGCGATGTATCACACCGCGTCTTGGCGGTTTAATCAGTTCGTACTGGTTTTGGAAAGGCAAAAACCAACGAGGTATGGTTCCACTCACACTTCAACAGGCCTTAAATTTCACGGCGGATGATCTCCTCGCCAACCGTGAAGGGCGCTTAAGCGAGATGCAGGAATATCGCCTGCGAGTGCGCCGCCAGCGTGCTGCCCTGATCGGTTTGGCGCTGGTGCTGGCAGGGGTGTTCATCGCCACCCTGTTTCTGTTCCTGGCGCAGCGCAGCAGTAATTCGATTCTGACGCTGGTCGGAATCGGCGTGACCCTGTGCAACGCCGCGCTGACGGGGGTATTCGCCCGCCACTGGATGCGGCTGAACGCCGATATTCGCGGCGGTAAGGTGCTGATGACGGAAGGCGTAATCGAGCGTGTGGTTAGGCCTGTTTCACGCCGTGTCTATAACTACGTGGTGCGCATAGGAGAAGTCGAAATCTTCGTCAGCAAGGATGCCTTTGATGCCTTCCAGCATCAGCAGCCTTACACCCTCTACCGCGCCCCTTACACGGGTACGCTGCTCTCCGCCGAACAGCAATAAACAGGAATCAGAACAAATATCCACAGTGGATGCTATAATGGACTCTTGTTGTCCGTGTGTGTTTTGTCTCGGATGTTGTCATGTCGCTCCTGCTTGACCCAGTTGAAACCGTTACTTTAACGGCTGAATGGCGCAATCGCCTGCTTGAAGGGGACTGTCTGACTCTGCTGCCGCAGCTTCCCACCGAATCGGTTGATCTGATTGTGACTTCGCCGCCTTACGCGGACAGCCGCAGCAAAACCTATGGTGGTGTCCATCCCGATCAGTATGTCGAATGGTTTTTGCCGATCAGCGCTGAACTGAAACGTGTGTTGAAACCCACTGGCACTTTTATCCTCAACATCAAGGAAAAGGTGGTCGAAGGCGAACGGCACACCTATGTGCTGGAACTTATTCTCGCCATGCGCCAGCAGGGGTGGCTCTGGACAGAAGAATTCATGTGGCACAAGAAAAACTGCTATCCCGGCAAATGGCCGAATCGCTTTCGGGATGCGTGGGAGCGCTGCCTTCAATTTAACAAGCAGAAGAAGTTTGCCATGTACCAGGAAAGCGTGATGGTGCCGATGGGGGACTGGGCCAAGAGCCGCCTTCGCAATCTGAGCGAAACCGATCAACGCCGTGATGAGTCAAAAGTGCAGAGCGGCTTCGGCAAGAATGTTTCCAACTGGGTAGGACGAGCGCTGGCCTACCCCACCAATGTGCTGCATCTGGCGACCGAAACCGGGAATAAAAATCACAGTGCCGCGTTCCCGCTGGAACTCCCGCGCTGGTTTATCAAGCTTTTCTCGCAGGAAGGTGATCTGGTGCTTGATCCCTTTATGGGGTCGGGGACGACCGCCGTCGCCGCGCAGCAGTTGGGGCGCGACTATCTGGGAATCGAGATTAAACCGGACTATTTCCAACTGGCGGAAGCAGCCTTGAAGAATCCCAAACTGCTGTAGGGATCATGAATCAGTCCGACTTAGCCCTCATCACCGCGTTCATCAACCGGAGCATCGACCAGTTTCATGCGGATCGCCTGCGGTTGATTCAATCCCTTAAGCTGAACGATATTCTCAGGCGCAAGAATCCCTATCTATTCAGGGCAAAAAATATCACAAGTCCAGAAGAACTGATAACGTCGTTTGTCGATGCAACACTGTCCTCATCTGAGGAAGGATTGTTCGGTCGATTTCTCGAAGAACTGGCGATCTACGTTAACCAGATTACATCAGGTGGTCAAAAATCCTCTTCTCCTGGGATTGATCTTGAATTCAACCGCGATAACACACGCTATCTGGTAGCCATCAAGTCTGGTCTGAACTGGGGTAACAGCAGCCAGCATCGCGCATTGGAAAACAACTTTAAGCAGGCACTCGTTGTACTACGGCAATCACGGCAGGTGGTTAATGCTCAGGCCGTGTTAGGAATTTGTTATGGCAGAGCAAAAGACTCCGATAAGGGTATGTATCGCCGGATTTGCGGTCAGCGCTTCTGGACGTTCATCTCCGGTGATCCTGATCTATACCGGCATATTGTAGAACCGCTTGGGTATAACGCCGCCGACAAAAATGAGCTTTTTCAGGAACAGAAGGGTCTTACCCTGAAACGTCTTGTCGAGGTCTTTAATGCCAGTTTTTGTGATGCAAACGGCAGCATTAACTGGCAGCAGTTGGTTGAGTTTAACAGCGGCAATCTGAACAGTGACGAATAATGCTGTATTCCTTGAGGTTCTCGGCCTGGTAAATCTGCTACAATCGAGGCGATTGTTGATGAAAACTGTTTTGATGGAATGTTGACCCCATACAAAGCCCATCTGCGTTTTTGCCTGTTTACCCTGCTTGTCCTGATTTGCTTCACCCTGGCTCCGTTGGCCGCTCTTGATGCGCAAACCGATGCTCCCTGCGGCGTGGTAGATGCCATCGGCTACCCGGTCGAAAACCTGATGGAAACGACCATCCGCCCCGGCTTTGATGACTTCTCGCTCTACCGGGCACGTTTCAGTGGAAATCATGTTGGCATCGATATTGCCTTTAACCAGCAGGGTGCTCCGGTGCGGGCGGTGGCGCGGGGGCGGGTAACGCTCTCCGACGTGGAAGAATGGGACACGGAAAAGGGTGTGGTCATCCTCGAACACGTCTTCCCCGATGGCAGCCGCTATTTTTCGCTCTACGGCCACATGGAAGTCACCAACGAGATCAGCTTCCCGGAAGTCGGCCAGTGTGTTGAGATGGGCGACACAGTCGGCGCGGTCGGATGGCCGTCGCGCGGTGCGCCGCACCTGCACTACGAGATTCGCAATTTCCTGCCTGATGATGGCGGCCCCGGCTATGTGACGGGAAATCCACTGCTGGAAGGCTGGTATCACCCCCTCGATTTCACCCATCTGTGGCAGATTCGCCTGACTCCGGCTTTCAACAGTGCCGTGACGTTTGAAGCCATCCCCACCGTACCGCCCGTGATTCTTGAGAGCGGCACAGTTGTAGTCGCCAGCGATAACGTCGTGGCGGGTGTCAATCCAGCCGGGTTAGTCCTGTGGCGCATCACAACGGATGGCCGTGTGATCGGCCTGCGCGGGATGAGCGGCGAGCGCGTTGTGGCGCATACCACCAATAGTCAGGTCGTGATGCTGACGGACGGCAGTTATACCGCGCTGTGGAACTTTCGCGGCGCAGAGGAAGAAGCCTTCGTCGCGGCGGGTGAAACCCTGCTGTTTACCGCACCGGACGGTGGTTTAGCCGCGTTCAGCCCCGAAGGTCAGATTCAGTGGACACTGCCCGCACCCGCCAATGCACAGGTAAATGGAAGTGGCTTCCGCGTTCTGGAATTCGCGACTAATCCCGACCCGCTGCATGGCACAACGATTGCGCAGATGCTCCGCGTCGAAAATCAGGTCGTGCTGCGGGTGGTCAATCCCGCCGGAGACACGCTGTTTGATGCTCTGGTCGGAACCAACGCGGTCATCGCACCTGCCATGAGCGGCGGCTGGATGCTTCTGGCGGATAATCGCCTACAGCATATTCTGCCTACCGGGGATGCGCTGACGCTGGGTGAGGTGAATGCTGCACCGGGGCGCACCGCTCGGCTGGCGTCGGATGTGACCAACAACATCTATCTGTTCATGGGCGATGCCGAGAATACGCTGCTGTCGTGGGATCATCAGGGCGGGGTACGCTGGCGGGTGCGCTATCCCGCCGTGAGCGAAGGCCTGCTGCCGCCGCTGATGAAAAGCGATCTCGGCTGTCTGCTCTACATTTTAGACGCGGACGGACGGCTGAACGTGTTCAACGCAGCGACCGGAGACATGCTCACTCAGGTGGAGCTTTACGCGGGCGGGACACAGAACCGGCGGCCAGCGGCGCGGCTGCTCGATCTGCTGCCCGACGGTCGGGTGCGGGTGAACGCCGGATTCCTTTCGACGATCACGCTCAACAGCGCAGCACTTGGCGGCGAGGCGTTAAACAGTTGCCTGCTGGGATAATTGAGTGGAAAGTACCGAGCAGCGAGTACCGAGTGAAGATTTGCAGCGCAGCCATTTTGTGTTTAAAGTAAGGGCGACTCGGCGAGTCGCCCTCGAAGACGACACACGGGACGATGAGCCGAATCAAAACAAACACTGACGACTAACCACTAAAAACCGACAACTCACCATGCCCGACATGCTCGTGAAACTGTATCAACTGCCGCCATTGGAAGAGGTGCTGGAAGGTCAGCGCGCCCAGGGGATTGAAGTACGCCGTGCCATCGCACCCGAAAAATCGCTGGTGGTGGAATGGGTGCGCCATCACTTCAAGGATCGCTGGGCCGATGAAGTCGAATGCGCCTTCGGCCACAGCCCGGTGGGATGTTTCATCGCTGTGCAGGACGGCATCCTGATCGGCTTCGGCTGTCATGATGCGACCGTCAAAAATTACTTTGGCCCGACCGGGGTTGATCCGGTGGCGCGGGGGCAGGGGACAGGCCGGGCACTGCTGCTGGCTTGCCTGCACGCGATGAAGTGGGAAGGGTACGCCTATGCCGTTATCGGCGGCGTCGGTCCCTGGGAGTTCTACGCCAAAGCCTGCGGCGCAACCATCATCGACGATTCCTCCCCCGGCATCTACGGCGGGATGCTGCGCGGGTAGCGGCAGTTGAGCCTATAAAGCAACCCGTCGTTCGAGGTCGTCAATCTTCCAACTGGAAACCGTCTGGTAGGCTTGTTGGATGGCCTTCTCCACATAGTTCACTGGAAAATCGCCAGCAGTGGTGAACGCTTTTTCCTGGATGCGTTCGTGATTCCAGTAGCGTACTGGAACACGAATACCATCATCTACAACAAGCGTATCATCTTTCCACGCATCCACAGTGACATTCAGTCGATAAAGATCAGCAGGAACGCCACTGCCTATATCAAGCGACGCCAGAATTTTACGTTGAATGAAATCGTCACAAGGCCATGTCAGCGAAATGGAGGGTTGATCCCACCGCCAGCGCTCAATTTCGGTTTTCCTTAACTTGTGATGCCCCGCCACCTGCTGCATCACTTCGTTAATTGCGTCCAGGGTTTCATCGAGATGTTCAAAGTCGACGGTAAAGCGCTTTGTGGTTGCTTGTTTTCTCGCTGTCATGGCAGCATCTCCCATTCCTGATTGTCGAAATTCCACACGCCAAACAGCCATACGGGATGATCTATGGCAACCTCAATGCCGCCGCCGGGTTGCCCAAAGTCGGGCGCGACACGGCGTGGACCGAGTGTTAAGTCTGGCATCGCTTCCGCTGAAATCGGCCCAATGCGATAGAGTGGGCGCGTCTTCAAAGCCAGCCTTTGCTGTGCGATGTCAGGGCTGTCATACCGTTCTGTGGTGTACCATGTTCGATACTGCGTTGTCGGGTTGGTTGATTGAATTTTGCGTTCGTCGCGTAGCTGTTCAAGCTCCGGCAGGTAAGACACATAACGGTAGTACACCGTCGGCATGAACACCGTCCCAGGTGAGAGCGGATAAACTGTTAAGAGTACCTATCATTCAGTTTAACCACTTTCTTTATGATGGCAACGCCCATTCCGAGGGGATTACGCCCTCCGGCGGCGCAGGAACGGCGGGAGCGCATCGGCGGCGGTACGCCCCAGAGTCGGGACGCGCTGGCGGCGGTGATACACAATCCACTCGATCAGCAGCATCAGCAGCGCCAGCCCTGCCGCGAACGGCCACAACTCGCGCTGGCCGAGTTCTTCGGTATCCGGCGCGGCCACCGTCGCCTGCCCCACCTGTAAGCTGCCCTGCGGCACTGGTTGAATATCGCTCTCCAGCGGACTGAACAGGTTCACGGCCACCTGCTGTGTCTGGATGACCTCGCCGCCCGCGAACGCTTCGAGAAGGTAAATCCCCGGCTGCGCGGTTTCCGCGAAGATCAGCGCAGGGCTGGCGGCTGCGTCCAGGGTGCGCGTCTGGCCGTCGGGCAGCGTCACGCGCAGTGAGTCGGCTTCCAGCGGCGGGCGCAGCGTGAGCGAGTCGCCAATGCTCATCCCGTCGCTTTCAGTCAGCGCGGCCTGCGGCGTGAACCACTCCACCAGATTGTTGACCAGCACCGGCCACGCGATCAGCAGCGGCAGATTCGACTCGCGCAAATCGAATGGCAGCACCGTCACCTGCCGCCCGTCGATTTCGCCCGACAGCAGAATCGGCCCACCGTCCACTTCCGCCAGCACATCCGCCCAGGCCGTACCGGACAGTTCGCGGAATTGCAGAAGGCTCATCGTGCTCAGATCGACAAAGGCGGTGCGGGCGTCTTCCATGTTGGCGCGGGGATTGGTCGTGGTCTGGTTCAGCGCACCGAGCGTGAAATAGGGCGTACTGCTGGGCGGGTTGATGATGAGCAGGTCGCCCGCCGGGAGCTGATCGGGCAGCCAGCCGTCGAACACATACAGATCATAAGGCTGCGCGGGAATCCCAGTTTCAAGGTTGCCCCGGAAGGCGTTCAACCCCGGCAGACTCCGCAGGATTTGCTCCAGATAGAGATTGCCCGTCGTCATCAGCAGGGCACGGCGTTCGCTGCTGCGGGCGGAGACGGCATAAGCCGTGTTGTCGTCGGCCAGATAATCCGCTCCGGCGCTGTTGACCGACAGGCTGACGCTGGCTTCCAGCGAACTGAAATCCTCGCCAAGCGCGGCGGTGGACACAATCGGCTGGTTGCTTTCCGCCGGGATGGTGTAGCGTTCCGAGGACGCGAGTTCGCCATCAACGCGCAGGCTGAACACCACTTCCACATCGACCGCGCCGTAATTGGTGATCTGCGCGAACAACTGCGGCGCTTCGCCGGGCAGGGCGCGGGTCGCCAGCGCAGAGATGGTTACGTTGTCGCCAGACGTACCGACCGGGACATAGCGCAGTTCCCCCGCGATTCCGGGCAGCCCTTCCGTCGCGCCCAGGCCGCCGTCGCCCACAATCACAATCGTGAAGTCCTCGGTGTCCTGTGCGCCCGCCGCCGCCAGATTCAGCGCGGCGTTCCAGTCCGCGCGGGTGGTGCTGGGCTGGGCGGATTGAATCGCCTGTCGCAGCCGGGCGCGGTCGGTCGAATCGCTGATGAGGGGTTCGGGCACATCAGCCACGCGGATGACCGTCATCTGCTGCCCGGCGCTGAGCGTGTTCACGATCTCCAGCGCCAGCCGTTTGGCCTCGTCCAGCCGGGTGCCGCCGTCGATGTCGGTGGCGTTCATACTGGCAGAGGCATCCAGCAGCACCACCGTCTTGCCCGCGCTGACCGCCGGAACCGTGATGAACGGGCGCGCCAGCGTGAGCACCAGCAGCGCCAGGATGATGAGTTGCAGCAGCAGCAGCAGATTGCGCTTCAGCTTTTGCCAGGGGGTATTCGCCTCGTTGTCCTGCATCACCTGCTGCCAAAGGAAGGTGCTGGAGATGACCACCTCGCGCCGCCGCAGCCGCAGCATATAGAGCAGGATGATGGGGATGGCGATCAGTGCGCCGAGAAATGCCAGGGGAGCCAGAAAATTCATAACGTTTTATTTTGCCGTTCGCTGTACGTATCAAAACGTAGGGTACAGCGAAAGCGAAAACATTTCAACGCGCGAAGCCGTCACCTTACCCAGAGGGGGACAGCTTCTTCCAAAAATGTTTGCGTGACTCGGCGTACACAAAGACATGGGAGATCGACTATGTACAAATCATACCCGTCGTCTTCTCCCACAAAAACATATCTTTCTCCGTCAGGCGACCATGCGCGTTCAACCTCGTTTCCCGGATGTTCGCTCAACAACGTAGCCTCTAACGTAAAGAGATCAAGTAGATCATTTCCCCTACTTTGCAGAGAACTATTCACAGCGATTAGGTAACGATTGTCTGGGGAGAGACTCCAAGATGAGATATTGCGGAGCGACCCACTGCGTCGCATTTCTCCTGTTAAAACATCAACGATGTAAATAAAGTGATCTGTCTCGTTTTGAACACCAATCATCAGCTGATTCGAATCGATCCAATACAATCCACTTCGAAAATTCTGTGTAGCCAGCAAGAGATGCTGTGTTCCTAAAGACACATCCAGCAAGCGATATTCAAAAATTTCGTCCTTCTCATACGTCCAAGCAAGGTATCGTCCATCGGGAGACCATGTGTAATCTAAATATGTATCTGCATTCTGGGTCAAGGTAACTTGAGAATCACGAACAGTATCCCACAAGTAGAGATTAAAAGGAGACCGAACTTGACCGGAGGGCGGACTTGTACTCGCTACAATGTATCTCCCGGCAGGAGACCACTCTATCTGCAACCAAGTTGCGGCCTGTGGTGAGAGTGTGTCAACTACCATCGTCGTAATGTTGTAATGAAACACAGACCATGAACCAGCGCTTAAAAAAGTATGTTCTAGAGAGGGAGCATGAAAGAGAAATCCGCTTGAGTCGAACGACCACTCGACTTTGTAGACATAAGCACCTCCCCAATCAATCGAACGTACCGTACCTTGATAAGTATCTAACAGCAAAAGTTGCGATTTCCGTCGTTTGGTTGAGGAGAAAGCAGCATATCGTCCATTGGGTGACCAGTCCACACGGACTTCCTGACTCAAATACGAGTTCTCGTAAAAACTGCCAAGCTGCTGAAAGACTTGTGTTGTACCTGTGCTCGTATCAATAAAGAGAACTTTCCAATCGCCGTTAGACGCATCTTGTAGGAACAAAAGCATTCGATTATCGCT
>JANRLJ010000061.1:0-49908 GCA_033762735.1 bacterium | reverse complement strand
CTCCACGCCCCCCAGTGGCACGGCCATCCCGCTCACCACCACCGTCGGCACCCCGATTGATACGACGATTGCCGTCAATGAGACAGGCACCGCGCCTCTCACCGTCAACGTCGCGCTGAGCAACACCACCGACTTCACGCTCACCTCGCCCGCCACCTTCAACATTGCCGACGGCGGCGCGGCACAGAACATCGTTGTGCGCTGCAATGCCACCACCGAAACCGGGTCGCCCTTCACCACCACCGTCACCGTCACCACCAATGACCCAACACAGCCCGCAGGCGGCTACACCTATCCCATCACCTGCACGGTTACGCCTGTGACAGGAACACCAGGCTATGGCTCGAATCCCACCAACGGCACCGCCATCCCGCTCACTACGACGGTCGGCACACCGATTAATGCCACCATTGCCGTCACTGAAACGGGCAACGCGCCCCTCACCGTCAACGTCGCCCTATCCAACACGACCGACTTTACCCTGACCTCACCCGCCACCTTCACCATCAACGACGGCGGCGCGGCACAGAACATCGTCGTGCGTTGCAATGCCACCACGAACACAGGGTCGCCTTTCACCACCACCGTCACCGTCACCACCAATGACCCAACGCAGCCCGCAGGCGGCTACACTTATCCCATCACCTGCACGGTTAACCCTGGGGCAGGCACATCAGGCTATGCCTCAACACCCAACCCAAGCGCGACCATTCCGCTGGTCACGGTCGTCGCCACCCCTGTGAATGCGGTCATCAATGTGACGGAAACGGGTACAGCCCCGCTTACCGTGAACGTCGCGCTCTCCAATGCAGCTAATTTTACGTTGGTTTCCCCCACAAGCTTTACGATTGCGGATGGGGGTGCAGCGCAGGACATCATCGTCCGGTGCAATGCTGTACAGGCAGGGAGCTATACGACTACCATTACGGCAACCACCAATGATCCGGCACAGCCAGCAGCGGGTTTCCAGTACACCGTAACCTGCCGCGTGGGCCAGAACAGTGGCCGCTTCTATGACTCCGTGCCACCGCCAAACACAGTGCTGCCGACCGTCAACACGACGATCAATGTCAATGGCACGACAACGGTCACAATCTTCAATGCGGGCACCGAAGCGCTGACGATTTCTGCCATCACGTGGACAAATAACCCTGTCTTTACGGTGACACCTGCTGCGCCGTTCACCCTGACCGCACCCAATTCGTCGCAAATTCTGACGATCACCTGCCGTTCGGCGACGCCGGGAACTTTCCAGTCCGTTGTCAGCGTAACTCACGATGGTCAGAATCCCGCACCTGAAGCACCAACCGTCACCTACACGGTGAACTGCAATGTCTCTTCACTCGGCACACCTGGCTACAGCTCCGCGCCTGCGCCGGGCAGCACCATCAACTTCGGCAGTGCGCTGGTGGGTACAACCATCACAACATCACTGGTGGTGAGTGAAACGGGCGGGGCAACCCTGCAAGTGACCCAGCCCGCACAGCCCATTACCGGAACAAATGCGGCAGATTTCGCCATCATTTCCGGTGGGCCACCTTTCAGCATCCCCGATGGCGGGCAAAATCGCATCATCACCCTGCGCTGTATCCCGCTGGCGCTTGGGACACGCACAGCGCTGCTGACCTTTACCACCAATGATCCTGCTCGCACAAGTGTAAGCTATACATTAGTGTGCAACGGCGTGAATGTACTGCCCACGCCCACTCCGGTCGTCACGACGCAGCCGCCCATCAGTGTAGTGGTGACGCAGGTCGCGGCTGGCCCTACCCCGGTCACAGGGGTGGTTGTGCAGGTGCGCGGTCTCTCCGGGCGCAGCGGCCCCTACCTGGGTGCATCGCTCCTGCGCGTCGCCCGCCCCAATAACACCTATCCGATTCTGGGGCGCAGCAGCGACGAAAGCAGTCAGTACACCTGGTATCTCATCCAGATCGGCACTCGTCAGGTGTGGGTATCGGGACGCTACTTCCAGGTATCGGGTGATCCGTTCTCGCTGCCCGAAATCCGCACCGTCTTTGATGAAATTGACGATGTGCCGGATACAGGCGTGGCGGTGATTACGCGCGCCTTCGCTGATCTGCGGCGCCGCCCAAGCCCACGTTCGCAGATTTTGCAGGAACTCCCACCCGGTACGCAGATGGCGCTGCTGGGACGCACCACCCAGAACGGCGGCAACTGGTGGTATCACGTCCGGCTGGGCGAGGTCGAGGGCTGGATACCGGCCTATGCCATCGTGCGCGGCGGTAACGTCAACGACGTGCCGTTACGCTAAAGGATATTTTGTGCAGGGACATGGGTGCGCCATGTCCCTGCTTTGTGGGGAATGGGGGTCTTTCCCCATCATGACAATCCTCACCCCTATATCCCTGATTGCACAACCTGTCCCTGAATGGTAGTATGCTTCCGTCTCGCACCAGGGTGCTGCACGGTTCAGCATCCATCTGAGGACGGAAACGACTTTCATGATCGACAAACAAGCGATCATCAATCACTTCAATCAGGTTGCGCCCGCCCGCCCTCTCTGGTTCCGGCGCAACTATATGTATCACAACCAGATCATTCAGGCCTGCCGCCCCTACCTGAACCCCGACTCGCGTGTGCTGGAACTTGGATGCAGCACGGGCGATCTGCTGGCCGCGCTCAAACCCGGCTTCGGGGTCGGGGTGGATTTCAGCCCGGTTTCGGTCGAAATCGCGCAGCACAACCACCCGCATCTGGAATGGATGTGCGCCGATGTGGAAGACCTGCCGGACGTGCCGCCGCTGGATGAGCCGTTCGATATGATCGTGATGGCCGACCTGATCGGCTATCTCAATGATATCCAGCAAACGCTGACCGACCTGCGCCGCCTGATGCACGACAATTCACGGGTTGTGATTTCGCTGTGGAACTGGATGTGGCAGCCGATTCTGGTGGCCGGGGAGCGCCTTCACTTCAAGAATGTCGATTCACACGTGCGGCAGAACTGGCTTTCCCCGGCGGCCATTCAGGGCTTTCTGGAACTCACAGGGTACGAAACCGTCAGCGTCCAGCCCGGTGTGCTGCTGCCCTATCATGTGCCAGGGCTTACGCGGCTTATCAACACGCTGTCCTACGCGCCGCTGTTTAATCGGCTGGTGCTGCTGACGACCGTCGTCGCGCGACCACAGAAAACGCCCACGCTGCGCCATACCAGTGTGAGCGTCATCATCCCCACCCGTAACGAAGTGGAAAACATCGAAGCGCTGGTCGAACGTGTGCCGGAGATGGGCACACACACTGAACTGGTTTTCGTGGACGGCGCTTCTACCGACGGCACGATTGAGAAAATTCACGAGCAGATGCGGCTGCATCCCGAACGCGATATCAAATTCATCCCGCAGGTGCCGCCGCAGTCGGATGATGCCGATGCCCCGCCGGATATGATGCTTAAACTGGGTAAGGGCGATGCCGTCCGCAAGGGGTTCGCCGCCGCCCAGGGCGACATTGTGATGATCCTGGACAGCGACATCTCTGTTCCGCCGGAAGAACTGCCCCGTTTCTATGAAGCGCTGGTGGGCGGCAAGGCACGGATGGTTAACGGGACGCGCTTCGCCTATCATCAGGAAGCCGGAGCGATGCGCCCCCTCAACTACCTCGGCAACGTCTTCTTCAGCATCGCCTTTAGCTGGCTGCTGGGTCAGCCTATTTCCGATACGCTCTGCGGCACGAAGGCGCTCTACAAACGCGACTACGACGAGATCGCAGCCAACCGCAGCTACTTTGGCGACTTCGATCCGTTCGGAGATTTCGACCTGCTGTTCGGCGCGGCGCGGCTGCGCTATCGTATCTTCGATGTGCCCGTGCATTATAAGGCGCGCACCTATGGCACCAGCAAAGTGCGCGTCAGCGTACATGGCCCGCTGCTGATGCGCATGAGCCTGTTCGCGCTGTGGCAGTTCAAGATTCGTCCGCTGTTTGCCCGTGACGCCGTGCCGCAGCTTCAAAATCCGCGCGATATTGATGTTGTCCCCGGCGGCGTGGACTCTGGCATGACAAATGTCACCGATGAGTCCACCTGGGGGAAGTGGGTATTGCCCATTCTAGGGCTTATGTTAATATCGCTGACGCTGTTTCGGCGGCGCAAACCTTAACTTAAGTTCATTGGCGAGGACGTACATGGCAGGTCGCAGAGCATTAATTCTGCCCTCGCGCACGGCAATTGCACAATCTATCGATAACGGCACCAGCGAAGACTACCACCTGGTTCGCCTTTACTATTCGTGGTATTCCGGCTGGTTCTACCGCAACCGTCTGCAAATGGTGGCCGACATGCTCGGTGACGCTCGTTATCAGCGGGTGCTGGAAGTCGGCGTCGGCTCCGGCATTTTCGTCAAGCACATGCTCGGCCAGGCTGAACAGGTGGCCGGGATCGACATCCATGAGTCCTACAACGGCGTAACCGCCATGCTCAAACAGGAACAGGTCGATCTCAGCCGGGTCGAACTGAAGCAGGGCAGCATCTTCGATATTCCCTATGCCGACAACACCTTCGATGCTGCGGTGTGCATCAGCGTTCTGGAACACTTTGAAGACCCCCGCCCCGCGCTGACCGAAATGCGGCGTGTGGTCAAACCGGGCGGCATCTTCGCGCTGGGCTTCCCGGCGCGCAACAACATCACCAACGCGCTGTTTGGCGCATTGGGCTATCGCTCACACGACATCCACCCCGCCAGTCACGAAACCATCCTGGCCGCCATCCGAGACACCCTGACTGTAGAAGCGGTCAAGCAGTTTCCGCCTGGCCCAGTGCCAATGTATGTTGCCTGTAAAGCGAGAAAACCGTCATGAGCGCAGTTTCTAATGTAAGCATTCCGGTTCCTGGGAAAGACTTTGAAGATCAGCGCAGCACCAAGCCCCAGCAGTGGATTACGCGCGATGAGATGATCGAACTCAGCCGCATCAAGCACTGGCGCGTGATCGGTCATGTCGCCCTCACATGGGGCATGATTGTGCTGGCGCTGCAACTTGCCATTATCGCGATTGACCGCCTGCCGCTGTGGGCGGGGCTGCTGGCGGGCGCGGCGGCCTTTATCTTTATCGGCTGCCAGCAGAACGCGCTGATTTCCTGGACGCACGAAGCCAGCCACTACAGCCTGACGCGCAACAAGAAGCTCAACGACCGCCTGGCCGACCTGTTCATTGCCGGACCAGCCGGGGCGACCGTCGCGGGCTACCGCCAGCACCATGTACTGCATCACCGCTACCTGGGCGACCCTGAAAAGGAAATCGCCCTCGAAGTATGGCTGTGCCTCAAGGGAGGCTATCTGTGGTCGGCCATCCTGCGCTATATGCTTGGCATCAACGCTTTCCGCGTGATCTTCCGCTACTTCGGTCAGAATCCGCCGCAGGGCAAGCCCGACGGTCAGCCCGCCCGTTCGCTAGAGTCGCTGGTCGGGTTCGCCGTCACCAACAGTCTTTTGTTCGCGCTGTGTGCGCTGCAAGGATACTGGTACTTGTTCTTTCTGCTGTGGGTGGCGCCGCTGTTCACGGTCGCGCTGCTGGTGAGCAACTTCCGCACCATTGTGGAACATCAACCGAGCAGCGACGTGTGCGACACGGGTATGGTGCAGCTTCCCAACATGACCCGCGTGATTAAAGCGAATGTACTGGAGCAGTGGCTGATCGCGCCCATCGGCTTCTACTATCACCACGAACATCATCTGTATCCCGGCATCCCGGCGCATCGTCTGCATGAAACCCGCCAACTGCTTAAATCGCGCGGGTATTTTGAGCGCCCGGATATTGTGTGGGGCGCTGGGTACATCCGCACCATCTGGAAACTGTCCCGCGAGCCGGAATATGGCATCCGCCTGCTGAACCCGCTGGCGCAGTTCCCGCACGATGACGAGGACGACGACCATCATGACCATCCCCAGCCCGAACACGGCTACGATTTCGAGGGCGATTTGAAGTCGTGAACCGCCAAGACGCAAAGGACGCCAGGATTCTGTCAGAGTCTCTGGGTCTCTGTGGCTCATTCTTTTGCGGGTTCTTCCAGGGATTTACCGAGAACAGCCTATGCTTGAAAAGACCAAACCAGCGATTCCAGTAGAGCACGTCCTTTGTCCCGACTGCGGCGCGGATGATTTCGTCATCGTCGCGGAAGGGCCGGACTATGACAACCACTGCTGCGGCGACCAGACCTTCACGCTGGCGCAGTGCAATCGCTGCAAGACCTATTACCTGAACCCGCGCCCGACGGTGGAGACCCTGTCCATCATCTACAGTCAGGAAGAATACTATTCCTACAGCTTTGAGGATGAAGGGAACTCCATCGTCCTGAAAGCCCGCCAGCGCCGCGATCAGCAGAAGATCGCACAGGTTTTACAAATCCTGGGTAAGCCTGCCGCCCAGACCCGCGTCATGGACATTGGCGCGGGCGACGGCGCACTGCTGCGGGCATTCGCCGCGTCCGGTGTCCCTAACGAAAACCTCTACGCCGTCGAACTGGAACAGGGCGCGGTGGAAGCGCTGGAGAAAAAAGGCTTCCGGGGGGTGCTGGGGCGGGCGGAAGAACTGGACTTCCCCGATGGCAGTTTCGATGTGGTGGCGATGATCCAGGTGATTGAGCATGTGGCCGATCCGAAAGACGTGATGCGCAATCTGCACCGCATTCTTAGTCCAGGCGGCGTATTCCTGATCGAAACGCCGAATATGAATGCCTGGGATCGGCGCTTCTTCCCGAAGGAAACGTGGGGCGTGTATCACTTCCCGCGCCACTGGACGCTGTTCAACCGTGAGTCGATCACCCGTATGTTGAACGAGGTCGGTTTCGACGTTGCGCACTTTTCCACCCCGGCGGCGGCGGTCGTGTGGACGTGGTCGATGAACCATGTCGCGCAGAAGCACCGCTGGCCGAAGTTCTGGCAGCGTTTTTTCAGCCTGAGCAGTCCATTAGCTCTAGGGATTTTCTGGGCAGTGGATATGATTCCGAGCCTGTTGGGGCAATCTGCCGGGATGCGCGTCATCGCCAAGAAGCGCTGACTGCCCTACAAGAATGCTGGTCTTTCTGAGTACGGGCGAAGCGTGCTTTGCCCCTATGGATAGGCCGCTTTAGATGGTCAATGTAGGATATGGAGATTTATTGTGATGGCTTCTACGACCCACACCTCTGCCACCAGCAGTGAAAAGGTCAGCAAGCGCCAGTGGATTACCAAGCATGAACTGGTCGAGCTGAGCAAAATTAAACCGAGCCGCATTATCGCTGATCTTGGCCTGAACTGGCTGCTGATCGTCGCCACAATTCAGATCGCTCTGCTGGCCGGGAACACCTTCCCGCTGTGGGCGGCGGTCATCGTCTATGCGCTGGCCTTTATCGGCATCGCCTGCCTGCAAAACGCGCTGACCCTGTGGGCGCACGAAGCCAGCCACTATAACCTGAGCCGGGACAAAAAGCGCAATGACATCATCGGTGATCTGTTCGTGGCCGGGCCGATTGGGATGACCGTCGGGCAGTATCGCTGGCACCACGTCCCGCATCATCTCTACCTCAACGACCCCGAACGCGAGGTGAATCCGCTGGCGTGGATCTGCATTCGTGGGACGCATCTCTTTAAGGAAATCATCCTGTCCATGCTGGGCAAGTATGGCGTACAGGCCATCACCCGCTACGGCAGCGACGACCCGAAATATGAAAAGCGCCCTTCGCGCACGCCCGCTTCGCTGGTCAGCTTTCTCATCAGCAACGGCCTGCTGTTCGCGCTGTGTGCCCTGCAAGGCCAGTGGTACGCCTTCTTCATCCTGTGGATCGCGCCCATCTTCACGCTGACGCTGATGATCGGCAACTTCCGCACGATTGTGGAGCATCAATCCAGCAGTGACGTGTGCGATACCGGCCTTGTCCCACTCCCCGCCATCACCCGCGTGATTCAGTCGCACCCGCTGGAACGTTTGCTGATCGCACCCGTCGGCCTGTATTTTCACCATGAACACCACATGTACCCTGGCGTACCTTATCACCGCCTGCGTGATGTGCGTAAGCTGCTGACCGAACGCGGCTATTTCAGCAGCAGCGAGATCGTCTATGGCGATGGCTACGTGCGGACGCTGTGGCGCATCGCCATGCAGCCGGGTTACGGCATCCGCCTGCTCAATCCTTTCATGGTGGTCGAGGACGATCACGGCCATGCGCCGGAAGCCGCCGCCACCCTTCCTTACTAAGTAAAAAAAGCAATGAGCGATGAGCAACACGGTTTTGATTATTGTAGGACTTACGCAGTTGACCTCACCCCCCGACCCCCTCTCCCAAATGCTGGCGCTGGGAGAGGGGGAGAAGACCAGGGAAGCGTGTTAAGTCCCTCTCCCTGAGGGAGAGCGCCTCTTGCAGAGGGATTTAGGGTGAGGGCAAATGAGCCGTTGTGAACTTTCATAACTCCTTTTAGAGTACCGGACAACGCTCTTTAGCGGTTTGCTTCGTCATCCGACGTTTTTGAGTGATACAGAGATTATCCACATGACCGAACCGACGCTGGAAGACTATCTCCTGTTTCTGAAATCGCCTGATGCCGATGTGCGGCGCAATGCGGCCTGGTGGCTGGGACGGCAGCGTGACATTCGCATTGTAGAAGCCCTCATTCCCGTACTGAATGATCCTGACCCCACTGTGCGGCTGCGCGTGGCGGAGTCGCTCGGCAACATGAAGGACGACCGTGCCGTGATGCCATTGGTAACGGCACTCTCTGACGACGATGTGCAGGTGCGGACGGCGGTGATAAACGCCCTCGGTTTACAGGGCGACTGGCGGGCGCTGGATGCGATTGTGATGCAGCTTGGCGCAGCAGAAGCCCAGATCCGCATGGCGGCGGCGGATGCGCTGGCGAAGCTGCCGGATGCGCGGGCGGTTGGGGCGCTGGTGGGGCGGCTGCTGGAAGATGAAGACCCGGATGTGCGCTACTCGGCTTCGCGGGCATTGGGCGAAATCGGGCAGCCCGCCGTCGATCTGCTGCTGCTGGCGCTTCATGGTGAGCCGGATGTCTCAGCAAAGTTGTACATGGCCGAAATTCTGGCGAAAGCCCACGATCAAAGGGCAGTTACGCCGCTGAAGGTGCTGACCGAGGATGACGATGAAGCGGTGCGCGAAACCGCGAAATGGGCGTTGAAGCAGTTGGGCGCGTCCTGAGCCTTATCACCTTCCCCTCATCCGTTTGTGGTAAAAAGAACAAATGCTTTTTCGTAACGATTTACAGGAAGTCTGACGGATGATTCAGCGTATTCAACAACTCCCGCGTGGTCAGCGGATTCTGATCTTTGTTTTGTTCCTGGTAGGCATTCTGCTGTTTGCGGGTGCGGTGACGTTGGGTGTGATTCTGCTCATCTTCAATACCAGCCAACGCGAACAGGGCGCGGCCTTAATCGAGGGCATTACCGTCACCGAATGGGTGCAGCTCCCTGATGATGACGCCTATCCTGCGACGGTGGCCGTGTCCCCGGATGGGACGGTTTATACGGCCAGCTATGTCTCAGGCGTGATCTGGCAGATTTCGCCCGAAGGCAACGTGACCGAAATCCCGAACACACGCGATCAGATCGGGGCGGTCACAGGCTTAGCGCTCGGCGCGGATGGGACGATTTACGCGCTTGACCGACTGACCTCGGATTTTCGGTCACAGGGCGGCATCATCTGGCGGGTGACGCCGGATGGGAGCGTGAGCGAGTTCGGCGAAATTGACGATTCGAGTGGGTTCGTCTCGCCCGACGATCTGACTCTCGATGGCGGCGGCAATCTCTATGTGAGCGACCGGGGGCGGCGCGATGTATGGCGCTTCACATCGGAAGGAGTCGGTGCGCTGTGGTGGGTGGTTCCGCCCGATACGAACGACGGCGCGCGAGTGATTCCCACCGGGCTGGCCTATGATGCCTCGACCGATACCATCATCATCACCGACTCGGAAACCGACCAGATTTTCCGCGTCAGCCTGGATGGGCAGACCACCGAAGTCCTGTTTATGCTGGACGCAGGGCAAACACCCGCTAACCTGGACGGTGTGACGGTCGCGCCAGATGGGACGATCTATGTCGCAGCGCTGGGCGCGAACCGCGTCAGCCGTTTTGAGAGCGGCGCACTGACCGCGCTTGCCAGCGGCTTTCGCGGGGCAAGTGATGTGGCAATCAATGGCACTCGGCTGTACGTCACCAACTTCGATCAGCGTTCGCTTGCACCACCGCCCGGCTTGCAGCCCAGACTGCCGTTTGCGCTGGATGTGCTTGAACTGGCACCTGAGAATTAGGAGCAAGTAATATTCACTGCCGCGACTGCCCAGAAACGCGCTCAGCTTCTCCATTTTGTTGAGCGCAAGATGCGTGTGGTGCCTGCTGTCAAAGGCGTCATTGCCATTGGCAGCATCGGTTCAGGCACAGCCCACGAAGGTTCTGATCTGGATGCTGTCGTCTTCCTCGACCCGCTTGATCTGTATGTCGTCCCGGCGGAAGCCATCTGGTATGAGCCGGACGACACTTTCTACAGCATTTTTACCTCCAATGAAGACGTGCAGCGCGACGGTCTTCAGATCGACTTCCTGCGGCTGGACTGGCAGCAGTGGAGCGCACCCGACTTTGACTGGCCGGAGCCGCGCAAGGCCGAGTTGAGCGCGGGCTGGATTGCCTTCGACAGAGACGGTGAGATCGGGCGGTTGGTTGCCGCCAGGACGACTTATGATGACCAACTGCGATTAGCACGGTTGGACGAGGCGATTACGTGGCTCGATCAGCATCTTGGCGAGGATGGGCCGCAGCAGCGCTGGGAAACGCTGCCGCCTGCTATCGCCCATGACCGCCTTCACGCCGCTTATGATTATCTCGTCCAGGGCTTGTTTGCCTATAATCGCGTCTGGCGTCCCTGGCGCAACCGCGAGATGACGGCACTGCTGCAACTGCCCTGGCTGCCAGCAAATTTCGAGACGCAGATTTTAACCGCTCTGAACTCCCCGTCGCAGGATTTCGCTGGCTATATGCGCCGCGCGGAAACGCTCAACACACTGTTTGTGGCACTGCTGGCGCAGGTACAGGCGGACGGTCTGTATGGAGATGACCCTACTGGAGATGCTTTTATCCGCAATCACGAGGAACCGGGGCGGGCGTGGAACATGGGCGAGTGGATGATCGAGCATCGCAAGCGTTATCCGCAGGATCAGCAGGGGACTGCTGGCGAAAACCCATAAAATAGGTTAAACCATCCCGAACGCTACAAATACCAGAAAGATTTTTTGAGGCAATTTTATGACCGACATGACGTTTAATCCCGCCACGAGCGAACTTTATCATCCGTCCGAGGACGTGCTCAGCAGGGCGATTGTCCAGGATTATGAGGCCGTCTACAACGAAGCGCTCAATGACCCCGAAGCCTTCTGGGCGAAACGTGCTTCCAGGCTGGAGTGGTATCAGAAGTGGGATCAGGTGCTGGACAGCAGCAATCCTCCCTTCTACAAGTGGTTCGTGGGCGGCAAGACCAACATCGTCCTGAACGCGCTCGACCGCCACGCGAAGACCTGGCGCAAGAACAAGATCGCCCTCATCTGGGAAGGCGAAAAGGGCGATAAGCTGACCTTCTCCTACTGGCGGCTGTACCAGGAAGTGAACAAGTTCGCCAACGTCCTCAAGTCGATGGGCGTGAGGAAGGGCGACCGCGTGACCATCTACATGGGGCGCGTGCCGGAGATCATCATCGCCATGCTGGCCTGTGCCAAGATTGGCGCACCGCACAGCGTTATCTATGGCGGTTTCAGTGAACAGGCCATCGCCGACCGTATTGAGGACGCGCAGAGCCGTGTCATGATTACGTGCGATGGGTCATGGCTGCGCGGGAATATCGTGCCGCTTAAGGATAACGTCGATAAGGCCATCGCCCGTTCGCCCATTGTGGAACACGTCATCGTCGTCAAGCGCACCGGGCAGGAAGTCAAAATGGAGCAGGGGCGCGATTACTGGTATCACGACCTGATGGCGCTGCCGATTGCCAACCCGCGCTGTGAAACCGAAGTCATGGACGCGGAGGATCCGCTGTTCATCCTCTACACCAGCGGCACGACGGGCAAGCCGAAGGGCATCCTGCACACGCACGGCGGCTATCAGGTGTTCGTCAGCACCACGCTGGAATATGTGTTTGATCTGAAAGACGATGACCGCTGGTGGTGCGCGGCTGACCCCGGTTGGATTACCGGACACAGCTATATCGTGTATGGGCCGCTGCTGCTGGGCGCGACCGGGTTCATGTACGAAGGCGCACCGACCTACCCCTACCCGAATCGCTGGTGGAAGATGGTCGAGGACTACGCAATCAGCGTCCTTTATACCGCGCCGACGGCCATTCGCGGTCTGATGCGCTTCGGCGATGCCTGGCCGCAGCGCCACGACCTGAGCAGCCTGCGCCTGTTGGGAAGCGTGGGCGAGCCAATCAACCCCGAAGCGTGGCGCTGGTTCCATAAGATCATCGGCAAGGAACGCTGCCCGATCATGGATACGTGGTGGCAGACGGAAACCGGCGGCTTCATGATTACGCCCATGCCCAGCGTGGCGCTTAAACCTGGCAGCGCGACCCGCCCCTTCCCCGGCATCGAAGTCGATATTGTGGACGACGAGGGTAATTCGTGTGGCCCTAATGAGGACGGCAAGCTGGTCATCAAGAAACCCTGGCCGGGGATGCTGCGCACGATTTACGGCGACCCTGACCGTTTCGTCAACCAGTACTGGAAGGCGTATGAAAAGCAGGGCTGGTATCTGGCGGGCGACTCCGCGCGCAAGGACGACGACGGCTATATCTGGGTGATTGGCCGTATCGACGATGTGATTAAGGTCAGCGGCTATCGTCTCGGAACTGCCGAAATTGAGTCAGGGCTGGTGAGCCATCCGGCGGTGGCGGAAGCCGCCGTGATTGGTGTGCCGGATGAGGTGCGCGGCAGCGTGATCTACGCTTACTGCATCCTCCGCAGCGGGCAGCAGGGCACTGCCCAGTTGCAGGACGCGCTTAAAGAACACATCCGCCACGAGGTCGGGCCGATTGCGGTGCCCTCCAAGATCGAGTTTGTGGATAGTCTCCCGAAGACGCGCTCCGGCAAGATTATGCGGCGGGTGCTGAAAGCGCGTGCGCAAGGTCTGCCAGAGGGAGATGTTTCAACTCTTGAGGAGTAACAGTTTAATTATTAACCACTAAGATGCCAAGAGGTGAAGCTGTGGGGGAGAGGTGCGCCTCGCCCTCAACTACAAATTTACATAACTCAATTCTGCAATTGACGCAAGCGCTCCACAAACACAGCATACCCAGGCTTGGCGTCCCCGTTGTACTCACGCAGCCCCAGCGAACACAGATATTCGCGGAAAGCGCTGAGTTCAAGCTGGTAGTATCCGGCAAATTCATCACAGGTCGCATCGCTCCACTCACCCAGATGCAGGAAAGAGGCAAACCGGATTTCAGGATGAGCTTCCAGCGCATCAAAGAAATTGCTGACAAATTCCGCCTGCATCTCGCCCGAACTGCCATTGTTCGGTGAACGTAAGTAACCCGACGGATAACCTACCTCCTGCAACACAACTGGCATCGGACTGATCATCTCGACCAGCGCGGCCATGTCTTCTTCCACAACGGACGGATCCTGCACGGTGAAATCGGCATTCAGCGGATAATAGGTGAAAGCGATCACATCACTGACAGCGATCAGATCGGCCAGTAAATCCGGGTAGGTCATCGCACCACCGTAGGTCATGGTTACGCCGACTGCTAAATCAGGCGCGAGCTGCTGAACTCGTTCCCGTGCAAAACTCACAAATTCGAGGAAAGGCTCAATCTCGTCAGGATGGGCTGATAACCACGCATCGACCTCATTGCCCACACTCAGGTAAAAGGTGTTGTATTCCATCAGCAGCGGGACGAGTTCATCCAGCAGCGTCCCCAGGCTTTCCAGCACTTCCGACGAATTGAAATGCACTCCTGCTGCAAGTTGAGTCGAGTCGTTCGCATCGACAAATTCGGGGGGCAGCGCTAACTGCACGGTATCAATCGTCGGCATCACAAAATAAGGTTGTAGGTTCAGAACACGCATGATCTCCAGAAAACCTTGTAGCTCTTCCAGGTCAACCGTTTGATTTATCGGCTGCATCAATGACCACCACATCGAGAGCGCATAAGTGTCTGAACCAGCCTGGACAATCTCGAAAAAGGCGTCGTCCAGCGTGTCTTCCGCGCCAGGGGCGACCTCGCCATATTCAATCGTCACATGCTGTCCCGGCGGCAGCAGAGGGAGTGAGTCGTTGTCGTTCTCGTGTGCGGATGTGCTAAAGGACAGCAGGAAGACCATGCTCAGGACAACCAATTGCAATTTCATGAATGTTCCTCCAAAAAAATTATCCACTCAACACGGCGATGGTGAACATCACGCCCCATAGCAGCAGGATCACCAGCGGATATTTCAGCACCGTCTCGCGGCGGGCATACACCTCAAATTCAGGATAGACGAGCGTATAGGCCAGCGCTGGATAACTGCCGTAGACCAGGGCGACGTACAGCCACAGGACGAGTCCAGCAGGCATTGATGCCAATCCTGCTAACAAAATCGCGCCGCGCTGTTCGATGACCACGCCGAACAAAACGCCCGCCGTCAGAAATACCTGCAAAATCGTGAAGCGGAAGAAGCGCAGCACGACCGTCCAGATCAACGCTACAACCAGATAGAAGCCGAAATAAGAGGTGATGTGAGTCCCGTAGTCCGTATAGAAGCCGGTCTGATGGATGTCACCGCTGGCGGTGTTGCTCCACCAGACGAGCGACTCCGACAACAGTCCGCCCACGTAAATCAGGATGAACAACTTGAACAGCGGAGAAAGTGGGATTCCTGCGATGAACGGTTGCAGGCGTTCCCGTGCGAGATAGACGAGGACGAACAGGCTGTAAATGAGCAGGTTAACATCCGGCGGCTGGCTGAGGACACCCAGCAGAGGAATGAGGGCGGTTAGTGCCAGCAGCCAGCGTACCGTTTTGTTCACGTCTGCGAATCCCCGTACTCTTCTGACGACTCCTTATACGAGCGACTTTTTCAGAAAGTAGCGCGTGTGGCCTTCAGGCAGATCATCCAATTGACCCCACACCGTCCAGCCGAGCTTCTGATAGAAGTCGAGCGCCTGAAAACTGAGCGTGTCCAGATGGGCGCGCTTGCAGCCGCGCTGCCTCGCTTGGGCTTCCGCCATTTCCAGCATCCTTTTACCGTACCCTAACCCGCGCACATCGTCCCGCAGCCACAGAATATCGATATGCAGCCAGCCCCAGTACGTTTCGCCGATCAGGCCGCCAATAATTTCACCACTTGCATCCCGCAGGTAAACATCCAGCGGGCGATATTCATCCGGCGGGGCGTGCTGCTGGTTAAAAGCCACCAGCCCTGCGCTAACGATGTCTCGATCCTCGGCGGTCGGCTGCTCAGTCAGGGTAAGCTTTAATTCGTCCTGTGTCATATGAGGTTCCTTGCGGGTTGAAGGATGATTAGGCCAAGTCTACACAGAAGGCAGCGTGTCATACAGGGAAAGGAGCTTCATCACTGGTGTTCATCTGTGCAACAGGCCTATGCTAAAGGAAATTCTTGGTGACGTGTTGAAGCATTCGCACGAGGAGGCGGTTGAATGTCCACGCGAAAACACAATCCACAACTTTCCTTTACGCTGCGCATGGTTGAGGCAGTGACGGTGATTGGCGTGCTTTACTGTGCTGTGCTGATCGCATCAGGAAACACCACCATTCCGCAGTGGCAGTTGATGCTCTATGCCACCTGGTTTGCGGTTGCGGCGGCCAGCGCGGAAGCCATTCTGGAATGGTATCGGGTTGGGGTCTATAGCCTGGTTGCCATGACATTCTTCGTGGGCGTGGTTGATCTGATGTCGGGCATGGCAAGCGCAGGCGGTTTTGTTCTGGCGCTGACGCTGCTGTTCCTCATTATCAGCTACGTCGTGCAGGAATGGTGGCTGTTCGAGTAGCACCGGTCAATTTCTTAATCACGCAGTTTCGTAACATCCGCGCGAGCCGCCCTGTCTGTTCTCTTGTGTTGTGTTTGTCGCACAGGAGCTTTTATGGAAACGGTTTCAGCTGAACTCAATCCGGGCTATGCCAACCGCTGGCGCAGCCTGTTTTTTATCTGCATCTCGCTGCTGGTGGTTAGCCTTGATAACACCATCCTCAACGTTGCTATTCCGTCCATTTCGCGCGATCTGGGCGCGACAGGCAGCGAACTTCAGTGGATTATCGACAGCTATATTCTGGTGTTCGCCGCGCTGCTGCTGACGCTGGGTGCGCTTGGGGATCGCTTCGGGCGCAAGCGGGCGCTGCAAGTCGGGCTGGTGCTTTTCGGCATTGGCTCGTTCGCGGCGGGGATTTCCCACACGACCGAAATGCTGATCGCCACCCGCGCGTTTCTGGGGCTGGCGGGTGCGCTGATTCTGCCCTCGACTCTTTCCATCGTGACCGCCACCTTCCCGCGAGAGGAACGGGCCCAGGCGATTGCGATCTGGGCGGCGGTCTTCGGCCTCGGTGTTGGGTTGGGGCCGTTGATCGGTGGCTGGCTGATCGAACAGTTCGGCAGTTGGAACGCAGTGTTTTTCGTGAATCTGCCCGTCGTGGTCGTGGCGGTGATTGGCGATCTCCTGTTCGTCGCTGAATCGAAAGACCCAAGCGCACCCCGCATTGATGTTCCGGGTGTAGTACTCTCCATCATTGGCCTGTTCGCGCTGGTGTACGGCATTATCGAAGCGGGCGTGGTCGGCTGGACGGAGCCGAATGTCCTGCTGGCGTTCGCGATTGCCGCCGTGTTTCTGGGTGCCTTTGGTCTTTGGGAAAGCCGTTATCCTCACGCGATGCTGCCGATGGCGTTCTTCAGAAACATGAGTTTCACGGGCGCGAATCTGGCGCTGGTGCTGGTGACGTTCAGCCTGTTCGGGTCGGTCTTCTTCCTCAGCCAATATCTGCAATCGGTCAAGGGGTTTACCGCGCTGGAAGCCGGGGTACGCATCCTGCCGCAAGCACTGGCGCTGACCTTCATGACTTCACAATCCGCCCGAATCAGCGCCCGCCTGGGGACGAAATACACGGTCGCGCTCGGCATCCTGATCAGCGCCGCAGGACTGTTTTATCTGTCGCAGGTGCTGGAAATTGACACGCCCTACAGCCTGATTGTGATCGGTCAGGTCTTGCTCACATCGGGGCTGGGGATCGCTATCAGTCCGGCGACCAATTCAGTCATGGGTTCGGTGCCAGTACAGAAGGCGGGGATTGGCTCGGCAATGAATGACACGACCCGTCAGCTTGGGGGTGCGCTAGGGATCGCAGTACTTGGGACGATCCTCAACAGCGTTTACCTGCGAGGTGTTGCGCCTCTGGTGACGGACGTTCGCGCAGCGCTGGAAAATGTGCCGACGCCAGTCGTGACGCCGGAAATACGGGAGCAGATCTTCACCGGAATCGAGCGCAGCATTCAGGGTGCGGTGGCGGTTGCGGGGCGTATCAGTGCGGCTAATCCTGCTTTGGCTGACCGGATTTTGCAGGAATCGCGCATGGCCTTTGTGGATGGGATGCACACCGCGATGCTGATTGGTGCGATTATTATGATCGGGGCGGCGCTGCTTACATTAGCGATTCTGCCCGCCCAGGTGCAGCGCCCGGCCTTGAACCCAATCGAAGCTACCCCTTCGCCTACGAGTGGGGATTGAGGCATTTCCAGCCTTAGTGGGGCATGATTCACCATGCCCCATCGACACCATAAATGGTGTCGCGCTTGAAGCGCATCCACCGCACCACTATAATCGCGCCGTTTTGTCATGGTTATTTAGAAAGCCTTCTCCAATGACTCCACAGCAACTCCTCCTGAACCGCCTTCAATCACGCGAGGCGCGTCTGGGCATTGTCGGGCTTGGGTATGTCGGTCTGCCGCTGGCGGTTGAATTTGCCGAAGCGGGTTTTAACGTGATGGGGCTGGATGTAAACCCTGAAAAGGTCGCGCTGCTGAACAAGGGCGAGAGCTACATTCAGGACATTCCGACCGCACGGCTCAAGCCCCTGGTCGAAAGTGACAGGTTGTGCGCCACGACGCATTATGCTGATCTGGCACAGGTGGACGCAATCAGTATTTGTGTGCCTACGCCGCTGAATAAGACCAAAGACCCCGATATGTCCTACATCCTCAGCGCGATCAACGCCATTGCCGACATCTGCCGCGAGGGGATGCTGATCGTGCTGGAAAGCACCACCTATCCCGGTACGACGGAAGAACTGATCGTGCAGCGCTTCAGGCAGATGGGTTACGAAATCGGCGAAAACATCTTCGTGGCCTTCTCGCCGGAGCGGATCGACCCGGCCAACCCGCGCTTCCATGTGCGCAACACGCCGAAGGTCGTCGGTGGATACACGCCGAAATGCACCGAAGTCGCGATTGCCATGTACAGCGCGGCGGTGGATACCCCGGTGCCTGTCTCGTCACCCACCACAGCAGAGATGGTCAAGCTGCTGGAAAACACCTTCCGGGCGGTCAACATCGCGCTGGTCAATGAAATGGCGCTGATGTGCGACAAGCTCGGTATTGATGCCTGGGAGGTGATCGAAGCTGCTGCCACTAAGCCCTTCGGCTTTATGCCCTTCTATCCCGGTCCCGGCCTGGGTGGTCACTGCATCCCGGTTGACCCACACTACCTGAGCTGGAAGCTGAAAACGCTCAACTACAACGCCCGCTTCATCGAACTCGCCAGCGAGATCAACACCTCAATGCCGCTGTATGTGGTGGAAAAGGTCACGAACGCGCTCAACGATGTGAGTAAGTCGGTGCGCGGCGCGAAGATCGTGGTGCTGGGTGTGGCCTATAAGCGCGATGTAGACGATGTGCGGGAAAGCCCAGCGCTCGATATTATCGGCCTTTTGCGCAACAAGGGCGCGGACGTGTGCTATCACGACCCTTATGTCCCGGTGATTCGGCTGGAGGACGAGGAGCGCATGTCCAGCAGTGAATACTCAGCCGAACTGCTGGAAGCGGCAGATTGTGTGGTGATCGTGACCGATCATCAGGCCTATGACTGGCAGCATGTGGTCGATCACAGCCGCATCATCATCGATACGCGCCATATCACCCACAAATATCAGGGCAAGGCGCGGGTTGTTACGCTGTAACGACTGATCTTCTACGACGTTACCCACGATTGAGGACACCGGGCATAGTGTCCTTTTTGGTTCAGGATGATAGCCTGTGAAACATTTATTGGTGGGGGGTCAATTTTCCGATACAATCACAGCATATCTTTGATCGTCATCAGTGTGGGGACATGGTGTGATGGCCGCTGAACTGCCTTTTCACTTGAAAACGCTTGAGCCGCTGCCGGGTGCGCTGGACATTATCCGGTATTTTGGAGAGCTTGATGAGCCAACCGCCGACGTGGACGAAATCTGCGACGCGCTGGAGTTAAGCGAACGCGGCTTTAGCAAGGCTATTCGCCGTCTGGTGACGAAGGGCTATGTCACGATGGAAGGCGATATGGTCTACCGCCTGACGGAGCAGGGGCAGCAGGCCGCCGAAGAACTGGCGGAATTTGACGAAGCGACGGGCGGTGTGCGCCCCGACACGGGTCCCAAATATGTCTCCCGCCGTCTGGTGATGGCGCTGCCGGAAACGCTCGTGGCGCAGCAGCCCGCCGAGGTGGTCGTCGGGTTTAATGAAGCCGATCTCGGTCATCTGATGGCAGGGAACGCCGATCTCGTCCTGAGGCTGTCGGTGCTCAACGGCAAGCCGGATAAACCGGAGGATGCGCCGCTGGTGGTGTCCAACATGCCCGTACATCGGGTATTTCAGGTCACGCCTGGCAGCTTTACCCAGATGCGGCTGAAGGTGCAGGTGTTCCAGTTGAACCCTGACTCCGACGATGTGGAAGTCAGCGGCGGCATGTACGTGGATGTGAACGTCAACGGCAGCGCCAGCGACGCCCATACGGTCGCTTATGGGACGGATGTGCGTATCGCGCTGTAAAGGCCGGGGCACGACGATTCGTGTCCCGGCATCCATCGCTGTGTTTTCTTCTCAAACAGACCTATTTAACCACGTTTCTGCCTGATCGGACATCGAAATGTCGGAGTCCTATACCCTTCGCTATCCCCGTCGTGTTCTGGTTCGCTCCAGTGCACGCCTGGGGCTGCGTGTGCTGATGCGCCTGCTCACGCGCACCACCGTGACCGGGCAGGAAAATCTGCCGAAAACGGGCCCGGTCATTCTCGTCGGGAATCACTCCGCGCTGGCAGAAGTGCTGATGATGGCGACATACGTCCCCTGGCAGGTGGAAATTCTCGGTGTGGGGGATATTCCGATTGAGCCGATGTTCGCGCCGTTTGCTCATGCCTTCGGGTTCATCCCGGTCAACCGCGGCAGCATGGATCGCAGGGCCATGCAGATGGCGCTGGACGTGCTGGCGCAGAAAGGGGCGGTCGGCATTTTCCCCGAAGGCGGTGTGTGGGAACCGGGTATCAAACGGGCGCACAGCGGTGTCGCGTGGTTGAGCAGTAAGGCCAATGCACCGCTCATCCCGATTGGCTTTGGGGGATTGGGTGGGGCACTGGGCGCGGCCTTTGCGCTCAAACGCCCCCGTCTGTGGATGCACATCGGGCAGATGATCGCCCCCATTCAGGAAAACATTGCCGGGAAGACGCGCAAACAGGCGCTTCTCGATGGGGCTGCCGCCGTGATGAGCCGGGTGGAAGCCCTTATCCCGCCGCATGAGAAAGTCAATCGCATTTACGACGAGCAGTTCGCGCTGCTGGTCGAGGTGGAAGACGCACACGGGCAGCCAGTCCCCATGCCTGACCATCTGCGAATTCATCAACCGGAAGCGCTGGCGAAGTTCTTTCATCGTCCGGTGCTGCTGCGCACCCTGGGCTATAACCTGCGCCTGCCAGTGAAGGCTTTGCAGCAGATTCCTGCCCAGACAGACGCGGCACGGCTGGCAGATGCCGCGCAGGTGGTGCTGGATTATGTAAAGACCAATGACACCTATTTCACCTACCGCTTCGGGGAAACCGAAGGCCAGGCGATGGAAGCAGGTGTTATGCAGCTTCGCGATCTGGCGCGGTGGGCAGCTTCCGAAGGCTACAGCCTCCGCGTGATTCCCATTCGCCGCTACCGCCAGACGGAAGACGGCGAGGAAATTGTCGAACCCCGTGTGATGACGAAGCACAAATTATAGTTATGCCATTGCTGGCGGTGCTGGCCTATCCTGATCCGCTCGACGCGCTTGAAGCCGCTGTTCAGCGCTGGCGCATCGCGTTCCCCACGTTGCAGTTTGCTGCGCTTCCGCCGCATTTTACGCTGGTCTTTCCCAATGAGTCGGTTGCAGAAGCCGATCTTCGATTACACGTGCAGACCTGTGCTGAGGATTTCGCCGCTTTCCCTTTTGTTCTCCGCTGTGCGCTGGCCGTTAAAGAGGCAGCGTCTGACCGCTTCTACCTTTTTCTGGTGCTCGACGAAGGGTTCAGCCAGCTTGTCCGGCTGCACGACCAGCTCTACAGCGGCATCCTCGCGCCACATCTGCGGCTCGATTTACCCTTCATTCCTCATATCACCGTTGGCTACACAACAGATGCCGTCGTGTGCCACCAGGCAGCGCAGGCGATCAATGCCGAAGGAATCACATTTCCGGGGCACATTCATCGTCTGACGCTGTTCGACGTGGAGAACATGGCCGAGCTTGGGCAAACCAACTTGAGAGGCAGTTAAAACACGACCGTCGTCATTCGAGTGGGTATTTCGGGCATGGAGACACAATATGCGGTGTCTTGAGTCCTTATCTTCCTCGGTCGTCCGGTGGAGACCAGCCAAAAGGGGCATTTTCATCCAGATAATCAAAGCCGCTGGGACGACGCGGTTTGGTGTCTTCCAGGTTTTCCTTTTCCAGCGACAGCGGTTGTGACAGTTCATAGCGGTGATTGCGCCGCCGCAGATCAGGCGCGTAATAGATCACCTTGGCGCGATTGGCATCAAGCGCGATTCGGGCGATCCCCCGCGCCAGAATGTCTATCGGCATCGGCGCGATCTTCCCAAAACCGAACCACGAGGTTGGCGGGACGCTGCCGAGCGCCGTAATCAGCTCATACAGGGCGGGGCGGGGCTGGCCGCGCACGTAGGTCAGCGGGGCGCGGATGATCGTTGCCTTGACGCCCACGCGCTGCAAGTACTGTTCAGCCTCGCGTTTGGAACGGATATAGGCGCTGCTCATCCAGGGCGCGGCGACACTGCTCATCAGCACCATATTTGAGACACCATCGCTGACGCACATGGTCGCGGCGTTGCGGGCGGAGACGAAATTCAGGCGGTGGTGCGTTAGCCCCTGCGCAGGATCGGCGATCATGCTGCCGATAGTATGGATGACAACGCTGTGCCCCCGCGCCCGCCCCCGCAGGCTGGCCGGGTCCCAGATGTCGGCGCTCCACCAGCGCACCCGCTCCGCCAGTGGACCAAGTTTTTCTTCCAGTCCAGGGCGCACCAGCAGTGTGACTTCCGCGCCTTCCGCCAGAAGCGCCGCCGTGATGTTATCGCCCAGAAACGTTCCCCCACCCGTAACGAGAATACGGCGGCTGCTGCCTGCCATGTTGGTCTTTGTCTTCCCTTTGTGTGTTGTACTGGGTCTCATCCACCGCCTCGCGAAATTGTAACGGTGTGCCGGGTAAGAGGCAAAGACTTGATTCTTTATGAAAAGTTGTTTAAATTGTGTAGTTAGAAATAGTGTGTCGCTGTTTGTGTTGAACGACTCACGGCTTGGGTTTGTAGACAACTGGTTCTTGATGTAATCCGTCCTTCGGCGTAATGTCCGGGTTGGACGGTGTCCGTCCAAATGGACGATGATGTTTTGTGCCGACGAAAGGCGCTTTCCGGCTACAGCAAAAGACCGTATTCGTCAGGATATCTCGCCTGAACAACTGAAGAACAACCGCCCCCTGCTGTGTTTGCAGAAGCAGGTTTGGGCTATTAAGTGATTCATGGGTTGGGCAAAGGCACCTTTGCTCAGGGGCACAGCATCATCACCATCAGAACCCGCAGTCCAAAGGCAGCGCCGTGAACTGAGTGTCAGTCGCGGCATTTTGCGTTTGCTCAGGGGGAGCATCAGATGGGGGTTATCACTTCCCTGGAAGTGCAGAAACGCAATAAGGAACGGGTGAACGTTCACCTGGATGGCGAATACGCCTTTAGCCTGTCGCTCATCGAAGCTGCAAAGTTGAAAAAAGGCCAGGTGTTAAGCGATGCCGACATTGCATCTCTTAAAGGGGATGACGATGTAGTTCGGGCTGTTGAGCGGGCGCTGCGGTTTCTGGGCTACCGCCCGCGCAGCATCGCGGAAGTCCGGCGGAACCTTCAGGAACATGACACACCCGAAAGCGTCATCGAGACGGCACTGGAGCGTCTGATCGCGATGGGCTATCTGGACGACGAAGCCTTTGTGCGCTTCTGGGTGGAAAACCGAACCGCGTTTAAGCCCCTCGGCCCCAAAGCCCTGCGCTATGAACTGCGCCAGAAGGGCATTGCGGACAGCATCATCCAGGCCGCCCTCGAAACCCTCGATGCCGAAGACTCGGCCTATCGCGCTGCCCACCCCAGGGCTGTGCGGCTGCGCGGCCTGACCCGGCGTGAATTTCAGCACAAACTCAGCGCATTCTTGCAGCGGCGCGGCTTCAGCTATGAAGACAGCCGTGACGCGATTGAGCAGTTGACCCAGGAAATGGGTGCGGACGATTCAGGATTCTTTGCAGACAACGCGGACGACGAAAACAGTGACTTTCTGAATTGAGGGACGGTCAGCCCACCGCACCATCGAAACCTGACCTTGTTGAACGTTGAGGACATCACGAAAGGAGAAACGCGGAAACCCGCACATCATGCGATCCGCAACCGGACATGGAAAATCCATTGGTCTTTATCATCGCCGAACTGGTGACGCTGGGCATTGGCGTAGCGTTGGGCTGGTTCGGTTTGAACTACTATCAGACGCGCCAGGGGACGAATCGTAAAATCCAGGCCGAAACCGAGGCGCTGAACATCCTCGCCACCGCCAATGAAAAAGCGGTCGAAACCGTCCGCGAGGGCGAAAGCCGCATCAAAGCGATGCAGGAGGAGGCCGAGGGCATCATCACCCGCCGCCGCCGCGACCTGGATAACGAGGAGGAACGGCTCCAGCGCCGTCGCGAGCAGCTTGACCAGCGTCTCGATCAACTGGAAAAGCGCGAGCAAAACCTGAACAAGCGCCAGAGCAACCTTGACCGGCGCGAGAATGACCTGAAAAAGGCCGAGACGCGCCGCATGGAAGAACTGCAAAAAGTGGCGCAGATGACGACCGAGGAAGCGCGTGGTGAGGTGCTGGCCGCGGTTGAGCACGAAGCCCGCAACGACATCGCCCGCATCATCCGGCAGGTGGAAGCGGAAGCCCGCGAAGAAGCCGACAGCCGCGCTCGCGATGTGATCGCGCTGGCGGTGCAGCGGTTGGCCTCTGAACACGTCAGCGAAATTGCGGTCAGTGTAGTGTCTTTGCCCAGCGACGAGATGAAAGGCCGCATCATCGGGCGTAACGGGCGCAACATCCGCGCCTTTGAACTGGCGACGGGTGTGGATGTGATTGTGGACGACACGCCCGAAGCGATTACCATCAGCAGCTTTGACCCGGTGCGGCGTGAAGTCGCCAAGCGGTCGATGGCAAAGCTGGTCACGGACGGGCGCATCCACCCGGCACGTATCGAAAAGCTGGTGGACGACGCACGGGTTGAGGTCGAGAACACCATTCGCGAGGAAGGCGAACGCGCCGCCTATGAGACAGGGGTGCCGGGGCTGCATCCTGAAGTGATTAAGCTGCTCGGTCGGCTGAAATTCCGCACCAGCTATGGGCAGAATCAGCACGCCCACGCTATCGAAACCGCGCATATTGCGGGGATGATCGCGGCGGAACTGGGCGCGGACGTGGCAATTGCGAAGGCGGGCGGTCTGCTGCACGACATCGGCAAGGCACTTGACCACGAAATCGAGGGGACACACGCCACCATCGGCGCGGATTTCCTCAAGCGCAACGGCGTGAAGAACGCCAAGATCATCAACTGTGTGGCGGCGCATCACCATGAAGTCGAGCAGGAATGTGTGGAAGCGCTGATCGTGGAAGCGGCGGATGCAATTTCCGGTGCGCGTCCCGGTGCGCGGCGTGAAAGCCTGGAATCGTACATCAAGCGCGTGAAGACGCTGGAAGAAATCGCCAACAGCTTTGAGGGCGTCGAACAGAGCTACGCGCTCCAGGCCGGGCGTGAAGTGCGGATTATCGTGCGGCCAGAGACAGTGGATGATCTCTCTGCGCTGAGGCTGGCGCGGGATGTCGCCAAGCAGATCGAGGAAACGATGCAGTATCCCGGCCAGATCAAAGTCCACGTCATCCGCGAGACGCGGGCGGTCGAGTACGCGAAGTAAGCCGCCACATCAGGTAAAGGAAGCCGAGGGTAGAGGTGGGCTTGAAACCCGCCTCTACGGCGTTACGCCCGGTTCACGAGTTGGAATCATCCACAACGCGCACTACGACGAGCGTGTAACTGCCGCTGGTACGTCCGCCAGGGGGGGCAAAGGATGAAGCGCTCACGTAGTAAATGCCAGTCGCCGAAATGGTGAAGCGGTCGATAATGGCAGTCGTGGGCGCGGCGTTGGTCGCTTCGGCAGTGCTGACCGATTGCTCCCCGCTGTCCAGCAGTTGCAGTGAAGGAATCAGGTCGCCGCTGCCGCGTGTCATCGTCACGGTCACGACCTCGTCCTGCTGCGCAAAGAAGGCATAGCGCACTTCGGGGACGCCTGCGTCAATTGTTCCGGTTACGGCGGTGCCGTAGGAGAGGCGTGGGATGCCAGCGGGAACGTTTGCAAAAGCGTTGCCTGTGCCTTCCAGTTCCAGACGGTAGCGCCCGGTGGTGCTGCCAGCAGCCTGCTGGTAACGGGTGGCGATGACGTAATAGGTGCCAGTGGTCGGGACGCGGAACGACGAAATCAGGGAGTTCTGCACACCTTCGCCGCTGTCATCGTCGAAGGTCAGTTCGCGCAGATTGGCATCCGTCAGGATAAGATAACAGTCCAGGTCGCCATCCAGGCGGTTCATACGAATCGTGAGCAGATCGTCCTGCGTGGCCTCAAAGCGATAGTAGCGCTGATAGGTGTCCTCTGCCAGCGTCCCTTCGACCGTATCCCCCTGGCGGATGGAGAGGGCGGCCAGCGGAGAAGTGCCCTGGCCGCTGCTGGCTGCTTCTTCCAGCGTGAGCAGGAAGTTGCCTGTGCTCGTCCCGGCGATCTGTCCATAGCGGGTGGCAACGATGTAGTAGGTGCCCTGTGCGGGGACGATAAAGCCTTCGATGCGGGCGTCGAGCGAGTTGGGGATGGCGTCGTCGCTCTCCAGGATCACAATCGCCTGTCCGTTGACGACCTGCACAATCTGTAAATAGGGGTCGAGATCGCCGGAAAGGTGGTGCATGGTGATGTTGACCACATCCCCTTGCAGCGCCCGGAAGCTGTAGTACAGTTCGGGCGTTTGAGCACTGATCGTATTGGTGATGGTGTCGCCGTAACGCAGCACCGTGCCCGACTCTGAACTGGTGCCGATGCGCTCAATCAGCAGTTCATAGCTGCCTGCTGTGCTGCCGAGGTTGTAGCCGAAACGCGCCACCACCACCTGATAGGTTTCGGTGCGTGAGATCAGCAGTGTGTCGATTTCAGGATCAAGGCTAGCGCGGCTGTCATCGCGCAGGGTGATGGTTTTCCCGGCGCTGTCCAGCACGATCAGCAGCGGATCGAGGTTTCCGCTGGTGGTGCGCAGCCGGAACGAGAGGTAATCCCCGCGAAACCCTTCAAAGGTGAAGGCCTCGAACGGTGTGGTGTTGTCGATTTCCCCGGTGACGATCTGCCCGTAGGTGATGGTGCGGGGCGTGGTTTCCTGCGCACTCAGCGAAAAGCTAAGCAGCAGCGCCACGCAGACGGATGCGATGACGATCAGGTGCCGCATAACGCCTACTGCAATTCCTGCTCACCGAGGATGCGCGGGAAGCGAACTGTGATGGTCGTGCCTTTCCCAAGCTGGCTTTCCACCTGGAGCGTCCCGCTGTGGATGTCGATGGCCTGCCGGGTGATCGCCAGTCCTAACCCTGTACCGGGCAGTGCCTCCACATTCGCGCCGCGATAGAACGGCTCGAACAGGTGCGGCTGGTCTTCCGGCGGGATGCCCATCCCTTCATCCACCACCTGAATAATCACATCCCTGGTGTTCTGCTTGACGCGCAGCCACACCCTTCCCCCATCCGGCGAATACTTGATCGCGTTCGCCAGCAGGTTGGTGAGTGCCTGCCGCATCAGCCGGGGGTCGATCATCGCCCGCAGCTTCTTTTGCGAGGACTCGAACTTGAGCATGTGCGTCTGGCGGTAAGTGAGGTGAAACTCGTCAATGATCTTGCGACAGTATTGGAGGATGTCCAGCGCCTCTGGTGCGAACTCGATCTGGTGCGAATCGCCCTTGCTGATCGTCAGCACATCGCGGATCAGTTCGGTCAGGTGATCGACCTGTATGCGGATGTTGTTGAAGTACAGCAGCTTTTCTTCCGGTGGAGCCTGGTCGCCATAGTTCCTGAGCATGTCCGCTGAAAGCAGGATCGACGCCAGCGGGGTGCGCAGTTCATGGGACATCATGGAGATAAAACGGTTTTTCAAATCGCGCAGTTCACGTTCTTTTTCCAGCGCGACACTGATCTTCTCTTTCTCGATCAGTTCGGCTTCCATGCGCTTGCGCTCGGTAATGTCCTGCAAAATCCCGGTGTAGATAGAGCGATGGCCGAGCTGCACACGGCTGAGCGAAAAGTGCATTGGGAACAGGGTGCCGTCTCGCCGCTGCCCGATGTATTCACCATTGGGTTGGTTTTGCAGCATGGTCAGCAGGTAGCGCAGGGCGGTGCTGCGTCTTGGTTCCGCCATCAGGTGGGTGATCGAAACGCCAATCATCTCCAGCATGGTAAAGCCGAAGATGTCGGCGGCAGCTGGATTGACCGACTCAATGCGCCCGCGTTCATCGACGGTGATGATGCCGTTCTGCACGTTGTTGAGAATGGCTTCGATGCGCTGCTTGCTCTCGAACAGTTCAAACTGTACCCGCTTCACCTCGGTCACGTTCTGATGGGCGATGATAAAGCGAGGACGGCTCTCCCAGTCGAAGCGCGTGACGTGCATCATGAACCAGCGGCGCTTGCTTGGGCTGTGGCAGGGGTACTCGATGTAGAATTCCTCACGCCTGTAGGCCATCACCTCGCGGATACCCGCCGCGACCACACCCGCTTCCCGCGAGTTGCGTCCGCTGGCGTCATCACACACCCGCAGATAATTGGTGCCGATGCCATAATCGTTCGTCATCAGTTGATTTTCATCCGCGAAGCGCCGCCAGGCGGTGTTGACGCCGATGATGACTCCATGCTCATCCAGAATCGCGATATGGGCAGAAAGCGCGTCGAGCGCCGATTGAACAAAACGCTCGGTGTGATGCGACTTCCGATCATGTCCCTCGGATTGAAGCATAAAGCACAAGTCCCCCTGGACTCATTTTGTGGTATAGGGTGTGGTGGCAGCTTGCTGCGTCCTGCAAGGCTGTATTGCCTGTGATTGTACGCGAATTGCCGTATGGGACAACCTCTCTGGTGCTATTATGCCCTAACCGCTATACTTTGCCTCGTTTTTCTCATAATGAGCATGTGTCGCTCAAGGCCTTCAGCCATGATCCTGTTTACGGTGTTTGTCTTTGGAGCAGTGATTCTGGGCGCGGGGGCGATGCTCTCACCTGCGTGGCCCACCGCCCAACCACGCATTGGCCTGGCAGCGACCTTCGCGCTGGCGCTGATCGTGGGTGGTGCGGTGTTCCTCACGGCGCTGTTTGGCTGGCAAACGCTGCTGGTGGACTATCTGCTGTTCGCACTGGTCGTTGGCATTTTTCTCGGCGGGACGCTTTCCGTCGGGCAGCAGCGGGCGGAAAAACGCGGTGAGACGCTCTCAGATGCCGATCAGGGTTGGCCGAGTGCGCGTGATCTGGCGTTTTTCGCAGGTGTCGGGCTGGCCTTTCTGCTGCTGGCGCTGTTCATGCCCGCCCGCGCATCCGACGCTTCGCTCACGCTGCAAGCCGGGGACACGCTCGATCAGCTCACGCAGGCTTCTATCATTCAACCGCCCGCCTTTACTACCCTCTCCACCTATCTCAGCACCCAGCTAGGGCAATCGCTGGAAAGTGTGCAGCGCAGCATCGGGGCGGTGCTTGGTCTGCTGAATGTGTGGCTGCTTTCGGACTTCGTGACCGAACTGCGCGGCGCTCGACCGCTAAAGAAAAACACCCTGCGCCTCCGCCTCATCGTGTTCATGCTGCCGCTGATCGTGCTGTTCTGGGTCGGTGCATATCCGTCGATGCTCGGTCTGGCCTTTGCACAGGCGGCGGCGATTTTCGGACTGCGCTATCTTCGGGCGCAATATCTGATCGATGCGATAGCCGCCGGGCTGATGCTTGGTGCGGTGGCGATCAGCAGTTTCCCGGTGCTGCTGTTGGTGGTGATTCTGGCTGTGGTCGCATTGGGGGTCGGGCTGCTGCGTGGGCAGCAGGGCGGTCGCCGCACCTGGGCAGTGCTGATGGCGGGTGTCCCGGTTGTGGCGCTGCTGGCGATTTCGCCCTGGCTGCTCGATCTGCTGCTGTGATCTCCCTTAACCCACGCTTTACGCCTGCTTAAACATCCTCGTCTACTTTCCCTCGCAGCATCACCGCTGCGAAACGACAACACTTGATGAGGAGTCTCATGAAACAACGTTCAATGCTGTTCCTGCTGATCACATTTCTGCTGACCGGGCTGGTCACAGCCTTCGCGCAGGATGCTGCGCCGCTTCAGGTGACTGCGCTGGTCGAAACTGCACCAACACAGCGCGACGGCGCAACCGCTCCGATTGTCTGGATTCATCCAACCGACCCCGCGCTGAGTCTGGTGATTGGCACCGACGAGAACGGCGGCCTGGGTGTGTATGACCTGAGCGGTGCAGAACTACAATATGTGGCTGACGGCGGTGTGAAGAACGCCGATCTGCGCTATAACTTTGAACTGGCCGAACAGCCGGTCACGCTGCTGACCGCCGGGCTGGAAGACGAGACAACCGTGCTGGCCTATGTCATCAATCCGCAGACGCGCCAGCTTGAAAGCGTCGGCAGCTTCGAGACCGGAATCGCCATCAACGGCCTGTGTATGTACCGCAGCCCTGTGAACAACACCTATTACACCTTCGTCAACAGCGAAGACGGAGACGTGGAACAGTGGTCGCTGGAAGGCAACGAGGACGGCACGATCAGCGCGTCACTGGAACGCAGCTTCAGCGTCGGCGGCGAGACGGAAGGTTGTGTGGCCGATGACGACCTGCGCGATCTGTACCTCGGCGAGGAAGAATTCGGCATCTGGAAATATGGCGCAGAGCCAGAATCCGGCGACGACCGCGATCTGGTGGAGATGGTTGAGGAACGCTATGGTGAACAGGTCGAGGGGCTGACGCTGTATTATGCCAGCGGCGGCACGGGCTATCTGATCGCCAGCGACGAAGCCGGCAGCCGCTTCCAGGTCTACGAGCGGCAGGACGACAATGCCTACATCGGCGCTTTTGAAATCGTGGATGGTGCTGTGGATGGCGTGAACGAGCCGAACGGCATTGACGTAATGAACGTACCGCTGGGTGAGCAGTTCCCCGAAGGCGCGTTCATCGCATCCGACGACAACAACACCGACCCGACCGAAAACATTAACTTCAAGCTGGTGTCATGGTCGGACATCGCCGCCGGGCTGAACCTGACCATCGACACGCAGTATGACCCTCGCGTGGGTGAGGCGACCAGCGCTGAGTCCGACGCAATTGCGGTTGCGGCCAGTGCCGAAACTGCGCCTGTGCCCAGTGGTACGGATGCAGCCGATGACCCCGCCATCTGGATTCACCCGACCGATACCAGCCTGAGCACGATCATCGGCTCTGACAAAACGGGCGGGATCGTGGTGTATGATCTGAGCGGAGCGGAATTGCAGTACGTCGAAATCGGGCGTATCAACAACGTCGATCTGCGCTACAACTTCCCGCTGGCAGGGGAGCAGGTGGCGCTGGTAGGCGGCACGAACCGCGATGAGAACACCATCGAGCTTTACCGTGTGAATGCCGAAACGCGCCAACTGGAGCAGGTGGGCACGATTGAGTCGGGTGTGCGTGAGGTCTATGGCTTCTGCATGTACGTCAGCCCCAGCACAGGCCGCTATTATGCCTTCGTCAACAGCACACGTGATGGCGGCGTCGAACAGTGGGAACTAAGCGAAACCGATGGGCAGGTGAGCGGAACACTGGTGCGCAGCTTCACGGTTGGAACACAGACGGAAGGCTGTGCGGCGGATGACGAACTCGGCTTCGTCTATATCGGCGAAGAAGGCGTCGGTGTCTGGAAATACGGTGCAGAGCCGGAAGCAGGAGAGGAACGCACCGCGATGGACAATATCGACGGCAATCTCACGGCAGACGTGGAAGGTATCACGATCTACTACGGCGCGGATGGGGCAGGCTATATCCTCGTCTCTGCTCAGGGCGCCAGTGAATTTGTGGTCTATGAGCGGGGCGGTGAGAATGCTTATGTCGGTACATTCAGCGTGATCGCGGGCGCAGCGGATGCCGTCAGCGGGACGGACGGCATTGATGTGACCAATTTCCCGCTCGGCGATCTGTATCCTGAAGGCGTGTTCGTCGCCCAGGACGATTTCAACATTGACCCCGATGACAACCAGAACTTCAAGCTGGTGGCATGGAGCGAGATCGCGGCGGCGCTTGGGCTGACCGTCGATACAACTTTTGACCCGCGCACCGTCGGGCAGGAGTAAGGTAGTATACGGGCGACTCGCCGGGTCGCCCGTACCCTCATTTAGCGATCCGGGCGGCGGGCCTTGTTCAGTTCGTTCAGGAAATTCGTCACCTGGAAATCAAAGACTTCGCTGGCTTCAATATGGGGAAGATGTCCACAGTCGGCGATCACGTTCAGCTTCGCGCCGGGGATATTCTGCTGAATCCTCTCTCCCACGCTGAGCGGCACCACCGTGTCGTGCTCGCCCCACAGCATCAGCACGGGGACGCGCGGCGTCCAGTTGTCGGGGATGGCGGTGATGCTGAGCGCCCGCCGCAGTGCGGCCTGAGCTTTGACGCTGGTGCGCACTCGGTTTACGAAGGCGTCCGTCAGGATGTTTTTTGTATGAACGACCGTTTCTAAGCCGTGTTTCGCGCTGGCCGCCTGACTGATGCGGGTGAAGATACGGTTGCCAAGCACTGGCAGCCCGCCTACAAAACGCGAGAGCCGGGGGATATCGGGGATGCCGCCGCCGCTGACCAGCACCAGCGCAGGCACCAGTTTGGGGTTCTGGGCGGTGAACAGCCGGGCGAGCAATGCGCCGAAGGAATGGCCGATCACGACCGTCTGCTCAAGCTGACGCGCCTCCAAGAAGCCTTTCGTCCAGTCCAGCAGCTTTTGAACGCTTAACCCTGGCAGTGAATCGCTCTGGCCGTAACCGGGCAGATCAGGCGCAATCACATGAAATCCATCGGCCAGCAAGGGCATCGCCGCCGACCAGTTCAGCCACGCATCCCCCAGGCCGCCGTGCAGCAGCAGGATTGACTGGCGGTGCTGTGTCCCGGTTTCCCAGAAATGCGTTAGCCTGCCCTGCACTTTGACGCTGTCTTCTTTAAGCGACATGCGGTATCACTCGCTTATTCGTGTTCCACATCCACAGCAGACACAAACCCATGCTGCGTCAGCCATTCCGTCAGTTGGGCAATATTCGGCTCGGTAATCATCGCGCCCCGGTTGATGCCGCGTGGGCTGGAGCCTGTCTTCAGTTCCAGCGGTTCAATATACGGCAGCACATCGCCACAGTAGGCGATGACCAGCGTCGGCACGGCCAGAAACCCCGTCCAGGTACGCACCCGTTCACGGGCGGTGTCGTCCTGGTCAATCAGCACTTCTCGGAACGGAACGTGATAATCGTTGAGCACCCGCTTCGCCAGCGTGACGAACGGGCAGCCCGCCGTCCGCGAATACATGATGATCTCTTTTTCCATAGGAAATTCCACAGTTTTATACGATAAACAACGCTGGAGCCGATGAAATGATTTTAGCTTGTTTTTACCTTCACAAACAACCACGCACGTCCCCTGAAAATGGTGAACTTTAAGGACATCATCCGTAGGGGCATAGCGCGCTACGTCCGTACATCTCCCTGATTTTCACCACTGCCCGTCCCCTTATGCACCGGGTGCGGGCGTCGCCGGGGCAACGGCTGGCGTGGCTTCCGCGCTGGGCAGGCTGTTGGGGTCAAGGAAACACAGAATCCCGTTGACCACTCCGGTTGCCAGCTTGTCGGGATCGCTGGTGAGCACGTCGCGGTCGGCCAGCATAAAGCCAAGTTCCAGGATCACGCCGGGTGTGAGGGGGTTGATCTCGCGGAAGATGTGATAGTCGGTCATATCGCGGGTGAGGCCGAACCGTCGGTCGAGTTCGCTGGAGGCGGCATAATGCTCGGCCACGCATTCCCGCAGCCGGGTGTCCTCACCACCTTCAGGACGGGCTTCATGCTGGGCGACCAGATAGCCCGTCACCAACTCGCCGAAATCCTGACAGGTATTGGCATGGATGGACACCAGCGCCGCCGCCTGATAATTCTGAAGGCGCGGATCCCACTCATCCAGCAGATCGACGCTGTAGCCCATGCTGCGCAGCTTGAGCACCACCCGCGAGGCGACGGAAAAATTGATCTCATTTTCCGTCAGCGTGACGACGCCGTTTTCCATGCACACCGCGCCGGGGTCGTTCTCCGGGCCATAATGGCCGGAAACGATGCCGATCTGCCGCAGCCAGTTCGGTGTAGGTAGTCCGGTCGGGGCGGCCAGTTCCATTGTGTCATTGGACGAACGGGCGGCCTGCAGGTCGATACGGAACTGCGCATCGAGCGTGCTGGGGTCGATAAACCAGCTCAGAATGGTGGCGATCAGCGCGGCGGAAAAGATCACCACCACGAAGGCCAGCATCAGCCCGCCCATCAGTCCGACCGTCTGGCGGTGGCGTTTGGCCTGGCGGCGCTGGACGCGGCGGATGCGCTGCGCTTCCAGTGCGGCGTCCCGTTCCGCTGTGCTTTCATCCAGGGGGTTAGGTAGGGCTGCATCCACACGTTCTTTCGCGGTAGCTTCCGGCTGATCTGCCGCTGCTGACTCGTTGGGGGTAGGTGGCTCGACCGGGGTTAAGGGCGCTGCTGATTGGGATGGACGGCTTTCAGCCAATGTAGACTCAGGCGTCGGCGGCTCCGGCGGTTGCGCTGCCTGTGCTGCCTGCCGCATCAGTTCCATAAAAATAACGGACGCCGGAAGACTCTTTTCTTCTTCGGGCGGCTGCGTTCCATCCTTGCGGTGATCGCCTGTCATAGTGTCCCTTGTACAATTCACGGGCGAACTTGTATCGGTAGCCTGATTGTAGCGCAGACTGGCGCAATCTGCCGATGCACAACACCACGCGCGGATAACTGTGGGTTGTTCTTTGAAATTCCTCTGCCATAATATCGTTCTGAAACTGTTCCAAACCATCATCCACTGCCAACCCGGATTTAACGCCGTTTATGAGACGAATCGCCGCTGCTGAGAACCTGCTGATCGACATGGAAAGCAACCGCTGGCGGCTGCTGAGTAATCCCAATGGCGATCCGAACAGCATTAAGATGGTGGTGGAAGCGGCTGCGGGCGAACCGCTGCGCTATGTGCCCGGTTTTGCCAGCACGCGCCGCCTGCCGAAGAACGGCACACTCCCCGTCGAATATATCCGCGAAGTGGTGCTGGGCTGGTCGCACACCGACGAGGCGTGGCATCTCGGTCTGCTGCTTGGTCGTGATCTGGCCGAGGCACGCGGCAGCCGCTGGTGTGAAATCGCCCACTGGCCTGATCCTGATCTGAACGTGTTTGCTGATCTGGCGCGAGAAGCAGGCGAAAGCCTGGCACAGGCACTCAACCGTCCTTTCGATCTGATTCCGCCGCGTCCACGCACCGTTGAACCGGAAGCACCTCCCAGACCGCTGCCCGCGCTGCCGGTAGCGCTGGGCGTATGGTCGCTGAATCGTCCTCAAAGCGAGGAAGGCGACGCTGCACCATTGGAATTCACCCGTTCATCAAGCTGGACAACGTCAAAAATCATGCGGATTGTGTGGTATGCCTTCTGGGTGGCGGTGTATGTGCTGCTCTCCGTGACCACGCTGAATACCGATCTGGCGCTGCCTAATGCCGGGACGATGCTGCCAAACCCACAACTTCTCCCTTATCTGGGACTGGGCGCAGCGGTTGTGCTCACGCTGATGATTCTGTACACGCTGTTTGAACTGCTCACCCATGCCAACCGTATTGTGATTGATCCGCAGCGGCGGGTAGTGGAAGCGCTGCGCGGCAGCCGTCCACGCTGGACGCTCAGCACCGACGATGTACAGTCGATTTATGTGACACAGGTCGTGAGCAAGCGCGGCAAAAAGCGCACCGTCTTTCATGGTGAGATGAACCTGCATCTGGGCGGCGGGGCGTTCAAACGCCTGCTCCAGCAGACCGAGCAGGAAGAATTCACGGTGCCAGAGGACGAACCCCCGGCGCAGGAGGGAGTCATGCCTTTGACTCGCAACGCTGCTGTGACTAATCTGCAAATCGGCGGGTTGTATGTGGCGGAAGCGCTCGGTCGGCTGCCAAGCTGGTACGATCAGCGGGTGCGCTAGGCTTCGTCTGTTGGTTGTATTCATTCCTCTACTTTAAAAAAATCGCCTTGTGTGATTACGATTTTGTTCACTTTCCCCCACAAACCTTAACCCAAGTTTAAACACCTTCTCATACAATCAACATTTAGTTTAGTTCCGTTAATTTACTCTCTGTAGGGCAAGCCTATGACTGAAACAAGGCCTCTTATACTTTTTACCAATGACGATGGCATTGCCTCACCTGGTCTGTGGGCGATGGTCAACGCCTTCGCCGATCTGGGCGACTGCCTGATCGTCGCCCCGCGTGAGCAGCAGTCCGGCACTGGGCGCAGCCTGCCTATCACCAGCGAAGGGCGCATTTATCCGCAGGAAGTGGCGGAAGGCGCACATTATGTGGCCTATGCAGTTGATGGTACGCCCGCGCAGGCTGTACAGCATGGTATTCTGGAACTGTCGGATGTGCTGCCGTCGCTGGTCGTTTCCGGCGCGAATTTTGGCGACAACCTGGGTAATGGCGTGACCGTTTCCGGCACGATTGGCGCGGCTATCGAAGGTGCCAGTCTGGGGATTCCGTCGCTGGCCGTCTCCCAGCAGACCCCCAAGGATTTGCATCTGTCCTACTCGCCCGATGTCGATTTCAGTGCCGCTGCCTACTTTGCCCGCTACTTCGGTCAATGGCTGATCGAAAACCACGAACGCCCGGACGATGTCGATCTGCTCAAGCTGGATGTGCCCTGGGGAGCGACGCCGGAAACACCGTGGAAGGTCACGCGCCTTTCCCGCCGCCGCGTATACTGGCCGACCCGCCCCGAACGGGTGTCGCTTTCGGATGTGGGACGCCTGGGCTATCACTATGACGCCGACCCTTCCAAAGCTGAACCTGACTCCGACGTGTATGTGCTGCTGCATGAAAAGCAGGTGTCCGTCACGCCCATCAGCCTGGATATGACCTCGCGCACGGATATGTTCCGTTTTCAGCAGTTGTTGACCGGGGAAAAGCGTTACGGGCGCGAGAAGCGCAATGGTCGCGTCAAGGCGGCCAAGCAGCACGCTTAATTAAGCGATGAGCGATGAGCAATGAGAAGACGCTCAAACTCGGTATTCTTGGCGACCCGGTGGTTCAATTTCAATGCTGGAACTTTTGCTGACGTTCGCTACAGTGCTTGCCTGAGCGCCGACCACTGCGCCGGGACACGGTCGGAAAAATCGATGGTCTGGGCACCTAAGAAGGTCGCCAGCGATTGAATCGCGTCGGCAACGGCGGCGCTGGTCTCAGCATCGTCAGGGGCATCCGGTTCGGCATGGACAGCATTGATGACGAGGCGGTTTTGCCTGCGATCCATCAGTGGGTCAACCCTGCCGATAAAACGGTCGCCGTGCAGGATGGGCAGCACATAGTAGCCATAGGTGCGTTTGGCCTGCGGGACATAGATTTCCATGCGGTAGTTGAAGTCGAACAACTGCTCGGTACGCTGGCGGTCACAGATCAGATTGTCGAAAGGCGATAGCAGCGTCGTGCGTGGGTGAAATTCGCCCGCTTCCAGACGATCCAGCAGTGGGAGATCGCTGGTGTGAATGAACCACTCGCCGCCCCACCCCTCGCCGTTCTCTGGTTTGATGTGTACAGGCTGAATCACGCCTTCCTGCTGGAGTCGCTTCAGCGTTGTCTCCAGTTCCGGGTAGCGACGGCGCGTATAGTGCAGACTGATCTGGCGCGCTCTGGTGACACCGAGCGCCTGAATGGCCTTTTGCGCGGCAACCGCACCCGCTTCAACTGGCGCTAATTCATGGCGCGGTGTCCATTCCGGCAGGCAGCGCTCGGCAACATCCCACCAGCGCTGATTATTGACACGCTTCGCCACCATGATTTCCCCGCGCTGCCACAGATAATCCAGCAGCTTGTTTACGTCCGTCCCCGAAGTCCAGCCAGACGAACCGACATGGTTGTCGCTGCGCTGCTCGAACACCCGCGAGGGCAGCGGCCCTTCGGTGCGCAGTCGTTCCAGGATTTCCGCCCGCAAGCGCTGAATTTCAGCATCAGCCAGCCATGCTTCTACCTGTCCGCGCCATTGGGTATGCGTGGGGTAGTGACGCATCCGCACGGCATGAATCGGGTAATCCTCCGTCAGCACAAAGGAGGCTTCGTGCGCCCAGTATTCAAACAGCACGCGCTGGTCATAAATCAGGCTGTCCAGTTCCGCGCGGGGATAGGGGCCGATTCGGCTGAACATCACCAGAGAATGGCTGTGGGAGACGGCGTTGATGGGGTCAAGCTGCAAGCAGCCCAAATCACGTGCGACCTGCGCCATCGTTGCGGGGGAAGCATCGGCAAGGTGCTGTTTGGTGATTGCCAACCGCCGAGCAATTGTCGGCGTAATTGTCCGAAGGGTGGGAGCAGACAACGTGCTATCTTTCAGCAGACCAGTCAGGTGATGTAAAGATAGCACGAATGTTCGTTGAATTCAAGTTTTTGTAGGCATTAAACAAGGGGTTGTATCAAAGAGAAATAAACCATAAAGAACGTTTCTGAACCACAAAGACACGAAGGACACAAAGAATATGGCAGAAATCTTTGTGCTCTTTGTGCCTTCGTGGTTGATAATAATGCTTTTGCGTAGGTACACGGCATTCCGTGCCTACCACGAAACATCGGTGATCTTTTTCCGAGATAACGGGTCTATGGCAGGTTTGTACCCTAATCCCCGGCGACTGGCTCGGCGGGTTCGCTTTCCTGTTCGGCCTCGCGGCGGAACTGGGACATATAGAGCTGATAGTACTCGCCCTGCCTCGCCAGCAGTTCGTTGTGCGTCCCACGCTCGATGATCTCGCCCGCTTTGAGCATCAGCACCACATCAGCATTGCGAATCGTGCTGAGGCGGTGGGCGATGACAAAGCTGGTGCGCCCGCTGAGCATTTTCTCAAAGGCGGTCTGGATGATGCGCTCGGTGCGGGTATCCACACTGGAAGTCGCCTCGTCCAGAATCAGGATACGGGGCTGCATCAGGGCGGCGCGGGCAATGGCAATCAACTGGCGCTGTCCCTGGCTCAACCCTGCGCCGCGTTCACCGAGTACGGTCTGATAACCCTCTGCCAGCCGTTCGATGAAGCTGTCCGCGCCGACCATCTTGGCGGCGGCAATCACGTCCTCGTCCGTCGCATCCAGCCGTCCATAGCGGATGTTGTCCATCACCGTGGTGGAGAACAGGAAGCTGTCCTGCAGGACCAGCCCGATCTGCGAGCGGAGGCTGTCGAGCGTGACCTCGCGCACATCATGGCCGTCGATCTTCACCGCGCCGCCGGTCACGTCATAAAAGCGCGGAATCAGGTTGATGATGGTGGTCTTGCCTGCCCCTGTGGGGCCAACAATGGCGACCGTCTGCCCTGGCTCGGCGGTGAAGTTCACGCCCTTCAGGACAGGCTCACCCGCTTTATACTCCGCCCGCACATCGACAAATTCGACCTTGCCCTGAATCTGCGGCATGGGTTTCGCGCCGGGGCGGTCTTCGATCTCAACAGGGGTGTCGATCAGCTCAAAAATGCGTTCGCCACCCGCTACCGCAGACTGCACGTTTGTCCAGAGGATGCTGATCTGCTGAATCGGACGGTTGAAGTTCAGCACGTACTGGATGAAGGCGATGATCGTCCCCAGCGAGATGGCCGCGCCACCCAGCAGCGGTGCGCCGCGCAGAACGGAAAGGCCGCCGTAGAGAACGACGATAGCAATCGCCACATAGCCAAGTGCTTCCAGCGAGGGAGCGAGGGCGCTGGTATACGCCGCCGCCTTCACGTTCGCGTCACGATTGGCGGCGTTAGTCTGGCGGAACTGACGGATGCTCTCTTCCTCATTGTTGAAGGCCTGCACCTCACGCGCACCCGCAATCTTCTCCTGCAAGTCGGCGTTGACGCTGCCCATCTCCTTGCGCGTGCGGCGGAAGGCGCGGCGTGCCTGGCTGGAAAAGTAGCTGGTGGCGAAAATCATCAATGGCACAATCGTCAGGCTGATCAGCGCGTAGCCAACGTTCGCCCGCAGCATTTGCGCCATGACCGAGACGATCAAAATCACCCCGCTGACCACGCGAATCAGCGCGAAGCTGAATACCTGCTGAATGGTGTCGGTATCGCTGGTCAGGCGGCTCATGACGTTCCCGGCTTCGCTGCGGGCGTAATAACCGAGTGAAAGCTGGTGAATTTTGCGAAACAGGTCGGTACGGATAGCCCGCAGCACGTTCTCACCCGTCAGGCGCATCATGTAGAAGGACGCGCCGTCCAGAACGCCGCCCAAGATATACAAGCCCAGCAGCAGCGCAACCAGTCCCGTTAAACCCTGAATCCGTGCTGCTGTGCTTGCCCCGGCGGGAAGCTGGTCGTACCAGCAGTTGGGCGTGGGGATGAAGTAGCAGTCCACCGCCTGCCCGACCAGTTCCGGGCTGATGACCTGGGTATAGACGCTGGCAAGCACCAGGATCAGCACCAGCAGCACCCGCGCCCAGTACTTTGCGAAGTATTCGCCGAAGCGCCGCAGGGTGGCGCTGACCTTTTTCGGTTTTGAGGTATCCCCCCCAAAGAAGCGGCGCGCATCGCCGCCACCCATCATCATGCTGGTCTCTCTGCCTCCGTAAATGCCTGTTCGGTCGAAGCGGCGTTTTCATTTCCATCAGCATCGGCGCTGGCGTCCGCGTCGCCCACCAACTGCGAATTATAGATTTCGGCGTAGAGGGGGCTGTCTTCCATCAGTTCTTCGTGGGTGCCGGATGCAACAATCTGCCCCTTTTCCAGCACCAGAATTTGATCGGCGTTCAGCACGGTGGAGATGCGCTGTGCGATCACGAAACTGGTGCGCCCTTGCATCAGGTTGTCGAGCGCCTGCTGAATGCGATACTCCGTCATCAGGTCAACACTGCTGGTGGAGTCATCCAGAATCAGCAGCTTCGGGTTGAGAATGAGCGCCCGCGCGATGGCGATACGCTGCTTCTGCCCGCCGGAAAGCGTCACGCCGCGTTCGCCGACGGCGGTTTCATAGCCATCGGGGAAGTCCATGATGAAGTCGTGGGCAGCGGCGGCCTGAGCGGCGGCGATGACATCGTCCATTGTCGCGTCAGGACGACCAAAGGCGATGTTATCGCGGATGCTGCCGCTGAACAGATTCGTCTCCTGCAAGACAATGCCGATCTGCGAGCGCAGACTGTCGATGGTCACATCGCGCACGTCCTGCCCGTCGATCAGCACCGTACCGTCGCTTACATCATAGAAGCGCGGCAGCAGGTTAATGATGGTCGTCTTGCCGCTGCCTGTCGCGCCCAGCAGCGCAATCGTCTGGCCGGGCTGCGCCGTAAAGCTGACGTTCTTGAGGACTGGCTCCCCGGAGGGGGTGTAACGGAAGGTGACGTTTCTGAACTCCACGCGGCCTTCAATCGGCGGCAGGGTGAGCGCGTTGGGCTTGTCCTTCACGTCGCTTTCCGCATCCAGAATTTCAAAGATGCGCTGGGAAGACGTGGCCGCCTGGGCCATGAGCGTGATGATAAAGCCGAGGTTGGCGACGGGCAGAATCATATAGGCCAGGTACAGGCTGAACTCCTGATACTCGCCCGTAGTCAGCGACCCGCCGATGGCCTGCCGTCCGCCGACATACAGCACAATCGCCTGCCCGATCTGCCCGATGGAGAAGATCACGGGAAACAGGATGGAGAACGTGCGCCCGACCTTCAAGCCCTGCTCATACAGATGATCGGCGGCTTTGCCAAAGCGCTGCTGCTCGTGCCGTTCACGGGTGAAGGCCTTGACCACCTTAATCCCGGCCACGTTCTCCTGCAAAACGGTGTTCAGCGCGGACAGGCGCTTTTGCAGTTCCATAAAAAGCGGCTGGCTGATGCGCCCGAAATACATGAAAAAGACGATAGTCACGGGCAGAACCGGGATAATCGCCAGCGTCAGCCGCCAGTTGGTCAGGAACAGGATGAACAGGGTAGACACCAGCAGCAGAAAGGCCTGCGCCATCAGCACAAGCCCCTGCGCCACGAAAATGCGCACGCGCTCCACGTCATCGGTAGCGCGGATCATCAACTGCCCGGTCTGGTGCTGGTCGTAATAGCTGAAGCTGAGCCGCTGGATTTTGGCGAAAATCTCGTTGCGCAGGTCAAAGGCGACCCCATGCGAAGTGGTTTCTGCCATGAAGCTCTGCACAAACGAGAACAACCCGCGTATCAGCGCAAAGACGATGATAAGGGCGACCGCGCCGATCAACAGATTTTCGCCCTCGCTGCGCGTGACGGTGCTGGCACGGGCGATGGTGTCGATCATACGCTGGACGATCTGGGGGACGGCAAGCTGCGCCAGCGTCGCCAGCACGAGTGCGCCATAGGCGAAGATCACCGCACGGCGCTGGTTGCGCAGATAACGGATGGCTCTGGGTAGACTGCTGGGGGCTGCTGATCGTTCACCCCGACGGCGGCCTGGAGGTGGATTCACGGCCTGGGCTTGCAAGGGGTTTTCTCCTTTGTGGTTGTCGCTTTTTCGATTATAGGACTCTGCGCAGAAAATCCATATAGCACCGTTTACGTCAGAAGATGAGAATTTGTTCAATACTGGACAATTCAGTGCTGTATTTTAACGAGGACGAGCGATGAAAGAAAACAGGCGACGCAACATGTGGAAAACAAAAAAGCGACGCAGAGGCGCAAAGATGCAAAGATTCGCAAAGATATGGAAGCGTGGAAAAATAAGACGCAAATGCTTGGCACTCTTTGCGTCCTGGCGGTTCAATCATGCTGTATAAACGCAAAGAGGCGCAGATGAGTGCGCCTCTGGCGTAGAAACGGTTCTGAGATTTAGAGAGTGCCTGTGCCTGGCTGTGGCGGGGTTGGCGGCTGCGGCAACGGGGGCATGCCCTGACCGTTGCCGAAGGGGCGACCATCCTGATTGCCTCGTCCCGGACGACCAAAGTCACCGCGCATCCCTGGCCCGAAGCCGAAGGCCTGCATTTCGGGCTGCCCCAGCGTCACCTCGATCTGGAGCGACTCGCCGCCGCGCAGCACATCCAGCGTCACCACATCGTCCGGCTCGTACATGCGGATGCGGTCGGCCAGGGTGCGTTCGGCATCGACCACCTCGCCATTCACAGCGGTGATGATGTCGTTCACCTGCAGGCCTGCTGCTTCCGCCGGGGAGCCTGCCTCGACCTGGGTCACAAGTGCACCTTCTGTGACTTCGACGTTGTTCTCGGCAGCACTTTGCTCATCCAGCGTGACGAAGGCCACGCCGAGCCGACCGCTGCCCGCGAAGTCAAATCCAAAGCTGCGTCCGTCAAATTCAAAGTCCGGCATACCTGGCATCGGGATCATATCGCCGGGGTTCATCCCGCGCATCCCCGGAACACCCTGCATAAACAGCCCCAGCCCCGCTTCCAGCGGAACGTCGAGGTCGAGCGTTTCGCCGTTGCGGTCAACGGTGAGCGTTACCGTACCATTTTCGCGAGCTTCGGGGATGACCATGCGGAACACACCCCGCCCGATGGGTTCGCCGTTGATGGCGGTGATGCGGTCGCCTTCCTGGAGTCCGGCCTCGGCCAGGGCGCTGTCTTCGCCGAGCGTCCGCACGACCAGTACGCCTTCTTCTGGCAGGTACTGGATTTCGGCGTCGCCCAATTGCAGCGAGAAGTCGAATTCACGTCCTGGAGCGCTCAGGTCTGCGGGGCGTTGGCCGAGGGTCACTTCCAGCGAAACGGTTTCCTCGCCACGCTGGACTTCAACCGTGACAATATCACCGGGCGCTGAAGCCTCAATCGCCGCAACCAGTGTTTCCGCCGTGACGGGTTCGCCGTTAAAGCTGAGGATAATGTCTTGCCGCTGGATGCCTGCCTGCGCTGCCGGGCCGTCGGGCGTGACTTCATTGACGATCACGCCATCTTCCGTTTCACCAATCACGACACCGAGAAACGCGCCGCCATTTGATTCTGCGGAGGGCGTTGCCTCCTGCGCCGCCACCAACCCGACCGCCGCCAGCGCTGCGATCATCACCATGACTGCTGCGCTAATCATGCCGATGGATTTCCGATTCATCACCATACTCTCTCTGTCTCCTGACTTCGTCTGAATTCAGGGCACCTGCTGTAACGTGCGATGCCTGTTGCTTCAATGTAGGCGCAGAGATTGGTAAAAGTATGACCAGCGTGTAAACGAACTGTAAAACGTTACAGCAAAATCGTAATCGTTATCGACACGTTATCCGACTACTTTTCGTCGTCCTTTTTACGGCGGGTGAGGAAACCGCCGAACATGCCACCGACGACCTCGCCGAAACCGGGCGCTTTCGCGTCCAGCTTGTCATCATCCTGCCAGCGGTTGTTGGTGCGGCGGTTGATCCAGCCCTCGTATTCCTTCGAGGCTTCTTCCAGCACGGCTTCCAGCGCTGCCTGATCCTTTTGTGCCAGCACATTGCGCAGGCTGCGCAGGGCGGTAATCGTTTCATCCAGCGACCGCACCACATCCCCGCTCATGGTGAGCAGCACGTCGCGCAGGTCGTCGGGATGCGTATCAAACAGGTGATGCGTGAGCATCCCAAAAGCGGGATTGGTGACGCGCTGCGCATCCACCCAGCCGGGATTTTTGATGGCCTGATAGAAATAGGCCGTGCCCAGCAGGGCGGGCAGCGTTTCCATCGCGGCGGCGAGGCCGTCATGCTCGGCGGGGTCGAGATAATGGGGACGCGCACCCAGAATTCGGCCAAAATCCGCTGCCAGTTCAACCGCTTCCCCCGAACAGTTGACGGCGGGCATCAGCAGCATTGTGCCATTGTCGAAGAAATCGGCGCTGGCACGCTCGGTTTCATCAACCCCTTCAAACAGGTACTTGGGATTGACCATCGGACGGATGCAGACCTGATGTGCCCCGGCTGGCAGATACTTCTTGCCCCAGGCCAGCGCACTCTGGTTGTGAATGGTGGCATCCAGTACCACCGCGCCCGGTCGCAGGCTTGATGTGATGTAGTCATAAATGTTCTTCGTCTCGCCGAAAGGTGTGGCGATCACGACAATATCGCGCCCACGCGCCGCATTTTCCGGCTGGTTGCTGATGTCATCAACCGCTTTGAGCGCCTGGGCGCTTTTCGCCCGCACCGGGCCACTGTCATAGCCTGTGACTTTAAAGGTGTGGGTTGAACCTGTTTGATTGTGGCGCTTGAGGGCTAATCCCATCGATGTGCCCACGCGCCCCAGTCCCAGAATTGTGACGGATACCTCGGCCATAAACGTCCTTTTTGTCAGTCAGATTGCGCTTTTTGCAGGAAAACGCTTCACAGCACAACGCTTCTACAAAAAACGAACGACTAAAAACTGTCTGCGTCTATTCTAATTCGCATCGTCCGCTTGTTGCAGGCGTTTGAGAAGATTTGAATAGGGATGTGCAGGGGCGATGTCTTTCGCAGCATGATTCTCGATCAGCCACAGCGCTCGCTCTGAGGTGCCCGCTTCAGCCGCCATCGCCGCGCTCCACGTGGGATGCTGTTCAGCCACGAGGCAGCCGCGCTGAAAAGGATTGTGGGGGTTGCCCTGCCTGCTCCAGCGTCGATAGACCGCTGGCAGAAAGCCGCGCAGCAGAACGGAAAATGTCTTCTGCCACACCATCAGCGGATAACGGGACTTGCCCACGTCGTGCAGCAGCGCGGCGACCGCCAGATCTGCAATAGTGTCAGCGGGGGGAGCAGCGGTCAGCACATCGCGCAGTACGTTCAGGCTGTGGAGCTGGTCGACGCGGTGCATCTGCCGGAACAGGGCAAGCTGCGCCGGGGAGAGATAACGTGCTGCCAGGGCGAAATCGACCTCCTGGGCAAAAGCCAGCAGGGCGCGCACACCCTGGCGCACACGCGAAGCGGCGGTCACGTCAGAAGCCCAGCAAAATCTGCCGCAGGAAATCGAGCGGGGGACCGATAATCAGGCTCAGGAGGTTAAAACGCCCACCGAGAAAGCTCAGCAGAATCAGACCCAACAGGATGTACTGGGTGGTCATGGCGTTGCGCTGCCAGGTATGCGCCAGATCGGGGGGCAGCAGTGCCAGCACGATATGCCACCCGTCAATCGGGAAAAAGGGCAGCAGGTTAAAGATGAACAGCAGCAGGTTAAACACGACGATAAAGAACAGAACCAGCATAATCTGGGGTGGAAGCGTGAAGTTGCCCAGAATGCGATAGAGGATGGCAAATACAATAGCCACCAGCAGGTTCGAGAACGGCCCTGCCGCGACCGCTGCCAGATAACCCCAGCGCGGGTTGCGCATCCGGTGAGCCGAAATCGGCGCAGTACCGAGGATGCCGAAGCCGATCAGCACGAACATGATAAAGCCCGGCCAGTAGATGTGGACGGAGGGGTCAAGCGTCAGGCGGCCTTCACGGGCAGGGACAGGATCGCCCGCCAGGTGCGCGACGTAGTTATGCGCGAATTCGTGTACGGTCATGCCGATCAGCACCGCTAGCAGGATCCCGACCGCAATCGCAGGTTCCTGCAAAATCTGATTCCAGTAGAGTAGCAACGGGAAGCTCCCCAAGTTGTTTTTACGTACAGGATGATAGAAAAGTATAGCATACGCGATTACACGCCAGTATGGGGGAGTGGCTTTACAACGTTAAGTGCTTATGAGAAATTTAACAGTCCGAGCAACAAGATGTGTGTTCACATGGTAAAGATTCACGGTAAGATAAAACGCCATGATTGAAACTGGCAAGCGAGTCCAGATGCGAAAAAAGCACCCCTGCGGCAGCGACGTATGGGTGATTACGCGAACAGGCGCGGATATCGGCCTGCGCTGCGAGGGCTGCGGTCGGCAGGTGATGCTGGTGCGCAGTGTGTTCAACAAACGAGTCAAACAGGTGCTGTCATCAGGCGAAAGACTGCCGGGACTATCACCAGACCAAACACGAGCCAACGAGGGATGAGTCAGTGACCAAGCGAGTCCTATTTCTCTTTTCAGACACCGGGGGCGGCCATCGGGCGGCGGCGGAGGCGATCCGCGACGCGCTTTACCAGCAGTACGGCCAGGATGCGATTCAGGCCTCGATGGTCGATGTTTTCAAGCAGGCCTTGTTCCCGCTGAACTATATGCCGGAGTTTTACCCCTGGTGGGTGAACCACAGCAAAACGTCCTGGGGTGTGGGTTATAACCTGACCAACACCAAACGCCGTGCGCGTGTGCTTTCCAGCGGGATGTACCTGACCAGCGGCCACCGCCTGCGCAAGATGGCACGCTCCAACCCGGCGGATGTGGTCGTGTGTGTCCATTCCGTCGTCAATCGTCCGTCCATGCGCGCCTTCCTCGCGCTTGACCATCGTCCGCCCTTTATTACGGTCGTGACTGATCTCGTTTCCACCCACGCCTTCTGGTATGACAAACATGCCGAGCGCTGCCTCGTCCCCACGCAGGTGGCCTATGACACGGGGATTGAACTGGGCATGAAGCCAGAACAACTGAGTGTGACCGGGCTGCCGGTGCATCCGCGTTTTGGTGATGCGATGATGGACAAGGCCGAGGCCAAGCGTACGCTCGGCTGGCGGCTGGACAAGCCCGCCATTCTGATGGTGGCGGGCGGCGACGGGATGGGGCCGCTGTACGAGACAACCCGCGCCATTAATGAGAAGCGCCTCGACTGCCAGTTAATTGTGGTTGCAGGACGGAACAAAGTCCTCAAGGAAAAGCTGGAAGCAGGGGAGTGGCACCAGCCGACGCAGATTTACGGCTTCACGCGGGAGATGCCGCGCATGATGGCCGCTGCTGATATTCTGGTGACGAAGGCCGGGCCAGCCACTATCAGCGAGGCGTGTATCGCCGGGCTGCCGATGATCCTGAGCGACGCGATTCCGGGGCAGGAAACGGGCAACGTCGATTATGTTGTGGAAAACAATGCAGGGGTGTACGCGCCTGATCCTGACGTGGTCGCTTCCACCGTCGAGCAGTGGTTGAAGGAAGGCGAGGCCGGGCTGCGCCGCCGTGCGGAGAATGCTCGCCGCCTGGGTCGCCCCAACGCTGTGTGGGATATCGCCAGCGAAGTATGGGACTACGCTCATCAACCGCTGATCCCCACCCATCGTCGCAAGCGGCTGACGCGCATGTTTGAGACACGGGGACAGTTCTCGGTGAACGCGAATTCGTGACGGGTTGTAACAACCCTGCAATACTTTTTAAAAAGGCGCACTTTCCTGCGCCTTTTTGAGTCACGGGGTGTATAAAGGGCGTCGGTAAGCATATGGGATCAACTTCACAAAAAATTCGTTTGATTCAAGTGTGAAGTTCCAGTACTATGCGCGTAGAGTGTTTTCGCAAAGAAATTCACAAAACCTGGAGATCAACGCATGAAAGCAGTCATCCTGGCCGCCGGGCAGGGCACACGTCTTCGCCCGGTCACGCTGACCATGCCCAAGCCGCTCGTCCCCGTCGCCAACAAATCCCTGATCGGTTATGCCATCGACATTCTGAAGGGCGCGAAAGTTACCGATATTACCATTGTCGTACATGATTTAAGTTCGCCCATTGTGAGCCAACTGGGCGATGGCTCTAAACTGGGCGTGAACCTGACCTACACCGTCCAGGCCGAGCAGAAGGGGCTGGCACACGCGGTCAGCCTGTGCCGTGACTTCGTGGGTGATGAACCCTTTGCGATGTTTCTGGGCGACAACATCTTCCAGGACAAGATGACCGATCTGATCGAAGGCTTTGCCGACTCCGACGCAGAACTGGCGATTGCGCTCAAGGGCATCCCCGACCCGACGCGCTTCGGCATTGCTGAAATCAGCAACGGACGTGTGCTGCGCGTGATCGAAAAGCCCAAGAACCCCCCGTCCAACCTCGCCATCTGCGGCGTGTACCTGTTCCGCAAGTCGATCTGGGACGCGATTGCCAACATCAAGCCCTCGGCGCGTAACGAACTGGAAATCACGGACGCGATTGCCTGGGTCATCAGCCAGAACCATAAGGTTACGCCTTATGTGCTGCCGGGCTGGTGGATTGATGCCGGGAAGCCGGACGCCATCATCAACGCTAATCAGCTTGTGCTGGGCGATCTGCCCTACACGCCCGCGCCGGACGGCCAGAACATCATGGGCAAAAGCGACATTTCCAGCCGTGTCATCCTGGGTGCTGGCACCAAAGTGATCGACAGCGTGATTCGCGGCCCGGTCATCATCGGCGACAACGTGACCATCGAGAACAGCTATATCGGGCCGTATACGTCCATCGGCGACAACGTGACCGTTCGCAACAGCGAAGTGGAAGCCAGCATCATCATGAAGGACTGCCAGCTCATCAACCTGCCGGGCCGTATGGACAGCAGCCTGCTGGCCGATTCAACCACCGTCGAGGCCGCCCGCAATAAAGTCCCCGCCGTGCACAAGTTCATCCTCGCGGAAAACAGCTACATTCAGTTGTAATTGTTCAGGCTTAATACTCCTTGCAATATGGCTATGTGGACAGGTCAAACGCCTGTCCATTTTTTATTTGCCTCTATGTCAACACTGCTTACCTAAATGTGTTGTTATAAACTACTTTACTGCTAATTTAAGTAAGTTAAGAAATAACGATTTTTGCCAAAGTTTGTAGACAGGGAGGATTTTTTTTGGTAAATTGCTAATTGAAATCGAAATTGATTTCACTTCTGTTGATGAGTAAGAGGTTCTTCTGTGATGCAAAAAAACCGTACCCTCTTGCTGGCGGTTGGCGTATTGGCGCTGATCGGTTTGGTTACACTGTCGGCACAGCTTTTCGCCCAGGAAGCAACCCCGGAAGTTACGCCAGTTGTAGAAGTGACGAGCGAGGTAACATTTCAAGCCGTACCTCTAACACCAACGACTCAAATCGAACAACCTACTATGTTGCCCCCGATTGTTGAACTTGTCTCTCAGACACCAACTTACATTCAATCTACTACGCAAAGTCTCACAGCACCTAACACAAGAAGCGAAAGACCGGGTCATTCTGGTGAACTAACTTGGATATCTCATCCAGCAGTCTTTGAACGCCCGCTACGTATCGCCTACGTAATTAGTGCAACAGCCTCAGTTCGTGATAATACGCTTTTAGCTGAAGCAGCGCTTAATGCTGCTGCTGATTATTCCTCAGTCGATCTAC
>JANRLJ010000060.1:0-28437 GCA_033762735.1 bacterium | reverse complement strand
GATCACTCGCCTGGCTGCGATTTCAGCCGCTTACAATATCGGTATCCTAATCAATCGCATCCTCGGACGTGAAGATGGCGCCCTTGAAACGCTCATCATTTAATACCGGACAACCCTTAAATCCCTCTGCAAGAGGCGCTCACCCTCCGGGAGAGGGACTTACACGCTTCCCGTTTTTTCTCCCCCTCTCCCTAAGCGCAGCGACCGAAGCGGTCGGGAGAGGGGGCGCGAACAAGTTCGCGTGGGGGGGTGAGGGCAACTGCGTAACTTCTATCCTTTTTACCGTTCGGGATTGTTCGGGTACAGATTGGTATGGCTGGGATAGATTACGCCGCCAGCAGCCATCAACGGACGCGCTCGTTCCAGCCAGGCGCGAATATAGGGCTGGCGCAGATGCTCTTGATAATCCGCCTCGCTGCGGTAAGCTTCATATGAGGTGAAGATGGAAGGGTCATGCTCCGAGCGCAGCAGATCGAACCACAGGCAGCCCGGCTCCAGACGGCTCTGCACGACGATTTCCCGCGTGAATTCGATAAATTCCGCCACATGCTCCGGTTTGATATGGACAGTGATGCCCAGCGAATACATGGTGTTTGCGCTGCCCCCTTTATGTCACAGGTCGCCTTCTCGCCCGCTTGCGCTTTATAATGGTTTCGATGACGCCGAGTTTAACACAGATCGCGGGGCTTTCGCTTGTGGCTGGATGCTTAAAACGAACCGCAGGGGTGTTCGTGCTGCTGCTTGTGCTGGTCGGCTGCGACGGTAGCGGTGCCGCGCCTGCTGTGCCGACGCGCGTCAGCGTGGAGACAGTCGGTACTGCGGAAGCAACACCCGATGCCACATCCACCGCGATAGTGCGTGGGATAATCACCCTCCCCCCAAGCTGGACGCCCGTGCCTACCAGTACCATCGGGCCGACCGCAACTCCTGCCCCGCTACCTACCGCCACCGCAGTGCCCAGCCTGGGGACGATTTACTACATCTATGCAGGCGATTCGATTGCGGCGGTCGATGTGGCGACGCGCGACAGTCGTTTGATCGTCACCTTCGGCGTCGGACAGCCGATCACGGATTTGAGCCTGTCTCCCGACGGTCTGCTGCTGGCCTATGTCGCGCCGGGCAATGGAAGCGCCCGCGAGGTCTACGTCAGCAGTCTCGACGGCACCTATCGCCAGCAGGTGTCCTGCCTGGGTTTTGCAGAAGTACGTGGGGCGGCGTGGAGTGCAGACAGTCAACGGCTGGCATGGTTCGCGGGGCAGTCACCGGATTCGCCCGTCGATCTTTTCACCGCTGTCATCGCAGGCAGCAATACCTGCCCAACCGGGAATAATCAGCGGGAAGTGTTGAGTCTGGACAGTACACTGGCGCGGGAAGTGGTCTGGTCGCCAGATGGGACTCGTCTCTTTTTCAGTGATGGCGTGGTCTATAGTGTGGACGTTGCCACCGGACAGCGCTCGCCAGCGCTGACAGAAGTAAGCGGCTTGGGCAGTGACTTCAATCTGCGCTTTCGTCCTGGTCAGCCGACAATGCTGACCATACTGAGGGCGGATCTCGACTTTGAGACTGGCGCCAGCGGCGGGCGGGTGGTCGAACTGGATGTCAGTAATCCTTCGGAACTGTTAGCCGAACGATCACTGCCCGGTGCCCTGATACATCGGGTGGAATGGAGCGGCGACGGGCGTTATCTGCTGATCTCAGAAGACGCTGTTGTCAATTTTTATGACAGTGAACAGCAGCGTATTCTGACCCTCGTCACCGGGCAGCAAACATTTGCCCGCGCCATCTTCAGTCCCGATGCGCAGCAGATGGCCTATATTGGGCTTGATCCAGCCAACCCAGCGCAGGAACAGATTTTTGTAGTCGATCTGTCCAGCGGCGAGTCCCGCCAGATCACCGCGCTTTCCGAAGGCAGCATCGGCTCGGTGGTCTGGGCGGAAGGGTAGAGCGGTTACTGATGCTTTGGTTCCTGACTAGTCGGATCCGTGCCGATCAGATTGGCAACAATTTCCTTGAAGTCGTTGCGCGGCAGGGGCTTAAGCAGGAATGCAGTAAAGCCCAGGTCGCGATGACGCTGACGGAAACGATTGGTGAATTGTTCTGAAATTGCCACGACCGGGATATGCGCCGTGTAGGGATTGCGGCGTATCTCCTGCGCAATTGAGATCGCATCCCCTTCAGGAAGGTCCATATCCAGCAGCACAAACGCCGGGCGGGGGTGCATACTGTCGATTTGCTCGGCAACTTTAGCCCCCGTTGTGTTGCGTTTGTAGCGAATATCGAGTTCCTTGAGCAGCGAGGTGATCGCGATCAGGTTGTGGGCGTCGTCCTCCACGACAAGCGCCCAGACTTCGTTTGACATTGTTATTCCTTTGTCCTTTAAATCCGGTGTGACATCAGCAAGAATGGTTGTTTGTGCAGTGGTAAAAAACTTACGATGACGATTAAAGCTTTCACTGCCATCATAACACATAAAATAAATATAAGTTAATTTACACTTCATGAAAATATTACTTTTATCCCAATGAATTGTGGGAAAATTGAGGACTTATGCGAATTCTAATCGCTCCAGGCGCATACAAGCACAGTTTGTCAGCGCAGACTGCGGCAGCGGCGATGCAGCGAGGGTTGCAGCGGTCGGGACTGGAAGCGACGTATCTGCTGCTGCCCATCGCGGACGGGGGAAATGGAACACTTGATGCCTTCCTTGCGGCTGAGTCTGTCAACAATAAAGAGCTTCGTAGTCAGCGTATTCATATTATAGTAGACAATCCAATTGGAAAAAAAGTTCCATCGCAGCTTGGACTGATCGCCAATGGTTCGACCGCTGTCATCGAAATGGCACTGGCCTCTGGGCTGGAACTGATCCCCCGCGATTCACTTGATCCGCTGAAGGCAAGCACATTTGGCACCGGCCAACTGATGCAGGCTGGGCTCGAACATGGCGCAAGCCGCTTTATCGTCGGGATGGGTGGCAGCGCGACGGTCGATGGGGGCGCGGGTTGCTTGCAGGCGCTTGGTGTGCGTTATCTGGACGATACCGGGCAGCCGCTCCCGGCAGGAATTGGCGGTGGAGATTTGCTCCGCATCCGACAGATTGACGTAAGCGCTCTTGATCCACGCTGGCATGAATGCGAAATCATCGTGGCGACTGATGTAGAGAATCCGGCACTTGGCGAAGAAGGCGCGGCAGCCGTTTTCGGCCCGCAGAAAGGGGCTTCTGCACACGATGTCGCGGTACTGGAAGCCAATCTGCGACACTTCTTCACGCTGGTGAAGGAGCAGCTTGGAATCGATGTGATGACCACGCCGGGCGGCGGAGCAGCGGGCGCGTTTGCCGCCGGGTTAATGGCTTTTCTGGGCGGGAAGATTCAGTCGGGGATTGAACTGCTGCTGAAGCACAACCACTTTCGGGAACAACTGGCGACGGCGGATCTGGTCGTAACGGGCGAGGGGCAGATGGACTCGCAGACGATCTACGGCAAGGGGCCGATTGGTGTGGCGCGGCTGGCACGGGAATACGGAGTGCCGACAGTGGCAATTGTGGGTGGCCTGAACACGGACGACGACTTGCTGCATGAGGCCGGAATCACGGCGGTGCTGCCGACGGTGGTCAAGCCGATGACGCTCGATGAAGCGATTGCCCGCGCCGACGAACTGGTGGAGCGGGCAGCGCTTCGACTAGGGTATCTGCTGCAAGTCAACGCTGGGAAATGAAAGGATATTTGCCTTATCGAATTTTGCCGAGTCCGTTGCATTTAGAGCAGTTGACCTGAGTCATCCTGGTTTCACTACCCGTACCGCCGCAGTAACGGCATTTGATAAATTCGTTATAACTGACTTGAGTATTATGTTGATGATCCCACCCTGAGATGTTCTTGTCCGTTCCCCCTTTGCCATTGCAATGAGTGCAAGGCACTGACTGTTTTCGGGATACTTTTCCCTGCCCCGAACACTGTGGGCAGGTACGCAAGGACGGTTGCGAGGTTGTTACGATCTTCTGCTGAGGTTGCGGCGTGACCACCTTTGTCGCGGTATTAATCGGTACAGACTGCGGTTTTTTGACCTGTATAGGTTTGGAAGCTGTCGATCTGTTTTTGCTGCTGCCCTGTGCCTGCACCATGACCATAAAGATCACGATCACGATCACAATTGGAATGGAGAAGGCGATAATGACTTTATCAGCAAGATCAAACGGCTTTTTCTTCAACCACCGGGAGAAGGTACGCACTGCACCCACGACATAAGCAATGGAAAGGATGGAATAGAAGATGGAAAGGATCGTCGAGCCGCCTGAATTCGGCGTCGCTTGTGCAAGGAAAATCGCAATATCCACAGTCTGTAGCCTTCGTCATAATGCTGGAAATGCTTGTTCAACGTTAGTGTAACGTCAAAAGATAAGATATCCAAGAACTTATTATAGAAAATATTTCAATTTGTCCTCCATAACGCTTATGCGTGGTCATAGATCTTCACAATGAGGTGATCTGATAAAATTTTCGGTGTCCTCTGCCTCTTATTGGTTCAATCTCGTCTTGAAGAAAGGTCCTTCCATGCCCTCGCTCTACCCTTCGTGGATTGAAATCCCTGTCAGCAATCTCGACCGCGCCCTGGTCTTTTACCGCGCGGTCTTCGGCCTGACGGACACGCCGATTTATGATGAGCCGCCCCAGCAGATCGCCGTGCTGCTGCCGTCGGAAAAAAGCCTCCGCAGCCCGGGCGTGTCTCTGGTGAAATCCCCGCTGCATAAACCAGCCGACGGCGGCGCGGTCGTGAACTTTCATGTGGACACCCATCAGGCGTTGGATACCGCGCTGAACCATATCCGCACCTATGGCGGCACGGTCGATGGCGAAATCGTGAATATGGGCGACGGTGTGCGCTATATCAACGTCCTCGACTGCGAAGGCAACCGTATTGCGCTGTCGTCCTATGAGCCTGTTGAGCTGGAATAACTGTTCTGTCCTCATTTTGTAAGGTCTCGAAAGTATTTTGAGAAATTGCACCGCCAAGTCGCCGTGCGACACATCGCCAAGAGCGCCAAGATTTTGAACTTGATCTCCGTGCTCTCTGTGTTCTCTGTGGTTCAAATTCTTTTTGTAGTTTTACTTGTGTGGTTCACATCTTTTTGTCCCTCGCACAGAAGTTCGTTTTGCCCTCTTGACTCTCCCGTTGCTGGAAGGCGTAGACTCCCATTATCAAGCGCTTGGAGAACCACCATGTTCAAAATCGGAGTCTTCGCCTTTCTCAGCCGCGTCCCGGTGAAAACCCTGCGGTACTACGATGAAATCGGTCTGCTTAAGCCGGCAGAGATCGACCCTTTCACCGGATACCGCTACTACACGGCTGACCAGATGAAACGGCTGAACCGCATTCTGGTCTTCAAGGACCTCGGCCTGTCGCTGGAGCAGATCAAGCGCCTGCTTGATGAAAACCTCAGTACAGAGCAGGTGGTCGGGATGCTGCGCCTGCGGATGGCGGAGGTGCAGCAGGAACTCCAGGAAGGCCAGGGGCGGTTAGCCCTGATTGAAGCGCATATCCAGCAGGTGCAAATGGAGGGCAAAGTGTCTACGATTGATGTAGTCCTGAAAAAGGTCGAACCGCAGGCGATCCTGTCGATGCGGATGGTCATCCCTGATTTAAACACCATCAGCCAGCATGTGGCGAGTCTGTATGACCGGGTGTATGGCTTTATCCAGCGTACCGGGGTGCAGCCCAGCGGTCCCGCTCTGGCGATCTATCACGTCTACAGCGAGACGTACCAGTATTATTCGGAGAACATCGACACCGAATGTGCGGCGCTGGTCAACCCGTCCACGCTCCCAGCGCAGATCGAAGAGGGCATTACGCGCCGTGAACTGGAGGGCTATCCCACCGTCGCCAGCACGCTCTATAAAGGCCCATACACCGGGATTACCGAGGCATGGGTGGGGGTCGGCCAGTGGATTGCGGACAATGGCTACCGCATTATTGGCGCGGCACGGGAAATCTATCTGGTTGATCCGGGGCAGACTCCAAACCCAGCGGACTACCTGACGGAGATTCAGTTTCCTGTGGAGAAGATTTAACAAGAGTAGGGGCGCACAATTGGTGCGCCCGTCCTGATCGTGTTATTGGGTTCTGGTAGGGGCGAAGCACGCTTCGCCCCTACACGGTGGCAACTTTCGAGGCTCCATGTAAGTGCTGTCTACGACGGGCTGCTTTTCGCCGCATCGCCGACGGTCGGCTCATTCTGCCCCGGCCAGCGCCCGTACAGGCGAGTCAGATAGGCGAGACGATCCTTACCGGGATGGTTGAGTGCATCCGCCGTAAAGCGCCAGCCCCAGTTGCCGCCTTCCTTGCCGGGGGTGTTCATGCGGGTGTCCTCGCCATAGCCGAGGATATCCTGCATCGGGATGACGCAGGTGTGCGCGACTGAACTCATCCCCACACGCATCAGCACATACACCGGGTCTTCGATGCCCATGTTGAGATATTCCGACATGAACTTCTTCTGCCAGTCCGGCGCTTCGCCGCTGTTCCACCAGCCGAGCGATGTATTGTTGTCGTGCGTCCCGGTATAAACAACCGCGTTGGGGGTGTAGTTGTGCGGCAGGAAAGGATTGGTCGGGCCGCTGCCCCAGGCGAATTGCAGAATCTTCATCCCAGGCAGGCCGAGCGTGTCACGCAGGATAATCACTTCCTCGGTGATCTCGCCCAGGTCTTCCGCGATGATGGGCAGTTCACCCAGGGCCTCCCGCAGCTTCTCGAAAAATCGGACGTTCGGTCCCTTCACCCAGCGGCCTTTGACGGCGGTCGGTTCGCTGGCCGGGATTTCCCAGTAATCTTCAAAGCCCCGGAAGTGATCGATGCGCACCAGATCGACCTGTCCCAGAATGGCGCGAAAACGGCTGATCCACCAGCTATAGCCATCTTCCTCCATCACGGCCCAGCGATAGAGCGGGTTGCCCCAGCGCTGCCCGGTCACGCTGAAATAATCCGGCGGGACACCGGCTACGACGGTCGGATGGCCTTTTTCATCCAGCGAGAACAGGCGGCGGTTCGCCCAGACGTCGCTGCTGTCGTGCGCGACGAAGATCGGAATATCCCCGATCAGGCGGATGCCTTTGTCGTTGGCGTAGCCCTTGAGTTCGTACCACTGCTTGAAGAACATCCACTGGCGGAAGCGATGGCTGTTGATGCGCTGCGCCAGCCTTTGCCGCGCTTTTTCCAGGCCTTCCACATCGCCCAGGGCTTCGGCTTCCGGCCATTCCGTCCAGGGTTTGCCGCCATTTTCTTCCTTGAGCGCGATGAACAGCGCCCAGTCGTCCAGCCAGTAGGCATTTTTCTCCCCAAAGGTGTTGAAGGCGCGGCGGTTCTCGTCGCCATCGCTGGTATCGGCTTCGAAGCGTTCATAGGCCGCTTCCAGCAGGCGGTTGTGATACTCGATCACCGGGCCATAATCAACCAGGTGAGCGGGGAAATCAGGTACGTCGTTCAGGTCTTCGTGGCGCAGCCAGCCTTCACCGAGCACTTTATCCAGACTGATGAGGTTGGTATTGCCAGCGAAAGCAGAGAGGCACTGATAGGGCGAGTCGCCGTAGCTGGTCGGCCCAAGCGGGAGCACCTGCCAGTAAGTCTGCCCGGCGGCCACCAGATAATCGACAAAACGATAGGCATATTCTCCCAGGTCGCCGATGCCATAGCGCCCCGGCAGCGAGGTTGGATGCAGCAGCACCCCGCTGGAACGCGGAAAGAGCGTCATAAAGGGTTTCCTTTCAGAAGTGTCCATCTAAGTAACCAGCGATGTTAGCGGAGAACCCTTGATGCGGCAATTGACGTTCCCGAATTTTTCGTGTGGAAACCTGAACCGGATCGTTACATCACGAGAAGATTAGCGTCGTGCTGTTTCTCGGATGAATGGCGCACAGACTTCCTCACCCACCAGCGCCCGGTAGGTACGCGGCTTGCGGAAGGAATTGCCCCAGGCTTCACGGCGGCGGTAGTCGCGCAGTGCGTCGAGGTCGAACCGCGCCAGATGGATTCCTTCGCCTTCACCTGCTTCCACCAGCAGCATATCGCGCGAACCATTGCTGTCAAAGCCGATCCCGTCAAAGGCAATCGAGTGCCCGTTTTCCTGCGGGGCGGCATAGTTGGTCATCGCCAGGCCAACCATGTTCTCATACGCTCGCGCCCGGAACTGCGACAGGCGGTTGATTTCCAGCGGGCAGGCATTCGGGACGAGGATGATCTCCGCACCCTTGAGCATCAGCACTCGTGCCGCTTCGGGGAATTCGCGGTCATAGCAGATCATCGCGCCGATCTGAACCTCACCGAATGCCGTATCCAGCATCGCGACATGAAACTCCTCGCCGGGTGTGCAGGCGGCTTCCAGGCTGAAATCGCAGGTGTGGACTTTGGCGTAAGTCAGCACGATCTGCCCGTGACGGTCAATCAGCGCCATTGTGTTCCGAGGTGCGCCCGGCCAGCGTTCGAGGTACGTCAGCGCGATTGCCATGTCCAGCTCACGGGCAAGTGACTGGAAGTGCCAGACGAAGGGGCTGTCAGCATCAATCGCCTGCGCCTGCCATTCCACCCGGAGTGCATCATAATCGGGATCGCGTGGGTCGAAGTCATCCAGCATTACATTGGGGGAGTAGGGCGTATAGCCGATGTTCCACATTTCGGGGAAGAGGGCGATGTCCGCCCCCATCGCCTTTGCCTCGCGGCAGAAGCGTTCGCCTTTTTCCAGATTGGCCTGCTGGTCGCTGCCACAGGCGGTCATTTGCAGCAGGGCGATGGTGAGGGTGTTCATGGTTAAAATCCTTTTTACTGCCAGGACGCAGAGGACGGGGAGCTAAGGATTACCTTCTTCACAGTCTCCACGCCTCTGCGGTTCCAGCAAAATCCCTATTCCTCTTCCTGGGCTTCCAGACGGGAGAGATCGGCCATCTGCTCGTGATAGGGGCGTTCCACGTAGCGCTTCCACAGCCGCCGGGTGATCGCTTCCGGGTCACGGTGCAGACCTTGCGCGGCGAAGTATTCGCAGATGCGAGTCACGTCGCGGGCGAAGATGTCGTAGGCGTTGCTGTTGCGCTCGGCCATTGTTACCTGGGGGAAGTCGATCAGCGTGATCTCGCCTGCCCAGTAGAGGATGTTATAGGCCGACAGGTCGCCGTGAATCAGCCCGTTTGCCAGCATCAGCTCGACGTTGCGCATCACCTCGTCAAACAGGGGGGCAGCTTCTTCGAGGTCGAGCCGCATCTGGCTTAGCGTGGGGGCGGCTATGTTCTCGTCGCCCAGGTAGTCCATAAGGATAGCATTTTCGCCAGCAGCGATCACCTGGGGCACGGCAGCACCCATGTTCAGCAGCGATTGCATGGTCGTGAACTCATACATCAGCCAGGAGGTATGTGCTACCTGCTGCCCGAAGGCGCTTTTCTTGCCAATCGCCCGCAGCACACGGTGATCGGTTTCCTTCACGGCGGTGCCTGTCTCGGTGAGTACGGCGCGGCCTTCTCGGTACATCTGGTCGTTGCTCAACTGGCGGAACTGACGCGGGCGATAGACCTTCGCGGCCAGATAATCAAACCCGGTGTTGGGGTGCGCCTCGCACAGATACACGCTGGCTTCCTTGCCGCCTTTGACCTGCGTCAGCACATCCACGATGAGCTTCTGACTGTAAAATGTGGTGAGCGATTCCAGCAGCCACCCGGCTTCATACTTCCCTGGTTTATAGGTCGTCTGGAACCCGGTTTCGATGCCGTCGTCGTCCACGATGTCTTCGAGGATCATCGCCTGCGACTTCTTGGGGTTGTGCTTCACCTTCGGCTTGCGCTGGCGGCGGACTTTGCGGTCGGACTTCATCGGGTCGAATTCGGCCTCGTACACGTCGTACAGGTCGTTTAAGTCGGTATCGCCGTTCGAGAAATGGTCGAACACGGTGTTTTTCCTCTGTTGTTGCAGATCAGTTTTTGACAGAACGTGCCACGCAACGGCACAGCGTCTTTGAGGCGATGGTGGCCGCTGTTCAGGGCAATACGCCCGGCCATACGCCTGTGACTGGTTGTTGAGCTGCCAGAGGATGGGGGAAGTCGGAAGGAATTTCCGCCATTCACAGGCCAACGCAAACACACCACCTCAAACCGGTAAGACGGTTTGTTCAGGTTGTGGATACGCCCGACTGCGAACGACTTCCTGTGCAGGAAGCACGACGGAATTTGCCAGCGCGAAGGTCTATTCCGGCTGGGAGGATGCCCGAAGCGGCACCCGGTCAGGTCGTTCTAACGTGCAGAGACAGGCGTACCCGTGAACACAACAGCAACACGTCCGTTTTTCTGCATCTTTCTACGCCTCCTCAAAATGACGTTGAACAACACGCCGAACTATAACACGGGCTTTTGGGGCATGTCAAGCGACCAGAACCGGGTATAATGGCGGAGAATGGTTCACGGAAGCTCAGGAGAAGACGATGCACCTAATGCAAGGGGAGCGGGTGGTGCTGCGAGATTTTTTGCTGGACGATCTTCCAATCTTGGCGGGGTGGATGCAGCCCCATCATCGCTGGCACACGCTCGACGGCCCCTATTATGCTGACCCCACCCTGGAAGAAATCGCCGCTCAACAGGTGCGCATCCGCCAGCGCATTGAGTCGGGTGACTGGCCGACCCCCCGCCGCCGCGCCGTGATTGCTGACTCTGCAAGCAGCCTGATGCTGGGGCAGGTTACGTGGTCGTGGATCAGCGAGGAGACGCACTGGCCCGAAATCGGCATCGTGATTTTTGACGAGCAGCACTGGGGCAAAGGCTTAGGTTACGAAGCGCTCAGCCTGTGGGGGACTTATCTGTTCGCGCAGCTTCCCCAGATCGTGCGGCTCGATCTGCGCACGTGGTCGGGCAACATTGGGATGGTGAAGCTGGCACTCAAACTCGGCTTTACGCAGGAGGCCTGTTTTCGCAAGGCGCGCATTGTCAACGGCGCATACTACGACGGGCTTGAGTTTGGGGTGCTGCGTGATGAATGGGTGACACGCTGATCGCACATAGGCCGCGAATGTCGCCTAAAAAAACTCTCTCAAAATACGCTATAAGCCGTTAAGACTCATCTCGTACTTAGTTTTCAATGATACATAGGAGTGCGCTGGCGCTGCCCTGTCTGGTACGCCAGCAAGAGTTCAGGCAAAGCATTCTGTTTTGGAGGAAAACAATGCGTAAACTGAGTCTCGTACTCACACTTCTTCTGGTCCTGTGTATTGGCGGGGTCGCCACAGCACAGGAGACACAGCAGTTCTGCGGGAATTTGTCCCAAGAGGATTGCGACCTGTACTATGGTGCGTCAACCAACTTCCCCTCCTCCGCTGGATTTGACGCGACGGTAACGCTCTCCCTGACCAATCTCCCCGACATGCCCCAGGACACCACCATCAACATCAATCTCTCCGGCGAATACACCGGGCTGTCACCGGAACTCATGGGCACGGAAATGATGTCCATGAATATGACCGATCTTTCCAACATCGACTTTGCCGCACTGTTCACCCAACTGGCGGGCGGTCTGCGGAACTTCGATGGCGCACTGCGCATTAACGTCACGATTCCGCCCGAACTGGCAGGCGGCGCGACGGGCATGGTGCCTGGGGCGGGTGCGTTCGACGGCAACCTCGCGCTCGAACTGCGCCTTGTGGATGGCTTCGGCTATATCAACTTCGATACGCTGCAAGCGCTAGTTGGCGAGTCGGGTCTGACGGGCTGGGGCGGCATCGATCTGGCGGGTGCGCTCGACCAGGTGATTGCTTCGGGTGCGCTGGAACAGCTCAACACGGATATGGCACTCCAGGCCTCAGGCATTGACCCCACGCTGCTCCAAACGTTTACCGATCCGCAGTTCATCGGCCAGTTCACCACGCTGGAACGTCTGGAAGATCAGGACGGCGCGGCGGTCTTCCAGACCAACATCGACTTCGCGGGTCTGTTCGCTGACCCGGCCTTCCAGGATTATCTGCGCAGCACGATTGAAGCGCAGGGCGAGGCCGTCGATGATGCGCAGTTCCAGCAGATCACCGATGCGCTCAACAGCGCGGCGGCGGGCGCGACCCTCATCCAGACCACCCGCGTTGACCCGGCGACGGGCTACCTCCAGTACAGCGACTTCACCTTCACCTTCGATGCCAGCATTCTGCTGACCACGATGGGCACCACGGCGGATATGAGCGGCATGAATATGGGTGAAGCGACCGCCGAGGCGGGTGCAGCCGAAGCTACTGCTGATGCACAGACACAGCAGCTTCTCGAAAATCCGCCTGTGATTACCGTCACGGGCGCGATCAACTATCGTGATGTGGACGCAGTGGCGGAAATCACCTCTCCTGAAGGCGCACAGATCGTCCCGCTGGAAGCGCTGTTCGGCGGCATGATGGGACAGGGTGGTATGGGCGGCACTGATGCGAATACCACACCGCAAGCTCCCGAAGCCACCGCCACTCCGGCTGGCTGAGTATACTTTCCCGCAATGTAATGAAGGTAAGGGAGGGTATTGAAACCCTCCTCTGCTGATGCAAAGCAAAGGCCGCAGGCGACTCTGCGGCTTTTTGTTATTTGAACCAGCAAAAGTGTTAAAGCTTATAAAAATATTCACAAGTTACAAAGCTGGGATGTTCCTGTAAGAAAAAAACTGTTGTAGAATTTCAAACGGGTTGGTGCCTGGCATCGTGCCGGGCGTATCCAGTCAACAGGAGCATACAACATGCGTAAACTGGCTTTTGTCTTTTTGCTTGTCCTTACCCTGGCGTTCGGCAGCGTTGCCTTCGCCCAGGACGCGGAATTCTGCGGCAACCTCTCTGCTGAGGACTGTGCGCTGTACAACAATTCCGCCATGCAGATGATTAATGCTGCATCCTTTAACGGCAACCTGAATGTCAGCATCACGGGTATTCCCGACTCGGAAGATGTGAATATCACCCTGGGCGCGAGCGGCGCCTACTCGCTGGACAGCGGCACCACACTCGACTTGTCAACCATTGATCCCAATGATCCGATGGCGGCCATCAGCGCCCTGCCCGCGCTGCTGCGTGCTTTCGACGGTTCCCTGACGCTCGATCTGGGTCTGCCTGCGGATGCGGCCTCTGCCGGGCTGCCGACCAACCTGACGCTCGACCTGCGTCTGGTGGAAGGGATCGGCTACATCAATTTCGACACCATCAGCGACCTGATCGGCCCGATGACGGCCCAGAGCGGCATGACCCTGGCTGGCTGGGGTGGTCTGGACCTCGCTGGTTTGATTGAACAGCTTGGGCCGGCGCTGGCGCAGTTTGCTGATCCGGCAGTGCTCGGCCAGATGGGCGGCGTGGACACCAGCGGCCTGGACATGAATACCATCAACGCCCTCACCGAAGCCGCGCAGAACGTGGACATCAACAGCTACCTCTCGCTGGAGCGGGTGGAAGACACCAATGGTCTGCCCACCTTCACCTTCTCGGTTGATCTGGCCGGGCTGGGGAATGACCAGGCCTTCCTGGATGTGGTCAATCAGGTGATTGACGCGCAGGCCGCGACCCTCGAATCGCAGGGCACGTCTCCCGAAGACCTGCAGCAGATCCGTGACGCGCTGCCCGCGCTCATCCAGGCTGCTGATTTCAGCCTGACCACCGTCGTTGACCCGGCGACGGGTTTTGCGGTTGGTTATGACGTCTCCATTAGCTGGAACGGCGCAGCAGCCAGCGAACAACTGATCGCGGCGGGCATCATTGGTGCCGACGAAGCGATTGCGGTGAACTTCTCGCTGGATGGCAGCCTGGACTTCGCGGACATCAACACCGCGACCGTCTCTGCCCCCGAAGGCGCACAGATCCTGCCGCTCGAACAACTTGGCACGATGCTCGGTGGCGGCCAGTAGCCACAGCCAAAGCACCACCAGTTTCAGCTTTGACACAGGGGCGGACGCACAGTTCGCCCCTGTTCTGTTTCTGGAGAAGCTAAAGGTCGTATATTCCCGGTTATAATCGTGAAACGTCAATGTCAAAGCAGAAAAGTTAAAGTATACTTAAACCAAATAGATCAATTCTCCTAAATTTATTTAAGGAACGACCATGAGCAGCCCGCCGCTCAAGCAGATTCCCTCAAATATTGACTTCGCCACCGAAGTGAAATCAGATCGCCTCGCAATTTTATGGAAAGTCACGCTGGTCGGATGCCTGATTATTGTCTTCGGCTATATTTCCGCTTTTACGCTGGTCAAGGGCCTAAGCGCACAGATATGGCTGCTCCCGGCGGTCATTCTGGCGGCGGGCTGCCTCGTTACCCGCTGGCTGCTGCGTCAGTCGCGCTATACAGAGGCGGCATGGGCCTATGCGCTGTCGGCAGCGGGGGCGGTGGCCTGGGCCTTGTTCGACCCACACCCCATGTCGGCGCAGCTTGTGCCGTTTGCCTTCGTGGTGGTGATTTTTATCGTCGGGCTGCTGCTGCCACCGATGAATTCCTTCCTGCTGGCGCTGGGCTGCGCCGTGCTGACGTTTGTCATTCCGCTGATGGTGCCCGATCTTGCCAATGTGCTGCCCGTCGAAGGGCTTCTTGGTTACCAGATTTTCGCGGTGACGCTGATGCTGCTTGGTGCACTGCTGGCGGCGCAGGTCACGGGCGAACTGTATGCCGTCACGGAGTGGGCACTGCTCAACTACCAGCGCGAACGGCGCACGAATTATGACCTGTTTGAGAGCCGTAATGAACTGAATCGCAGCCTGAACCGCAGCGAGGCGCTCAGCGATAAGCTCAAGGAGACGAACGTCGAACTGGAAAAGGCCAACGCTGCCGCCGAAGCCGCCAAGAACTTCCGGGGGCAGTTTCTCGCCAATATGAGCCACGAACTGCGCACACCGCTGAACGCCATCATCGGTTTCAGCGAGACGATGCTCAAGTTCCCGATGATGTACGACAACATCCCGCTGCCGGAGGTGTATCAATCTGACCTGAACCAGATTTACACCAGCGGGCGCCAGCTTCTTGATCTGATTAACGACATCCTCGATCTGGCGAAGGTGGACGCGGGCAAGCTGGAAATTTATATGCAGAAGGTCGATCCTACCTCGGTTATTCAAACAGCGCAGGCTGTCGCGGGCGGGCTGCTGGGGACGAAACCGGTACAGATTGTGTCTGAACTGCCCAGCCCGATGCCGCTCGTCTGGGCGGATGAAACCCGTCTGCGGCAGGTTTTGCTCAATCTGTACAGCAACGCCTGTAAATTCACCGACAGCGGCTCGATCACCCTGGTCGTGCGCGAATCGCCCGAAGGCGTGGTCTTTACCGTGCGCGATACGGGCATCGGCATCCGGCAGGAACAGCTTGGTCTGATATTTGAGGAATTCCGTCAGGCAACCGTCGCCGGACGTGACCCGCGAGCCGGGGCCGGGCTGGGGCTGGCGATCTCTCGCCAACTGCTCACGCTGATGGGTGGTCGAATCTGGGTGGAGAGCGAATACGGCAAAGGCACTTCGTTCCACTTCATGGTGCAGCCCTATCATAAAGCCAAGCAGGAAACGCTGGAAAACCCTGTGATTCACGCTGCACAGCTTACGAAAAATCCAACGCCGCCTCCTTCGCCGCCTGTTGCAGCAGACCCCGTACCGGAAAGTGTTCCTGCGCCGGTGCCTGACAGCATCTCTGGAGGTCTACGCTGATGCGCATTCTGTACGTCGAAGACAACCCGGCCAACCTGTTCCTTGTGAAGCGCGTCGCCCAGGGGCATGAGGTCATCAACTACATTGATGGGGAGGAGGCGCTGCGCAATTTCCAGCGAGATCGTCCCGATCTGGTGCTGATGGATTTGCAGCTTGCCGGGCCGCTCAATGGACTGGAAGCCGTAAAGCAATTGCGGGGGCAGGGGGTTCAGACGCCGATTGTGGCTGTGACGGCGTATGCGATGGTTGGAGATCGGGAGCGCTGTTTAGCGGCCGGATGCGATGATTATCTCGCAAAGCCGATTCCGATTCCGCAGCTTCTTGCCATGATTCAGAAGTACGGGGCACAGACCGCCGCCCGCCAAACCGCGACGCAGGAAACAGTCACGGCTGCGCCATCCACCCCTGCTATGCCGCCTGCGATGGCGGAAAAACCTGGCGAGGCGGTAACTGCCACGCCATCATCCGATGACAGGCCGCCCAGCACGGAAACCATCGCACTCGCGCCAGAAACCAGCGGGGCGAAGAAGGATGACGCTTCAGCGACGACATGGCCTGAAGCGCCCACAAATGTGCTGGAAGCGGAAACGGTTGAGTCCGTTGAAGTCCTGATACCGGATGTGCAGCGGACGGCGTCGGTCACGACCGAAGTAGTGGCGATTCCGTCTGATGGAAGTGTCTTGAAAGAAACGATGACGGATGCAGCACGGGCCGAAAAATCGGCACCGCAGACAACCATGACCGATTAAACTTACATCATCAGGAAATCCCGGTCGGGACATGGTCCGCCGTGTCCTTTGCGAATCAAAAGCCTGCGGTTGTTCAGGTCAACACAAAATACATTCGTTTGGTTGAAAGGATTTTGAGGTGAGCAAAATTACGCTGGTCGTTGATGATACCTTTGCCAATCGGGATTTTCTGGAACGGCTGATGGTGCAGGCCGGGTTTGATGTGCGGGGCGCATCCAGCGGCAGGGAAGCGCTTGGACTGCTGGAGGACGTGGACGACCTCGCGCTGGCGCTGATCGACATGCAGCTCCCCGATGTGAACGGCCTGCAACTGACCTATACCCTTCGCCAGCGCTACCCGGATGCTTACCTGATCGTCGCCACCATGCACGACGAGCGCACGCTGATGGAAAGCGTCTTCCTCAAGGGCGGCAACGTGTTTCTGGTCAAACCGCACGGCTTTATGGAACTGTACAAGCGACTGACCACAACCGACCTGAAGGAACTGCGGCAGGGGGGCTTCGTGGTCATCGACCAGTACGGCCCGCGCCCTTTCAGTCTGGACGCTAGAGCATAGCCGCCGGATCACGCCACAACCGAATTATGACAGCACATGCAGCAGCCCCGGCCTGACAGTAAACGTCAGCCGTTCGCCCTGCGCCTGTTCGCCGTCCAGTTCCAGCCCTAAAGCTCCCTGAGCGCTGGTGACGACGATCTCTTTACCGCGTCTGAACGCCACATTGGGATGCGTCAGGTGTGTGCCTTCATAGACCCGGCGCAGCGCCGCCAGCACCCGCAGTTTAGGTGCGTTTTCCACCACCACCACATCAAACAGACCGTCGTCGGTCGTGGCCTGCGGCGCAATCTTCATGCCGTGCCCAAACGTCGTCCCGTTTGCCACTGCGACCACCAGTGCGCGGTCATCAAACCAGGTTTCCCCATCCACCGTAATCTTCATTTTTTCCGGACGATAGGACAGGATCGACTCGACGGTCGAGCGCAGGAACGTCCAGGGGCGGCGCTGGGTGCGGCGGTTGACGCGCTTGACCACATCACCACCCAGGCCAGCGCTGGCGATGTTGAGGAAGTGCTCCCGGCGGGGTGCAGCATTACCCCCTTCAAGCGTCAGCAGGCCGATGTCGGTCGGCTGTGGCTGTGCATGGGCGATCCACTCGGCGGCCTTTTCCAGGTCAAAGGGGATACCCCGGCTGCGCGCCCAGTCACGCCCGGTGCCGACGGGCAGCGTACCGTAAATCATCGGCGGGCCGTCGGGATGCTGCGCGTTCAGATCGGCCAGCGCGTTGACGAGCGCATGGTTGGTGCCATCGCCGCCAATGGCGATCACGCGGTACAGACCGCTGGCATAGGCTTTGTCGAGATGCTGCGCCACTTCGCCGGGGTTCTGCGTCACCGCAACGACCAGCTCGCCCAGCTTGTCCCACAGCATCGGTTCGATCTGCGTCCAGAGCTTGCCTGCCCGGCCGCTGCCCGCATGTGGGTTCAGAATAATCAGCGTTTTTGACATCAATGTTGTGTTCCAGGAAAAGGCCCATTCAAAAGCGCCGCACCGCCTTGACCACTGGTTTATGCTCAGCGATTGGTCAGTTGGCTTAGGGTGCGTTCCAGTTCGTTAAAGCGGAACGGTTTGGTGACGAAGGCATCCGCCCCGGAAGCCAGCGCCCGCTGCTGGTCGGTCACAAGACCGCTCATGATGGCGACTGGAATCTTCGCCCAGTCTGCCCGACGGCGCACCTCACCCAGAAACTCCAGCCCGTTCATGTCCGGCATGTTGATGTCGGTGATAATCAGGTCGGGCAGGGACGATGAACGCTCCAGCAGTTCCAGGCCGTCGTGTCCATTGTAACCCATCAGCACCTGATACTGGTGCATCTGGAGCACTTCGCTCAGCGCGTACAGCATATCGTGGTTATCTTCGAGCAGCAGTATGGTTGCCATTTTGACTCGCAAGATTAAATTCGTGTTATGTGTGTTACAACATTGTTGCACATTCTGTTCTGTGAAAGCATAAAGGATTGGGAGGAATGTGGTTTATTTTCGGATATGGCCTTCCCCCACCACAATCCATTTGTAAGTGGTGAGGGCTTCCAGCGCCATCGGGCCGCGCGCATGGAGCTTCTGGGTGCTGATGGCGACCTCCGCCCCCAGTCCTAAAGCGCTGCCGTCGGTAAAGCGGGTGCTGGCGTTGACGTAGACCGCCGCCGAGTCCACGTCGTTCAGAAAGCGCTCTGCATTGTCCCCGTCCTGCGTCAGAATGCCATCGGAGTGCTGTGTGCTGTGCTGCCGGATATGGTCGATGGCTTCGTCCAGTCCATCCACCACTTTCAGGCCGAGCACCAGTGACAGCCATTCGGTGTCAAAGTCCTCATCTCCGGCAGGCTGTACCCGCGCATCCTCCCCAATCAGCGCAAGGGCGCGTGGCTCCGCCCGGAAGGTCACGCCCGCGCTGCCGAGATGCGCCACGACGCGAGGCAGGAAGTCCGCCGCGACACCCTCATGCACCAGCAGGGTATCGAGCGCGTTGCAGACCGAGGGGCGCTGCGTCTTCGCGTTATGGATGATGTTGAGCGCGTCATCCACCTTCGCGGTCGAATCCACGAACAGATGGCAGATGCCGATGCCACCTGTGATGACGGGAATGGTGCTGTTCTCGCGGCAAAACAGGTGGAGCGCGTTGCCGCCGCGTGGGATAATCATGTCGATGTACTGGTGCAGCCTGAGCATTTCCGCTACATAACGGCGGTCAGTGCTTTCGATGTACTGGACGGCCTCCGCCGGGAAGCCATGTTCCAGCAGTGCTGCCCGCAGCACGGCGACCAGCGCCATATTGCTGCGCAGGGTTTCCTTGCCACCGCGCAGGATCACCGCGTTGCCCGTCATCAGCGCTAACGCCGCCACATCGACCGTCACGTTAGGACGTGCTTCATAGATCACGCCCAGCACGCCAATCGGCACCCGGCGCTTGCTGACCTTCAGCCCGTTTTCCAGCACCTTCTCATCGAAGACCTGTCCGACCGGGTCAGGCAGTTCGGCCACCCTGCGCACATCCGCCGCAATGCTGCTCAGGCGATTTTGCAGGCTGAGGCGGTCGAGCAGTGCTTCCGTCAGGCCAGTCTGTCGCCCATCGGCCATATCCGCCTGATTCGCGTCCAGGATCACCTTCTGATGTTCTTCAAGCTTGTCAGCGATATGCACCAGGAGCGCACGCTTGGCCTCGGTAGTCGCCCTGGCGAGGGTATAGGAAGCGGTTCGGGCGCTGCGCCCCAGTGCGTCAAGATCAATCGTGGTCGTTGTGGCGTCGAGCATTGTGGCTGTCCTGAATTTGTCCACCGGGAATTCTGCTGAATTGTAGCCGCACAGGGAAGCCTGAGCACAGAGTAATTCTATCAACAGGGGTGCAGCGATCTGCCCAACCCAATAATAAGTCCAACTTCTTCCAGTTTTGCAACAAGTGGGAAAAACCTCAATGGTTTAAGGCCATTTCTCATGCGTTGTATGGTCTTTTAATGTTACTGTATTAAAAAGTGTTATCGACAGGGTTCAAAATTGTAATATTGTGGAGGTCGCTTGAACATTTCGCTCCTTCCCTACCTCGTGTCTGCCTACCTCAACGATGGTAAACGCGACCAATGGACACGCGAGCAGATTGACGCCCACCAACGCACCGCACTCGCCGCACTACGCCAGCACTCCTACCAGAATTCACCCTTTTATCAGCGGTTCCACAAAGGGCAGTTCAACGCCCCCCTGCATGAGCTTCCGGTGATGAACCGCAAAATCATGCTGGATAACTTCAACGATCTGGTCACCGACCGCACGGTTCGCCTGGACGATGTTCGCCGTCATATGCAGCAGGAACCCGGCAAACCCTTCAAAGGCAAATACTGGGTGAACTCGACTTCGGGCACGACGGGTGTTCCAGCCGTGTTTCTGTATCACCGCCGCGAATGGGCGCAGGTCGTTATTTTCCTGATGCGCGCCTACCGCTGGGCGGGTATTCGCCTCAGCCCGGTCAAGAAGCGCCGGATGGCCTTCGTTACGTCCACCAATCCCTGGCATTTGTCCACGCAAGTGAGCCAGACGGTGCATCTGCCCAGCATCTCGTCCATGCGTATTCCGGCCAATGACCCGCTCCCCAGCGTGGTCAGCCGCCTGAACGAGTTCCAGCCCGATACGCTGATCGTCTATTCGTCAATGGGGCGCATTCTGGCCGCCGAGCAGATGGCGGGGCATCTCAACATTTCGCCACAGGTGATTATGACCAGTGCCGAGGTGCTGACGCCTGAAACGCGGCAGATGATTAAGGATGTGTGGGGGGTAGAGCCGTTCGACCAGTACGGTACGACCGAAACTGCCGCGATTGGCTGTGAATGCACCCAGCACAACGGGCAGCATATGTTCGAGGACATCTGCATCGTCGAAAATGTTGACTCGCAGAATCGCCCGGTTCCGGTTGGCGAATTCGGCGAGAAGATTCTGCTGACGGTGCTGTTCAACTACAGCCAACCGCTTTTTCGCTACGAGATCAGCGACAGCATCTGCGTGAGCGACAAGGAATGCAGTTGTGGGCGCAAGTTCCGGCTGATCGAAAAGGTGCAGGGGCGGCAGGAAGACATTCTCTACTTCCCCAATCAGTCCGGCGAAATCGTTGGCATTCATCCCATTGTCTTCCATAACGTGATGGACACGGTGCGCGCCAGTGGGTGGCAGGTTGTCCAGCGCGACGACGGGCTGCACATTCTCCTGAGCGGCTCACAGGACAACGGTATTCATGACAAGCTCAGCGTGTCGATGGCGCAGGCGCTCAAGCTGCACGGCGTGGAAACACCGCCCATCAAAGTGAGCCTTGTGCCATCCATTCCGCGTCTGCCCAATGGGAAACTGCGGCTGGTGCTGCGGGATTAAGCCAGCACGACCATATTGTTGCGATGAATCACATGATCGCCGTAGCTGTAGCCCAGCACATCGGCGATCTGTGAAGACTTCATACCCGGCAGTTTCCGCAGTTCCTCGCTGCCATAATTGCTCAGGCCGTGCGCGATCTCCAGACCATTGGGGTCGCGCACTGAAACGGTCGCCCCGCGCACGAAATCGCCTTCGACCTGTGTGATCCCCACAGGCAAAAGGCTGGCGCTGCGTCCGGTGATGGCGGCAGCAGCCCCGGCATCCACCCGCACAATGCCCTGCGCCTTATCCGTCAGCAGCCAGCGCTTGCGGCTCTCGACCGCGCTGCTGACCGGGGCAAAGCGCGTCCCGATTTCATCGCCATTCACCACCCGCGCCAGCACATTGCTTTCTGAACCGGACGCGATGACAGTGGTCACGCCGCTGCGGCTGGCAGTGTGCGCCGCCTCGATTTTGGTCAGCATCCCCCCAGTGCCGAGCTTCGAGCCGGTCCCGCCCGCCAGTGCATAGGTCGCCTCGTCGATTCGGGGTACAAAGGGGATCAACTGTGCACTGCTGTCGCGGCGGGGATCGGCGCTGTAGAGGCCTGCGATGTCGGTCAGCAGCACCAGCAGATCGGCCTCGACCACGCTTGCCACCAGCGCCGAGAGATTGTCATTGTCGCCGACGCGGATTTCTTCGGTCGCGACGGTATCATTCTCGTTGATGATCGGGATGACACGCTGTTCGATCAGCGTGAGCAGCGTATCGCGCGCGTTCAGATAGCGGGTGCGGTGGCTGAGGTCGTCGCGGGTGAGCAAGACCTGCCCAACGGCGATTCCGAAAATATCGAACAGGTCGCCGTAAAGCTGCATCAGCCGACCCTGCCCGACCGCCGCCAGCATTTGCTTGGCAGGGAGCGCTCGCCCCAAATCCGGGAAGCCGAGTCGTTCGCGCCCGGCGGCCTGCGCCCCCGAAGAAACCACCAGCATCTCATGTCCCTGCTGATGCAGCCGCGCGATCTGTTGCACGATCTCCAGCATCCGCTGGCGGCTCAGATGCGGCGTTCCAGCCGTAAGGGTGCTGGTGCCCAGTTTGACAACAATGCGGCGTTCGCTGGTCATAGTCTGTTTGAAAGAATTCAAATCCATGCAGAAGACGGACGATATGATGCAAGATAAGCGCTTATCGTGGCGGCAAAGACTCGCCGCATTGTAGAGACAAGGAAACCCCCATGAAAAGAGCGATTTTGTGCTGTGTGCTGCTGGCCCTGCTGACAATGACGCCCGTGCTGGGGCAGGAGTCTACCCCTGCTGCCGAGTCCAGCGGCGAACGCAGCCTGACGCACGACGGACTCGAACGCACTTATCTGCTGCATGTCCCCGCCAGCTATGATGCAGCAACCCCTGCGCCGCTGGTGCTGGTGCTTCACCCGGCGGGGGGTACAGGTCGTAACATGCGCGATCTGTCCGGCTTTAACGCCCTGGCGAACGACAGCGGCACCATCGTGGCCTATCCCGATGGCATCGACGGTGTGTGGGATTACCTCGATATTCCGGTGAATCGCGATCCAGTGGTGGATGATCTCGGTTTCCTGAATGCTGTCCTTGACGAAATCAGCGCCGAATTCAACATTGATGCCAGCCGCATTTATGTGACGGGCTACTCCAACGGCGGACTGATGACATTCCGCGTGGGCTGCGAACTGGCAGATCGTCTGGCGGCGGTTGCCATTATCGGTGCGAATATGACCTACCGACTGGCGACGGACTGCGCGGATGGCACGATGATCCCCACCCTGCTCATCCTCGGCACACAGGATGAGGCGTTCCCCTGGCTGGGTGCGATGGAAGTCGATAATGGAAATGTCTACGGCTCGCTCTCCATCGCACAGACAACCGGCTTTTTCGCGACGTTCGGCGATTGCAGCGGCCAGCCTCAGCAGGGTGAAATCACGCATGAAACCAGCCCTGTGCGTGTGCTGAGCCAGAGCTACACGGGATGCACCAACGACGCTGAATTCATCCTGCTGGGTATGGTGGACGCCGGACATAACTGGCCGAGTGATGTAATCGTCCGTTTGCCCAGCGACAGCGCGGGGACTATCATTGACGCGGTGTGGACGTTCTTCGCCGCGCATACCCGCGAATAGAAATCACAGGTGTCCGATGCTGTCCAGTGATCTACAAGCCCGCCTCGCCCGTGCCCGTACTGCGCTCGAAGGCCTTTCCGTTGGAGATGCGTTCGGTGAGCTGTTCTTCTGGCGCATTTCGCATGGTCTGCTGATGGCCGGAGTGCTGCCCGATTGGGAATGGAAATGGACAGACGACACCAATATGGCGCTGTCGGTATACGCTGTTTTGCGCCAGCATCACGAGATTGTGCAGGATGTTCTAATTAAAGACTTTGCCCGCCGCTATGACTCAGGGCGGGGCTACGGCCCAGCCATGCACGATGTGCTGCGCCGGATTGCGGCGGGTGAACCCTGGCAGCCAATTGTCGGCGGACTATTCAGTGGGCAGGGCTCCTACGGAAATGGCACAGCCATGCGAATTGCGCCTTTAGGAGCCTACTTTGCCGATGATCTGGAGCACGTGGTTGAACAGGCGCGTCTCTCGGCTGAAGTCACGCATACACACCCCGAAGGTATTGCAGGCGGAATAGCGACTGCGGTGGCTGCCGCTTTTGCCTGTCGTTGGAAAGAAGAAGGTGTCCGTCCCTCACGGCGTGAAGTGATCGAGGCGGTAATCCCATATGTGCCGGAAAGTGAAGTTCGCAGCGGTCTGCATCGGACACGCGATCTTGCTGAGCAGACTCACGTAGCTTATGTGGGAGCGATGCTGGGCAACGGTAGTCTGGTGTCCTCGCAGGATACCGTGCCATTCGCCTTATGGTGTGTGGGAGACAAACTCGACAAGTACGAGGAAGCACTATGGATGACGGCCAGCGTGGGCGGTGATGTGGATACCAACTGTGCGATTGTGGGTGGGATTGTCGCCTGCTACACAGGTGCAGAAGCTATTCCCGCCGCCTGGCGCAAAAGCCGCGAACCCCTGCCAGCGTGGGCGATAAACACATAGACGCCGTTAATCCAAATCCGGCGGGTAGAGTCCCAACTCAACCATGAGCAATCGAAACGCAACCGCTGTTGGTTGATTGATCTTCAAAACATCCACCGTTACTTGCCCCTGAGGCGTTTGCCCAAGAATTGTTGCCCGGTTTTTGTCCCACGCAAAATGATCTGACCACTGCTGGGTGTTTGGGTTAAACAGGGTAAGGTAAGTGTCTGTTCGCTCGTCGTAGCCCTCACTGTGATCGTGTTTGTTGCCATTGCATAAGGGACAAGCGTAGCAGAGATTGGCTTCATCATCGGTTCCGCCTGCTGCAATCGGGATGATGTGATCGATTTCCATAGGCGCGTAGACACAGATTTCGGGCAGTTGGCAATAGCTGCATCGCGCCTTCGCTCGATCTCGGATGCGCGCTCGTGCTGCGCCGGAAATCGTCATGCCACGAGATTAGGGCTTAAACCGCGCCGTTTTGCCTCGACCATCGCTTGCCCCTTCCGCAATTGCCCCAGTGAGTAGGCGTTAAGCAGATCATCGAGTTCCTGTCGCTCCTCAGCAAGCAGGCCGCTCGTTTTCTCTTTGAGCGACAATGCGCTCATTCGCTCACTTTGCTCCGCTGGCATTTTGCTTTCCGCCAGCGCAAGCACCTGAGCATCGGTCAGGTTTTCAATCGGTGCGTCGATTTCCGGCAGTGCTGCGGTCAGTGCTTCCGCGATGACTGCATCAATCGGCTGTTTCATCACTTCAGCCAGCCATTCTGCCCGTTTATACAGCGCTTCGGGGATTGTTATCGTCAGTTCCATCAGCAATTCCTTTATCGGGGGCGACTCGCCAGCCGCCCCTTGTATCTTGCGTACTGCTTTGCTTCTTTACCGCCCCGGAATAAAGAGTGGCAGCCCGGCGTAGATGTGATTCAGGTTATAGATGCCGTTGGCGCGCGCAATCGTCCAGGCATCCACGCCGAACCACGAAGCAATCCCGAGCAGGGTGTCGCCATACTGCACATAGTAGTAGCCGTTATAGGTGGTTGGAACCTGCGGCTGAGGTTGTCCCCCTGTTGGCGGGTGAGAGGGCGTGGTCGGGGTCTGGCCGCCCGTCGCGGGGATGTTCAAAACCTGCCCCGGATAAATGCGGCTCAGGTTCGCCAGATAGTTGACCGATTGCAGCGCCGCTACCGTTGTGCCAAAGCGCGAGGCGATGGAAGACAGGGTATCGCCGCGCTGGACGGTGTACGTCTGCCCGACAGGCACATTCTGCCCACCCGTTGCTGGCAGGGTCAGGACCTGGCCGGGACGGATCGTCGTGCCTGCGGTGATGTTGTTGACGGCCAGCAGCGCTTCCAGCGTGACGTTATAGCGTGCCGCAATGGCAGCCAGATTATCACCGGGCTGGACGGTATATGTGGTCGGACGCGCCACAACCGGCAGGACGAGCACCTGACCGACGAAAATGCGATTGGGGTTCGCGATGTTGTTGGCTGATTGCAGCGCCGCGACGGTCGTACCAAATTGTGATGCGATGCGCGCCAGTGTATCGCCCGGCTGGACGACATAGGTATTCTGCTGCGCAGCAAGCGGAGACGCCGCCAGCAGCACGAGCATCATGACTGACAGCAGAACCGCTACGCTTGAAATCACGCGAAACTGGTGCTTCTGGGACATTTTCCCGCCTCCCTGTTGAAGTTATTCGATTAGACGCATCTCTTAATTATAAGCGTAAACGCGCTTTTGGCGATAAAGTGCCTGTGCGGTTCTGCTTCCGAAATTTTTCGGAAATTTTGTGCATCTTTAATCGAAATCGCGCTAAAATCCCGCTACGCTTAGGAGCAGTAACCAGTACACATTGAGAACCGAGAAGCCAACCTATCATGACAAGAGTTCTGGTCATCGAAGACGAACAGCCCGTTCGTGACCACATTGTAGAAATGCTGACCATCAGCGGGTATCGTGCCCAGGGCGCATTCAGCGGCAAAGTTGGCATCCGACTGGCAAAGCAAATTCACCCGGACGTGATCGTCTGTGATATTTCGATGGGCGATATGGACGGTTATAAAGTCCTGGAAGAACTGCGCCAGGACAGCTCGACCGCCGCGCTGCCCTTCATCTTCATTACGGCTCATGCTGACCGCCAATCCATGCGCAAGGGGATGGAGCTGGGCGCGGACGACTACCTGACCAAGCCCTTTTCCAACGAAGAACTGGTCGTCGCCATTCAGTCGCGGCTGGCACGCTTTGAGAAAATCACCAGCGAGGCCGAAAACCGCTTCAACCGCGCCCGCCAGAACATGATGACGCTCATCGCCCGCCGCATCCATCACCCGCTGGAGACGGTCAACGCCGCGCTGGATACGGTTTCCAAACAGATGAAGCAGCTTTCCCAGACCGATATGCACAACATCGTGCATACCGCTGCCGGGAACAACCGCCGCATCACCCGCCTGGTTGATCAACTGGCGCTGCTGGTGCGGCTGGAAAGCAAGCTGGTCACGGCACAGACGATCCAGCGTGGCAGCCTGAAAATGCCGCTGCGTGATGTGTGGCAGAAGGCGCTGGAGGACGCGAAAAATGCGGTTGATGCACCACAAGGACTGGAATGGTTGGTGCAGGAACAGGATCGCACCGCGCAGGTGGTGTGCGATTACGACGCACTGAGCCATGCCCTGGCGGAGGTGATTATCAACGCCATGACCTATTCACCCGACGGCAGTTCCATCACCCTTGCGCAGCGGGTCGAGGAAGGGAAGGTCTATTTCAGTGTGGCGGATCGTGGGCCGGGCATGTCCCCACGCCACATCAACAATGCCCTGGGGGACAGCCGCGAGGCGACCGACGGACTCGGCCTTAAGCTGGCGCGGCGGGTGCTGGAAGCGCACAGCGGTGGAATCGCCCTGCACAGCGCCCCCAACGAGGGGACAACAGCGGTCGCATGGCTGCCCGTAGCCACCTGAAACGCCCTATGGTAGAGTAACCGCGTTCGTTGAATGGTGTGAATGTGAGGCAGTAAGCCCATGTCTGATGCCCAGAATCAACCACAAACGCCCCCACCCAGCTTTCCGAGATGGCTGCTAAAGGTTCAGGTGTTTTTGCTGCGTCGAGGATGGATCAAGGGACTGAATAAGAATCTGATGGTCATCACGACGACCGGGCGCAAATCCGGTAAGGAGTACAGCGTCCCGATAGGCTATCTCCGTCCCGGTGGAGAATTCGCCAATGATGTGCTGGCGTTCAACATCGGCGGCGGCTCGAACTGGTATCGCAACGTCAGCGCCAGTGGCCGTGCGTCGCTGGAGATCATGGGCCAGAAGATTGCAGCACGCGGCGAACCCGTCACCGACCCGGCGGAGCAGATGAAGATCATCCACGCCTATAAGCAGAATCAGCCCTGGGCGCTCAAACGCTTCTTCGGCGCTTCTGCCGACGCACCCGGCTCCGAACTGATGAAGATCAACGACCGCATCAAATTCATGCGTTTTCGCCCGATGGCGTGAGGGGAAGTACCGAGTACCGAGTTAAAAGTACCGGGTTGGATAAAGCGTGCGCGAGGTGCGCCTCGCCGCTGAAACACACAACACGCACATAATCGGGGCGATCATTGCGCCCTTACTACCGTCAAGACAAAAGGAGTAGGGACACGGTACGCCGTGTCCCTACAATCTCACGGTTCTGATTTGCCTGTCCTGGTGCTTCAACACAGCGTGAACAGCCGCATCACCGCCCCGCAGGTGGGTAAGCCACAACATGCGTCGGGCGGATGCGCACCAGCACCCGCGTTTCCCGGTCGCGAAGCTCGGCAGGGGACGTGCCGCCATAATACTGCTGCCCACGATACTTCCAGGAAAGCGCCTCGATGTGTTCAGCCCCGCCTTCCTCAGTCATCTCCACCACTTCACCGCGCACTTCCAGCCAGCGGTAGGGATTGGTCGGGTCAACCGCGACGATGGAAACACGGCCATCACGCGCCAGATTCTTTTCCTTCTGCCGCCCTCGTGTGGTATTGATGCGGATATATTCACCTTCGCTGTCCCACCAGACCACGCTGGACTGCGGCTGGCCGCTGGGCATTAACGTGGTCAGGATGACGTGTACAGGCTGATCGA
>JANRLJ010000059.1:0-34999 GCA_033762735.1 bacterium | reverse complement strand
TGCACATGCTCGTGGGCGCGGGTTCGGCTGGCAGCAGTGTGGATGCAGCCAACATCCTCAAGCCGGCGCTGTCTCGTGGGGAGCTGCAGTGCATCGGCGCGACGACGCTGGACGAGTATCGCAAGCACATCGAAAGCGATCAGGCGCTCGAACGCCGCTTCCAGCCCATTATCGTGGACGAACCCACCATCGAAGAAACCATTGAAATCCTCCAGGGGATTAAAGGCCCCTATCAGGATCATCACAACGTCGAAATCACCGACGAGGCTATTGAATCCGCTGCGAATCTGTCGGCACGTTATGTCCCCGACCGCTTCCTGCCGGATAAGGCCATCGACCTGATCGACGAAGCCGCTGCTCGGCTGCGCATGTACAAGTCCCCCGAAGCCGCTCAGGTGCGCCGTGCCGAGATGGATCTGGGCGATATCGAAGACGAAATCCGTATGATCGAGGAAGAAGGCGGTCAGGATGATCGTCTGGACAGCCTGCGGATGCAGCGGGATGGCCTGCGGGCAACGCTGGCTGATCTCAAGGCCAACTGGAACGAAGAAACCAACATGCCGCGCCTGACCGGTGAGGACATCGCCGAAGTCGTCGCCATGTGGACGGGCATCCCGGTGATGCGTATCGCTGGCGAAGAAACGGCCCGCCTGATGGAAATGGAAGGCGCACTGCACCAGCGCATTATCGGTCAGCACGAAGCCATCGAAGCCATCAGTAAGGCCGTGCGCCGCGCCCGCGCCGGGCTGAAGGACCCGCGCCGCCCGATTGGTTCGTTCATGTTCCTGGGCCCGACGGGCGTAGGCAAGACCGAACTGACCAAGGCGCTGGCAGAGTTCATGTTTGGCAGCGAGGAAGCCCTCGTTCAGCTCGATATGAGCGAATTCATGGAACGTCATTCGGTGGCGCGTCTGGTCGGTGCGCCTCCGGGGTATGTGGGTTATGAAGACGCCGGACAGTTGACCGAAGCCATCCGCCGCCGCCCGTACAGCATTGTCGTCTTCGACGAAATCGAAAAGGCACATCCCGAAGCCTTTAACATGCTGCTGCAGATCATGGAAGAGGGTCAGCTTACGGATGCGCGTGGCCGCCGCGTGGACTTCCGCAACGCGATCATCATCATGACGAGCAACGTCGGTGCAGATACGATCAAGCGCGGGGCTAACCTGGGCTTCAACGTCCCGCTCGACCGCGAACGCAGCGAGAAGGAAAGCTACGACGAACTCAAGAAAAGCGTGACCGACCAACTGCGCCGCACTTTCCGCCCTGAATTCCTCAACCGTGTGGACGCGACCATCGTCTTCCGGGCGCTGACGCAGGACGAGATCAAGGCGATTGTCGATCTCGAACTGATGAAGGTGGGCGAACGGCTGATCGAACATGCGATTACGCTGGACGTGACCGATGCTGCGCGTGCGTGGCTGGCCGAAAAGGGTTATGACCCCGAATTTGGTGCGCGTCCGCTGCGCCGCCTGATCCAGAACGAAGTCGAAGATGCGCTCTCCGACGGCATCCTCTCCGGCAAGTTCTCGATTGCCAGCGTCATCCGCCTGACGACCAACGACGAAGGCGAACTGCTGCTGGAACAGGCCGAAGAAGGCATTGAAGCAACGGGCGTGTAAGTCCGTCCACAGCAAAACCGTAATAAGGAAAGCGAGAGGTTGGGGACTACCCCGCCTCTCGTTTTTGTTTCAAGTCTCGATACACACCGTATATCAGGCGATCATCTCTGCCGCCACAACGCGCCGGGTGTTGGGGGTATAGAACACCCGGCAGCGCAGCCCTTTCTTGCTTTTAAAGGCACGATAAATCCGGCGGCTGACTTTAAACTTTTCGCCCCCGACGTACAGATAAAATTCGTCGGGGTCGTCGGAGCCGCCGCCGAGATGCTCCACCTTCACTGTCCCTTCGATCTGGTACACTTCACCCCAGTCCAGATCGTTGGCGAAGCGCCGCATTCGCTTCGTCATTTCATACCCGAATACGACACCTGCAACGCCCATCAAGGCGGATGCCAGCAGCAGTTCCCAGGAGAAATCTCTCAGCAGCGAGAACAGCACGAAGGCTGTGAAAACCAGACAAATCAGGATAAATATGAGCAGTTCATTCAGTCGGGCGCGTTTGATCTGTCCGCGCTGGCGGCGGCTGAACTGCCCGTTCCGGTTGGCATCAAGGTCGGCGGCGTTGAATCTCAGGACACGTTGCAGCCTTTTGTTGTGGCGGTGAAGGTCTTTCATCACGCGCTCCTTTCACAGTTACCCTGATTCAGCATAGCAGAATCCACAGAAATCCATCCCCTAGTCTTTTGGGATTGGCAGAATTGCGTTTTGCTTTACGCTGTTCATTACAGGACGGCTTGATGCAAAGGAAGCGCACAGTGCCCTATAACGTGGAAAGTCATTGTTCAGCCTGTGGAGAAGGAGATACATTCATCATCGGCAACTGGCCGGAGCACCTGGGCGTGTACGTCTGCCCGACCTGTCAGAAGGTCGTGAACGTCCCATTGGACACCTGCCGCTGCCCCGGATGCGGCCAGCAGGTGCAGCCGGAAGACTGCTACGATTACGGCCAATCGATGCCGTATCTGGGCGGTAAGTCGCTGCATCCGCTGGAGCCGGGGCCGGAGTGCCCGCGCTGTGGTGGCACGACGCTTACCTTCCTGCCCACCGCCCACCTCAATATGCTGATGGTGGTGATGAATGCGGAAAAAGCCCGCGCCTACTGGCAACTGGACTACATGGAAAAAGCGCTGTTCATGAACTCATCCATCCCAGTCATCCATGAATTTAATATCCCCATTACCAGCGTTTTTGCCTATTTCAACCTCAATCTCCCCCGCCACGCACTCATCACCCGCCGTATCTCCTACCCGATCATGCTCGACATCCGCACTCATCTGATGATTAAGCTCATGACCGACCCCGGCGCTTTCGGCAACGATTAGGGGCAAAGCTGTAGGATGAGGGGTGCGATTGCAAAGTCGCACCCTCCAGGCAAAGGGAATACTGTACCTTTCTCCTTCTCAATATGTATTTGAGTTGGTTTCATCATGCTATAAGTGAAAACTTTAATCATTGATACAGATTATTTTATGAAAAATCACAGCTTCTCGTTTAAACTTTAACAGAAATAGTGTTCTTAGCTTTTAAAAACATGATATAATAACTTTATCGTTAACAAAACTTGGTTTTTAGTGTAGAGGAGCTCAACAATGAGCGACGAAAAACCCGCCAATAAAGTACCCTACAGGCTCTTGGGATTTCGTAGAGATCAATTTGAAGACCAGCTAAACACTTATTTAATACAAATAGATAATGATGGTCTCACGGCAGTTTTGGAAGTTGTTTGCTATATCCAAACCTTCCATGAAGGGTCTGAAGCTCCGGTCTTACGAGAATATCGAGTAAGCGGTGGCGAGTTTGATACACAGTTTCACGATGTCGATGTAGAGGAAACACAAGAAGAGGCTTACGAAGGCGCTATTGAAGATCCTACACTGCTACTTGTGGTAAAAATGGCTCAACGGCTAAACCGCGAACTCGCTCGGCGCAGCACTCCTACTTTTAAACTTTCAGGAGGGATTCGAGCAAGATTTTATTCTGCAACGGGTAATTGTAATGATAAACCTTGCGTAGCTGCTTCCTGCCGACCTAGAGGAAACGGCTGTAGATGGCGTTACTGTACCTGCTCCAACAACAAATGTACTTGTTCATGGGGCGGATCGTGTGATTGTCCATAACCTTTATTAACTTAGAACCAAGAGAGTGGGCAACGCAAAAACTGCCCACTCAAACATTTCTATTCATTATGGAATATTCCACGTTTCTAGCATGTGGTGCAACATAGGATAAGCGCCCTGTGGATCAAGCACTACCGCATGAGCCATTTGCTCCATTGCAATCTGGCGTTGGAATTGCTCATCATAAATGTTGGCAAGATTAATGTATGCGCCTGAAGACAGAGTAGAATTTTTTTCAATCAAGCGCATGTAATCCGCAATGGCTGCATCGGTTTGTCCCAAGTAGTTAAGCAAACCGGCACGATTTAAGAGCGCAGCGTCGGTATTGGGATTATTCGGATCAAGCGCTAACACGCGGGTATAGGCACTTACAGCACTTTCAAAGTCGACTTCCGTTGAGGCTAAATCTTCAAGAATCGTCGCCAAAAGAAAGTAAGCGCTTGCCAATTCCTTTGGATTTGACTCACCTAATCTCTCATCCTCATAACTTTCAATCGAATCTTGAAGGAGTATTCTGGCATCGTCGGTACGTCCCTCAATCATAAGCAAACGAGTTAAGGTAGTAGCAGCCACGACATCGATATTATCAGGTGTAGAAAACTGAAACTGTTCATCTTCTAAAGTGGATTGAGGTAGTTCAAAAATATCTATATCAGAGAGACTTTCTGGCAATATCTCTACCTTCACTTCAAACGCTTCGCCATTTCGTCCCCAAATCACAATAGCAGCATTCGATCTTCTCCCTAATGCCTCTGCTTCTGTAACAATTGTTGCGACGTTGTTGATGAGGCACAGCTGTATCGTACTCTCTGGGCTTAAGCGTTTTGCAATGCTATCGTAGGTGCGCTCCTCAATTTGGCGAACCGTATTGTTCTCATTATAAAACTGAGCGACAATCACTAACAGTCCATCACTATCAATCGAGGGTTCACAACCTCTAAGTGAGATTCCGTTTATCTCAAAATTGATGCGGGCAAGTACCTGACTTGTGTCAGATCGCAGAATTGCGAAGATAAAAAACGTCTAATGTGAAATGGAAAAGGATAAAATGTCGAGCCCGAAACAACGGTTGAGAACATGACGAAAAACAAAGGAAGCAATCTTGGCAGCGACGCGCACATGCAAGCCGCGCTCCTGCTTGGCAAGCAAGCGTTCAAGATTGCGACCGGTATTTTGCAGGGAGTGGAACACGCCTTCAATGCGTTCACGGACAGCGTTGAGCAGGCGATCAAACTGAGGCGGGTTTTGGGCTTTTTGGTTGGTGCGCTTGGGGGTGTAGATGCGGTTGCCTGTGCGAGCCAACATTTCGGCTTGCCAGGCCTCGCCCACAAAACCCTTGTCGCCCAAAATCGTGGCGTTGGTCACGCGCTCCAGGACGGTTTCGGCGGCCAGGCGCTCATCGGTGGAAGCAGGCACCAGGTCGTAGACCAGGGGTAGACCATCGAGGGTGGTCAGCAGCACCAGTTTGTAGCCGAAGTAGTGCATTTGGCGGGCAGCACAGTACCCGTAATCCGCTTTCGCACGAAAAGCGCTGTGTCGTTTGCTGCGTTTCATCCCCATCGCTGGCACTGGTTTGGTGTCCACAAGCAGATAGTCCGGTTGCCTAACCCCCAACTGGCGCAAGCCCGCTCGCCGCAGCGGTTCGGTCAGCCACACCAGTCCTCGTGCTCGACGGTTATACTGACTTTGGTCAACTAACTGTGGAAACAGGGCAAGATAGTGGGCGCGGATAAACGCCAGGTACTGCCTTTCGCTTGGATATGGGATAAAGTCCTGTGCCAGCATGAGGGTGAGCATCTCACTATCGCTAAAGTGCGCTTTTGCCCCGACTTTACCCCGCATCAACGTTTGTCCTTCCGCCTGATACCAGTCGTCTACTAACACGTACAGGTGGGTCAAGAGTGTTTCGAGTGTTATACTTGTCATGAGAACGTCTTTCAACTGAAGTAGGAGTACTTCAATCTTGCTCGACGTTCTCTCTTTTTGCCAACTTCATTTCACATCAGGCGTTTCTTAGAAATATTGGAGGTATGAGAGAAAGATGTGATCAAATTCATAATATGATTTTGGAGTATCAAAGACTTTCAGTTAATGATTTTGCGAAAATAACACAACCAATAGATATTAGCAAATACATTGAATCAGCAAGGGAGAGTGTTAAGGGCAAATCTTTTGTTGAAGCTATTGTTTGGATAGCATTTGCCGAGCGTCCTACCAGTAAAACACGTATCAGAAGTTTGATTGAAGAATATCTGGAAGAAGCAACATTTCACGCTTTATTTCCATTAGCAATGGTTGATAGCGAAGGACGACGTACTGCTACTAGTCCATCACTTTTAGACGGAGGGGAAGAAACTAGGGAGCAAGTTATTAAATCGCGGATGCTAATGGAAGCAACAAGGCACCAACAATTGGTAGCTGCTGCAATTATCCAACCTATGATTGAACAGATTTCACTTGAGCATTATCTTAAAATGGAAGATTTTACATTTCTAGTTCGTTACAACAACTTTATTCCTCCAACTCATGCTTTCATTTATGCGAAAGGATTATACGCAGGACTCCAAAGTGATCCCATAGTTGCAGGACATCTCCTTATCCCACAGATCGAAAACTCTCTTCGCTATATTCTAAATCAACACGGAGTGATTACATCAGGTTTAAACACTGAGAATGGTGTTCAAGAAAATTATACTTTGGACACACTGTTGGCAATGCCAGCACTCGAAGAAATTTTAGGCGAAGATATCGTTTTTGATTTACAATGTCTTCTTATCCGTCGCTTTGGATCTAATCTTCGTAATCGTCTTTCGCATGGATTAATGGAATCTTTAGAGTTCTCATCTCCCCTCATGATCTATTTATGGTGGTTGGTTATCCACCTTTGCTGTCGCGGATTACCCCACTTTACAAAAGAGCAACCAAATACGGACTGAAACAATCGCTTTCTAGCGTTCTATTACTTATCTAATGCTCAACTGCATAACCGGCTGACTCAGCGTTTCGACAAAGCCGAGTGACTCCAGCACAGGTCAGGCCGACTCGTGTTCGAAGCTGTTGACCAGCCGCCTCTTTACACCTGCAATCATATTTCAAAGGAGTCTCTACTCCAACAGCATTACACTACTTCGCATGGCGCGTAAAATCGGCTCGAATGTCTCCCACACGGAAGTCGGCGCGGTCAGTACAATGAAGTAGACCAGCGTGTTTTCCGCTGTCGTGACGAGGATTTCCCCGCGCTGCGCCGGATTCGTCTCGTCTTCCGGGCGCTCAATCGCCACCGTCAGTGACTCGCGCTCCTGGAACGTCCCCGCTGTGATTTCGCCTGTCTGCTGCCAGTCTTCCGAGAGCGGCCCCCGGCGCAAATACTGGCTGAGCGCGGCGTCCAGCGTTTCATAAATCGAGAGTGGGTTTGCCCGCTGAACGGTAAAGGTCGGCCCCGCTTCGCCCTGCTGGATGGTCTGCGCCAGTCCCGCAATCAGCAGTCCCGGCGCGGGAATCGTATAGTCCCAGTCGTCGGGATAGCGGAAGGTGAACCCGGTCGGGCTGTCATCGAAGACCCGCGTCAGGCGGTCTTCGGGGATAGCGGGGGTGCGCGTGAAGAAGATCAGCGCGGCAATCAGGATTACCACCAGGGCAACAGCAAACGAAAGGAAGCGGAGATTGGGTTTCATGAATCCACAATCGCGATCAGGCGCAGTACAGCAGAGAGATTATAGACGTTTGCGGGAAGGGGAACAAAATCGAGGGAAATGTGTTTTGTGGAATAGGACTTACGCAGTTGAGGATGTAAGGGCGAGGCATGCCTCGCCCCTACGGAATCATCAGGCGTTTTTGAAATGTTTTATCCATAAGATGTTACGCTCCCCCTTCTACCTGAGGAAGAAGGGGGCAGGGGGGATGTGGGCGTGAACCTACGCCGATTTTTCGGTCGTCTTGACCTTGATAGCCGTGCGCGATTTGGTCGTGAGCGGCTTTGACCCGGCGGAGATCAAGCCGTGCCCGCTCTTGGCCTGGAAGTCGATCTGGCTCTGCGCGTTCAGCTGGATGGGCTGGCTGCCGCTGGCGACATGCGAGAAGTCCTTCCAGGTGGTTTCCTGCTCGCCCAGCAGCCAGTGATTGACCAGTTCGACACCCTGCATCACGGAATGATCCATGTTGCCGATTTCATATTCCCACGCGCCGAAGCGTCCCCGGCTGTAGATGCCCTGCTGCATCAGCCAGGGCTGAAGCGTCCCCAGCGCGAGGTTGCGGTCGAGCGTCGGCACCGGGTAGCTGTAGTCCACATCAATCAGGTACGTCGCAGCGATGCGGTCGAGGTCACCCGGTTCCATCAGCTTCGTGTTCACCAAGCCCTGGATCACGCGGTCGATGATCGTATTCTTGTCTTCCGGCTTGTGCTCGCTGTAGCTGGTTTCCGACAGCAGCAGGAAATAATCATCGTCCTGCGGCACCATGTACGGCGAGTAGTGGTGCAGGTAGGTCACGCGGTAGAACGGGCTGGTGTCTTCCGGGAAGTACATCCAGCATTTCTCCGTCATAAGTTTGCGCTGAACGCCGACCCCGACGATCAGGCCGCTGGAATGATGCAGGCCGTTGGTCGCGTCGTGGATGTCCTGCGGCGCATCCGTGAGGCGCTGCACCAGCAGGTCGAGCGGCATGGTGGAAAGCAGCAGATCGTAATCCACCACCTCGCCATCGCTGAAGTGGATCTGCTTCGCCACCGGGTCGATGCTGACCGCCGTCTTGCCCAGGTGCAGCCAGTCGCCGATATAGCGCATGAACGGCTCATACAGCCCGCCCGTGCCGCCATAGAGCGGGTACTTGAACTTGTTATTCGGCCCCCAGCCCTTGTCGTCCTTGTCCAGCAGGACGTTGGTCAGGATGCGCTCCAGGCTGGGCAGCGCCACGCGCTCACCGAGCCAGTCGCGGCTCATATGGGTGATCGGGTGCGCCCACACCTTAAAGTTATAGGGCTTCATGAAATACTTGGCGATGCCTGCCCCGAACTGCGCGTCGATCAGGTCGTTAAAGGTGGTCGCCTGCGTCACGGCTTCGGGATGCTTCTGTGCTTCGATCAGCCCCATGATACATTCCAGCACCACCTCACGCGGCAGATAGCCGATGTTGTTCTGGAAGGGATAGGGGACGAAGCGATCCATCATCCACACCCATGCCTCGCGCACGATTTCGGTGTAGTTGTCGCCCAGCAGCTTGTCTACCAGATCATCGAAATACTTATAATGCGAGAACATGACGTGACCGCCAATATCATAGGTGAACCCGGCCTGGTCGCTGAAGCTGGTCGCCAGCCCGCCCACATACTGGTTACGGTCATAGATCGCGAAGTTGCGATAGCCCAATTCCTGCAGGCGGTAGGCCGCCCCTAAGCCGGTCGGCCCCGCGCCCAGGATCACAATTTTCTGCTCAAGCCCATTTCGGCTGGTCATGCTTTTCTCCCTGTCCTTTCGCATTCGGTACGAGGGGCGTGGTTTCGCCCACAAGACGCTGTGCAATCAACTGTTCCATCCGCTGCACAATACTGTCCCAGGTGTGCTGTGCCAGCATCCGCTTTTCCAGCGCACGGCGGGCGTTGTGGTCGGCTTGCAGCGCATCCTCAACCTGCGCCGTGAAGTCTTCCGGCGTCGCGGCAATGCGCACCACGCTGCCATAGAGCGCGGCAATGTCGCGGATGGGCGTGGAGACGATGGGCTTGTGCGCGGCCATATATTCCAGCGTCTTGGTCGGGCTGAGGAAATGCGTCGCCTCATTGATGGCAAACGGCACCAGCGCCACATCGAAGTGCGCCAGATAGCAGGGGAGTTCCTGGTAGGTCTTCATGCCCAGATAGTGAATGTTGGGCGCCTGCGGCAGATCGGCATGGTCGATCTTGACGACCGGCCCGATCATCATCAACTGCCATTCAGGATGTGCGGCGGCCATGTGCGCCAGCAGCGGCAGATCCATGCGCTCATCAATCACACCGTAATAGCCGAGAATTGGGCCTTCCAGATGTGCGATGTCAGCCGGTTTCTCAAAGGAGGCGCGGTTGGCAGCGCGGGCGAAATGGTCGATTTCCACACCGCTGGGGAACAGATGGGTATATGGGTTCTTGGTGCGGCGGCTTTTGTACAGGCTGACACCGCCTGTAAACACAATATTGGCCTTGGAGAGCGTCAGCTCATCGAACAGCCGAAGCTGCGCAGGTGCGCCCTTAAATGCTGACAGTTCATCCATCACATCGTAAATCAGCATCCGGTGCGAAATCGCGCTGGTGAAGTGCCAGGCCATCGGCGTATACAGCCACAGCACCGGCTTGTCCACGCCCATCATCGCCAGATAATCGTGCAGCGCGGCCTCATACAGCGCCGATGTGAGCGGGTCATGATGCCCGATCCAGCGTGGGTTTTCCATCGGCTGGAGCAGCCGAATAACAGTTACATTGTTCGGTTCTTCGCGAACATCAAGCTGAGGGGTGTCAATTTCAGCCGTCGCAATCGGTTCTTCAACAAAAAAGATGCGATAGTGCTTGCCCAGGCGAGACAGCAAATGCTGCGGTCTCTGCCAGACAAAATCCCATCGCAAATGGCTGATGACCACGAGATCAACCATCATAAGCCCCCTTAAATCTGCTTATAACCGGATTAAAGACTCTGAGCGCGATGCGGAGTGCGAAGTGATCTCAGAGCGGCGTTGGTGGATATGTTGCCGCTTGTATTGCATGTTGCGGCGGTCGTGGCAAAGGAGAAGGTGTCGGTAACGGAAAAACCATTCGACCATAAAACCCGTGCGGGTGATGTGGTGTCAGCGTTGGTGAATGATGCCGGATATTACTGAATTTAGCATCGTGATTGCGCAACAGTGTAACGCGACCTCAACCGCAGCACAAGCCTTTCTGTACGATTACTCATGTATCAATTACCACTCTTCTTACTTTATCGTTCAGGAGAGTGAGCAATTCCTGTTCTTCGCGCAGCGTTTCCGCCAGGGGAGGATAAACCTCGCGCTGCCCTTCCTCGCTGGCGTAGTCCCATAACCCCGCCGGGCAGTGGCGCTCATCGTCCCAGCCGGGATAACACAGGATGGGGTAGAGGCACAGGCCTTCCATCGGGATACCCTCAGCCAGCAGCACCCGCACTTCGCCCATCATCATTCGCAGCCAGTCCGGGCGGGCATCGCCTTCGGTCCCGGTTTCGGCAATGAACATGGGGCGGCCATAATACTGGTACACCTCGCGGGCGATTGACGAGAAAGGAAGGAATTCCGGCTGGTCGGGCAAAATTGTCGGGCCATCATGGAACCACTGGTTGTTGGCGTAGAAGTTCAGGCCAATAATGTCCAGATATTCTGGCGCACCACCCAGCCCTGGCTCCAGCCGCCCGCACAGCATGTCCCACGCCTGGAATTGGGCAAGGCGATGGCCTTCTGCCCAGGGCAGATCACCGGGGCGATCCGGCAGGGGCGTGATGTGTATGACGGGGTCAATCGCGGCAAAGCGTGCATCCGGGGCGACTTCACGAATCGCATCGATGGCTGAGATAGTCGCCCGCACCAACTGCTGCTTCAGCTCGAAACTGCGGTGCTGTACGAAGGGGTTCAAGTAGCCCGCGTCTCCGCCCGCCCATGCCCAGAATGACATCTCATTCACCGGGCAAAAAAAGAGCGTACCGCTCGTTTCCTGCGCGATTACGTCTGCCGCCGCCTTCGCAAAGTGCGTGAAGCGCTCTACAAACTGTGCCGAGAAGATGTCCAGGTCGTCGGGATAGCCGTAGTGGCACAAATCCCAGATAATCTGAATCCCCGCTTCTCGTGCCGCTCGAACATAAGGGAGCAGGCTGGAGAAGTCATAGTGATAGGGGGATGTTTCCAGGCAGTGCCAGCGGACACCGCTGCGAGCGGTGGCAATGCCATGCTGTCGCAGACGCGCAAAGTCCTGCGCAGCAAAGCGATCATGACCTGTTGCGGCCAGAAGATCGAGCCGCCTGCCATTGTGCAGTTTATGGGTGGAACACTCAAACCCGGCAATAAAGAAGCTGTTGAACAGCGCTGCCATGCACTGCCTTTCCTGTTTCGGCGCATGTTGTCACACGTTGTGCCTACAGTCTTGCAGATTTTTGCCCTGAATGCTTGCCCCCGCCGCCCTATTTTTACAGTGCCCAATCGTCCTGTCTGAATTCCCCCAAGTGGCTATCCCGATAGTGTCATTTCTTTTCAACAATGACTTTAGAGAGTAAGGATGAATCGCTGGGCCGCACTGAATGCAGAGATTCACTGCGGGTGTTCCTGGCAGTTTCATAGATCGCTTTTCCAGGCGAGAGGACAAACAGAAAATGACTCCACCCGACCGCTCGAAACGTGGCGAGGAACGTGAGGAAGAACTCAAGCAGGGGGAACGCCCCAATCTGGAACGCACGACCCAGGCTGAAGGCAGCCCATCCTTCGGCGAGAAGGATGTAAAAGTCGGGCATACCCCCGGCCAGGCCGAAGGCGACGTGGATGATGTGGAGCCGGAAGAACAGGCTTAGCCAGAGGAAGAGGGCTAACGACAGGCGGGTATGAAACCCGCCCCTACAACCCGCAAGTGTCTTAAGGTATAGAGCGAAACTCGTTTCGACCTTACCAAAGATACCCTGAATGCTTCTTACGCCGAGCCGCGCACCATCAGACGCGGGGCGAACAGCACTTCCCGCTGCTCAATTATGCCGTCCAACAATAAGGTGTGCAGCATATGGATGAGGGCGTGTGCGATCTCCGGAATCGGCTGGCGCAGCGTGGTCAGCGCCGGGCGCAGAAATTCGCTCAGTGGGACATCATCAAACCCAACGACGGCCAGTTCTCCCGCTTCCCGGCGCTTTCCAACCGGGACACGACGATGTTCGGCTTCATTCAGCACCCCAATCGCCACCAGATCGCTCACCGCGACAATCGCAGTCGGGCGTTCGTCCTCAGGCAGCGCCAGGTAATGCGCCAGCGCATCGCGCCCGGTCTGGACGCTGTGGGGGCCGCGCCAGATATAATTCTGGCGGAACGGGATGCCCGCACAGCGCAGCGCCTCTCGATAGCCGTTCATGCGAAAATTCCCGGCAATCGAGTCCGTCGGCCAGGCGACCATCCCAATCTGGCGATGCCCACATTCGATCAAGTAGCTGACGGCTTCCATCATCCCCTGCTGACCGTCGGTATCCACCCAGGGGAAATCCCACTCCGGCGTTGACCGCCCGAAGCTGACGAAGGGAAATTCCTTCTCCATCAGGAAGGCGATGCGCCTATCGTTCATTTCCGTCCCGGCCAGCACGAACCCATCCACACGGCGGGCGCGGATCAGTTCGTCATACACATCCATCCAGTTATCGGAGGTGTGGGTAAAGGTCAGGATGTGATACCCGGCGGCTTCGGCGGCCTGCGCCAGATAATAGGTGAAATGATCCAGCACCGAATTGACCTGATCGGGTGGCAGGCGATGCCAGGCATAGCCGATGAGCTTGGTCTGGTTGCTTTTGAGGTTGCGGGCGGTGGCGTTGGGGGTATAGCCGATACGCTCGATGGCGGCCAGCACCAGCCGCCGGGTGTCCTCGCTGATGGAGGTGTCCTTATTGTTGAGTACATAGGAAACGGTTGCGATGGAAACGCCCGCTTCTTTTGCCACATCTTTGATCGTTGGCATAGCGTTTGTGTGTTTCGCAGGTCGGTTAATTTACAATGCAGGTTGATTACAGTCCTATCATTATAGGCCTAATCGAATGTTTGTTAAATAAAGGGTTGGGTTCAGGCGAACTCGTCTTCCGTCTGAGGCGTGAAGCCAGCAGCGCGGAGACGGTCGAGCACGGCGCTGTTGGCGATGGAGGCGATGATGCTGAGCGTCAGCAGCAGCCACAGGGGGGCGAGGATCGTGCTGAAGATCAGCACTGGCAGCAGCCCCAGCCATACCCCTACAGTAAAGCCGGGGTTTTGCAGCAGCATGATGCCCGCGTTGCGGAACGCCCCCCACAGCGTCGGGTCTTCCATCGCGTAGAAGATCGGCCACAGGTAAAGCTGGAGCGTGAACCACAGCAGCAGCGCCAGAATCCACAGCGCCCGCAGCAGCAGGAACGCGATTCCTCCCTGGTCGCCATAACTGAGCAGGTTGGTCACGTTCACGCCGATGATGACCACATTCAGCACGAACAGCACCAGTCCACGGCCCAGATTTTCCCGCAGGCCTTCCCAGAAGTCATTGACCGTCACCAGTCGGCTGCGATAGGCGCGGTAGCTCATCTTGTTCAGGCCAGCCCACGCAGCGGGTGCGGTCACGACGAACAGCGAGACGACCACCGCGAAGACGTTCGCCCACACATACAGATACCCCAGGTGCTCGATATGGCGCAGGCCGCGCCACCAGGCTTTCAGGGCGTTCAGCATAAAGCAGTTATGAGTACCGAGTCGAAAGTACCGAGTTGAGCGTAGTGAGTTGAAAGTGCTGGGATGCCTAACATAGTGCGCTCTGTACCCCGCCCTTCATGAATTCTCACCCTGCATCCAAAGTTCTTACTCATAACTCGGTACTCAGTACTCGTTACTTTTTTACCCCTTAATTCCGCTGTAGCTGACGCCTTCCACGAAGTAGCGCTGGAAGATGAAGAACACCACCGCCATCGGGAGCGTGGTCAGCACCGACCCCGCCAGCACCAGATCGTACTGTATGTCCTGTCCTGACCCGATGATCTGCGTCAGCCCCATCGGCAGGTTGAACATGCGCGTATCCGTGCCGACGATGATGAGCGCGTCCATGAAGTTGTTCCACTGCCCCTGAAAGCTGAAAATCGTCAGCGCTGTGAGGGCGGGTGTCGCCATCGGCAGCACGATGCGGAAGAAGGTCGTGATGCGGCTGGCTCCGTCCACCTGCGCGGCTTCCTCAATTTCCTTCGGGATGGACTCAAAGAACTGCTTCATCAGCAGAATACCGAACGCATCCGCCGCCAGCACCAGGAAATAGCCGTGATAGGTGTTGAGCAAATCTAACTGGCGCAGCATCAGGAAGCGCGGGATGAGCAGCACCACGCCGGGGATCATCAGCGTCCCCAGGATGAAGAAGAACACCAGTCGGTTGCCAGGGAACTTGAGCCGTGCCAGCGCATAGCCCGCCAGCGAGTCGAACAGCAGGCGGCCAAGCGTGACGCTAATGGCGTAAATGACGGTGTTGAAGCCCCAGCGCGGCAGGTCACGCTGTTCGCCGCCTTGCAGAATGTCCTGATAGCCGTTGAAGCTGGGGTTGAAGAACGCGCCTTCGGTCTGATTGTCTGCGGAAAGACGCCCACTGATCGCACCGGAATCATCCGTTGTGACGCAGTTCACGCCAAAAGGCGGAATCGGGACGAAGGAACCCGGACGGCTGGTGATGGCCGGGTCACACTTGAAGGAGTTCGCCACCGTCAGCACGAACGGCATCAACTGGATAAAGGCGAACAGAATCAGGACTCCAACGCCGACAAAGCCGAGGATGCGCCGCAGATTGAGCGGGCGGCCTGTGCGCCGCGCAGAAGGCGCAGGTGCGGGGGATGTAATCGCTGCCATTGGTCGCCTCCTTAGGCCTCTGCCTGATCGCCGCCCGTCAACCGCCGCTGGATGATGGTCGCCAGGAAGATGATAATGAACAGGGTGATCGCGGTTGTCGTGGCGCGATCCATGCGCGGGTCGCTGCCGCCGAAGGCGAAATCATAGACCAGATAGGCCACGCTCATGGTCGTCTCGCGCGTGGTGTCGTTGCGCAGCACATAAATCTGGTCGAACACCTGGAACGTCCCGATCAGCCCGATTGTCACCACGAAGAACGTGGTCGGGCGCAGCAGCGGCAGCGTGATCTTGCGGAAGGTCTGCATGGCGGTCGCGCCGTCCACCTGCGCCGCTTCATACACGCTGGAAGGGATATTTTGCAGCGCGGCCAGATAGACCACCATCATCGTGCCAATCGTCGTCCAGATCGCCAGCAGCATAATGGCGAACATCGACACGCTCGGTCCGCTGATCCAATCCCACAGTTCGATGCGGAAAATTTCGGTTTGTGCCCATGCGCCGACCGTGTCCTGATTTATCCCGAACAGCCCCAGGAAGTTATGGATAATGCCGTCGTTGTTGGAGAGCCATGAGATGGGCTGGTAGCTGGGGAAGATGCTGCTCAGCAGGCCGTTGACCGGGCCGGTGTTGGAGAACAGAAACAGGAAGATCATCGACACCACAATTGAGGAGGTGATCGACGGGAAATAATAGGCCGTGCGGAAGAAGCCGCGACCTTTAAGCCAGCGCTGGTTCACGATCACCGCCAGCACGAGCGCGATGGCCGTCTGCGTTGGCACCACGCCCAGCGCATAGTAAACGGTATTCTTGAGCGCATTGTAGAAATCATCAACGCGCCGCCCTTCGATGAGCAGCTCGCGGTAATTTTCGATTCCAACGAACTCAAAGGCGTCCGAGTTGGTCAGCGGGGTTGCGCCGCTCCAATCCGTCAGACTGAAGTAAAAAGCCACCAGCAGCGGCAGCACCAGGAACACAAACAGGATAAGAAAGGCGGGTGCCATGAACATGATTCCGGCAACGGCCTCCTGGCGGCGTGCGTTGCTTTGGGTAGTCACCTGTTCACGGACGGGGGTATAAACGGTTGAGGCTGTATCGGCCATTGCGTGGCTCCCTCGAAAAATTTATTTACTTGCTGTAAAAAGCGGTACGCTTTTTTGGAGACCGGCATACCCGGCTTTCTGTGCGAAACGATCAATTTTCGAATTACTCTAACGTTCCCTGAGAGGCAAGTTATGTCTTGCCTCTACCGGGAACGTTCGTTTTTTGTCGTAGGGGCGGGTTTCAAACCTGCCCCTACAAACGCTGATCGTCCCCCAGGATGCGGTGGTGCCATCATGAGCGCTGCACGGACACGATATGCCGCGTCCCTGCAAGCCACTAGGAGATGACGGTGAGACGAACTACTGCATTTCCTCGAACAGCTCGGTGGCAATTTCCGCTGCTTCGTCCAGGATTTCCTGCGCTTCGGCATCGCCCGCCAGCACTTCCACCGTGCCCTCGTCCACAACGGTGGTGAAGTCACCGAAGCCGCTGGGGAAGACAGGTGCCCAGGCATATTCCGTGCCGACGACAAACGGGGCAAATTCTTCGCCGCGCCCGGTCAGCCACGCTTCGCTGGCGCTGATGCGGGCGGGCATCACACCGAACCCGGCTTCTGCCACACGCGCCGCGCCTTCGGTTCCGGTCAGGAAGTTGACCAGCGCCCAGGCTTCTTCGGGGTGTTCGGTGTTTGCACCCACCGCCCAGCATTCAGTAAACAGCAGTGTACCGCGTTCGCCCGCCGGGGAGAGCGGAATTTCGGTCACAGCCCAGTTCAGATCGGGGAAGTCGTTCTGCAGATAGCCGATGGCCCAGTTGCCCTCGACCGTCATCGCCGCCAGACCACGCCCGAAGGCTTCACCGTTCCAGCCTGCGCCGCCCAGATCAGCCGGAGCCGCGCCGACGCCGTTGCGGACGAAGCTGGCATAGAAATCGAGCGCTTCTACCGCTGCCGGGCTGTTGAAAGCGACCGCGCCATCTTCATCCTGAAGACGCGCACCGTTGCCCCAGAAGAACGCCAGCCAGCGGTTGCGATCCGGCGCGGCGCTCAGACCGACGACTTCGCTGCCGTCTTCGGTGGTGATGTCAGCATTGGTGATGGCTTCAGCAGCGGCGTACATATCTTCCCACGTCCATTCTTCGCCGGGGAGTTCGACGCCAGCCTGTTCAAAGTAATCGACGTTGTAGTACAGGGCCAGGGTGCTGTAGTCCTTCGGCGGGCAGTAGACCGTGCCATCGACCGTGAAGGCTTCCAGCAGCGCGGGATAGATGTCTTCCGAGGCTTCAATGCGATCATCAGCAGGCATCAACACGCCAGCTTCCACGCGAGAGGGGATGTCGAACTGGCCGACGGTGAAGACATCGGGATAGTCGCCGCTGGCGATAGCGGCCTGAATCTGCGTGCCGTAATCGGGCGAGATCAGCACTTCGAGATCGATGCCAGGATTGGCTTCTTCAAAGGCGGCGAACTCTGCGTTCTTGAATTCGTCTTCCGCCGGAGAGGAAGACCCGGTCCACACCTGAAGGACAACGGTATCCTGAGCAGTTGCCAGCCCACCGAATGCCAGCACCAGCACTGCGAGCAGCGCCAGCATCACAAAACGAGAGGTACGCATGGTTTATTCCTCCAAAAATTAGTTAATGGTCGTGCATTGACGTGCTGCTCCGTCCTTTGCGGGATTGCGCCGGACGAACCCCATCACGCCGTTGGGGTGTTCTATCACGGGGTTGCGACCCCACCGCCCTTAGTGAGTGACGGTGAATTCGCGCTTTTCGCCCCGATAGTACACGTTAAAAGTGACGCGCTTCCAGTGCTGCGGCAGGCGCGGCTGATGCAGGTCCGGGCCATTTTCGCCCAGCCGCAGGCCGCAGAAGCCGAGCGTTACCGCCTGCCAGATTCCGCCGCAGGCTGCGCCGTGAATGCCATCGCGCACGTTGCCCTTGTTGTCCTTCAGGTCAATATCGACCGCGTGGCCGAACATATAGTAGGCCTCGTCCAGCAGGCCGAGCCGCGCGGCCACCCAGGCATGGATGGCCGGGCTGAGCGAGGAACCGTGATCGGTGCGCGGATAGTACGTGTTCCAGTTGTTGAGCAGCACTTCATCGGTCACGCTGGCGTCCTGCATCAGATCATCACCGATGAGCGCCATCATCATGACCACGTCGGCCTGCTTGATGACCTGCGATTGCAGGGCGCGTTTATGACCGAGCATCGGCCACACACCGCCGACACGCGGTTCATAGTGCGGCACAGGGATATATTCCATCTCGAAGAAGCCGTCGAACTGGACGTGAATCTGCTTCTGGCTGTCGAAGGGGATGTACATCTGCTGGATGATGTCGCGCCATTTCGCCAGCCGTCCTTCGTTCAGATCAAGCTTAGCGATCAGCCGTTGGGCGTCTTCCGGCGCATTCGTTCGCAGCCAGTCCAGCAGGCGCAGCGCCGCGTCCAGATGCCAGACCGCCATGCGGTTGACGAAGACGCTGTTGTCGATGTTCTCGTGATATTCATCCGGGCCGATCTGCTGGCTGAGTTCGTAGCGCCCGTTCTTTTCTTCAACGCGGCTGCCCCAGAACACGGCGGTATCCAGCACGATTTCCGCGCCGTAATCCCGCAGGAAGTCGTCCTCGCCCGTCCAGCGCCAGTATTGCAGCACAGCATAGCTGATGTCGGTGGAGATGTGCTGTTCGTTGTCGCCCGTCCAGATGCGAATGCGGGTGCCGTCGGGCTGCGGGTCGCTCCACTGGGGCGTGGTTTCCTCGCCTGTGTCGGTGCTCTCCCAGGGGAACATCGCCCCCTCGAAGCCGTTGGCCTTCGCCTTGTTGCGCGCACCTTCCAGGCGGTGATAGCGGTACATGAGCAGGTTACGTGCCAGCTTCGGCTGTGAGAACGTCAGCGGTGGCAGGATGAACAGTTCGGTATCCCAGAAGACATGGCCTTTATAGCCCATGCCCGAAAGCGTCTTCGCGCCGATGCTGACCTGATCGTCCTCGCGCGGCGCGGCAATCAGGATGTGATAGGTGGCGAAGCGCACCCCAATCTGCGCGTGTTCGTCGCCTTCGATCTGAATGTCGCTGTCCGCCCAGTACTTGTCCCATTCGGCGGCGTGGCGGCTGTAGAGCGTGTCATAGCCCGTGCTGCTGGCTTCGGCGGCTTTCGCCAGCGCGTCCTGCAAGGGTGTTTCGGTGTCGCGGCTGGTGTAAATGGCCGTGATTTTATCGACGGTGCAGGTGTCTTCCCTGGCGATTCGGAAGCTGGTGCGCGTGACCGGGCGCAGCGGGACGACCTGTGAGTCGATGGGCGAACGGCTGACGAGGCGCGAGGCCATCGCCACCACGTAGCCCGACTGCTGCGCCGTGACCTGGACGCTGATGGTGTCGCCATTGGCGTCCACCGTCTCGTTTTCCCAGTGGCGTGCGCCGTTGTTGGTCACGTTGGCGTTGATCGCGCTTTCAATCGTAACCTCTGGCTCGCCATCCACCGCCGTGATGCTCACGCGCTGCACCAGCAGATGCACATCGTGCAGGCTGGCGAAGCGGTCGAAGATGATGCGCACCGTCGCGCCGGATGTTGCGCGGAACAGCGCCTCCCGCCGCAGCAGGCCGACATCCATATGCAGCGTGCGGCGGTAGCCCAGCAGCAGGCCGCGCGTCGGCTTGACGAGGTCGTCGTTTTTGTCCGGCGGCGTCAGCGCGAAGGGGGTGCCATCGACTGTAATTTTAAGGTCTGTCCAGTTGGGAACGTTCGCCAGTTCCGGCACGAGCGCCCCTTCGGCATGGTCGTAGATACCGTGTACCAGCGTACCGGGGGTATCGCCGGGATAGCCTTCCTCAAAGCTGGCGCGTGACCCCAGATAGCCGTTGCCGATGGAAAAAATCGTCTCGTAGTAAAGCTGCTTTTCCGGCTGGAAAGGATATTCTTCTATGCTCCACAGTCGTTTTTGCACAGCGTTCAACCTCGTTAGGCTGCACCAGGCTTAGTCCATTGAAACCAGCCCGCCGGGACGCGAAGAACGATCCTGTGTGTCAGCCGCCTTCACGAGGCAGCAGGCATGACAGCACCGCTTGGGTAGTGTGTACGAGGGCGGGTTGGAGGGATTCGTCATAAAGTGCTTCAGTAATTTTGTCAATCAGTTTACTTAAACGTTTAATGTATCGAATCGTTGAAAAAAATGCAACAGGATTCAGGCAGATTGCACGATAAGAATTTGATTAAAGAACCGACCGGCTATTCAAAAGATGTTTTACTCGTAGGGCGGGTTTCAAATCCGCCCCCTGCAAATCTCCAGAGTCAATCCTCATACGCCCCGGCGTTGCAGGCTGCGCCTGTGGGACGCGCCGCCCCATTCTGACTGGTTGTGACCGCCGCGCCACCGATGGCTGTGCAGTCCGCGACGGTGTCCCGTGCCGGGTTCACGCCTGCCGCCAGCGGGAAATAGGGTGGAGTGCCCTGTAACGCTGCCAGCCCAACCGGATTCACAACAAAGGCCGGCCCACAGGCGGCGTCGGTCGAGACGTTGTAACCAGTGGCGATGATCGCCCCGCCCCCGACGCAGTTCGCCATCCCATTAGTCACGAGGATGGCGTTGCGCAGATTGAGCATTCCATTCAGCACCTCAACCCCAAATGCGTTGTTATTGGCAATCGTGACAAAACTGGCATTGACTACGCTGCCCGCGCCTGCATCCACCCGAATGCCGAAGGCGTGTCCCGTCAGCGTGCTGTTCAGGATGTTGGTTGTGCCGCCGTTGTTCTGAAGGGCGACCGAGCCAACTGGGCCGTTAAGGATCGAACTCTCCTTGATGTTCATCGTACCGCCCGCGTTGAAGACGGCGTTAAACGGGCCATTGCCCTCAAAGCTGCTGCCTGTGATATTGGCCGTCGCGCCAGCAGCATTATAAATCGCGCCACCGTTGCTGGTGTTGGCGACAAACACGCTGTTGTTCACGCTCAGGTTGCCCAGGTTATAGACCGCGCCGCCATCCCCAGCGCCATTATTGCCGTTGAGGTTGACGTTGTTCAGCGTCAGATTGCCCACGTTGAAGACCCCGCCGCCCTGGTTGCCCGCGTCGCCCCCGGTGATCGTCCCGCCGTTGACGGTGAGCGTTCCGGTATTGACGATGCTGCCTCCGTTATCGGCATCGCCCAGATTGACAATGGCGTTGTTGAGTGTCAGCACCCCCGCGTTGTAGATGTTGCCACCGCTGTCTCCCAATACCCCACCGTTGGTGATTTGCAGACTGTTGATCGTGACCGTGCCCGCTGTGATGTTGAAGACGCGCCCTTCGCCGTTGGCCGAGACCGATTGGTTCACCGGGTCGGTGGCCTGAATCGTCAGGCTTTTGTCAATCAGGAGTTCGCCCGACAGCAGCACAATATTTGTGACCGGGTTGGCAAAGGTAATCGTCTGATTTGGGCAGACGATGGCGATAATGTCGCGCAGCGTCCCCGGCCCGGCATCGTCGGGGCTGGTAACGACCGCGCTGGGGGGTGTTGCGCCCAGGCCAAAGCTGGCGGGGGCAGCATCGGGCGCGGAGGCGGTGACGCTAAAACTACCCTCTGGACAGCCTGCCGCCGTGAGCGGGGGGGATGTGGCGACGCCGCTGGCATCGGTAACAGCCGTAGCGGTCGCCGCGCCGCCTGCGAATACAGCACCCGGCGCACCGGATGGAGCCGTGAATGTCACGGTTACATTGGCCTGCGGTGTGCCGTTTTCATCCAGCACACGGGCGGCCAGCGGTTGATTAAAACCTGTCCCAACCTGTGTACTCTGTCCGTTTCCGCTGAACACTTCCACGCGGCGCTGCGGCGCGGTTGGCGGCGGTGGCTGTGGCGTGGTCGGTGATGGGGTATTGGTCGGGGCGGGCGGCAAACCGGGCACGTTGATGATCTGCCCCACCTGAATCAGATTCGGGTTTTCAAGGCAGTTGCCCTCTGCCAGCGAAAACACATCCAGATTGAAGCGCTCGGCGATGCTCACCAGCGTGTCACCTGGCTGCACCGGATATGTGCCCACCCAGCCGGGCGGCGGCACACACACGGCAGGCGGCGGCACCTGCGCAATCGCGACGCCGGGCAGTCGAATCGGGTAGTGCAGCAGATTAGAGGGTGTTCCCGTGATCGGCTGGAGATACTGGAATTCCTGCTGCGTCCAGGGGCGCGGCGGCGACCAGGGGCCGGAGATCAAATCCCAGTCGGCATCAGGGTCATAATCCAGCGGCGCAAATGTGGTAAAACCCGCCGGGACGCGCAGCCCATCCGCGAAGCCCTCGCCCTGCACCACGAACAACTGCATCCGATCAGGCGCAAGCTGCTGCACATACAGCCCGCCGTCCGCGCTGGCGAAGACCAAGCGCCCGCCGTCGGCGCTGAAGGATGGCTTTTGCAGCGCACCGGGGATTTCCAGCACGACCTCGCCTTCGTCGTCGGCAAACGTACCGTCAATAATCGTGCGCAGCGACACGGTCGCGTCGTCCGGTGTCGTTCCGGTCAGCTCCCACAATTGAATCTGCCCCTGGCTGTCTTCAATGGCGAGATTGACCGTCTGCCGTTCCCCGCGCTGCCGCCCGAAGGTCAGTGACACAGGTGCGCCGCCCTGGGGTAAGAAGCTGATAACACGTTCCCCTGTGAGCAGATTGAAAATCTCAACCTGCCCATCACGGCGCACGACCGCCGCCAGCGTCGCCGCCTCATTGATGGCCGCCAGCCTGACGGAATCGAGCGACGTTAACCCTTCTGAGGTGGCTGGTATGCTGTTCATATCCAACCGCAGCACGGCCACATCCGCCACCGCATAGAGCAGGCCTTCCGCATCAAAGCGCAGTGCCAGCACATCGCCGGGCGCGTCAAACGTTTCGACCAGAGTCAGCTCAGGCAGTGCGGAGAGATCAAAAACCTCAACCGCATTGTCTGTGCCAACAGCCAGAAAACGGCCATCCGGCGAAAAGGCCACGCTGCGAGCATCCTCACTCGGCAGCACGAGCGCTTCACCCGCACCCGGCCACAGCACGGCCTGACCATCTGCCCGTACCCCTGCAATCAGGTCGTCGTCTGGACTGAACGCAAAGGCCGTAAACATGGCATCCCCGGCGGAAGCAAGCAGCCGCCCATCCAGGCGGGCGCTGCCATCTGCCTCTGCCCAGATCAGGCGGCCATCGGGCGTAAACGCGGCAGCGGTAATCGTGCCGTCGATGGTAGTGATCGCTCGCGGGGCATCAGGCGTGAGGGTGCGCAGGGCAATCGTCGAGCCGATGATGACCTGCGCACCGTTGGCGGTGAGTTCAACGCGGAAGCGCTCCGGCCCCTGCGCCACCAGCAGCGAGGGCGACTCGAAGCAGGCGGGTTGGCCGATTCCGGTGCGGAAGTAAAAGGCCTGCATGGGCGTCTGCGCAGGTGCCTCATAGACCGGGAGCGCGTCGATCTGGGCATCCAGGGCATCATCGGCGTTCAGGATGTCGCGGTTGATCCACCCCACCTGCCCGTCGTAGCTGGTGCGCAGCCATGCGCCGTCGGCAGAACGCGCATCGCTTTCCAGGCGCGTGTCTGCCAGCACGGTCAGCAGAATGTTGGAGGTTTCGTCCGGCAGGGTGCGAAGATTAGAGGGGTTAGCCGTGCGGAAGGTGATCGGCGGCTGCGCGGGGATAAAGGCTTCGTCTGCCGGGACAGCACTGCGAGCTTCGGTGTCGCCCAGCAGCAGGAAGGGCACGGCCTGACCGGGCAGCGTATTGGGCACATTGGCCTGCACGTGCAGCAGCGCCACGCCCCACTGCTGCGTCAGTTCATCAAGCGGCGCGGCCTGCACAAAATCGACCACTTGCAGCGGGGTCTGGTCGGCGGGCTGGCTGAAGAAGTCTTCCGGCTGCGGCTGGTTGAACAGGGCATTCACCCGGAAGAAGCCGTAACAGGCCGCGTTGCGCCCCAGCCCGGCGCAGTTCTGGCCGAGTTCAACGAGCGCCCGCTCCACAACGGCAGGGCACGTCCCGCCCGCAGACGGCGGAGTCTGGCTATAGCCTGTGTTTGGGAGGGTGATGCTGAAAAGAAGCCCGGTGAGCAGCACAACGACGACGAACCGCATTGTCCACGCCTTTGATTGTGAAAGCCGTTTTCTTACATCATATTGCAAAGGCAGATTCGATGCGACTGTTTGCATCGAATTTTTTACGGCGTTCAGGCGCTCGGTGGCATGGTGTGGTTCGGGGGGATGTGCCATACTATTCGTCAACCATGCAGAAAAGATATTCTTCCACAAAAGGAAAATTCAATGGATACCATTCGCGTGACCGTGTGGGGGGAAAACCGCCACGAGAAGAAAAATCCCAAAGTTGCCGAAATCTATCCCGAAGGGATGCACAGCGCCATCGCCAGCGGGCTGCGGTCTTATCCCGGTCTGACGGTGCGCACCGCCACGCTGGATGAACCCGAACACGGTCTGACGGACGCAGTGCTGGCCGAAACCGACGTGCTGACCTGGTGGGGGCATCTGGCGCACGGCGACGTGAGCGACGAGGTGGTGAACAAAGTGTATGCCCGCGTCATGGATGGCATGGGGCTGATTGTGCTGCATTCGGGGCATTTTTCCAAAATCTTCAAGAAGCTGATGGGCACAAGCTGTGACCTGAAATGGCGCGAGGCGGGCGAACGTGAGCGCATCTGGATTGTCGAGCCAGGGCACCCGATTGCCGAAGGGCTGGGCGAGGAAATCGTGATCGAAGAAGAAGAAATGTACGGCGAACGGTTCGACATTCCCGCGCCGGAAACGCTCGTGATGGTCAGTTGGTTCCAGGGTGGCGAGGTGTTCCGCAGTGGATGCTGCTACACACGCGGCAAGGGGCGCATCTTCTACTTCCGCCCCGGCCATGAGACCTACCCGACCTATCACAACGAACAGGTCATCCGCGTGATCGCCAACGGTATCCGCTGGGCGGCGCAGCCCGAATCGCCGAAGGTCGTCTTCGGCAACGCCAAACCGCGTGAATCCCTGCCGACGAAGGCATAGGCGATCCTCCATTGTCATTAGTTGGGCAGGAAATAATGCTCCTGCCCCTGTTTTGGTCGGCGGTTCGCTTCTAATCCTGCGCTTACTGAACACTCAGGAACGGGTGCTAAGTTTCATTTCCGTCCACCGGACACCTCACTTAACTCCACATCCCCCCCCAACACACTTTCCCCGCAGCCCCGCGTTGGATAAAAGCCACTTTATCAGCACGGAGGATTGTTGTTCATGAACCGTTCCAAAAATACGTTTTCGTTGTTCGCCCTTTCTCTCCTCGTGGTGATGGCCGTCTTCGGCGTCGCCTTTGCCTCTAATCTGACACTCGCGCAGGATAGCAGTGGGGACATGATGATGTCGCCCTGGGAGCAGGCCTGCCCGGAAGACGCCGCTACCGGCCTGCGTGATGCCCTCATGATCCGTCTTCTCGACGACAATACCGGTGCAGACGCGACCGAAGACGCGATGATGGACATGACCGAAGAACCCATGATGGAGATGACCGAAGATGGCATGGGTATGGATATGACGGAAGAACCCATGATGGAAATGACCGAAGATGGCATGGGTATGGACATGACCGCCGAAGCCACGATGGACGGCATGATGATGGATCGGGTGAGCTGTCTTTACGGCGAATTCAGCGGTGTGGCTGAAGTCCCTGGGCCGGGCGATGAAGACGGCACGGGGATCGGGCTGCTCACGCTGGACTTCGCCGCTGGGACGGTCTGCTTCGACGTGGCGGTCGCCAATATTACCCTGCCTGCCGACGCCATGCACATTCACATCGGTGAACCCGGCGAAGCGGGTGATGTGGTGGTGCCTGCGCCCGGCGCCCCGGATGCCAACGGCGTGTTCCAGGGCTGCACCGAAGGCGTGGATACGGCGCTGATGGAAGACATCGCCAATAATCCGGGCGGCTATTACCTGAACGTCCATACCTCCGATTTCCCGGCTGGCGCAGTTCGTGCTCAGTTGGAAGATTATGAAGGCGAAGTGGACGATATGAGCCAGATGATGGACACCGACGATATGGAAGACATGGAAGGGATGGACGCGACCGCCGAAGCCACACCGGGCGGCTGAGTTCGATCTTGTGCCCTCAGAGGCGGCCATACGGTCGCCTCTTTTTTATTGGAGGAGAACACAGAGATGCAGGCATAAAATCCTGACGACCACTCTCTCCTCGCGGTTCGATGGATGAGGTTTGGTACACTTGTATGCTGTAAGACGGTGTATCAAACAGGATGAAACAGGGATGGCGTCACGGAATGAGGTTTCAGCAGGCGGTGTAGTCTATCGACGCGGGGAAATGGAGGTAGAGGTGCTGATCTGCCGTCCGGTCGGCAAGCATTACTGGGTGCTGCCCAAAGGCCTGGTGGAAAAAGGTGAATCGCCCGAAGTGACCGCCGTGCGCGAAGCCCGCGAGGAAACCGGGGCACAGACACGGCTGATCGCCCCACTCGGTGAATCGGAGAAATATGTCTACACCGCGCACGGAATGCGTGTGTTCAAGACCGTGCATTACTTTTTGCTGGAGTATCAGTCCGGGGACGTGGCCGATCACGACCGCGAGATGGCCGAGGTGAAGTGGGCGTCCCTCCCTGAAGCGCTCGATGCGATGGGGTTTGAAGGTGGGCGCGTGATCCTGCGGCGGGCACAGGCAATGCTGGAAACGATGAGTGGCGCGGACGCCACTCCCCCTGAAACCATGTAAGAAAACGGCATCCATCGCTGTCTGAAAAATAGAAAAGGCCAGCACCCGCGTGTTGGCCTTTTGTCATCTTTCCCCACTGAATGTCAAGGAGCCAAACATGGCAGGCAATCGCAAACGCACCGGGCAGACGCCGCGCTTCGGCAACCAGCGCAGCCATTCGATGATCGCCACGCGCCGCAAGTGGAACCTGAATCTCCAGAACAAGCGCTTTTTTGTGCCGGAACTGGGAGGTAGTGTGCGCGTTCAGGTCACGGCAGCGGAGATGAAGACCATCGACAAAATCGGCCTGCCCGCGTTCCTCCGGCAGCGTGGGTTGTCGCTGGCAGATTTGAACTAACCCTCAGACGTGGCACATCAACGCACCTGTACCACGCTTTCGCCCGCGACCGCGTACAGCCGATCTCCCGGTGCGGGCTGCACGACCATCCCGGCGGTGAATTCCCCAAAAGCGGGCAGCACCCCGACACGCTGACCAAACCAGAAACACGGCAGTTTGAGCATCTGCCGCCCTTTGCCGCTCAGCATTGCGAGGGGATGCAGATGCCCGCCAAGCGCATAGGCATTTTCGAGGGCAGGCGATGGAGGCTGCCCTTTTGGATTTTCAGCAAATGGCGGTTCGTGATACAGGGTGAAGGGCGCCAGCGTGAAGGGAGCATCCACACAGCGTATATTCCAGGTGTCCGGTGGATCGCCCGCGCCACGATCATGATTGCCGCGCACCAGCAGCACCTCCAGCGCAGGATGCGCTTCCCGCCAGCGTCCAACCGCTGCCAGCACCGAGGCATCACGTCCTGCCTTCGCATGGAGCAGATCGCCCAGGCAGATCAGCCGAGCCGCACCCGTCTTCTCCAATGCCGCGCTCAGCCGTTGCAAATCGGCCTCAACGGACCCTTCCGGCAGCGGCAGTCCCCTGGCGCGAAAGGTGGCGGCTTTTCCCCAGTGTGGATCGGTCATCAGCAGGACAGACTCACGCGGCCAGTAGAGCGCTCGCTCCGGCAGCAGAATCACGTGTTCACCTGCAAGCTGAATGTGGAGGTCGGTGCTCATCAGACGGAACAAAATCAGAGGTAGACAGTGCCATTACAAAATACAAACAGTAGTAGTTTACGTCACTTTGCTTGTGATCTCATAGTGCCGTCGTGAAACCTGCTGTCCAGTAGGGTAGCGCGAGCGTTAATGCCCTCACCTCGTCGATAGTGGTCTTGAGCAGCTTTTGTATTTCCATGCCTGCTCGCGCTCGACGATTCGCATTGACGTGACTTCGCCGTAGTCACCGTCCAGCGTGCGGATCAGGTCGCCGGGGAGCAGGTCGGCTGCGTCCACCCATTCGCCGCTGAGTACAAGCCAATTGAAGCTGAGAGACTAACTTAGGGTATGTAGACGGCCTGCCCCAGCCACTCGGACTCGTCGCTGGCAAGGATAATGAGTTCGAGCGCGTCAATCACTTCCCCAATAGGGGTTTGCTTATGGACAAGGAAGAGTCCCGGCGCGGGTCGTTCTCCTGTAATGCGATCATAGAAGCAGCCGCGCATGGTGTTCACATCGTGCGAGAGGACGATGTACCCCTGTTCAGCGGCATACTCCAGCACACGCGCATCATCTGCCCCGGCAATCTCGGTATCCTGCACACGGGTAAAACTGGCATCTGAGATGCGCCGCCAGACTCCACGCAGAATATCGTTGTTGAAGTTCTCGTCCACGAGGAATTTCATCCAGCGCTGTCTTTTTTGGCTTGCAGACGTGCAACCAGTTCGGCTTTTGTGATTCTGGATGGATGTTCTCTTTCCCATTCACGCCGCAGCCGTTCTGCTTCTTCGTCCATGCGCTGGATGTAAGCATCCACAGTTTCACGGTGACGCAGATAGTAGCCAATGGCAAGATAGACCTGATCCAGCGTGAGGGTGGTGTACATTTGCACAATATGTTCGGGTGTTTCGCCACGATGGTAAGCGTGGACAATTAAATCCAGCAGCACCCGCGTACCGCTGACCCGCATTCTGCCGTTTTTATCAGTGTAAATCGGGATGACTTCAGTAATGGTTGTATCCACTATAACAAGAGTCTTTTACACAACCTGAATAAAATGATTGTATCATGAACGAAACCCGCAGCAGAAACGGAAATGATTGAATCAAATACGAGCATTTGCCAAATGGCTGGCGCTGAAGTTGACCGGGTTCGCGCCCGCGTCGTTGTAGGCGTTGAAGTGGATGGATGCACCGCCGACCATGCCCAGCACCGGGTCGCGGCTGAGGAACATGCCCAGGTTGGGGCTGTAGTAGCGAGTACGCAGCTAGACCAGGCCGTTCGCCCACATCGCAAGAACACTCTTGCCGCATAACCTTTTCTGCTATAATGCCGTCGCATTCAGCCAGAAATGAGGTCATCCAGACAAGCGCTATGATCGATGTGAATCAGCTTCGCAAAGGCACGAACTTTACCGAAGACGGTGAACTGTTCAAGGTACTCAATTATACGCACAACAAGACCGGGCGCGGCGGCGCGACCATCCGTGTGCAGGTGCGCAACCTCCGCACTGGCTCCACAATGGAAAAGACCTATCCCTCCGGCAACAAGATTCAGGACATCCGCCTGGAACAGCGCGAGGTGGAATACCTCTACGACGACGGCGAATTCCTGACCTTTATGGACACCGAAAACTACGAGCAACCGCAGATGCGCCGCGATGTGTTCGATGAGGATGTGCACTACCTCAAGGAAAACATGCGCCTGTCGCTGCTGAGCTATGAAGGCGAGATCATCGACTATGAACTGCCGACCTCTGCCGATTATAAAGTGACCGACTCGGAAATGGCCGTTGCGGGCAACACCGCCAACAACCCGACCAAGAAGGTCACGACGGAAACCGGGCTGGTGGTCACGGTGCCGATGTTCGTCAACGTGGGCGACACCATCCGCGTCAAGCTGGAAGACGGCACCTACATGACGCGCGTCTAGCGGCGCCTGTAGCTCAGCGATGAGCAACGAGTGATGAGCAATGAGGGAGCGGAGATGACCTGCTCCTTTTTTGTTGCGCGATTAAAACCTCATGGGTAAAACATTTCAAAACGCCTGATGACTCCGTAGGGGCGAGGCATGCCTCGCCCTTACACCCGGCGGATTTGTTTGCGTTTCTCCATCGGTAAACTCACAAAAAGAATTTGAACCACAGAGGTCACAGAGATCAAGTTCAAAATCCTGGCGAACCTGGCGACATGGCCCTTCAATTGTTTTGAAAAGCCACGTCTGCGTCTCCGCAGTTCAGCCTGGCCTTTCCATCGGCTGATTCGCCCGCAGGAAGTCGCGCTCGTAGTCCGGCGAAATCGTCCCGAACAGCCGATCCCAGATCACCGTATAGAAGCCGAAGTTGTGGAAGCGGTCGTCGTGGTGTTCGGCGTGGAAGGTGCTGGTGGAAATCGCCTTGACGAGCGGAATACGCAGCCATGCGGCGGGCAGCGGTTCAACGCCGAGATGCCCGACCAGCCCAAACAGCAGATTGAACGCCAGATAGAGGAGGATGCCCAGCCACGTTGAAGGATACAGCGTGACGACGACAATCAGCAGCGCACCGAAGCCGAGTGTCTCCGCCGGGTTCAGCACAAACAGCGTCAGCGGGCGCGGATTCTCAAAACGGTGGTGCGTCCGGTGGATGAGGGGATACAGCCAGCGGATGTGCGCCACGCGGTGGAAGACGTACATCGCAAAATCCATCGCCGCGATCAGCACGACCACGTCCAGCAGCACACGCCAGCCGAGATCGAAATACACGGTGATGATGCCCGCCCGCCACAGGACAATTCCGGCGACCGCGACAAACGCATTCAGGATGACGCAGATCGTCGCATACGCGATTTCAAGCCGCGTGATCGGTTCCGGTGGAGCGGAAACCGCTTTCTGCTGATAGACGCGCACCAGCACATTGCCCAGCAGCAGCGCACCGATAAACATGGCGATGTTGCCTGCGAATGACCAGCCGACCGCTTCCAGCAGTGGCATCGTGCGCAGCGCCGCGATCATGTCTGCAAAAGGTTCCAGCATTCCGCATTCCTCCATAACGTCATGACTTTGTTCCATGATAGAGGAATTTGGACAATTTTGTGAAAATAAACACAATCAGTTTCTATCAGATTGTGATACAGGCAGTGTTACCCTTCTTCGGGTGTGCTTTCCAGCGTGGTTTCTTCCGCTTCGGCCTCACTGCCTTCCAGTTCCCCGGAATAGCGCGTCTGGACAATGCGGGCATCGAGTCCCTGTTCGCTTAGCCAGCGGGCGACGACCGCCGTGTAGCCGTGCGTCACCCAGATCGTTTCTGCGCCCGTCGCCGTGACCGTCTCCATCAGGCTCGGCCAATCGACATGATCGGACAGCACAAAGCCGCGATCCACCGCCCGCCGCCGCCGTGCTCCCCGAATACGCATCCAGCCCGACGCAAACGCGGAGGAATGTGCGCCGCCCTGCCCGCCGAAGCGCCGCGTCCAGGTCGTGCCCCGCGCAGAAAGGGGCGCGACGATCAGCGCCTTGCTCCAATCAACCTTTTTTCCTTCGGTGGTAGCCTGCATCACGGTCTGGGTGGGTGGCAGCGGGACACCGCTTTCGCGATACGCCCGGTTCAACCGCTCGACCGCGCCGTGTGTGTGGATCGGGCCGATGGACGAATCCACATTACCAATCAGCCGCTGTGCCTTGCCGAGCGCGTAGCCGTAAAGGACGCTGGCCTTGCCGTCCTGCTGATTCTGCCGCCACCAGGCGTTGATCTCCGCAAACACCTCGCTCTGCGGCTGCCAGCGGTAAATCGGCAGGCCGAAGGTGGCCTCGGTGATAAAGTGATGGCAGCGCACCAGCTCGAACGGAGCACAGGTGACATCGGGCGCGGTCTTGTAATCACCCGAAATCACCCACACCTCGCCGCGATATTCCACTCGCACCTGCGCACTGCCCAGAATATGCCCGGCAGGATGCAGCGAGACGGTCACGCCGTTGAGGGTGACGGGTTCGCCGTAGGGCACAGTCTGCATGACGGCGTCATGGCCGAGGCGGGCGCGAAAGACAGGTTCGCCTTCCGCCGCCACCAGATAGGCCTCACAGCCATAAGCATAGTGATCGGCATGAGCGTGGGTGATAACGGCACGTGGCACAGCGCTCCAGGGGTCGATGAAGAAGTCGCCCGTCGCGCAGTAAAAGCCTTTATCGGTGATCTGAATTAAGTCAGCCATAGAGTCAAATATACGCCGACTCCCTTATGCCCCCATAAACAGCAGCACAGCATTTGCTGATGATTGTAAAGTCTTGAAAGAACTCTTAAAAAAGGTGCATCTAGTAAATTTTGGTAAGTGATTGTAAAAAAGAATTGCATTTCGTAGGGGCGAGGCATGCCTCGCCCTTACAAAAACATACCGAAGGTTACTATCTGTAGGGGCAGGTTTCAAACCCGCCCCTACAAAAACATTCGAGACCTTACAGATGCCGCGGCTGATCTGAAAACGGGGCTACTTCGGCCACTGGCGCGGGCGCGGCACACTCGCCGCCCATATCAGATCGGGCGGGTTGTAGTGCACTTTTGGATAGAGCCTGCCTTCGCGCCATTCGCCCGCACGGGAGCGAATGATTTCATCCAGAAGCGGCTGCACAAAATCCGCCGGATCACTGTGGAAGACGTGGCGGCTGAAATCGACAAACCAGTGCGACCGCAGCAGATAAGCTTCAATCTCGTCGGCGGTCATCCCGTCGTGCAGCATCAGCGCATAGGTGAAAATGCGCTTACAGGCGTGCCAGCCGATCTTCTCCGGTTCATCCAGCCACATCTCATAGCGGCGGCGGGCGGCATCAATCGCGTCCAGCGGTTTCAGCGCAGGTTTCCCGTGTCCGGAATAGGACACCTTTAAGGGAAGCAGCGCCAGTTTGTCCAGCGATTCCATTGTGCGGTTGATCGCGCCCACACCCTCGCGGAAGCTGTTCAGCCACGCGACATCATTGGCATGATAGGCATCGCCACAGATCAGCACACCATCGGCGTAGTAGCAGACATGGCCGAGCGTATGCCCCGGCGTGTGGATGACCTGGAGCTGCACCTGCCCGGTGTCAATGACGTCGCCATCGTTCAACCACATATCCACCGTGTAGGATTCGACAGGCTGATTCAGCCATTCCGACGCACAGGCATCCGGATCACGGCGATTGACGAGCGCGGCTTCCCAGCGATGCGCGGCGATCTGTATGTTGTGGCGCGTTTGCAGGCCGTGATTCCCGCCCGCGTGGTCGGCGTGATAATGGGTGTTGGCGGCCAGTTGCAGATCACCCGGCTTCAGGCCGACGCTTTCCAGCAGAAAGGCGGTTTCCTGAAAATCACTGCCGAAGCCCGTATCAATCAACACCGGGCGCGGCCCGCGAATCAGCGTCATGTTGGCGCTGGGAAAGGTTCGCTCAAAGAAGTGCAGCCATTCGTGCATAGGGCGCTCGCTGGTATGTCGTCTATGCTTCAAGCGTAGACAAGATGATGGGAAGATGCAACAGCCACAGCAGTCTTAAATCACCGTACCAATCCGCGCCACCGCCAGCCGTGCTCCAATAAAATTACGCGCGGTCGGGCCAATTTCGAGTTCGGCCAGCGCCCCCATCACGTACAGCCCCGGCGACCAGCACAGCGCTGAATCCACCACCGGATACGCATCGGGCGCGGTCGGCAGATTGTTTTCCGCAATGGCTGCATCCAGCCATGCCCCGCCAGGACGCTTTGAATCGAAACCCGTTGCCAGCAGTAAAGCGTCGGCGGTCAGACGAGCGCCCGTATTCAGAGCCAGATCAATTGCGCCCACGTTGGTTTCCGCCTGCACCACTTCCCCCACGACCACCCGCAGCAGACCGCTTTCCACGCTCTGCGCCAGCGCTTCCGCCACGTCCGTCGGCATTGAGCCGCGCTGCCGGGCGCGTTTGATAATGGCACGTCGTTCGATCAGGTCGGATGTGGCATAGAATTCATCCAGGCACAGCCGCGTCACCCAGCAGGGATCGCTGTCGAAATTGCTCAGGCGGATGTCGTGGCGCATCAACAGCGTGACCGCGCCCGGCTTTTCCCGCGCCAGCGCCAGCGCGGACTGTGCCGCCGTGATCCCGCCGCCGAGAACGACAATCGACTCGTGGGTCAGCAGCGACTCCCTGCGAAAGCCGTTCTCGAAAATGTGTGAAACAGGCGCACCCTGTTCGCGCAGTGCCACCGCCCACTCCGGCCAGTAGGGTTGTTCTGTCGGGCTGATCGCCAGCACTACCCGCCGCGCTTCAAGATCACCCGCACTGGTCTGCACGCGCCAGCCTTCACTGTTTTCCAACCGATGCAGCCCTTCCGCCCGCGCCTGAACATGCAGGTCTTGCAGCCGCGCCCGTTCGATCAGTGCGGCGCTGTGGGCGTTAAAAAGATCGAGCGAGGGACGATGAAACACGGGAATATAGCGGGCGAGGGGCTGCCCGGCCTGGGTCTGTGCGAAGGTTTGCAGCGACCAGGGATCGTCATGCAGGTGATGGACGCCCGGCGACCGCAGATAATCCATCCCCACGCTGGTCGTCATCTGCTGCCAGCGAGCCAGCAGACGGTCGTGCGGGTCCAGGATGCGTAATTCCTCTCGCTTCACGCGCCGCCGCTGCACCAGATAAAAGGCGAGGGCGGTTCCCTGAATTCCCCCGCCGATCATGAGCCAATCAAGCATTGTTCTATGACCTTACCGAATTCCCTTCCACTATGATACACAAAAGCAAAAGGACACGGCAGCGCGTGTCCCGACGAAAAGGTTTTGCATTTTTACGTCTAATGTGAAATGGAAAAGGATAAAATGTCGGGTAGTTCGGTGAGATTATCTCCACAGGGGGAGGGACAGGCGGGATAGAATGAATGTATGCGAAACAAAACAGTCCAACCAACCCGACCCTCACTGGGCACTTTAGCGTGTATGAACGCAACGTGCAAGGAGTATGCACA
>JANRLJ010000058.1:0-9856 GCA_033762735.1 bacterium | reverse complement strand
TCCCCGTGCTGCTCACCACTGGCACAAACGTCTGCATTCTCAATCCTTGCAAGTTCAGTATTTAACGCCTCTACAGGCTGCGCAACTGACCGCTTCGACACACACATTCGGAGAGGAACAGAACTAGCGGGACATTCTGTCGTCCTTCGGGCTGCCACACCCAGAATGCTTGTTTGGGGTCGAACCCCGTAGTCTAGTCAACGCTTGCGTCTCCGTTCAGCGGTTGGCTTCCGCTTCCCTTCAAGCTCCCTGCTTTAGCGGGGAGTCGCTGACCGTCAGTAAAGGGTGCTGAATTGAAAAACATGATCTCAGGAATGTTCTCTTGAACTGACAACGAAAAACGACTGACTAAAAACCATTGACCAGATTATAGCCCCAAGCCGCCCGCTGTCACCGTCATGATTTGATGAGAACCACCTCCGCTTCGTTGCACAACGCACAAAGATTCATCGAATTTTCAAGTCTCTAGCGAAATATTTACGGAACATGCGCTATGATAGTTGGGTGTAAGTTCAGCTTTATCCAGCACGTCTAAACAGCATTGCGTGATGCCAGCCGTTGAGGATAATCCTGGCGTCCAGAATCAATTCCGCGAGGTGGTCATACTATGCCTTTGTATACGTATCGTCGAGAAGATGGCACAACGTTCGACATCAAACAGAAATTCGATGATGCGCCGCTGACGGTGGATCCGCAGACGGGGCAGAAGGTCGTCCGCCTGGTACAAAGCACGGGCGTGATCTTCAAAGGTTCCGGCTTTTACGTCAACGACAGCAAGAGCGCGTCCAAGAGCAGCCTGAGCAGCCCGGCCAAAAAGTCGGAGAATGGCTCCGGCGAGGGTGGTTCCGCTTCGGGCGACACCAAAAGTGAGAGCACAAAATCTGCTACCGCAGACGCCGCCGCACCTGCTGCTACAACCACGAGCAGCGCCGCCGACTAAACTCACTCGATCTTTTCAGTGTCCTTTTTACGCCCTTCGCCCCGCGACAGGGCGTTTTTGTGTTGGCAAATCGGCGCTTGCCCTACGGCTTTATAACGCTCATGCGCCGCAACCCAAATCTCCCGTTTCCCCTCGCCCTAACCTCGCTAAAATTAAGGACAAACGGATACTACACTGAGGCGTAAGTGCGCTACACTCGGTACGCGGTAAGCTGCGCCCGCTGTACACTGCGACAGATTATTCTTTTCAACCCGCCTTTTTTTGAGGACCTGGCATGACCAAACCGACTTTACGTCAACTGCTTCAACGATGGACACTTTTACCCGGTGGTATTCTGCTGCTGGCGCTTCTGGCGGCCTGCGGTGGGGGTGGAGGCGGCGGCGATCCACAGCCGACACCCGGCGGCCCTACCCCTGTCCCCACCTTCGACCTCAACAGCCGCATGAGCGATACCCGCAGCGCAGAGGTGGGCGTGGATGGCGATGACGCTGTGCTGGCCTGGATCGCCCCCGGCAGCAACCCCGGCACACTGGCTTCGAGTGACTCCGGGCAGCTTGTGCTGCTGCGCGCCAACGGGCAGTCTCAGGTCGCGCTCGATTTACCGGATGGCACCACCCGTGTGCAGCCCTGCGGCGACCGCGCCACATCCAGTGACGGGCGCTATTTCGCCTTCCTCGCCGGAAACGAAGTCAATCCCTCGCTGTACGTGATGGATGGGCAGGGGACGCCGAACGCCGTTGGGACGGTCAGCGCCTTAACCTGCCTCGGTGGAGGCACCTTCCAGTTTTCCCCGGATGGCAGCCGCTTCGGCTACATCAGCTATCCAGCCCAGTCCAGCGGTGACTTTGACGGCGGCACCCTGCGCGTTCATACCACCAGCAGCCGCGAGCAGGCTTTCTCCTATGACAATGTCGCCGCGTTCGACCTGTTCGAGAGTCGGGCTGCGTTCATCAGCTTCTTCCTGAATAACCAGAATCAGGCCACCGAAGCGGCGGTGTTCGTATGGAGCGGCGACACACCCGACGAAATCTCGACCATTTATGCCGGTGATAACTGCCGCTTCACCAGCGCGGCCACTGCCTTCAGCACCGAAAACACGCTCGTGGTGATGATGGGGCGGCGGTGCAGCAGCGGCACCTCATGGGAACTGCACACGATTGACATCGCCGCCCGGCAGGACACACTCGCCCTCTCCGGCACAGCCAACGGTGGCTACTTCAACGGCAGCCGCTCCAACAACCTGCATCCCGCCCCGGATGGCAGTACGGTGTTTTACACCATCCCCAACGGCGTCGGCCAGAACATCGTCAATCTGCGTGCCACACCGCTGGTGAACCCGGTGGAGAGCGCCGATGTGATGACCAGCGCCATCATGCCGCGCCTCGGCCAGAGTGTTTACGCAATGAACGTAAACGCCTTCCCGGTCGTCTCCCCCGATGGCCGCTGGCTGGCGGTGGTGGACAGCGACAATTCCTCGCTGAACGTGTTCGATCTGAATCAGCCAGATGTGCCGCCGATCAACATCCCGGCGGGCGACTCCGGTGACACGATCTCCTCGATGACGTTCACGCAGGACAGCAGCCAGCTTTTGTTCGTGGCAGGCGGCAACAATCGCGCGGACAACTCGCTGTTCGCGCTTCCCCTGGCTGCGGGCAGCGAGAATCGCGTGATTCGCGGGCGCTACACTCAGGTGATTGCTGCGCCGGACGGTCAGACCGCCGCTGTAAGCGAATGGCTTTCCGCCGAGCAGGGCAGCAGCCGCGACTATCTCAACGTCAGCCTGATCGGGTTAGCGAACGGCACTTCTGCACCGCTGTTCCGGGGCGCGGACATTATCGAAGGGCGCGTGGCCGAACCGCGTTTCGTCTATCTGCTGGCATGGCGGCGGGGGTAAGCAGAGATTGTGGTGCAGAGCGTCATGCTTCGCACTTTTGAACGAGCTTTTATCAGAAGCGGCAGAGCGCCGCTTTTTGATTCTGCGTGTTCTGATTTTTAAACTTCTCACGCAAAATTGATGTTGCTGTGCTAACTTGTCCAGCAATACGCATTCACCATCCGCTCGGCGACGCAAAAGGGGGCAGCATGAACTTCCGAGCATATATCATTATCGGGCTGGTGATGGCCGCCATTCTGTTTGCCATCAGCACCTTCTTCGGCACGGGAATCGTCGCCTGGGCAAACGACCTGCAACTGCGGGCGAACCTCGCCGGGCAGGGCACCATCGGTACGCTCGTCACCAGCCCCATCATCTTTATCATGACGCAGGACATCGCCCTCGCGATCCTCGTGACGCTGCTGTGGCCGGCGGTGTTTCTGTGGCTGATACTGATTCTGCTGCTGCTGGTGCTGGTAGCCGGGGTCAACGTGGCGACCGATATTGAATCGCAGACGCGCCTGCTGCTGCGCTGGTGGGTATAAATCGGTTTTGAAGGGCGGCCAAACCATGCCCTTTTTCTTTTAGGGACATTTGCGGTAAGCTGTAGCGGCATTTTAAAACATCAAGACATCGAGTCCTGGATGGAGTCTTCGGGCGGTATGAGCGTTAAACTGATGATGTATTGGGACATCAAACCTGGGCGCGACCAGGATTACTTTGAATTTGTGGTGCGCGAGTGGGTGCCGGGAATCACCCGATTGGGCGTACAGACGACCGGTGCCTGGTACAGCGTGTGGAGCCGTACCGAAGGCCCGCAGATTATGGCCGAAGCGGTGGTTGATGACCTGCCAACCGCGCAGCGCGTCCTCAAAAGCACTGAATGGCTCGAACTGCATGACCGTCTGCTGGAATATGTGAACAACTATAAGCAGAAGGTTGTGCGAACGACGGGCTATTTCCAGCTTTAGCGCAGCAGTATAGGCAACAACTGACCGAAAGAATCAGAAAGGGAGCACCTGTGTGCTCCTTTCTGATTCCACACCATCAGCCCGAAATCGCCAGCGCCTTCAAAAACGCGAACACTCCGAAGCCAATATGGGCAACGATGGCAGCGCGGGTGCTTCCGGTATAAGCCCGGACGCCAGCGATCACGACCGCATCCAGAAACGTGGCGACCGCCGCATACCACACGGGTGTAAAGCCGTTCATACGGAAGGTGACATAGGTCAGCAGATGAAACGCCATGTGGAAGGCGGCATTCATCAACAGCCCCGGCCATGCTCCCAGGTTCGTCCGCAGCGCCGGATAGAGCACACCGCGCAGCACCAGTTCTTCCGCCACAGGCTGCACCAGAATCAGGAAGACCCCCGCCGCAATCCAGGCGAACGCATCCACCGCGCGCGGCAGCAGCAAAAAATTGGCCTCGTTGATGAGGAAGAAACCCATCACCTCCGGCACAGGCCAGAAGTCCCCGGTCAGCCCAAGCCCGATCACGTCGATCAGGATGGCCGCGCCGATGCTGAACAGCAGCACAATCAGCAGCGGCAGCCGGGACGCGCCTAACCGCAGCGCGGCCCGTTCGTCGTCGGTGCGCTGGCGCGACACCATCACGACCACAATCGTCAGCAGTCCGCCAATAATCCAGGCGATGAAGGGCTGCGCCGGGCTTTCCGGCAGGGTGAGCTGGGCTATCGTGGTGCCGATGACCATCGCGGCGAACATCGCCACCAGCAGCCCGATCCCCGCGAACAAGCCCCAGGGCGGCGCGGCTTCCAGTGTTGCAATTCGTTTGAGCATTCGTCGTATCCTGCGTGTGTTAAATCTGCGAAACCAACGCGCTTCGCCGTTTATAGAGGCGGGTTTAAAACAATCATGAAGTATGCCACACGCGGCTGAATGCCCGGTGAGACTATGCCCACACCAGCCCCATCAGGTACTCATCCAGGAATTCGCCGTCCTGGAACATAGCACAGCGGCGGCGGCCTTCGATCTCAAAGCCCAGCGACTCATACAGGCGCACGGCGCGGGTGTTGCGGGCATAAACTTCAAGCTGAATCCGTTTGAGGATTCCGCCTGCCTTCGCCCACGCCAGTCCGGTTTCCATCATGCGCCGCCCCAACCCCTGACCGCGATAGGCCGCGTCGATGTACAGGGCTAAATCGGCTGAATGCCGCACGGCCTTGAGCGTCCCGCCCAGAATGCGCAGCGACCCAACAACCGTGTTTTCGGGCGTGACCGCCACCAGAAACAGCGAATTCTCTAACCGAGTATACAGGTCAATCATCGCCACATCCTGTTCCGGGGTGCGGGGATATTCCTCGGCTGTGTAGGGCGTGTCGATGCGCGGCTCGGCGTAAATCCGCAGCAGATGGGCACGGTAGCTGGGGGCATCTTCCGGCACAGCAGGCCGAAGCTGGAGCGAGTCGATCTGGGGCGAAATCATCACAACTACCTTTGCGATTTCCGGTGTATGATGCAATCGGATTCTGTTTGAGACGGATTGCATTCTGCGTTCTCGCCCTCACCCCAAACCCCTCTCCCTCAGGTAGAGGGGCTTAGAATTTGCTTTTCCCGCCCTGTTCTCCGTGTAATGGTGGGAGCACAGAGGAATAGGGACGGCGACCAATCCGTTATACGTTGATTGTAGCTGATGAACCCGACCGAAAACATTGCTCATCCTGTATTGTCGCGCACCATCAATCCCCGGATGAAGCGCTGGCTTCCGCTGCTGCTGGTGGCGTGGGTGCTGCTGGCGCTGGTGCTGCCGCGCCCCTATTCCGATGTGCTGTTTCTGACGGCGGTGCTGCTGTCGGTGACGGTCGTGCTCAATGTGCGTCTGCATCGGGAGATCACGGTTCGCGTCCCTGCCCTGCCCGCTGCCTTGCGCTGTATTCTGGAAACCGGGGTGGTGCTGGTGTGTCTGCTGGTGCTGACCACGCATCTACAGGAATTTTCCAGCGGAACGCGGCTCAACGGCGGCGAATTCTCCTACCTGATCGGCAGCGGCGCGGTCGCCTCGCAGATTTACCAGCGCACCGGGGCGGTTCCGCTCTGGAATCCCTTTATGCGGCAGGGCGAACCACTGGTTGAAAATCCCTTTGCGTTCATGCTCAATCCCCTCATGTCGCTCCCAGTACTGGAACTTGGCCCGGCAGCAGGCGCAAAGGTGGCGCTGTTCATTCATATTCCGCTGCTGGCGGTGGGGGGATGGTTTCTGGCCTCTGTGCTCGGCCTTCGCGCACCGGGACGGATGCTGCTGGCGGCACTGCTGGGCGGGAGCGGCAGTTTGACCGGGATGATGGGCGAAGGCTTCTACCAGATGGCGCTGAGCCAGGTGTACGTCCCCTGGGTGTACGCCGGGCTGATCGGGACGCTCTATCCGCAGCATCATGCCTCCCGCTGGCCGCCCGTGCTGCTGGCGGTGGCGACCATGCTGCTGCTCTTTTCCGGCACGTACTGGTTCGCGCTGCCGACGGCCATCGGCTGTGCGCTGCTGATGGTGTTCTATGCGCTGTCCCGGCCTCCAGTCCATGACTTTTCAATGGCACTGCGACGGGTGGCATTTGCGCTGGTGCTGATGCTTGGGCTGAGCGCGGCGCGGCTGCTGCCACAGATCGTCCATCATGGCTATGTCGAACATCTGAATGAGGAATTCCGGCGCTCCCGTAACCTGACTGAAGTCATGCAGGCCTTTTTCGCCCCTCGTCTTCCAGACGGCGTCACCAACCGCGCCATTTACTATCACTACATCCTGCCGCTGCCGTTTCTGCTGGTCGTCGTGCCGGGGCTGATTCTGGGTGCGCGTCGCTGGTGGCGGGTGATCGTCCCGGCGCTGCTGCTGATTGTGCTGTTCGTCCTGTGGGCGCAGGAATCCTCCCCGCTGATTGACGCGGCGTATCGCACCTTCCCATTCCTGAGAGAGTGGCGCTTTACCACGCGGATGCTGGCGGCGGGCGCGGTATGGGTGGCGGTGCTGGCGGCCATTGGTCTGGATGAAGCGGTGCGCCATGCCCAACAGGAGATGCGCGTCAACATCGGGCGGGCACTGCTGGCAGCGGTAATCCTGCTGTTTGCCGCCTTTACCACGCTGGACGTGATGACCAACTGGCAGCGCACGGTCTGGCTGCTGCGCAACGACAGCCTCAACCGCCTGCCGATGGTCAACCTGCGCGTGAACTACCCGGACGAGTTTTTATCCGTGATGACGCCCGATTTCTGGGATTATCTGCCCTTCTACGAAACCCTCACCCGCGCCGCCTATGGCAACCCCGATTACTGGGCGGGGGCGCTGCCCGCAACCCAGGGCGAGATCGATTTCACGCTGCGGACGGTACGCGGGCAGTACGGGCTGGCCTACCCCGGCCTGGACGGACAGGACGCGGAAGACCTGCAAAGGATGGGGTATCAGCGGCTCGACAACGTCGGGCTGTGGTATGACTGGTGGTACAACCCCGAAGCGCTGCCCTATGCCGCCCTGCTCAATCTGGACGACATCCAGCGTGACAGTCCGGCCTTCCTCACCAGCCTGACCATCCCGCTGATGTATGACCATAACATCGACAGCGTCCGGGTTTATCTGGATGAGGCGACCCTTGATGAACTCCCTGCCGGGCAATTCGCGATTGTGGTGCAGGAAACCGCTTACCCCGGCTGGACGGTGCGCGTGAACGGACAGCCCGCGCCAGTGGAGTCCATCGGCGGCATCCTCGGTGTGGTGGTGCCGGAAGGGGCGCACACGGTCGAATTCATCTACCAGCCGACCTGGTTCTATGCCGGCGCGATCATCACGCTTGCCAGCGCTGGCCTGACCATCGTCTATCTGCTGCGCGGGGAGCATCTCTTGAAATGGATTATGAGAGGAAGAAAGTCCTAAATGTCGATTGAGCCGAGTTCAGAAATCTTCGAGTTGCTGAAAGACCAGACACCTGAAATGGTTCTTGCCATTCTGATTTCAGATATGAGAAGAAATGTTTCAACGATTAAAAGCTACTGCGCGTTCTGGAATGAGGAGGAATTTGCGCAAGACCCGCAGTTTCAATTACAAGCGCGTGAGATTATTCAGAGATGCGCTTTGCAACTTGGGGAATACCTTTCGGCAGGAACCGATTATCTTGCGCAAAAACGCCGCGCAGGGTCTTAGCGCAGTCAGATGAGAACGGGTTCTATTTCTGCATCACGTCATCCAGAAACGCGAAGACGGCTTCTTCCCAGATTGCTCCGCCCAGCACACAGAAGCGATGACCGTCGTGAACCGTCTCGCCAAAGGGCGGGAAAATGGCAATGCGATGCGGCTTTCCAAGCCCTTCCATCTCTGCCGCCAGCACTCGGCTCGGTGACAGATCAAAATCATTCTCAGCCTGGATGAAGAAAATCGGGCATCTGGCATTTTGCGCCGCTGCCACCATCCGCGCCTGTAAATGGGGCGAATGTGCCCACGCCATCGCCCCACCCGCAAAGTCCAGCGCCCCGCGAAGGTTGAGGTCTAACTCGGCTGCCAGCACGGTCTGGATTCCGCCGAATGACGCGCCTCCAATGACCATCCGATTTGTATCGACAAAGGGCAGCGATTTCAGGTAGGTCAGCGCGGCCAGTTGATCGTCCAGATGGTCGCCCTCGTGCAGTTCGACCAGCAGTTTACTCCATGCTTCCTTGCCGTGCTCCACCTCTGTTTGATTCAGGAGCGTCCCGATGTATGTCCCCTGATCGGCGGAGAGGCCGTGCCCGCGACGGTACGGCAGCAGGAAGACATAGCCATGCTGAAGAAACCAGCCTACGACTCTGCCATAAGCCTCCGGTGGTGCGGCAGGCTCCGAGCCATGATTAAACAGAATCGCCGGGAACTTCCCTTCCCCCGGCGGCTTCCACAGCAGCCCTTTGAGCGTGAGCGTTCCACTGGGAAAGGTCACAACTTCCGGTTCAGGAATGGCTGAAATATCCATCATGCGCCCCCACGATTACTTACCCTTCCATTCGGGTGTCTGTTTGAGCATCATCGCCTGTGCGCCGTTAGCGAAATCCTCTGAACGGATGAGGATGCTCTGTGCCCACGCCTCAAGCTGGAGGCCGCGATCAATATCCGCGATGCCGTCGATCACCTTCTTGGCATAGCTCACGGCCAGTGGTGCCGCCGCCGCCAGTTCGTCGGCCAGCGCCCGCCCGGCTTCCCACAGGTCTTCCTGCGCCACGACGCGATTCACGATACCCCAGCGTTCGGCAACCTCGGTGTCGAAATCGCGCCCGGTCATAATCAGTTCCTTCGCCCGCGCCTGCCCCACCAGCCGCGTCAGGCGAGTTGTGCCGCCAACATCGGGGATCAGCCCAAGCCGCGCTTCCGGCAGACCGAGCCGCGTTCCCTCCGCCGCGATGCGAAAATCACAGGCCAGCGCCAGTTCCATGCCAAGTCCCAGACAGTATTTGTGCAGCAGCGCGATCACCGGATAGGTCGAGCGCTCGATCTTGTTGAGGACACCCTGGTAAAGCTGGGTGAGCGGAAAGAGGTTGTCGCGCCAGTTGTCGCCCATATGCTCGTGCATCTGCATGAAGCCCATCAGGTCAACCCCGGCGGAAAAGCACACGCCCTCGCCCCTGATAAGAATGACGCGGATGCCGTGCAGCTTTTCGGCTTCATCCACTGCCGCGCCAAGCTGCATCATCAGCGCGTGATTCATCGCATTGCGCTTTTCGGGGCGGTTCAGTACGATCTCGGCAATGTGGCCGTGCTGTTGCAGCGTGACGAGTTCGGCAATCATCTGGTCGGTCATAAAGGCAAAAGCTCCTTATAAAAACAAGAATGGGTGGATTATTGACAGATTAGGACTTACGCAGGTGCCCTCACCCCCCGACCCCCTCTCCCGACCGCTTCGGTCGCTGCGCTTTAGGAGAGGGGGAGAAGAGACACCTTAGCGGTTAAGTCCCTCTCCCTGAGGGAGAGGGATTTAAGGCTTGTCCGGTATTGAGTTGGCGCTTTTCCGCCCTCACCCCCCGACCCCCTCTCCCAACCGCTGACGCTAGGAGAGGGGGAGAAGACCAGGGAAGCGTGT
>JANRLJ010000057.1:0-6602 GCA_033762735.1 bacterium | reverse complement strand
GGTAGCAACAGTCAATCGCAGCTCGTCTACGAGATATTCGCGCAATCGTAGCAAATCGTAGCTGAAATCTATTCGAGTATATTCTCGAAAATGAGCTAATTTCGGGTCATGAAAATATTTCTGATCCTGATAAACCAGTGTAAATATGGACAACACTTGGATAATGGATGCTGGTCTTCCGTCAGACATACTTAGTCTGTATGCTTCTTTAAGTTTATCCGCAAATGCCTCTGGAGTTAATTGTGATCCAAGCCGAGATTGCGTTTCTTGGATAATTTCAGCCACCTCTTTCGGATCTAGTGAACACTGAGCTACTTTCTCTTGTTTTGGCCCATACCATATGATGGTGCTACCCTGTTCGAAATTTACGTCCAGTTGAAAGAGTCCCGCTTTGAGTTCGGGATATTGCCCAGAAAGATTGATCCCTAATTCTTTCAAGTATTGTGCGAGTCCAATACCGTATTGAGATGTGTCAATAGGTCTGACATCGGTTAAATCTTTAGCAAAGCTATGAAGTTGCTCCAAAACGGTTTTCAGCGCATCTGTTTCAATCATTCCAGCTATGATTGTTTCGGCTTGGAATAATTTGGCTTTAATATCTGCCAGATTGTCAAATTTCTTCTTTTCAAGCCGTACAATCTCTCCAAACAACTTGGAAATGGCTTGAAATGATTTCTGTGCATCCTTTAGCGTATCGTTGCTCATAGGTCATTATTCTCTTTCTCTGTTGAAACAGTGAAAATCACTTCATGCAATCAATTATTTTATCCCACTACACAGTTATCGTTGTCTCAGGTGTCTCAACTGGCTCACCTCTATTTTACGAAGCCACAAACTATTTTTGATAGGGGTGCGATTTTTTTGAAATCCAGTAAAAATCATTATCTCAACTTGAGCCACCTGAGCCACTTGAGACAACCGGGGATGAAGTTTGGAATGGAATGCCTATCTCGTCGCCATCCGTCTTGCGTCGGATGCTGCACGGATCCACATTATCGAACGCCGTTATCTTGAGCCAACCGGTGCTGCCTACCAATATACCCACATCAAAACCTGCTGCGGGATTGAACTGACCACTCCGTATGACGAATGCCACCAAGAGGAAGTCAATTGTGAAACCTGTGTCGCAAAGCTCGAGAAGCAGCAGGCATACTAGAAGCAATTCTGGACTGGATGGGAAGGAAAAAAGATTATCAAAATCTTCACCGGGATGGACAAGCTGGAGGAGGAATGGCGTGAGAGTCACAGACAAACGGAGGCTGTTCTACGGGAAGCACAAGCCTTCCATGATTTTCTTGAAGATTGCCTGAAGCACCATCAACCGGTTTTTACGCTGGAGTTGCCCGATGAGGTTTTGCTCAAACTCATGGATTTTGGGAGCGTGGGTGAAATCCTGTTTTGCTTCAAATTGAACGATGAAACCCGCCAGAAACTACAGACCACGCTGGGAAAAGAAGGTTTTGCCCTGCTGGGTTCACGCCTCATCAGCAAAGGGCTACTGAAAGCCAATGATCCCATATTTAACCGCAGGTGGACATAAGTTCCATTCCCCTGAGTTGATCTCTGTGAATAAAAAGAGACTCTATGTCTCAAGAGTCTCAAGTGTCTCACCCTGTTTACTGGCACTCATGTCGTCATTTTTGCGGGTTATCTACTCCCCGTCTCAGGTGGCTCAACTGTCTCAACAAAGGATTCGGAGGTCAACTGCCAGAATCGCACTCTACTGCCCCGGACACGCTTTTGCGTGCTGAGGTTGTTCGGTCCCGCTATCAGGATGCCGTCTTCGCGTAACTGCATCCCAATGGCAGTCACGGTAAAGCGCAGCGGCTGCACGCGGTTGACTTCCCGATGGGCAATCTCCGGCAGCAAGTAGACAAACCCCTCGTCTTTGTAGCCCACAACCGTCACACCCGGCGGATACTCACGTGGGTTCTTCATGTCATCGTCAAGCACTGCCTGCCCACCGGCGATAAGCTGTCCCAGAATATCGAGGAACACTTCACTGGAACGCTCCTGGCGCAGCGTGCGAACACTCTCAACGATGGCATCTTTCCACGCAGGTAGCAAATAGTCTTCATCCATCTCGGCGAGGAAACGCGAAAGCATCTGGTAGACCGTCACCAGCACCGCCCAGTTCTGGATGACCCGTCCGGTATTGGATTGTCCGCCCGTTTCGTTCGCAAGTTTTTCGCGGTAGCCGCGCATATTGCTATTGAAGCGGTTGGCAATGTCAGTTTTCAAATCACCCTGCTCAAGCTGCTTTGCTATCCATGAGGCAAAGTGGGCGGTGAAGCCCGGCAGGTGTTCGCGTAAACGTTCCGCCTGCACCAGCGCCTGACCACCCGGATCGCGCTTCTCCCAGGGCGGGATTTCCAGCACCAGCATTCGCGCTACCACCGACATTTCACCCTCGATGGTGGTCTCCCCAGTGGAGAGTATCAGCCCGCGACAGGGTTTTTCATGACGCACCTTCGCTTCACGGGTCAGCCGTCCGCGTCCCATGCCACGTGAGTAGGACTGCAAAAAGCGGGTGAAGGTTTTCTCGTCGGCATAGATGCTCTTGTAATCGTCCACCCAGAACAGACTGTCCGCCAATGGATAGCCGAGCGTCTCGACGGTGTTGATGGTATCACCCCACTGCGCGGGCGGCGTGTCGCGGCTGAACTGCCCGTAGAAGCTGCTCAGGAGCGACGCAATCTCGGATTTGCCACTGCCGGATGTCCCGACCAGATGCACCGCTGGGCGCGGCGCGGCTGCCGGAAAGAAGCGCTGAAGCACAGGCAGGAGCGCGAAGGCAATCAGCGACGATGCAAGCTTGGGTGGCAGCACCTTCGTCACCGCGTCGAACGCCGCAAGGCTATTTTTCCAGTCTGTTGCCTGCAAGCCGTAATCGCGCAAACGGTGGTCGAGTTCAACCGATGGCGGTTCGCTCAATTTGCCCTTCGCGGTGATGCAGTCCTGTGGGGAGACATAGACCCAGCGCCCATCAAGCTGCATCCAGCCCATGAAGTTGTAATGGCGATGAGTTGGGAATTCCCCGGATAACTGCACAATCGCGGGAACCAGATGCTTCGACATCCCCGCTCGCACAACGTACTGTGATCCGGCGTTCGCTCCAATGAAGCGGCGCAGGGCAACATCATCCACAAAGACATCCCCTGGCACATCGAGCTTTTTCACGAATTCACCGCGCCGAAGTTCCAGCGCAGTGGTGTGCGCCTCTTTGCCATCATCATCCACCTGGCAGGTCTGGTAGAGCGCGGTGGCAACCCAGTCCACCACCGTCTTTTCCAGTGTCCCGCGATAGGTTTCCTTGCGATAGATGATTTTCCCGTCGCGCAGCAGGTAGCTCTCAGTATCGAGATACTCCTGTTCCCGCTGCTGGAAGCTGGCACGCTTCTTTTCCTTATATAAGCGGTCAATGTCACCGATTTTCAAGCCGTCACCGCACACGGCTTTGAGGCGCTGGCGTTCTTCCGCCCATTCCACCGGATTGAGGTGGATACAGGCTTCGACAGCGGCGACAATCTGAGCGGTGGTCGGGCGTTCCGTCTTTTGCTCCATCTCGAACTGGCTCACAAGCTGGTCAATGATCTGCCTTGCTTGCTGACGTGGCTCGGCGATGGGGTCACGCGCTGGGCGGCTGTAGGCGCTCTGGATGGTCGCCAGCGCCTCGCGCTCACTGCTGCCGCTGCCGAGGTGACACGGGATGAGTTCGCGTTCTGCGTCGGATAGGCTGTAGCCCGCATCGCGTAACTGGCAGGCTGCCGCGAATAGTTCAGTGTTGCGACTGCCATTCGCAGCACCCGATGCGAGATAGCTTTCAGTGCGTGTTGGCAGCGGGTGGTGTCCATTTCCGTTCAGCGTCACCACCTTCAACTTATCAAAGTTCAGTTGCTGAGGCTGGTTCTCTAACCAAACGAAGGTATCCAGAGCATAACGCCGTTCCGGGTGGCGCTCCACCACCGTGACCACCACACCCCCGCGTTCTGGCTTGGTGTTCACCGAATCAGGGAGGCGCATAATGCCTGCCCCCGTTTTCACATATTCCGGGTCACCACCTAATACCGCAAATAGTCCACGCAGAATGCCCGCGATTTTCCGCCTATCCTCATCATCCTGAAGCTGGAACGGCTCATCCAGCAGCCAGTAACCATGCCAACCGCCCCCACTGTCGAGGATAAACGATGGCGCGGGGTCGAAATCTTTGAGCGCCAGTAGGTTCTGGTCGCGCTGATGGGGATCGTCGTCACAGTCAATATCGACCCATAATGCGGGAACGAGCACGGCGGCTTCTGCTTTGCCCTGTTTTGTCTTCCGCAAGCAGGGCGCGAAATACACGCCATACCCCTCACGGTTGAGTGTCTCCGCCTGCTTGAGCGCGGCTGATAGTTCAGTCTTTTTGCCCATGCGTCCCCATAACGAACGCGCCTCCCCGGTGGTCGGGTGGATGCAGCGCAGTTCGAGGTAGAGGTTGTCCGGGCTTCCTTTATAGAGCGTATTCAGGAACTCACGTCGTCCGACGCTTGGCGCGTCGCATGTGTCCGTCTTGTCCACAAGGTCGTTCTGTGTCATACTCATCGTATTCCTTTTAGGTTGGTACACAGGGGTTTGGAGCGCTCTCGTTTGGCGACGGATGGCGCTCTTCGCCCCTGTGTACTTTCTCGGCTAAAGTTCAAAATCGGGTGAGACATCTCGTGCTGCCCGTTCATATCCCCCTATTTCCGCGATCAGTACCTCCCGTTGGTCAGCACTCATCCCGTTCAACAGTTCTGCGATTTCCTGTAGTTTTTCCATCTCACCGTTCATCTCCCTCGCCAGCACCTGCGCGAAAAAGGCTGCCTGTTCATGGGTCAGACCTGTCGCCAGCGGACGGAATTCCAACCGGAGTGCATCCGGTTCGTCTTCCGTTGGCGCTGGATAGTGACGATAAAATCCAATAGCAGTTTGATGCTCATCTGTCCGCCGCGTGCCACACCACACATTCCAACTTTCGCTTTTGTTGTCAAGCAGTACACCATGCGGTTCGTCCGCGACAATCTGGCGCTCCTGCTCACGGATGGCGGCTAACTCGTCGTAGCGCTGCTCCCAGTCAGGACCGATGTAGCGTTCCATCTGCGCGACCATCGTCCGTTCGGTTACATCATGCAGCATCTCGATGTGATTGACTTTACGATTGCGGCTGAAAAACAGCGGCACGCGCTGCCCGTGTTCCTCGTCATACACCGTTCCCGGCAGCACGATATGGGTATGTGGATCATGCTGTCCTGGCGCTTGTGGATCATCGGTCAATCGGTGATGAAGCACATATGAGTATTCAATGCCTGTATCCAGCCCACGCTCATCAAAGAATCCGTTGACCATGCTATCGGTCAACTCGCGCACAAACTGCTCACGCTCCTCCGGCGCGACCATTGCCATCAAATCCGGGTTGGGATTGCAGACAAGGCTGAAAGTCAGTACATGCTCACTCTTGAGGTGGTCGCAGCGCTGCGCGATTTCGGCTACCGAACCACCCATCCCGTGATCCACCCAGCGTTCCCGTCCGGTGACATGCCGCGCCGCTTCATCCCGGCTTTCGCGGTAAGTCAGATACCGCAGCAGATTCTTCGACTGCTTCGCTCCGTCGGCGGACGGTTTCTTGTATTGCACATTGGCGACGCACATCTGCTTTCTGTCCATCTAGCCCTCGCGTTTACGTGTCACCCGTTCGATGAAGCCTTGCAGCAGCGCTGTCAGTGCCTCAACCTTTGTATCCAGCGCGTCCACTTTCGATTCGACACCTTTGGCGATTGCCCGGCGCGACCCCGGCAGATCTTCCTGTGCTGCCAGATACAGGTTGACCGCATCGCGCAGCAGGTCGTTTTTACTGACAAAATTCCCGACGCGGCTGCGAACATTCCTCAGTTCCTCCAGCCGCCGCATCTGGTCGGGGGTCAGATTGACAGTCATGCGTTCGCTGTAGGGATTGGGCTTCTTCTTCATTTGAGTTGTCCTTCCTCTATATAGGCAGTGATGATTGCCTGACGGAACTTTGCCGTTGGACGAAAACGCACATAGATCCGTTTGACGGTGCGCCGTCCGACGGCACCACCGCTGCGAAAGCTCTGCACCTCGACCAGCAGTTTGCCCAGATCGGCAACCGTCACTGTCTGACCGGGCTGCGCCAGTTTTTCAAGCCACAGTTCAACCATAACTTCTACCACCTCCGCTACGTCGCGCCGCTTCAGACGCGGCAGGCGTTTGCTGATTTCGGTGATTGTCTGACGATGGTTCATCTTCTTTATCCTCGTTTCACTGATGTGCAGATTGGGGACGCATTCCGCTAGCGGGTGCGTCCTGTGGATGCGGCGTACCGCGTCCACCAGTGCGGCGGAACTCCTGCACCGCCGCACTCATGCAGGGGCGAGAGCCGCTGCATCAGCCTCCACGGCGCATGAGTGGCGAGCGGATTTAGCTCGCTCCAGACCCCGTGAGAACCCTTCTGGTTACTCATACCCGTTTCACGGGGTCTGGCGAAGTCGCTGCGCCTCGACGCTGCGACGTGCATGGCACTGCCATGCACTGCTCTTGGTTGTGTTGTCCGACATCGTTGAATGGAT
>JANRLJ010000056.1:0-62317 GCA_033762735.1 bacterium | reverse complement strand
TAAACCCGCATGGGATGAACTACTGCACCCCCTATCCCGTTGCTGAATGCGTTCGGGATTACTTCATGGACACGTTGAATATTTTACACCCGCCACGATTTTCGGCAGGCAACGCGCTATATTCCGTTGTTAAGCTGCCTTATGTCGTATGCCGTTGGCTCCAAATCCACAAAAGGGGGGAGCCTGAAGTTACATTAGACACACCTACATGTTACCCTCAAACGCCACAGAAAACCATAGGGATGGTTAACGTTCGACATACTCGGTACTTCTCTAATGCGCTGCGGTTTCCTGTGGGCGCATGGACGAGGCAAACGTCATCAGCGGGATCAGCCGTTCGTTGTTGGCACCCTCGTTGAGCAGCAGCCCACCCCGATCAGCATCCATGAAGTTATAGAACGCCCGCACTTCCCGCTCGAAGCGCTGCTTGATTTCCGCGTCCAGCGCTTCCACATTTGGCGTGTGCGTCAGAACGATAAAGTCATCATTCAGAATGCCGACGAAGTCATCCGGTGTTCCAACTTCGCTGATGACGGTCTGGATTGTCTTCCCAGCGTGGCTAAGCACGTCCGCCGCGGCCATAAACCCATAGGCATCGTGGTAGGGGGCAAACTGCGAAACGGTATAGATGATCTCGGTAAAGGCTTCATCGCCCATCACGCGGCGGTTGATCTCTTCCTCGACCATCGGCCCGGTCGGGAGGCCGGTGCGCGGCTCATGCAGATTTTCCCTTGTGGCGCGGTTGATCGAACTTTGCACACGCAGGCGAAGTTCATCGATGTCGAAGGGCTTGGTGATATAGTCATCCGCGCCCAGTTCCAGCCCGCGTACTTTGGCGGCGCGTTCGTCACGCTGCGTGAGGAACACAATCGGAATGTACTTGGTCAGCGAGGTGCTGCGCAGCTTGATGCACACATCGTAGCCATCCATATAGGGCAGCATCACATCCAGCAGAATCAGATTGGGGAAGCGCGTTCGCGCCATCTCAATGCCAGCCAGGCCTGTATCTGCATGGAGCACGTCGTACTCGTGGGAGCGGAAGTACATCACCAGCATTTCCGCCACGTCATAGTCATCTTCGATCAACAGCAGGCGCTTGTTTGCCATCAGAATTCCTCACAGGTCTACGAAGCTACTCATCCAGAACGGCGCTGACGCGAAACTGATCCGCATAGGAGTCCGGCGCATTGGCGGTGACTTCCTGGATCGGGAGCGGCTGGCCGGGCACGTCGGGTCGCAGGACGTTGTGCAGCGGCAGCACCGAGGCGGTCGCTTCGATATGCGAGGTGTCCAGCGTTTGCAGCTTTTCAAAATACCCCAGAATGTGCGACAACTGCCCGGCGTAGAGGGCAATTTCGTCGTCGGTCAGTTCCAGTTTGGCGAGTTCCGCGATGGCGCGTACCGCATCATGTGATAATTCCACAGGCCAATCTCTCCCCACGAGATGATACACGGTTGTGATGCGTGATGGTGCACCAGCGTACACAATTGTGCACGATAGTGACTTTCATTATATCATCAATCCGCAAACGAAAAATAAACGTCTTAAGGCGCTTTTCTACCCTCGCAAAGCGCCGAAACAGGATACAATAGACGAAGGTACTAGCGGGCGGCGGCTTATGATGTTCACAGATACAGACGAAGTCAATCTCGAAGCGCAACAGATTATCGACGCGAAAGGACGATTCCTCGCCCAGCGGCAGGGTCGAACGCCGAATCAGGCGATTATCGACCTGGCACGTCTGGCGAAGCGCCCACAGCCGCTCCTCAACATCGTCACCCACAATGAACCCGCCCTGCTGCTGGGGCAGATCACCCTGACCGACACCTATGACCCGGTCGCCGCCGCGCTGCGCTGTGTGCGTGACGGCGCGGATGGGCTGGCGATGTTCACCGACCAGCGCATCTACAGCAAGGGGATGGATGATCTGCTGCTCGTCTCGCGCGGGATCAACAGCCCCATCATCTGCCAGGATTATATCCTCAATGAGTATCATGTGGCAGAGGCACGGGCGGCAGGCGCATCGGCCATTGTGGTCTATTCCTCGATGCTCGACCGTCCAATTCTGCGCCGCGTCGTTTCCGCCATACAGCGCTGGCGCATGACAGCAATTGTCCAGGTGTGTACGCCGGAAGAGCTGCACTTTGCCAGTACGCTCAGCCCGCATGTCGTCGCCATCGGCATGGATACGCATTTTGATGCAGCGCGTGACCTGCCCACGCTGGAAACCCTGCGCGACTCGATCCCGTATAATGTGCGCATGATGCCGCTGGGCTGTATTCATCGGCTGGAAGATGTGGAAGCGGTGGCAAGGCTGCGCCCGGACGCGGTGATTGTGGATGAAAAACTGCTGAAGTCCGTCCCCACCTATGAAGCGATTCGCGAACTGCTGGATTACACGGCAGGGGCGTAGGGGTCAGAGGGGCAAACCTCAAACGACAGTCACAAATGAGAACGAAAACAGGGGGCAGCGCTCGCCCCCTGTTCGTTTTTCGGTGCATCAGGCAGCGTGTCTTACGGCACGACGATCTGCTGGCCGATGTAAATGCGGGTGGGGTTGGCGATGCTGTTGCAGGCCGACAGTGCGGAGACGGTCGTCCCGAAGCGGCGCGAGATGCGGTAGAGTGTATCGCCCTGCTGCACCACATACACACGAGAACCACAGGCCGAAGCGGGGGCATTCACGCCCACCGACTGATTGATCACCGCACCGGGAGACTGCTGGATGATGGCGATCTGCTGGATGCCGGTGCTCGTCTGGTTCGGGGTGCCGTAGGAATATTCAGGGTTCACGCCGCCAATCGGTGCCCCATAGCTGGGTGCGCCGTAGGTCGGTGCGCCATAGGTTGGCACGCCGTAGCTGGGGGGCGCGGCGCGGAGCAGATCACTGTAGACCGTAATCAGGCCGGGGCAAACGATGCGCTTGGCGAAATCGCCCGTCCCGCTGGCATAGTAGGGACCGCCAATCCACTGCACATAGATGTTGCCGCGCAGGTCAGCATGAGCCGTGACCTGGCCGTTGCCCGTCAGGCGGGTGAGCGCACCGGAAGCGACCAGATCACCATAGAAGAACGAGGTCAGGTAAACGCCCGTTCCCATATCGGTCGCGCCGTACACATCGAGGGTAGTGCTCTGGCAGAACAGGATGACCCGGTCACCCGGAAGCTGATTCACCCCCTGGGCAGAAACAGGCAGCGCGGCAAAGGTCATCATGACCAGCAGCGCCAGCAGAGTGAGTTTTAACAAGCGTGTTTTGTTCATGGATCGAGACGCCTTTCTTAAGAAACGATCATTTCCCCTGCCTTCATCATATTCATATTTATTTCATCCTGATTCGCTTCTACCTTGATTCGTACTGTTTTATAGCAATATTCGTACCGACGAATATTCTGCGTCTACCTGCGGTATAATCAGCCGCAGCCCTGCATGTGTGGCGGGCTTTTTTCTTGTTTGAAGATGGTTAGTGACGATGATGCTGCGACCTGTAACGCTCTTTTTCTTTGCCTGCTGCTGCCTGCTTATCGCGGCCTGCGACCCGATGATGCCTGTCGCTACCCCTGTGGCCGTGATCGTGACCGCGCCGCCGAGCCTGACCCCGATTCCACGCGCAACCGATACCCCCTTCCCCACCCGCACCCCTCTGCCCACCAGCACGCCCGATTACACCCCCACGCCGACGCTGTTTCCGTGTGAGGTGGACAGCGGACAGGTGATCGAGATCAATCAGTTTCCGAGTGAAATTGCCGGGGGTGAGAATCTGCGCTACCGTGTTTATCTGCCACCCTGTTACTACGAGACGGAACGGCGCTTCCCCTATGTGGTGCTGCTGCATGGCCTGAGCTATCGGGAGACGCAGTGGGAAGACATCGGCGTGGTGGACGCGCTCGATCAGGGTATTCGGCTGGGGGCACTACCGCCGATGATCCTGGTCATGCCCTACTACGGCGCGATTGGCGGGACGGACAGTTTTCCGCCGGATGCCTCTTATGAAAATGTGATTCTGGATGAACTGCTGCCTGCCGTCGAGCGCGACCTGTGCACGATCAACCAGCGGGATTTTCGTGCTTTAGGCGGCATTTCACGCGGGGGATTCTGGGCGCTGGAGATCGGATTCCGCCATCCCCAAGTCTTCGGCATTCTGGGCGGGCACAGTGCCTTCGTGCCTGATCCGGGTGTTGTGCCAGCGGCTTTCAGTCCACTGGATATTGTGGAAACCTCGCCCACCCTGCCCGAAGCGAGCCTGCGCATTTACCTGGACAACGGTTCGGCGGATACGTCCGCGCTCACGCTGCAAACACTCTCAGATCGGCTGCGGTCGCGCAACATCAGCCACACCTATGTGATTAATCCTGGGGGCGACCACAGCAACGATTACTGGGCGGCGCACGTCAGCGATTATCTGGCGTTTTACGGGCGCAACTGGCCGCGTGCCTTTGGTGAGCTTCCGCCCTGCGCGGAACCAAGCCCCTGAAGTGAGTAACGAGTGGTGAGTGCTGAGTGCACCAGGACGACCAATTTGCAGGGACACGGCGTACCGTATCCCGTATGCGGCGGCTTCGTTTGCGTTGCTACACAAGATCAGATGGTTTGGGAGGACTAAGGCCGTCAGGCCGCATGTCCTCCCCTACAACGACAAACGGTAAATTCTGAGAGGCGGGCTAAAGTCATCGCAGGTCATTTTGGGGACTTAAGTGCATTTTGCCACTGCATGTCCGCCCGCTTATGCACCCCTCAGAAAAACCAGCACATGTCGAATTCAAACCCTCATTGCTCACAACTCATTGCTCATTGCTTCCTTACACATCCCCGGCAGGTTCGGCGGTCGCTTCGGGCGTGGGGGTCGGCTGTGCGACGAACGCACCGCACTGCTGCGAGAGGGTGGCATAGGCATCCAGCACCACCTGATCGCCGATCTCCTGCGCGATTTCCACCGCCTGCTGCAAACTGGCAAGGCAGGCGCTCAGGTTCGTTAATTGCAACTGCGCTTCCGCCGACCAGTAGTAATAACGTGCCAGCAGGCTGTCACCCGGCTGCGCGGTCTGAATCGCCGCCTGATAGGACAGCAGCGCGTCGGTAAAGTTTTCCTGCCCGCGCCGCGCCCGCCCCAGCAGATAATGGCATGGAGCATAATCGGGGTTGGACGCCGCGCACCGCGCCAGATAATCCGAGGCCTGATTCGGCTCCCCCTGGATGCGCAGATAGTAATCGCCCAGCCAGAACAGGCTGCGCGTATGGTCGGGGTTAACCTCCAGGATACCCTCCACGCGGTCAATCGCCTGAGTGTAGTCGGGCGTTTCGCCCTGGTTTTGCCGCGCCAGTTGGATCTCACCGTCGAGATAGGTCATCTCTACGCCGATGTAGATCATATTGGGCACCAGGTTATAGGCGGTCTGGAAGTCCTCCATCGCGGCATCCCGGTCGATGTTGTAAATCCAGTTCACCAGCCCGCGCACGTAGTAGGCCTCGAAGCTGTCGGGGTCGAGCGCCAGCGCTTCTTCAACGGTCGTCTCAGCGCGTTCATACTGCTCATCGTAGAAATAGGCTTCCGCCAGAAACGCCAGTGCCCGCGCCCGTGACTGCGCCACCGCCGGGTTGTCCCGCGCTTCGTTCTGCGGCGCGAGTTCCAGCGCCCGCTGTGCACTGGCGACGGCCTGACCGTAACTGCCGCTCCGCGCCTGCGCCATCGCCCGGATCGACCAGGCATCGGGCGAGAAGGGATTGGCTGTCACCGTATCTTCCGCCGCAGCCAGCGCTTCCCGATCACGATCCTGCATTACCAGCCCCAGGGTATACTGATAATGCACAGGCAGGTCGTTTGGCACGGCGCTGATAATCTGACGATAGGTTTCCACCGCTTCCTGAATCGCCCCGCGCTGCCATGCTTCGGAGGCGCGAGCCAGATTCTCACCGGGGTCCTGTGTGGGGACGGCGGTGGGTGCGCCGATGGTAGCGGCGGCGTTCTGTGCAGTGTCGATTACCTCACCGACTACATCGCCCACCACCGCGCGGGCGTCCTCCTGGTTGTTGTAGATGAACACGCCCACCAGGACGATCACAGGCGTGAGCAGCCACAGCCACAACCACTGCGTATTGACGTAATTGCGGCGGCGACCTCCGCGTGAATAGCGCCGGGGGGTGCGAAGATACATGCTCAACTGCCTCCTCCAGCAGGATCAGCCGTTGGCTCCGGTCCCAGCAGCGCCCCTGACTGGCCGCTGTACTGTGGGCAGGTCTGCTCAACCGCGACGAGTCCGGCGCGAATGTCAGTCACGGCGTCTGCCGTATCGGTGCGGGTACGCGCCACCACCAGCGATTCACGCAGAATTTGCCACGCATTATCGCAGTCATTCAGGTAGAAATAGGCCAGCCCGCGATAGTAATTACATTCGAGGTTGGCCGCGTCCAGTTGATAGCAGGCGTTGAAGGCCTCCAGCGCCCCCGCGAAATCGAAGGCGTTGTAGCGCAGCCGCCCGACTTCATAGTGCGCTGCTGAAGATTGGGGATCGGCAGCGGCGGCGTCCTGGCAGTAATCCAGCGCCCGCTGGAACTGCCCCACCTTGCGATAGGCCGCGCACAGCCGCAGCATGGCGCGGGCGTTGTTGGGCTGCTGCGAGAGGACGATGTTGTACAGGTCAATCGCTTCCTGATCGCGGTTGGCGGCGAGATACTGATAGGCCAGTTCAAAATAGGCCGGGACATGGTTCGGGTCAAGCGCGACGGCCTGCTCAAGCTGGTTGGTGGCATCGTCGCGGAAGGCCGACAGGTTCAGCGCATAGGCATAGGCACGGCGGGCATCGGCGCTGAGCGGGTCAAGCTCGGTGGCGCGTAAGCCGGTTTCGATGGCTTCTGCCAGCCGCCCGGTGTCGGCATAGGCTCGCGCCAGCGCGGAATACAGCGGGGCGAAACTGGCATCCATCGACATGCCCGACAGCGCCACTGGTATCGCCGCTGAGGGATTGCCCGACAGCGTGAGCGCCTCGGCCTGCAAGGCAAATCCGCGTGGGTCACGTGGGCCAGCGGCTAAGGCCTGCTCCGCCACTCGCAGCGCCCGCTCAAAATCGCCCATGTCGATTTGCAGGCGGCCATATTCGTACAGGTAATCCACATCATCCGGGCGCTGCGCGATGACCTGCTCGAACAAGGCCGCCGCTGCTGCCAGCTCCCCTTCCACGATCAGCGCGGTCGCCTCGGTCGCCAGTTGACTGGGGAACGGTGTGGGGGTCGGGAGCACACCCATGAAGTCCATCGCCGTCACCTGTAAGTCTTCAAAGTTGGCGAGGACGAACAGCAGCACGCCGCCCATCAGGATGCCGAGGAAAAACAGCGGGCGCGACCAATCGCGACGTTTGCGCACTCGCTTGAAAAAGGACTGATTGTAATCACGCCGAATCTGCATTGTCCGTGCCCCTTTCGATCAACCGAACCCGCCGCCGATGGGCGTGGGCGGCAGACTGGTGGGCGGTGGCGCGGTGGGGAGCGTCTGCTGCTGGAAGCCGTCACAGATTTGCGTGATGTTGTACAACCCGGTTTCAATCGAATCCATGACCGATGCGGGCTGCCCCTGCTCGATTGCCAGCGTAGACGCCCGTTGCAGCACGTCCCACGCCTGCTGACACTGATCGAGCCAGAAGTGCGCCAGCCCGCGCAGATACCAGCATTCAATGTCCTGCTGGTTGACGGGCAGATTTTCCTGGAAGCGCACACACGTCTCGAAGGTTTCAATTGCGCCTTCATAGTTGCGGCGGTTGTACTGCATACGCCCGGTTTCGCGATAGGCTGAGCCGTAATTGGGGTCAATCTCAAGCGCCTGATCGCAGTATTCCTGTGCCCGCCCGAAGTCGGCCTGTTCCACGCGGGCAAACGTCTCGCACAGGCGCAGGTAAGCGCGGGCGTTGTCCGGCTCCATCTCGATAATCCGGTTATACACGGCCACGGCCATTTCCGGCTCACCGACCTGCGGCAGCGAATAGAGCAGCGCCAGATAGAAATACTGCACCGTGAGATTTGGGCTGAGTTCGATGGCACGTCTTACCGCGTCAATCGCGCCCTGATAGTTGCCGATGTACAGCAGCGCGAAGTGCGACGACAGATGGACAAAGGCATCGTTGGGGTCGAGTTCGATGGCGCGGCGGCCTTCGCGGATGGCTTCTTCATAGCGCTGGAGGTTGTAGAAGGCCACCCCCGACGCGGCATACAGCGGCGCAAAATTCGGCCCCACATCCTTACCCAGAATCGCGGCCTGAATCGCGGCGGGCGGGTCGCTCCACATCAGCCCCATCGCCTTGACAGCATAACCGCGCGGGTCATCGGGCGCGGCGGCAATCGCATCTTCGGCGATGCGCAGCGCTTCATCCGTCCGGTCGAGTTCCAGCAGCACCCGGCCATACTCGTATAAATAGTTGATGTCGTCCGGCTGCTGGCGCACGGCCTGCCCGTACATGGCGGCAGCTTCTTCGAGGTCGCCCTCGCGGAACAGCACTGTGCCCTGGGTGGCATAGGAACTGGCAAATGGGGTGGCGGTGGGGGCCAGGCCGACCGCATCCAGCGCGGCAAGCTGCAAACGGCCAAATTGTGTGGAGACGAAAACCAGGAACCCGCCCAGCAGCAGCCCATACAGAAACAGGAAACGCGGCCCTACCCTGCTGCGCCGCCGATTGCTGAAAAACGGCTGGTTATATCGTCGTTGAATCCTTGTCATAAAAACCTCAGAATAAAGCTTTCTTCCACAGTATAGAGCAGTTAGCGCCAAAATCCATTCTGGAGTGACGGAATGAGAAAAGACGCAAACAAAAAGAGGACGTGCGAAGTGTCGCCGCCCTCTTTAGAAGTTTGTTCAAAACTGTCTGCTGGATCAGCTCTGTTTGGCGTCCGCCGTCACGCCGCTTTCGACCTTCACGCCGCGCCAGAACGCGATATGGTCGGTGATGTGCCTGGCGGCATCCTTCGGGGTGGGATAGTACCAGGCGGCATCCTTGTTGACTTCGCCGTTGACTTCGATGCTGTAGTAGCTGGCGAGGCCTTTCCAGGGGCAGGTCGTGTGGGTGTCGCTCTCTTGCAGGTATTCGGCTTTGACCGCTTCACGCGGGAAGTAGTGGTTGCCTTCTACAATGACGGTCTTATCGCTTTCCGCAATCACGACGCCGTTCCAGGTTGCCCGTACCATGTCTTATTCGTCTCCATAAACAATGCTTTTACACGTTCACTGGATGGAATCGTTTGATCTGATCTTACGCAGCAGATTCCCCACACGCGGGGTTCTCAGCGGTTTTTCATGCAGCGCAGGCTGTATCAGGCTGAAGTAGACCGCCGCGCCGATCATGGCGATGGCAATCGCCGCCCACAGCAGCGCCCACACAATCGGCGGAATCACGCCTCTGGTAATTTCGGCGGAAAAGGCCGCCGCGTCGTTGCGGATGATGCCGCTGGCGGTGCGTACACTGATGTCGTCGCTGCGAACCAGAAAAAGCAGGTCAAGCACGGCATTCAGCGCGGTCATAATCGCCAGCACATTCAGCACGATCAGGTTGGGAATTGCGCTGACCTTGATGCCGAGCGCGATCAGTGCCAGCCCGAACAGCAGCCCGACGACGAGCGCGACCGGGACGCCGTTGGCCGGGCGGGCATAGAGCGCAGAGAAAATCACCAGCACCACACCGATGCAAACCGACAGGCTCCGCGCCATGTGAAAGCGGTTGACCAGATAAAACAGCAGCGCACCGAAGAAGGCCGCTCCCAGATAGCCCGCCGGGAGAATCAGAAAGCGGCTGCCGCCCGCCGTCCGCGCCAGCCCGGAGCCATTGGCATACACTTCAAAGCCGCGAATCTCGCCGCCGCTGAGCAGTGCCGCGAGGCTGTGCCCCGCTTCGTGCACATACGTCACGAACAAGCGAAAGGGATAGACAATAAAGCTAAGCTGTTCCACGTTCCACAGCGCATACACTATCGCCAGGGCGCCAAACGTCACCATGAGCGCTGTGCGGCGGGAGATGCGCGATGGAGCAGCGGACACAGCGGACAGGTCTTCATTCGTGAACATCGAATTTTGAGCCTCAATCCTATAGAATGGGTGGGGATGGAAGCCGTAGGATGTCTGACTTCCCCCTCTATTATACGTGGTTTGAAAAGGATTTGTCGCTTGAGCGCACACAACGATCTCCTGCGTTTTGGTACGGTCGGTGCCCCCACCGGCACCCCTGGCAGTGGTACGCCCGCAGCGATTGAACACATCGCCCGGCTGGGTCTCAATCATCTGGAAATCGCCTGGGTGCGCAGTGTGCGCGTCACGGATGAAACCTGCGCACTGATCGACGCCGCCGCCAAAAAACATAAGATCAGCCTGAGCATCCACGCACCGTACTTCATCAACCTCAACAGCCAGACCACCGAGCTGATGGAGAAAAGCGACGCCCGCCTGCTGGCCGCGATCCGCCGGGGATGCCTGGCAGGCGCGAAGGACATCATCTTCCATCCTGGCAGCTATCACGGTCAGCCGCCCGAACAGGTCTATGAGCGGGCGAAGGAAAAGATGATCGAGATCACGGGTATTATCCGCGAGGAAGGGCTGGACGTGATTGTGCGCCCGGAAACGATGGGCAAAGGCGCGATGTTCGGAAATCTGGACGAAGTCCTCCAGCTCAGCCGTGATGTGCCGGGGGTGCTGCCATGCATCGACTGGGCACATCTCCATGCGCGGCAGGGGGACGGCAGCTTTAACAGCTATGCGGAGTTCGACGATGCGCTGCGGCGGGTGCGCGAGGCGCTGGGCGAGGAAGGCCTGAAGAAGCTGCACTTCCACATGAGCGGCATCGCCTATACAGCTAAAGGCGAAAAGGCTCACATTCCGCTCAACGAAGCTGATCTGCGCTACCGTGAACTGCTGCAGGCCTTCCTTGATTACGGCGTGGAAGCAACCGTCGCCGTCGAAGCGCCTGACCCCTTCCACGTAGCGGATGCGCTCACGCTGCAAGCGACCTACCGCCGCCTGCGTGATCTCAAGGAAGGCAAGGACTCCGAACCGCGCCATGCCGAGGAAATGGCCGAGGAAGAGTGACACCCCGACAGCACCACCTGCAATTATGAGAAAACAGGCGGTATTCTTCATAACTGTAGGATGGCAGTTATGAATTTTGACGAGGCGCGTAAAAATCCGCCAGATGGCAATTGCCCCTGATACCAGACTCCCTGCATACTGGATGCAGTAACGTAGTGTTTTTGTGTTGAGGCTAAAATATGTTGGGAAAGAATCGCCAACACCGTGCTACAAAGTGGACCTTGCAATTCTACACGCACACGGCACTACTGCTGTCCGTGAGCGCGATTTTGATCTTCCTTGTTCGCAATCCCGTCACCGCGCAAACCAACGAAGATACCTTTACGACGATCAACTGGACGAGCGCCGCTTCCCAGCCACAGAGCAATGCGGAGGGGCAAAGCGCCGTCGTCAATGGTCGCCTGTATTCCTTCGGCGGCTTCGACAGCACCCGCTCCTGCTGCACCCCCACCCGCCGCGCCTATGTCTTCAACCCCACCACCAACAACGGCAGCGGCTCATGGACGCGGCTGGCCGATATGCCCAAAGGCGTTACCCATGCCGGGATGACGACCGACGGCGTCAACATCTTCTACGCCAGCGGCTACATCGAAGGCCGTCCCAACAGCTCCGGCGTTCCCACCGGACAGATTTTCGGGACGCGGGAGGTGTGGCGCTACAACATCGCCACCAATGATTACACCAGCCTGCCACAGCTTCCAGTTGAACGCGCAGCAGGCAAGCTGATTTACCTCAACGGGCGGCTGCACTATTTTGGCGGAACGAATATGGCGCGCACCCAGGACGTAGGCGATCACTATGTGCTTGATCTGGCCGGGAACGCCACAAGCTGGACGACACTCGCGCCCCTCCCCAACCCGCGCCATCACTTCGGGTTGGTGGCTTTCAACGGCAGAATTTATGTGATCGGCGGTCAGACAGGTCATGATGGCCCACTTGTTCCGCGTGCCTGGGTGCATGTCTATGACCCAGCCACCAACAGTTGGACGCGCGGCGCCGATATGCCCTCGCCCCGCAACCATATCAGTTTCTCCACAATTGTGGTTGGAAATCGCATTCTGGTGCTCGGCGGCCAGCAAACGCACAACGCGGGCAGGTCGGATGTCTTTGCCTATACCCCGGCGACCAATTCCTGGGCACAACTGAATCGCCTGCCCGCCAATCGTCACTCCGCCATTGCCGGGTTCATCAACAACACCATTTACCTCTCGACTGGGTACAACAGCACCACGATCAAGGGCACGTTCAGCACCACAACCCCGCCCACACCGGTAACCCCAACCAACACGCCGACCCATACACCGACGTTCACGCCAACCTTTACACCAACGTTCACACCGACCTTTACACCCAGCGCGACACCAATTCCCGTGCCAAGCGCCCCCTCGCTCATCAGCCCGAATGCGTCTACCCTCAACACGCGCAGCCCGCTGCAATTCAGCTGGAACGCGGTTGAGCACGCTGCTACTTACGTGCTGTCGGTCGGGGCATGGGATGGGACGAACGTCTCTCAGCTTTATATGCAGCCAGTCCCGAACATCAACACCGTCTGCGCGGGCGGCACCTGTGTCTATACCCCCGCTGACCTGCCTTCGCTGCCCAACGGCAACTATGCCTGGAGCGTGTGGGCGGCCAACAGCGCGGAAAACGGCGTCTGGAGCGCCAGCAGCACCTTTACCGTCGCCATCCCCGCCAACATCCCTGCGGGTCTGTCAGTCAACGGCAGCCTGACGAGTCACCCGGTTACACCCACCTTCCGCTGGAGCGCCGATGCTTACGCCGCGAACTATGAGGTGTGGATTGGCACGGCCAATTACGCCAACGTGCTCCACAGCCAATGGTATGCGGCGGGCACGATTTGCAGTAACGAACTGTGCAGCATCGCCCCCGGCATCGCGTTTGCCGACGGGAATTATGTGGTGCGGGTGCGGGCGGCCAACACCGTCAACATCTCCAACTGGAGCGCGGAGGTTACCTTTACGGCTGCATCCGCCCCGGCTATCCCTGCCAACCTGACAGCAGCGCCGAATCAGGGACGCCCGACGATCTCCTGGACGGATGATGCCCGTGCCAACCGCTTCTTCATCGCCCTCTATAATGTGACCGGCAACGCCTGGGCTTATGGCGCTTATCATCAGAAGGGCACCGCCGGCCTTACCTGCGACGGCACGACCTGTACGCTCAACAGTGACGCCATCATCCTGGGCAACGCGCAGTACAACGTGTACGTCAACGCAGAAGGCCCGGGCGGCGCAAGCAGCGGCGGCAGCTTCGGCAACGGTTTCAGCGGCCCGGCTGCCTTCACGCTCAACTTCCCTGCTCCTGCGCTGGTCAGTGATCTGACTCTCAGCCCGGCCAGCGGCGGGGTTACGGTCAGCTTTACCCCGGTCAGCGGCGCGACGTGGTATCACATCTGGGTGGGCACGGCCAACGCCGTCCAGACCTTTTACCTGCAATGGCACTCGACCAATATGCTCAACTGCCCCACGCTGGGCACGACCTGCTCGGTCACGCTGCCGCTGAACCTCGCTCCAGGAATGTACTACGCGGCGGTTCAGTCCGCAGGTCCCGGCGGCTATAGCAGCGGCGGCCTCGTGGGCAATGGCTTCCAGGTATCCGGCAGTATTGCCCTACCCTGATCTGAGCCCCTGCAATTTACGAAACCCGGTGGTGGTTGACGAAACCAGGCCGGGTTTTTTCTTCATAAATCTCCCAAAATCCTCTGAAATTTATGAAATTTCCCCTGCCGCGTAAAAAACCGTGCGCTGCAATTGCCAAGACGTTCCTTCTCATTTCATAATATTTTCATCCTTACAAAGCACTCCTGGGGGCCATAAAATGAAGTTTGAACCAACAACCGCCACCCACAAAAAACATTTTTTTGCTTACACCTCAGTCACCTTCAGCACGGCGCTGGTCAGCATCGTTTTGCTGCTGGCATTGGCACGTTTTCCTACATCGGTCGCCAGAGCCTACCTCAATACATCCCTGACCATCGAATGGTCAACCGTCGCGCAGCAGGAAGTGGGTACGCTGGAAGCGCAGGGCACCGCGCACAACGGCAGATTTTATTTCTTCGGCGGTTATGACAGGGCGAAGCAACCGCGCTGGGTGCCTTCGCGCCGAGCTTACGTCTATGACCCCGCTGCCAATACCTGGACGCGCATCGCTGATATGCCGAAAGGCGCCACCCATGCGGGCACGACCAGCGACGGGCGCCATATCTACTATGCCGGGGGATACGTGGAAAACGCCACGCAGACAGGGCAGATTTTCGCCACGACCGAAGTCTGGCGTTACGATCCGGTGGCGAACACCTATAGCGCCATGCCGCCCCTGCCAGAAGCGCGCGGCTCCGGCGCACTGCAATATGTGAACGGCGAACTGCACTTCATCAGCGGCACCAACCTCAATCGGCAGGATCGCGGCGAACACTGGATGCTGAATATCGGCACGGGGGCGACGAGTTGGGTGGTCGAACCCAGCCTGCCGAATCCGCGCAATCATGCGGGCAGCGCAGTGCTGAACGGGCTGATCTACTACGTCGGCGGCAATCACGGGCAGGATCCCAACGTCACCGCGCAGCGCGATGTCCACGCCTACAATCCAACCAATAACACATGGACAGAGGTAGCTGATCTCCCTGCGCCGCGCAACCATATCGCCAAGACGACCGTCACCGTAGGCAACCGCATCATCGTGATCGCGGGCGATGAACACTTTAACTGGGTGCGCCGAACCGTCTATGCCTATGATCCGGGAACGAATACGTGGTCGCGCATGACCGATCTGCCCACCTCGCAACATTCCGGTGTTGCGGCAGTGATCGACAATGTGATGTACTACACCACCGGCGCACCGAACTGGTCACGCCTTACCTATCGCGGGGTCATCGTGGATGAGACGCCTCCAACCGCAACACCTGCCCCGGTTCCAGCCGCACCTGTACTCGTCAGCCCAAGTGCGACCACGATCACCACACGCGATCCGGTGCAGTTCCAGTGGAACCCCGTCCCCAACGCCACGACCTATACCCTTTACGTGGGGACATGGGATGGCGCGAATACGACGCAGCTTTACATGCAGCCCGTGCCCAACCTTAACAGCGTGTGCAGTGCTGGCCTCTGCACCTACACACCGGGCGATTTACCCTGGCTGGCGAACGGTACTTACGCCTGGAATGTGTGGGCGGGCAATGCGCAATCCAACGGCGTGTGGGGGGCAGGGAATGTCTTTACGCTGGCGATTCCGGCCAATATCCCGGCTGGCCTCGCGGTCAATGGCACCATGACGACACCGCCAGTGATGCCAACCTTCCAGTGGAGCCATGACCCGTATGCCACGCAATACGAGGTGTGGATTGGCACGGCAGATTACGCTACGACCGCGCACAGCCAGTGGCACGCTGCCAGCACGATTTGCAGCGGTGAAGTGTGTACCCTTGCGCCGGGTGTGACGTTCCCCAACGGCGAATTCATCTTCCATGTCCGGGCGGCCAACAACGTCAATCTCTCAGAATGGAGCGCGGGAGCGGGCTTTACACCAGCGGGTGCACCTGCCGTCCCGACCAATATCACGGCAACACCCAATCAGGGACGCCCAACAATTTCATGGAGCGATGATGCCCGCGCAGACCGCTTCTTTGTCGCCATCTACAATCTGATGAACAATTCATGGGCGTACAGTGCGTATCACACCAAAGGTCAGGCAGACCTGATCTGCAACGGAACGACCTGTACATTAAACAGTGATGCCATCATCCTGGGCAACGACCAGTACAGCGTTTATGTCAACGCGGAAGGTCCCGGCGGGGTGAGCGCTGGCGGTCCGTTCAACAACGGCTTCAACGGCCCGGTCACCTTCACGCTCAACTTCCCTGCTCCGGCGCTGGTCAGCAGCGTCAACGCCAGCAGCGCCAGCGGCAGCGTCAACATCACCTTTACGTCGGTCAGCGGCGTGACCTGGTATTACCTGTGGATTGGCACCGCCAATGGGACACAGACCTTCTATTTCCAGTGGCACTCGTCCAACGCGCTCAACTGCGCCAGCCCCAATACCACCTGCACCATCTCCTTGCCGTTAAACCTGGTTGCGGGGACATACTACGCGGCGGTGCAATCGGCGGGGCCGGGCGGCTACAGCGTCGGCGGGCCAGTCGGCAATGGCTTTCAGGTATCGGCAGGGTTTAACGTGCCGTAACACATACTGCTCCCAATAATTTCCTCAACAGGGACACGGCGCATCACCTATTGTGTGCCATGTCCCTGCTTTAATCTCCGCACTCTCCATGCCGCTGCGGTTTAACATTCTGGTATTTCGGTTGGTTTTGTCTGCGTTGATTGGTTTCCATCGCATCTTTTATTCGATTCTTATATCACCGTGTTAAAAATAAGCCGAAAATTTCTCAAACACGATCAACATCAACAGCCCGAACAATGGAGCGACAAGCCTTATGAGCCAGCAAACGTATACCTTTCAGGCTGAAATTCAACAACTGCTGAATATTCTCGTTCATTCCCTCTATACCGAGCGCGAGATTTTTCTGCGCGAACTGGTTTCCAACGCTTCCGACGCGCTCAACCGGGTGCAGTTTGAACTGCTCACCAACCGCGAGGCACTGGACGCGGACGCCGAACTGCGCATCGACATCCTAACCGACGAAGAAGCCGGGACGCTGACGATCAGCGACACGGGTATCGGCATGACGCGCGACGACATGGTGAACAACCTGGGTGTGATTGCCCGCAGCGGCGCGAAAGCCTTTATCGAGGCGATGAAGGCCAATGCTGGCACGGTCAGCACCAACGGTGCAGCGGCACAGGACGTAATCGGGCAGTTCGGCGTCGGCTTCTACTCGGTCTTTATGGCGGCGGATAAAGTGCGCGTCGTCTCCCGCTCCTATAAGCCCGACGAACGCGCCTATGCCTGGGAATCCGACGGCGGCGATCAGTACACCATCGAGGAAGCCGAACGCAACCAGCGCGGCACCGACATCATCATCACGCTCAAGGAAGACGCGAAGGACTTCCTGCAATCGTGGACGGTGAAGAACATCATCCGCAAGCACTCGGACTACATCGCCTTCCCCATCTATGTGAACGGCGAGGCGGAAGCAACCAACAAGCAGACGGCCATCTGGCGGCAGTCCCCCAGTGAAATCACCGAAGACCAGTACAACGACTTCTACAAGTCGATGACGCTGGACTTTGAGCCGCCGCTGCATCACCTGCACTACCGCGCCGATGTACCGCTCCAGTTCTATGCCCTGCTCTACTTCCCCGCCACCGCCGAACAGACCATGTTCAGCCTGCGCAAGGAACCGGGGTTGAAGCTGTACGCCCGTAAGGTGCTGATCCAGGAATACAGCAAGGACCTGCTGCCGGAGTATCTGCCGTTTATTCAGGGCGTGGTGGACAGCGAAGACCTGCCGCTGAACGTCAGCCGTGAGAGTGTGCAGGCCAACCGCCTGATGGCGAACCTCAAAAAGACGCTGACCGGGCGTGTGCTGAGCGAACTCAAGCGTCTGCTTCAGAAAGACCGCGAAAAGTACCTGACGTTTTACCAGACCTTCGGGCGCTTTTTGAAGCAGGGCATCGTCGTCTCTCCCACCGACCGCACCGAACTTGAACCGCTGTTGTTCTTCAACAGCTCGCTGGATGACAACGCGGAAAACTGGCACTCCCTGGAAGATTATGTCGGGCGATTCGCGCAGAACCAGAATGACATCTATTACATCATCGCGGACGATCTCGCCAGCGCCCGTCGCAGCCCACATCTCGACGCTTTCCGACAGCGCGGGATCGAAGTGCTGTACCTGACCGACCCGGTGGATGCGGCACTGGTCATGTCGCTGAACGACTACAAAGGCCACACGCTGCACAGCGTCGATGAGGCTGATCTCGACCTGACCGATATCGGCACACTGACGGAAGAACCGTCACCGCAGACGCCGCTGGCCGAGGTCGATTTTGAGACGGTGCGGGCACAGTTCGCGCAGGTGTTGGGCGAGCGCGTGAAGGATGTACGCGCCAGCCGGACGCTCACGGGCAGCGCGGCGCGTCTGGTCAGCGAGGAGTCCGGTGCGAATCGGCAGATGTTCCGCATCAATCGCCTGCTCGACCGCGACTATGAACTGCCTGTCAAAACGCTCGAACTCAATCCGCGCCATCCGCTGATGCACAACGTGAGCGGGATGATCGCGCAGGGCGGCCAGCAGGCGCTGCTGAACGCGGTGATCGAACAGGTCTTCGAGACAGCGCTGCTCCAGGACGGCATCCACCCCGACCCCGCGTCGATGGCCGACCGAATCACGCTGCTGATGCAGGCTGCCACGGCCCATGCCTTTGAAACGGTGATGGTGGATACGGACAGCATCATCGCCAGCAATGATGCAACCGCCCTGGATGATACCAACGTTGTCACGGTTAAAGGTGACGCTGTGAACGTCGATGGAGAGAACATCGACACAACGGACTAATCATTTGTCTCGGTAGGGACACGGGCATGCCGTGTCCTCCATCTACGCTTGCACCCTCCGGGAAAGGCGTCTCAACACGGTCTTCACATCCCCGGCGGAAAGTCCGAAATCTGATCGAGGCTTTCCAGCACGATCTGCGGCTTCCCGCCATAAAGCGATGCCTGCCCGGTGATGTAGACGTAATTGCGCTTGTTAGTGCCGATATAGCGTGTGTTCAGCAGGCGCACAATCGGCTGCTTCGCTTCAGTCTCAAATTCGGGAATCCACAGGTTGAACTTGTGCGTCGGCGACCCGGCATAAATCAACGCGCCGCCGCCCGGCCACTGCTGCATGGGTGCCTGCAAATCGCACAGTACCGTAATTGTCTGGTCGTTCTCCGCCGCGTTCACGATGGTCTGATAATCAATGCGTACCGAAAGCACACCTGTGTCCAGCCCGGTGCGGCGGTAATCCTCCACGATCAGCGCCCGCTGTGACCACCACGCGATCAGCACGTCATAATCGCCCCGGTTGCCGAGCGCCGGATTCCAGATTGCGCCGCCAGTGGCCTGTGCCTCACGTTCTGCCCGCGTGAATTCATCGTGATAAAAGCGGGCGCGCCCATACTTGACGAAGTAGGGACTCCAGCCTTCCCGCACCAGCTTCAGGTTAAAGTTCTCGCCGTCCTTATGCACGTAACACAGCAGCCGACCATAGTTGTCCAGGTGTTTGAGCAGGCACACTTCCACCGGGTCGTTGGTGTCGAATTCGAGATCGACCAACTCGCCGACAGGGAAATACTGCTTTGCCATCTGCGAGGCCAGGCTGCCCGCTTCGGTCACGGGCTTGGTGCTGGTGTTCAGGCTTTCTTCCGTGTCGACACACGTCAGCCGCAGTTTGAATTCACGTTCGCCAGCGCGTACATTGATCGTATCCCCATCGACTACCTTGACGACCTCGGCATTGCGAATGCGTGTCCCCATTGTGACTCCTGAAATGGATTCATTGACGGTGCCTTCATCGTATCCGTTTGCAAAGCGGGCGCAACTCGTACTTTAATCACACAAGGTTGTAGGGGCGAGGCGCGCCTCGCCCCTACCCCTTAGCAGGCGCAACTCCCCCGCCTGCGCTACAATTCCCTCATTTAAACGGAATCACAGAAAGTCACGAACGGCGTATATGCAACCGATTTACGAGTTTGGCGGCGCGGGGCCGATTCTGCATGTGGCGGTGGCGAACGGCTTCCCGCCGGAGGTTTATAAACCGCTGGTGTGGCCGATGACGGGGCAGTATCTCGCGGTCAGTCTGCCGCCGCGTGCGCTGTGGCCGGGGGAAAAACCGCCGCCAACCCTGCAAAGCTGGCGCGATACTGTCGCGGTGGATTTGCTGGAAGGGTTAAAGACCTACGATCTGCGCGATGTGATCGCTATCGGGCATTCCTTCGGCGGTGTTGCGACGATTCTGGCCGCCGCCGCGCAGCCCCATCGCTTTAAGGCGCTGATCCTGCTCGACCCGACCATCCTGCCCCAGCCCGCCTACTGGCTGTATCAGCTCAATACCCTGCTCAGCAAAACCGGGCGGTTCGGTCGGAATTCGCTGGCGGAACGCGCCGAAAAACGCCGTGACCGCTTCGAGAGCGTGGACGCCGCCTACGAAGGATTCAAGAAACGGAAGCTGTTCGCGGACTGGCCGGATGAAACCGTGCGCGTGTATGCCGAAACGCTGCAACCGACCGCCGAGGGGGATTTCACGTTAGCCTGGCCGAAAGCGTGGGAAGCCTATTATTTCCGCACGCTCTATACCGGGACATGGCGCGATTTGCCGAAGCTGCGCGGTAAAATGCCGATTCTGATGATCCGGGGCGAGACGAGCGATACGCTGGTGCCGGGCGCGGCGGGGCGCATCCGCAAAATTCTGCCCAATCTGACGTATGCCGAAATCCAGGGACACGGACATCTGTTCCCGCAGTCTGCGCCGCATGAGACGCGCAGAATCATCACGGACTGGCTGGCGACCCTTTAATATTGTGGTTTAACCACAGACAACACAGAGACTTCGGTTGGTTGAACCATTTTGTTTGCTTACCGCGTCCGATAGCGCTGATGGCGGCGGCTTTTGCGCGAGGGCTGCTCCTCAACGCCATGCAGGCTGTGTCCAGTGCGGTCGTGTGTATACCACGACTGCGACTGGAACTTGAGAAAGATGCCAATCCAGCGGGCGCGTCCCTTTTCATGCAGTTGAATGAACAGCGCACCATCCTGCCACACGCCATCATCGCGCGTGAAAGGCGCTTTGTTCCCCTGGTTCATGTGGATGTCGTGGATGCCATTCCCCGGCAAGAAGCCGAACGCCCAATCCGGTGTCTGCGGCTCCGGCCCCCAGCGATCTCCAAAGGCATAGACCACCGAGTCATCACTGGCAATGGCTTTCTGGACGTAGAAGTCGATCATCTCGTTCAGGTCGTTATCCGGGCCGGGGACATCGAACGGCAGCGGCACCAGATGCGCCCGCTCGACCATCCCGCCGCGCACGTAATCCAGCCCTAACCCGACATGGTTCCGTTTGATCGTGGTGAACCCCGCCGGAAGCGCTTCAAGCCGTTCATGCAGCGGATGCTCGAACCCATCCAGCACCAGATATTCCAGTTCCGAAGGCCGGGTGGAGGAATGCACGTTCACCGAAGCGCGAAAATCCATCTCGCCCGTAACAAGATGGATGTGATAGTGGCGGTCAGGCTTGACGGCGATTCGGGCGTTGATGGCCTTCCCTTTGAGAACGCCATAGCGAGGCAGCGGCATAAGGTCTACTCAAGCAACATCTCAAAAATCGTTTAACAAAGAAAACCGCCAAGACACCAAGGACGCCAAGATTTTATACCAGACAACATCTATTCAATTTCCTATTGCAGACTCAGGGCTGAGGCGTTGAATACTACAAGAACAGAATTCCTTTAAGCCCTCAACCCCCCGGCCCCCTTCTCCCTCAGGGCGAAGGGGGAGAGTCTGGTTGTTAAGCCCCTCTGCAAGAGGCACTCTCCATGAGGGAGAGGGTGTCGCTGCGCTTATGGGGTGAGGGCGGAATGCACAGTATCTATTCAATCTTTTGACTCTGATCTGGCACTAGCGATATTTGTGTTGAGTATACCCCTGACTGAGATTTCTGGTGTTCACGAACAAAATTTCTCCGTCTTCTGGCGGAGTTGACAGCATTGTAAAAATCGTGTTATTGTTTGCGGAGTAAATTCAGGCGTAACATATTACGCCAAATCCCCAGGAGGCAAGACGAATGGCACATTTTTTCATCACCCTCATGCCCAACGCTGTCGCCAGCAGCGCGCTTGCCACCTGCGAGATGCCCGCCTGATCTGACCCAAACGCCCTCAGCCGGTCTTTCTTAGCAGTCACGGACAAGCGCGTCCCGGTACGCCGTGCGTCGTTTTGGTTTCTCAACGACGACCCACCGCTTACCGCTTGCAGGCGCTTCTTTCCTCGTGGCTGTTTTGTGATTCCGGCTGGCGCAAATGCCGTGTAAAGGCGCTCATCTCAAGATGAGCACCTGACGCGACCGGAAACAAAACAACAAGCAGCAGCCACGAGCCAACGTTCGTGGCTGTTTTTGTTTCCCAGATTGGGAGAAAGGAGGTGATTGAACATGCCGGACATCAACGCAATCAGCGCTTCACCGTTTTCCAGCAGTGCATTCGATCACAACCTGAACAAAGGAAAGACACTCGTGGACATGTACACGAACCAGGGCATCGTTTTCAAGAAATCCACCGGGAGCTATACCGTCCACAGCGAGGATGGCAAGGTCGTCACCTGCGCCATCTCCAGCCGACTCCGCAAGCGCCTGATCTACCCCATGCGCGATAAGTCCTCCCTGCCCTACTTCCGAGTGGTAGATGTGAAGGACATCGAACGGGTTGATCCGGTCGCGGTCGGCGATGAAGTGATTTTCACCGACGCAACCGACGGCACCGGACTGATTACCGAAATTCTGCCGCGCCGCAGTGAACTGACCCGGCGTGTTCCAGGACCGAAACCGCTGGAACAGGTCTTCGTCGCCAACGTCGATCAGGTGCTCACCGTGTTCGCCGCCGCGCAGCCTAAACCCCGCTGGCCGATGCTCGACCGCTATCTCGCCAGCGCGGAAGCATCCGAGATTCCGGCCATTATCGTGATTACCAAGCTCGACCTCGTGCGCGGCAAAAAGGCCGAACGCGAGATCATCGAGACCGCCAACAGCTACGCCGCCATCGGCTACCCGGTGCTGATGACCAGCGCCACCGAAGGCGACGGACTCGCGCCGCTCAAGGCTATGCTGGCAGGCAAGCAGTCGGCGCTGATGGGCATGTCGGGCGTGGGGAAGTCCACCCTGCTCAACGCCATCCAGCCAGGCCTGGGGCTGCGGGTGAGCGAGATCAACACACGCATCGACAAAGGCCGCCACACGACCACACATTTAGAGATGTTCCCGCTTGAGATGGGCGGGACGATTATCGACACGCCGGGGATCAAGCTGTTCGGCTTATGGAACACCGAAGCCGACGACATCCCGCCCCTGTTCCGGGAGTTCGTGCCCTTCCTCGACCAGTGCAAGTTCAGCAGTTGCAGCCATGTGCATGAGCCGGGCTGCGCGGTCAAGCGGGCAGTGGAACAGGGCATCATCACGCAGCAGCGCTACGACAGCTATCTCTACCTGCGCGACCATCTGTACACGGAAGAATAAGACGACGTGGTGTTTATCAGTACGGGCGAGGCGCGCCTCGCCCCTACATCTCCACAAAAGGCTGAGCTATGACCACCGACTTCCACACCCTTGATCGCACCGCACAGGCCGCGCACTGGGAAGCGCTGGCAATGAAAGCGCTGGTGCATTTTGGGCTGGCGGGTGCATCGCTCAACCTGCTGACCGACGCGAACAACGCCGTCTATCGCGTGGATGGAGGTCTGGAACGCTTCATGCTGCGGCTGCACCGTCCGGCACATCGCTCGCGGACGGAAATTGAATCCGAGCGGGCATGGCTGAGCGCACTGTGCCGCGAGACCGATCTGTGTGTGCCGCAGCCAGTAGGCGACATTTATGAAGGGCGGCTGGCAGGGGTGGATGTTCCGGTTTATGCCGCGCTGTTCCGCTGGATTGACGGCGAACAGCGCCTCCCGTATGACTTCACACGGGAACAGAGCGAGCAGATCGGCGCGTTCATCGCACGGCTGCACAACCACAGCGCGGGCCATACGCTTCCACCAGGTTTTACGCGCCCGCGCCGCGATTGGGCGGGGCTGTTCGGGAACGATGACGGCACCAACGACGACTTCTTTACTAACGAGCAGCAGGCGATCATGGCCGAAACCGGGCGGCAGGTGCGCGCAGTGATGGATGGGGTGGATACGCAGCCGGGACACTTCGGGCTGATCCATGCCGACCTGATCGCCAAGAACCTGCTGTGGAAAAGTGATCTCGTTTGCGCCATTGACTTCGACGACTGCGGGCACGGCTACTACCTGTATGACCTCGCGCCGATGCTGTGGATGAGCCGCGATGAACCGGGCTACGCCGATCTGCGTACTGGCTTATGGACGGGTTACACGTCCGTCCGGCCACAGCCGCAGGCATATCTAGCGATGCTGGAAGCGCTGGTCGCCGCGCGGCATGTCGCCTCCTGCTACTGGGTGGCGGGCAATCGGCACAATCCTAATCTGCGTGACCGCGCCCATGAAGTCATCGCCTATCGCATCAACGAGTTACGCATTTTTCTGGAACGAGGGGCGCTTCGCCCTTGAGGAATCCGACGCATGACACCGCCGCTATACCCCGCCCATCTCCCTCCCCAATGCGTTGGGGAGGGACAGAGGGAGGGGACTTCCAATGTGACAAAAAGTTTCCTGGAGCAGAATATGTGGACAATCCTCCGTCCTCAGTACGTTTTTACCATCACGCATGAACCCGACGCCGACTACCGGAAGTATCTGGCGCGGCAGCTTCGCGCTGTACAGATTGCCCCTTCGCTGTGCAGCCGGGCACAGGCGCAAACGCTCGACATCAGCCTGGACGACGAAGAAGGCGACGTGGTCGCGGGCATCGCGGCGGTGATGGACGCCGGACGTGTGTACATCGACATGCTGTGGGTGCAGGGCAAGCTGCGCGGGAAGGGCTTTGCGCGGCGGCTGGTACAGATGACCGAGGACGAAGCCGCCCGCCTCGGCTGTGCGGTGGCCTATGCCAGCGTCGGCGAAAGCGCCCTGCCCCTGTTTCAAACCCTGGGCTATTCCATCAGCGGCAAGCTGCAGGACTTCCGCAGCGGCCACACCTTCTACTGTGTTCGCAAAATGATCGCGCAGGCTGATTCTGCGCAGAAAGACCTGGCATAACCCTCATGCTCCGTTTCCAGAAATGGGACGCCTACCGCGTCTATCTCATCCTTGAGTTCATGACCGCGTTCAGCCTTACGACGTGCTGGACGATGGCCTCGCTCTACTTCATCCGCGAAGTAGGGCTGAACCCGCTGCAACTGGTGCTGGTGGGCACAGCGCTGGAAGTAAGTGCCTTCCTTCTGGAAGTGCCGACCGGGATTGTGGCCGATGTGTACAGCCGCCGCCTGTCCATCATTATCGGCTGTCTGCTGTTGGGAAGCGGCTTTCTGATCGTCGGGCTGTTCCCGGTCTACGCGCTGATTCTGTTCTCGCAGCTTGTCACGGGCGCGGGCTATACCTTCATCAGCGGCGCGATGGCGGCCTGGCTGGCGGATGAAATCGGCGAAGAACGCGCCGGGAAGGCCGACCTGCGAGCCTCGCAGGTGGGCGGCGTGGCGGGCATTCTGGCAATCATCTTCAGCACCGGGCTGGCGACGGTTTATCTCTCGCTGCCGATTCAGGTCGGTGCATTGCTGATGCTGGTGACTGCCTTTTTTGCGATGCTGTTCATGCCCGAAGCTGGATTCACCCCCACCCCGAAGGCCGAGCGTGAGGGCTTCCGGGCGATGACGCGCACGTTTTCTGAAGGCGTGAAGGTCGTGCGCGGGCGTCCGGTGCTGATGACGCTGCTGGTGATCGGTGTGCTGTTTGGCGCATACAGCGAAGGCTTTGACCGCCTGTGGCAGTACCACGTCCTGAACAACTTCACGCTGCCCCTGTTTGGTGAGGTGAGCGAACCGGTCTGGTTCGGGACGATTGGCGTGATCGGCTCGATCATCGGCCTGCTGTTCGTGGAAGTGACCCGCCGCCGCGTGGAGATGACCGACCCGCGCAGCCTCGCCCGGACGCTGGTGGTGGTGAACATTTTGCTGATCGCCTGCGCCGCGACCTTCGCCTTTGCCCGGAATTTCACGGTTGCGATTGCGGCCTTCTGGATGATTGGCCCGCTGCGTGGGCTGAACGGGCCTTTGCAGATGTCGTGGATTAACCTGGGATTGGACTCCAAAGTACGGGCGACGGTCAACAGCATGACCGCGCAGAGCGACGCCATCGGGCAGATGTTGGGCGGGCCCGGCGTGGGCTGGATCGGGCAGCAGTTCGGGGTGCGAGTGGCGCTGGGATTGGGCGCGGTGATTCTGTCGCCTGTGGTCGTGCTGTTTGCGCGAACGCTGCGGGGAAGCGAAGCGGTAGTAGTGGCATCATCCACCGAAACGGCGGCGGGCGATTAAACATCTCTGCGGATGTTGCAGGATAAGGAATTGAACGTACCTCTTCCAGGTTGTGGATGTACGGGCGATGCAGGGGTGTGAATTGCAGGTGTGCGGGCGACGGCCCCGTCGCCCCTACCGCTGCAGAACACGGCGTACCGTGTCCCTACTGTTGAACCTTCGCGGCTTTGAGCGGGGGCGGGCGCACACGTGGGTGCGCCCCTACAGGATGCGGCTCTCTCCTGTTCGCACCACTCATGACTCACAACGCATCGCTCGTTGCTCATCGCTCATGACTGACTCTGAACTCTAACGCAAATTTTGTATTTACCTACTTCCAACAGAACACGCTTTCGTGCTATAATGCACAAAGTTGCAAAAGGGTTTAGCCCTGCCGCACCAGCGGGGCTTTTTCTGTGGACAACCTGGGGCGAGTGCTGTATCCACCATACAGCCACAACGGGGACTACCGGGTTAACACAGGAAATCCACAAAGGGGGGTCACACGGCACCATCGATCTGCCCCCGACCACCTGTACCCGGTCGTAACAATCCCGTACAACGTTCAACAGGAACACAGGAAAAAACCATGAGTGAAACTTTTCACGACCTTGGTCTGCGTGAAGAACTTCTGCAGGCCATCACCGAGGCTGGTTACGAACAGCCCACCCCTATTCAGGCCAATGCCATCCCGCCGCTGCTGGAAGGCCGCGACGTACTCGGCCAGGCGCAGACCGGAACGGGCAAAACTGCCGCGTTCTCGCTGCCGCTGCTGAACAATCTCGACTATGAAGCGCGCGGCATTCAGGCGCTTATTCTGACGCCCACCCGTGAACTGGCGGCGCAGGTGTGTAACACCATCTACAAGTATGGTAAACACCTGAACGCCCGCGTGATGCCCATCTACGGCGGCATCTCCTACACCCGGCAGGAAAAGCGGCTGGAGCGCACCCCGCACATCGTCGTTGGGACGCCGGGGCGCACCATCGACATGATGAATCGCGGCTTCCTGGATTTCTCCACTGTGCGCTATCTCGTGCTGGACGAAGCCGACGAAATGCTCAAGATGGGTTTTATCGAAGACGTGGAAACCATTCTCCGCGCCGTTCCCCAGGGTCGGCAGACCGCGATGTTCTCCGCCACCATGCCCGAAACCGTGCGTGACCTGGCCGATGAACACCTGGACAATCCAGTCAAGATCGCCATCGAGCGCAAGCAGATGACCGTCGCGCTCACCGAGCAGCGCTATTATCTGGTGCAGGAAGAAAGCAAGCTGGCGGCGCTCTCTCGACTGCTGGAGACCGAAGAACTCAAGAGTGCGCTGGTCTTCACCCGCACCCGTGCTGGCTCCAGCGAACTGGCTGAGCAGCTCCTCGAACGCGGTTTCGTCGCGGACGCACTGCACGGTGAACTGAACCAGGCTGCACGCGAGGCTGTGCTGCGCCGCTTCCGCAACGGTCAGCTTCCCATTCTGGTAGCGACCGACGTGGTGGCGCGTGGTGTCGATATTTCGGACGTGTCGCATGTGTTCAACTACGACATGCCCTACGACGGTGAAGACTATGTGCATCGCATTGGCCGTACCGGTCGCGCTGGCCGCACGGGGGTGGCGATCACCCTGGTGACGCCCCGCGAACGCCGCCGCCTGCATATGCTGGAACAGTTCATTAAGCGGCCGATTGCGCGCACTGAACTGCCCAGGCTGGAAGACGTTCGCGAACGCCGCGATGCGCGTTTTGTGGAAAGCCTGAACACACTGGTTTCCACCGAACCGCTGGAAAACGAACGCGCTCTGATCGCCCAGCTTGCAGAAGCAGGCTATGACATGCAGCAGGTGGCCGCCGCCGCCATGCGCCTGGCGAGGTCAGATGAATACCGCCGTCCGGTGGAACACATCAAGCCCATCCGCGAGGACGCCTACCGCGAACGTGACCCGCGCCGCTCCAACGGACGCCCGAACAACCGCTACGGAAGTGAGGGTGCTCGTGAGTATACCCGCGACAACCGTCGAGAGAATGGGCGCGACAACGGTCGCGACAATGGGCGTGATGATCGCTTTAACAACGATGCGCCGCGCCGTCCGCGTCGTGAGCGCAGCGAGGTGGAAGCCGGTATGGTGCGGCTGATGATCGACGTGGGCAAGTCGCACGGTATCCGTCCGGGTGATATTGTCGGCGCGATTGCCACCGAAACGGGCATCCCCGGCAAGTCTATTGGCGCGATTGACATTCGAGGCGAGGAAACCTACTTCGACGTGAAGGCCGATCAGGTCGACCGCGTACTGAATGGAATGCGTCGGGGCAAGCTGCGCGGACATTCCGTGCATCTCACCCGCGTGAGTTAAGTACAGCAAAAGAAGCAATGAGCGATGAGCAATGAGTTTTTGAACTCAGACAGCAGCTCGTCGCCCCATATTTTCAATCTGGTTGTACTGAACAGTACATCCGGTAATGTGGTAACAACTTTTTGTGGCGACTTTGGTAGGGGCGACCCTGCATCGCCCCTACCGCAACCGCAGACAGTGAAGCCCTCTATCCTGTAAGAGATAAGCAGGAACAAAAGAGACATCCGAGGGGTGTCTCTTTTTGGTTGGTGCTACTCACTCCATCCGCTTTGTGGTTAAATTCACCCACTGTCGTGCGCTTTCGCGCGCTTTGGTGTTGATCGGATGGTGGGTGTGCATGTCGCGTGTTCGTCTTGTTGTCCTTGCGCTGCTGCTGATGAGCATGACAGCCTGCAATCTTCGCAGTGCGCCGGAGAGCGTGTTTCAGGCCACGATTGCCCCGCTTGAGCCGACCGCCCCACCCTATACGCCAACCCCCACACCAACCGAGACACCCGCCGCAACCACTACCCCCACCGAAACCCCGACTCCGACGCTTTCGCCAACGCCGGAATTTTCACCGACACCCTCCAATACCCCGCTTCCATCGGCGACGCCCGGCCTCACGCCGCCGACGCTGCCCGCCGCCCAGAATATGCCCGCTGCTGTTGCCGATGTCGCGGCGGATTTCGCGCCCACCGAAGGCTGGAGCTGTGGTGATTTTCCCTGTGCGGATGATGTCGATGGCTTTCTCCAGCGCATTCGTGTTCCGGCAGGCTTCACGCTGGAGCATGTCGGGCGCTTGCCGGGGCAGCCGATGCAGATCACCTATGGGCCGGATGGACGGCTGTATGCAACCGTTCTGGAAGATGGCACCCGCAGCGGCGCGGTCTATGCCATGAACCCCGACGGCAGCAGCCAGCGCTATTTCCCCGGCGGTAGTGTCGCTGACCGAATCGTCTCGCCTATCGGCCTCGCGTTTCAGCCGGGGACGGATGTGCTGTACGTCAGCGCACGAGTCACACCCACCGAGGACGGGCGCATCTGGCAGATTCAGTCGGACGGCACGGCAACCGCGCTCAATATTGACCTGCCGTGCTGCTACACCATCATCGACAACCAGCCCAACGGCCTGATCTTCGGCGCTGATGGCTTTTTGTATGTGGGGGTGGGTTCGCTCACGGATCGCCTCGAACCTGCTGATCCTCGCCTGGCACAGAACGCCGAACAGCACCCGCTGGAAGCGGCGATTGTGCGCATTCAGCCGCATACCGGGCTGGTGACCGTCTTTGCCAGCGGCATTCGCAATCCGTATGACCTCACCCTGGATTCGACCGGGCAGATGTACGCCACCGACAACGGCCTCGTCACCGGGCCGGGGGATCGGCTGCTGAAAATCGATGCCAACGCACATTATGGCTGGCCGTTCTGGGGAAATCGCGGCTGCGTGGACTGCCCGGCTAACCTCACGGGAATACAGATCGCGCCTGACCTGCTGCGCTTTGCTGATTATTCACTACCGCGCGGCGTGGTGGCCTATACGGGCAGTCAGTTCCCTGCCAACTACTTCGACTCGCTGTTCGTCGCTCTGTGGAATGGTACGCCTTCCGCACAGCGCGTGGTGCGGGTGGATCCCCGTGCCATCACCGACCCTACAGCGTATCAGCCAGAGCCATTTGTGACAGGCTTAATCCGCCCGGTGGATGTGGCTGTCGCGCCGGATGGATCGCTCGTGGTGGCTGATTTCATCTATGGGCATGTGTGGCGGGTGCGCTACACCGGGTAGTCACACCCCCAATCTGGCATTACAAACCCGCAATCCGGTCGCGATCAGCAGCGCGGTACGGGAATCCAAACTTTTACCGCTTCCCTGCCTGGGCTATACTGAACACACGAATCACTTGGCACGATGGCGAAATGCGTCACAGGTGGCAGAACGTGGGTGTTCAGACTCTCTCCGGGCAAGCGCTGGGCCAGTACGAACTCAATGAACTTCTCGGCACGGGCGGCATGGGTGCGGTCTATCGCGCTTATCAGTCCAACCTGGAGCGGTGGGTCGCCATCAAAGTCCTGAATACCCAGCTTGGGAGCGATCAGGAATATCTCCAGCGCTTTAACCGCGAGGCCAAAACCGCCGCCTCACTCGAACATCCGCACATCGTCCCGGTCTATGATTTCGGCGTTCAGAACGGCATCAGCTATGTGGTGATGCGCCTGCTGACGGGCGGTGCGCTGGCGGAGCGGCTGCAATACAGCAAGGAGACGGGTCGCTCCCTGCCCTCGCTGACCGAGACGGTCGTCATCCTGCGCCAGATGGCGAGTGCGCTGGATTATGCCCACGAGCGGGGAGTCATCCACCGCGACATCAAGACCAGCAATGTGATGTTCGACCAGCAGGGCACGGCTTTTCTGGTCGATTTCGGCATCGCCAAGCTGATGAACGCCACCAGCGCGATTACGGGCACGGGACTCGCCCTCGGCACACCGTCCTATATGTCCCCGGAACAATGGCGCGGGGAAGCGGTCACGCCCGCCGCCGATCAGTATGCGCTGGCGATTCTGATCTACAACACACTCACCGGGCAGATGCCGTTCGACGCCGATACGCCGTTCGCCATGATGCACAAGCATCTCAACGAGGAGCCGACACCGCTCTCTGCCTTCCGGCCTGATTTGCCCGATTCGGTGCGGGCAATCATCGGGCAGGCGATGGCGAAGAATCCCGGCGACCGCTTCCCGACCGTGACCGCCTTTGCCGACGCTTTCGCGGATGCGGTCGCCGATGCGGTCGCCGATGCGGTCGCTGACACAACGGGCAATGGGCGACTCCAGCCCACCGGCTTTTTCATCACGCCTCTGCCGCGCAAGCAGCCATTACAGGTCATCCCACCAGTCTCGGCCTCGGTCATGCCTGATGAGCCAACCTTTACGCCCACGCCGCAGGTTCGGCGCGAGTCAGCACCATCAAAGCCCGCCTCGATTGCCAGTCCGACGCCGGAACGTAAACCCCTCGCGCAGCAGCCCATCGTCTGGCTGGCAGCGCTGGTGATCCTGCTGATTGGGGGCGGGGTTTTTGCGCTGAGCGAAATCGGCGGCGATGACCCGGTATCGCAGACAGCGACGGCGCGGGCACTTGCAGACAGCGCGGACACAGCGACGAGCATCGCCGCTGCGCTGCTGGCGACCGATACCCCGACGCTGACACGGACACCCAGCCCGACTCAGACGGCAACGGCCACCCTGGTTCCTTCTGCCACGCCCAGCCGCACACGCCGCCCGACCCGTACTCCTACCGTGATCAACACCCCTGATGCGCGTTCGGTCGCGCTCATGACGCGGGCGGCCATCCAGACGGCGACAGCAACCCGCTGGACACCAACCCCAACAGCCAACATCACGCAAACCCTGCGAGCCGAACTGACCGCACTCTATCAGCAGGATTTGACCGCCACCGCCACGCTGTGGACGCCGACCTTTACCGTCACGCCAAGCCCAACCGCGACTGATACAGCCACCGCGACCATAACCCGCACACCGCGTCCAACCCGCACGCCAACGCGAACGCCAACAGCCACGCCGACCCCGTCGCATACGCCAACCGTGACGGCTAATCCGGCCACGCTCACGGCGCAGTACACACAGACGACAGTAGCGATGACCGCAACCACCGAGGCCATGATCGCGACCTATGAGCGTGCGTTGTCCCTGACGCCGCAGCCGACCGCAACGCCGATGCTGCCGCCCACCCCATCCTACACGCCGACTCCGGTCGTGCTGCGGAACTGCCCCGGTGCGCCCCCCTCGCGCCTGTATGTGGGCGCAGCGGGCTATGTACTGGATGAGGACGAACGCCCGGTTAACGTGCGCAATGGCCCTGGCACCAGCAGCACCCGCGTTGATCAGATTCAGATCAACGAGCGCTTCACCGTGCTGGATGGCCCGGTCTGCTCGGATGGCTTTGCATGGTATCGCATCAGCTACGCCGGGGATGCGCTGATCGGCTGGATTGCGGAAGGCGATTCGACCCTGTACTTTGTTGCGCCGTTTGTCGAAATCGCGCCGACCGCCACACCGCGCGTCTCCAGCGATCCGCTGGATAATTATCGCCTGGACTGCACCGTGATCGTGGCGGACAGCTTCCGCGCCAATCGCACACGCAACGACTGGTTCACCGGACAGAACAATCGCTCACGGGTGGACATTGCAGAAGGGGCATACCGAATCACACTGGGGCGGCTGGCAAGCGGAGATGAAGCGGTGTCGTGGGGATCGCTGCGCGGCACAGTGTTCACCGATGCCACCATCGAGGCAACCATTCGCGCGTCCAGCTTTACGACGGAAAGCACCCGCACCGGGCTGTGGCTGCGCTATCAGGGCGAAAGCGCGTTTCTGGCCTTTATGATCCGGGGCGACGGCGCGTATCGCATCGCGCGGTTTGAGGGTTCATACACCGACATTATCGAGTGGACGTTCACGGATGTGCTGAACACGGGCGATGAGGCGGCCAATGTGGTGCGTGTGGATTCATTCGGCAGCCGCTTCGATTTTTATCTGAACGGCGTGTTCATCGACAGCGTGACCGATACAACCTGGGAGTCGGGACGGGTGGCCTTCTGGGGCGCGTCGGATAACCCACCTGTGACGTTCACGATGGATGACTTCCGTGCCTGTGAGAACCGTTAGGCGGGAAAACCTGCGAAGGCTAGAATAATGAGGACATGGTATGCCGTGTCTCTATGTGATGTTTCGAGGTTCGCGTAAGGGCAGGTTTAAAACCTGCCCTTACAATACTGCGCTCAATGCTCGGCCTTGCGAGGCGGTACGATCTCGTGAATATTGTGCCGCACGGCATAAGCGGCGGCCTCTGCCCGGTTCGATACGCCGATCTTGCTCAGAATGTTGCTCACGTAATTGCGCACGGTGCCTTCCCCCAGGAACAGATCAACGGCAATCGCGCGGTTGGTGGCGCCGCTGGCGACCAGCGACAGCACCGCGAGTTCCTGCGGCGTGAGCGAGGAGAAAGCCGCTGCCTGCTGGCTTTCATGCGCCTTACGCACCTGATCGAACACACTGGCCGTCATGGACGGATCGAGCAGCGAGTCACCCCGGCTCACCCGTTCCACCGCATTGACCAGATCGTTATCTGAAATGCGCTTGAGGACGTAACCCGACGCCCCGGCACGGATGGCGGCGAACAGCAGGTCGTCTTCGGCGTAGGACGTGAGGATCACCACCCGGCAGCCGGGCATCTGCTCGGTAATCTGGCGGCAGGCATCAATACCCGAAATACCGGGCATCCGAATGTCCATCACGACGACATCCGGCTTCCATTCGAGGGCGCGGGTCACGGCTTCTTCGCCGGTCCCGGCTTCAGCAATAACACGAAAGTGGTCGTTGCGCTCAAGCAAGGCACGCAGCCCCGCCCGCACAACGGCATGATCATCGGCGATCAGAATCCGCACGGTCTTGGACATTCCACGTAACCTCGCACAATCAACCTTAACAGCGGTACAATAGCTGAACAAATTGAGTTTAATAAGATAATTCGATCATGTCCAGAAACAACAGTCATGGAAAAGATGTGAATATCATCCTTGCCAATCTCAAAGAGATTGCTGAGGCGGTGATGTACGCGGCAGAGGGGGGAACACTCGAACAGGTTCTCCAGCGCATCGCCTATGTGACTCAGCAGGTCTCCAACGCCCGCTATACAGCGCTTGGTGTGCCGGATGGCAAAGGCAGCCTCAAATATTTTAAGGTCGTGGGGGTTACGGAAGCCACCATCCACGAAATCGGCCATCCCCCCGTTGGTCGCGGGCTGCTGGGCGCGATTATGCACGAGCGCGAGACGCTGCGCCTCGACCATATGCAGACCGACCCCCGCAGCGTGGGCTTCCCGGAACACCATCCGAGTATGGAAAGCTTGCTGGGGGTGCCGATTCAGGTCGGCGATCATCTGTTTGGGATGCTGTATCTGTGTGACCGCCTGGATGGAAAACCGTTCGATGAGCAGGATCAATGGCTGGTGGAAACGCTGGCGGGCTATGCCGCGCTGGCAATCGCGGGGGTGCAGCTTGGCGAACAGCAGCAGCGCCTCGTCCTGCTGGAAGAACGCGAGCGCGTCGGCATGGAACTGCACGACGGCATTATCCAGTCACTTTATGCCATCGGGATGCACCTTCAGTTGCAGCGTCTTTCCGGCGAAATCACGCTGAGCGGGCTGGATGACGCGGTGCGCAACCTGGATGCGGTCATTGAAGACATCCGCCGCTACATCCTCAACCTGCGGCTCAGCAACTATCACCAGAAATCCGTGCGGGAATGCTTAGAAGATATGATGGCACGGCTGCATGTGCCTGAAACGCTGGATGTGACGCTGGATGCGCCGGACTCTCGACCGCCGCTCAGCCCGCCTGTGTTCGAGGCCGTCTGCCAGATTGCGCAGGAAGCCGTGAGCAACGTCATCCGCCATGCCGGAGCGGACAGGCTGTGCATCACCGTGAACCATAGCGACGCGCTGTTCACGCTCACGGTAGAAGACAACGGACGTGGCTTTGATCTGAACGCACCCAGAGAGGGTGAAGGCCTGGGTCTGCGCAACATTCAGCAGCGCGCGCGCATCCACGCTGGCAAAGTGTCCATCAACTCGACACCCGGCAAAGGAACCCGGCTGACTCTTACCCTGCCCCTGGCGTGATATTTGTCACGCTGCAATCGGTGACCATTGTTTCTCTCATCCGTTTTACAGTAGACACATACTAAAAACGAGGCTGAGAGAATACGATGTTTACCAATACGCACAACGATCACCTTCAGCTTGAAGTTGTCCGCGCGATTCTGCGCCAGCGCCCGGAACTGCGGCGCGATCTGGTGGTGATTGCAACCGATGGTGGTCACATCATCCTGCGCGGTCTGGTGCCGACGCTGGAAGACTGCCGTGAAGTCGAGGCGTTGGTGAAGCGTGTCCCGAATGTGACCGAGGTTTTTTGCCACCTCGCTATTCGTTCTCGCAAGACACAGACGCAGGAGATGCACAGCCATGTTTAACGACCTTAAAGTCCAGGACTGGATGACCCCATCCGTCGTTTCCGTTTCATCCGACACGTCCGTCGCGGTTGCACAGCAGAAGATGCACGATCTGAATATCCGCCATCTGCCTGTTGTTGACGGCAGGAAGCTGGTGGGCATTATCAGCCTGGGCGATCTGCGCGAAGCAAGCCCTTCAGACGCGACCGCCCTGAGCATCTGGGAACTGAACTATCTGTGGGAACAGCTTACCGTTGAGAAGATCATGACCCGCAGTGTGGTAGTCGCCCGCCCTGATGATTCGATTGTCGAAACACTGCGAGTGATGCTGGAACATCGCTTTGGTGCGCTGCCCGTCGTGGATGTGCATGACCAGCTTGTGGGCATCATCACCGAAGTGGACATCTTCCGAATGGTGATCGGCCTGAGCGAGCGGGTATCCCCAGCGGTATAAGGTAATCGCGGGGCAAGGGTTCCCCGATCCAGAGAGGCACCAAATGAACGTTTCAGACGTGATGACCGCTAATCCAGTTACCATCAGCCGCAGCAGCACGGTGCATCACGCGCTGTATGTCATGCAGCAGAATCACTGCCACCACCTGCCCATCACCAGCGACGAAAAGCACCTGGTTGGCCTGATTACGGCAGAGGACTGCCATCGCATCCTGGGTTGGTTCTACTTACATCAGCAGGAGGCAGGCGGGGAAGGCAATGAGCGGCTGCTGGTACGCAATGTCATGACCCTGGCGCCCATTATCGTGGAACCCGATGCCCCTGCCTATGAAGCCGCCCGGCTGATGCTCATCCATCATCTTACCGGGCTTCCGGTGATGCGCGGGGAAACGCTGGTCGGGATGGTGACAACATCTGATCTGCTGATCGCTTTCATTGAGAACAGTACCAGCACCCAGCCACCCCACCCTCAAACCCTCAAGACGTTCTATCACGATGGATCTCGTGAGGTTCATCGCGAGGCATACAATGGGATAGGCATCGTCAAGTAGAAGCCGTCCACCTTTCAACAAAAAAGCGCAGTCACGATGGCTGCGCTTTTGCGTTGCTATTCACCCCGCTCACGGTGGTGTTTGTTCCGGTGTCGGCGTCAGGCCATTTTCTTCGGTGGGTGGCGGCGCATAGGTCGGTGGTTCGAGCGTGGGTTCAGCCGACGGCTGGTTAATGCCCGACTCCGGAGTCGGCTCCGGAGTGGGGGTTGCGCCTGGCGGCAGTTGGGTACTTTCAGGGTTGCCCGGTGCGCTGCCCGTGTTGGCAGTTGCTTCCGGTGTAGGCTGTGGCAGCGGCGGTAACGGTATTACCCCCGGCGTCTGCTCCGGCCCGGTGTTGGGTCCACCGGGAGTCTGACCGGACGGCGGTGCTTCCTCGGTGGCCTCCGGTTCAAGCGTCACTTCGCAGACCGGGGCACCACTGCTGGCTTCCGGTGAACCCGGCAGGACGCAGGGCGTTCCTCCCAGTTCATCCGGCAGCTGGTCGCAGTCCGGCAAACCTTCCTGACCGCACGGCGCCTGCCCGTTCTCGATCATCTCGATCACCTGGTTGATGCGTTCCTGCGGCATCGGCGGGGCGACCGTGATTTCCCGCTCCAGGTTTTGCACCGGAAGCTGGACAAGCTGCTCAACGACATACGGCTTGGGGGCTTCTGGCTCTCCGGCGGGTTCAAAGTTTTCGTCAATCGGGACAGACAGATACGTCCCAGCCAGCACCGGATAGGATTCACCTTCAATCGTCAGCGCGGCAGAGCCTTCAACGGTCGTGACGTTCATCACCCCCTCGTCGCCTGCCTGGAAGAAGACGGTCGAGCCGAGGCTGACTTCCACCCCGTTCATCGTAAAGGAGATTTCGCCGACGCCGTGTGGAGTCTGCACCAACAGACCGCTCTGGGGCGCTTCGGCACAGGGCGCATCGCCAATGCCGCTGCGCAGGTAAAAAGCCTGCATCGGGGTGCTTTCTTCTTCCGCCTCGTCGTGGTCGATCATCGGGTCAATCGGCCCAGAGACAGCGTTCGTAATCTCAACATCGCCAAACAGCAGGAAGGTCACGTTCTGGCCGGGCAGCGTGTCGGGCAGGTTGGCCTGCAGGCGCATCATTGCAACGCCCCAGGTGCCTGCTTCCTCGTCCATGCTATCCAGCCGAAGCGATTCCAGCCATTCAACGTTTTCAATATCGCCGACCTGAGAGAACTGAAAATCCTCTGCCTGGGGGCGGGCAATGGCCTCAAGTGACACATTGCCATAGCACGCCTGATTGCGACCCGTATCCCGGCACAGTTGGTCCACTGTGCGGAGCGCGGCTTCCACAATCGCGGGGCAGGTCGCCCGTTGTGCCAACACCGGCGAGACGCACAGCACCAGCAGGAACCACATGATATATTTTATGGACTTCATAACTGTTCCTTGCCTTCCCCTAGTGCTGGGTAGGATTTTTGCATTACCACTTTACGCTTTTCATTATACACCGAAACCTGCTTCTTAGCGTTATGCACGTCGTTAGGATGTAATAAGGAAACCGTTTCATCCCAACACTTGTTCACGCGCCGATTCAGATCACCCGCACGGTCGTCCCCACCGATGCCCAGTTAAAGAACCACTCGGCCTCGTCCACTGGCAGGTTGACGCAGCCATGACTCATCGGACGGCCAAAGCTGTTGTGCCAGTACGTCCCGTGAATGCCGTAGCCCTGGTAGAAGTACATGGTATAGGGCACCTGGGGCAGAAAATAATCCGCGCCCTGCATATCGTCCGCCACATACTTGACGTAAATCTGATAATCGCCCAGCACAGTCGGTGTTGCATCACGCCCGGTGGAAACCAGATGGGTGCGCACAAGCTGGCCGTTTTCATAGGCGTAGATACGCTGATCCTGCGTGGATACAACAATCGACTTGCCGCTGCTGGTGGGCGCGGCGGGAATGTCCTCGGCGGAAGGCGTATATTCCCCTGCCGCCGGAATCAGCAGTTCCTGCCCGACGAAAATAAAATCAGGGTTTTCCAGGTTGTTGAGCGTCACAATGTCGTCCATTGTCACGCCATATTGCCGCGCGATCAGGGCGAGTTCCTGCCCGCTTTCCACAACATGCGTCACGCTTGGGCCGCTGTAGTTTTGCTGGCTGACGGGTTCTGGTTCGGGCGGTGCGACTTCGATCATCGTCAGATCGAGCACACCGTCTGCCAGTTCACCATTCACATCCGTGCGCAGGCGGTCAAGAATGACCGGAATTTCAACGGCACGACCCATCTGAGGCGGATCACTGGGGACAGCCGCAATGTTCACCTGCTCGCTAAGCGCGATCAGGCCAAGCTGCGTCTGATTCAGATCAATCGTGTAGATGGGCTGGACGGTGCTCCCCCGCCCTGCTTCCAGTGCGGCCTGAAGTGTCGCCTGTGTATCGACTGAGATGCCCAGATCACGCAGCGTCACTGTCCATTGACGGTCGCCATCCGTCGCGGTGATGGCCTGATTTGCAGCAACCTGGCCGAGCGCGGCAGCGGCCTGTTCGGCTGTGTCGCCGCCAATCTCAACACCCGCGACAGAAACACCGGATGGAACGCGATCCTGCGTGAGATAGGCAATCGTAAGCAGCCCTACCACGCCGAACACCATCAGCAGGCCGAGCAGGGTCGCCGCACCGATTACAAGCAGCAGCACGCGACGGTCGCCGTTGGGTTTCGGCGCACGAGGTGGCAGTGTTTGCGGCGATGGTGCGGTCGGATACGATGGCAGAGTCATCGGTTGTTCAACCCTACTGAACTAACATCATGATATAACAGAATTCCTACATTGAGGCAAAGATGGGAGCGAAAAATTTACCTCCTTCATTTTAACATAAGTGAAGGAGTGACAGGTCAACCATAAACGAATTTTTACCCTACGGGTGCCCTACGCTGGCGTTTGATTCTGGTTTAAGCGTCATGGGCGCGGCGGCAGATCGACCAGCGGCAGCAGCCCACACAACCCCGCAATCCCGGTCGCGTCAGAATTGAGCCAGACTCCCGGTGCCAGCCGCCACCACAGCATCCCATCTGTACCGACTGCGCGGGCGTCCGGCTGCGCGGCATACCCCCCTGCCAACCCCTGCCAGATCGGGTAATCACGCCCCGGCCCGGAACGCAGATTGACCGCCACCGACCACGCCACCACACACTGTCCATCGGCGGGCAAACTCTGGAGGAAGCCCGTATTCGGCTCGAAGGGCTGGACGACGCCCACCAGCGAAAACGGCAGGTTGACCGGGCGCGGCAGCAAACTCAGCGGTGCGCTCTGGCTACGGACAAAGCTGTATTCCTCTGCCGCATCAGGATACGCTGCATACAGGCCTTCCGCGTCCAACCCGACCGTTGCCATTTCTCCCGGCTGGAGCGTGAGCAGTTCAGTCCCGAAGCGGGCATCGCCCAGCGTCACCTCGCCTTCAAACAGGTTGATAAGGAGCGCTTCCGGTGTGGTTTGCAGATAAAGCGTCCCGTTAAAGGTCAGCGGCAGATTATTCACGACAATCTGCGCGGCCTGTGCCAGATTTGGTGTCTGGATGAGGACGCCGCTTTCCGGCCCGGTTTCGTCCAGCTCATCTGGACAGGGGCTATCGAACTGACTGGTGGTGACGTCAAAGGCCTGAAAAGGGGCATACAGCACCGGGGAGTCATCCGGCGCGGTTTCCGCCAGCAGCGTAATATCAAATTCAGCCGTGACCAGTTCCGCCCGCACCCACCCGGCCTGCCCTTCCGCCAGCACACGCAGCCAGGTGGAGTCCGTCGTGCGACCAATCGCCGTCAGCGTTTGCCCCCAATAGTAAGCGCCGATGACCTCACCGGAATCGTCGGGCGAGGTGCGCACATTGGCACCCGGCCCACGCCGCACCACGACTTCACGGGCGACAAAATCCGGCGGCGCATCACTGATGTTTTCCAGCACCACCTCGCCGAACGCGACCATCGTCAGTGCGCCTTCGGTCAGGTTGGCGCGTGGCCGCAGGATGGCGATGCTGTAGCCGTTCGCAGCCGCATTTCCGGTTTCCGTGAAGACAAAGCCGCGCAGACTGAGCGACTCGACCAGCGCCACATCCACCGCGTCGCCGGGATCGGCAAAATCCGCCGTTTCGCGTGAACGCCAATCCAGTTGTCCGCTGCCATAACACAGGCTGTTGATAGTCGTGCCTGTACAGGCGCGGGCGGCTTCTTCCAGCGCAGTACGCACAACCGCCGGGCAGGTCACGGATGCAGCCGCATGGGGCGTACCTTCGGGTGTGGCCTCTGGTGTTGTCTCTGGCGTCGCGTCCTGAGCTTTAAATTCACTCAGAGCCGGACTCCACAGCACATAGCTCAGCCAGACCAGCAGCACACAGAACCCGCAGCGTAATCGCAGCCCCATCTTCCCTGCCCCTTCTCGTTGTCTTCGTCATCAACGTGACAGTGTACCAGAGGCAGTGCGATGGTCAGTACGGTTAATATCCGTTGGCGTGACTGATAGGATGTGGTGTTTCGTCGTTTACGAATTTGTAGCCCATGCCGCGTATGTTTTTGATCTGCTGCGTGGGTCGCAATGTCCGACGCAGACGATTCACAGCGGCTTCTAAAGCCCGTTTGGATTTGTGCGGGTCTTCCCAGACCGCACCGAGCAGTTCTTCAAAGGTGAGGACTTTATTCTGGTGCTGTATAAAGTAGCGCAGCAGTGCACGATCTATGGGTGGAATATTGAGCTGTGGAAATTCGCGTGTGGAAAAGGCAGGCGCGGTAGGTCGCTCGGTCGCGGGGCTATAACGCCGCTGGACAAAACTTTCAAACAGGCGGCTAAAGAGGCAGTACTGTCCGTTTTTTACATCTAAATAGACCAGGGCTTTGGGTTCCAGTCGGGCGGCGATATCGGCCTGGTCGTATGTCGGTCGTATGCCCTGTGAAATGGCGTAAAGCGTTCGTCGTTCAGCGTCTTCTATCCGTGTCCAGATGCGATGCAGCAAATTCTCGACATGGGGCTGCCCACCTAAACGATGCAAAAACTGCGTCTGGAGGATGTCGCGGGTGTCTGGCGAATTTACCTGTTCAGACAGCATCGGGTATTCTGTGCGCATCTCAAAGTAGAGTTCACAGGCCGTCGCCAGCAGAAACGGCTGTCTTCCCCCTACCTCGATCAGAAACGTAATCTCCTCGTCGCTAAAATCCATCCCTTCCGCATGTGCCGGTTCACACACAAGCTGGCGGGCTTCGCTGTCTGTAATCAGCCCTATCGCCTCTGGCTTGAGGATTCCCAGCAGCGGGGAATCCGCCGGTTTCATGTCCGCGCGAAGTTCTACGATGGGTTTCTCCGTGACAAAAATGATCGCGGCATCGTCGCACAGTGAGCGCAGTAAACGGTCATCATCCTGTTTAATATTTTTGTTGACAAGGGGCGTATCAAAATCATCGAGCAGGAAGACGACTCTGATCCCCTGTTCGTCTAATACCCTGACGGAATCACGCAGATGATTTACAACGTCCATCTTATTGTTATCGTCTCTTATCCCTCTGCTGTCTGCTACAACGCCTTCATTCAACCGCTGTTCGATCAGTTCTTCATTGAGTGCTTCCAGCATAAAGGTAAAGATATTCTCTGTCGGGTCAAAATGATGAAACGTCATATAAACGAACAGGAGCGATCTTCCTCCACCGGGATGGTAGTTCCCCTGAAGGTAGTCGGCATACTGTGTAACCGCGCCTTTCGGATCCTTCAGAAAACGCAGCAGGGTTGTTTTCCCGATAGCACGAATGCCGTAAATGGCGTGACCATTGGGATGCGAGGCTGTAATCACCTGCAAAATCGTAATGATCTGATGTTTCCAGCCATAAAAACGTTCAGGATCAAATGTCACCATCATGGTGGTAAATGGATTAAGATTCAGGGAAGCTCTCATGCTCCAACCCTTTCAGTAAGCTTTTTCGTCAGTTAGCTTGTACGCTCGAAATCTCTGGCAACGAGTGGGTGGGTTACCTGCCTCAGCCACCATTGGAATAACCGGATTGAGATGCGGTAAGCCGCTTTCCCGGCAAGGTTCCGTGCATCCACCAGACCGGAACGATAAAGTTCTCCGATCAGTTCAGCCACCTTCCAGCGCTGGCGCTGCCCGCTGTATGTCTCTACAGCGTTGTGCAGATCGTCACTGCTGATCCATCCATTTTCCCCACCAGAGAGGTTGGCGAGGGTCTTGAGAATTGTCCAGGACAGATCATCCAGTTGGGTGCGAAAGTGGTTAAAGTAGTGGTCGCCTACACGTAAAACCGTCGTAATCGCGTGCTGCAGATCATCCCTTGTGATGCGATCATAGGGCTGCTGTGCCATCCGTGATGTCAGTTCCATACAGATCGCGTGGACAAAATAGGGGTAACAATTCGTAAAATCGAGGATGTCTTCGACTAAATCATCGTGAATCTGGTAAAGGCGTTCGAGTGGCTGGCGTACTAATCGGGCAGCAGCTTCGGTATCCAGCGCACCTAAGCGAATCGGGTGCCCACGCTGTAACAATCCCCAACTGTGGCTGCTGTGATGATAGATGTTGTCATGCACACACAGGACAAAGCCAATGCCCTGATTGCCCGCTAACCATTGTAATCCGTCGAAAAAGCTGTTTTCTAAAGTTCCGTTTTTGCGCTCCTCCTCTGCACGTGTGAATTCATCTACCATAAACAACAGCCGCAGTTGACCAAGCTGCTTCTGTACCCGATTCACCCAGGCAGCGAAGGCGCCGTAGGGGTCGTGTTCCAGATCACGCGCCCGCAGCCTCAGGCCGCGCCGCAGGTCAGGACGTTTGAGCTGCCCATCGAGTTTGCGATAGGCAGCCTCGGCTAATGCAATCAGAAACGGGACAGGCTCGAAGGGGGAAAGGCTGTGCGCGTCACACAGCACTGGCAGCACAGACCCCGTTTTTGGCAAAAGGTTTTCGGCAAGCTGGACGAGCAGAGATGTTTTGCCAATGCGTTTTTGCCCGTAAAGAATAATGAAGGTTTCGCCTTCCCGGATATAGTCCGTAATCCGTGTAATCTCTGATTCCCTGCCAAAAAACATGCTGCTGTCGCGCACCTGTCGCAGTGTGTAGGGATTCTGCTGGCGCTTATCGTGGCGGCCTGCGATCAGCCTTTTTTCACCCGGTAAAAGCTGCCAGACCTGCGAAGCCGTAATGGTATGGTCATCCCTTAGTTTTTGCAGTGTACGCTGAATCTGTTCCAGCCCATCAGGGGAAGCCGAATCAATCAGTAAATTCAGGGTGAGATTGCCGTCATAAATATCGGTGTCAATGCGATGAAATAGCAGAGCATGATGGGCACTCTGCTGAAGGGCTTCCAGTATTTGTAATGGCGAGACTCGTGGCGGTGCCGTAATGGTAATTTCTGCGGATTCACGTTTTAAGTCTGTTTTGCGCCAGCGAACTGGAATTACTTTGGCATGAGGAGGTCGGTCAGCATCATCCTCGCGATAAATCAGCAACGTATTATCTTCTATTACAATTGCGATAATAGGTGTTCCAGGAGTAATACGCTTTGTCTTTGAAGCTGAAGTTCGTGCAAATTGTATTTTTTCAGGCGGCCATTTTTCGCCGGGTTCAAGGTCGATCAGGGGAACAAATTCGTCTTCGATCAGCCTGCACGCAAGTTCATCCGCGTTGATCTCGCCTTCTGCAATCCTTAGATAGAGGAATTCGAGCGAGGGAAGATGCAGGCGACGAATCAGCTTTAACAGATTTTGTTCTAATTTATGCGAAGGATACCGTATTCCATACTGCTGGCTTTCCTGTTGCAGCGCTGTTTCCAGCAGTGTGCGTCCCCGCTGCGGTGAACGATTCAGGTGGCGTAGAAATCGCCGGATATGTGTGCGCGTGGCAGGCAGGTGTGCAGCTTCATCCCATTCAGGTTTGAGCGCGGGATAACGAAAATCTGCATCGGTCTCGACGATGTCCAGCGGATGCAGTTCAGTGTCAGGATTTACCGGAACACCGTTCACCCAGAAAGTACGGACAAAAGGTGCTGTTAAGGGGTTCCGCTGAAAGACACTATCCACAACCGTTGTCCCTTTGCGCAGGGGATAGATGGGTTCACCTGTACCTGTAAAGACACAAAATGCTGAACTTTGATACACGTCAGATTGGTTTATCAGTTCCGCTAAGGAATGATCGTGCCACCAGGTGTTACGAATTGGGGTTGGATCAAGCCGGGCGGCGAGAATGCCGCGCAGGTTGATCGCTTCCATCGTATGGGTGCGGATATGAAATTCAATCCAGCGGTAGCCGTCGGGGTTGGGGTCGGCCTCGACGGTCGTCACCAGGCAGCGAAAACCGTTGAATAAAGGCTTTGCAATGGTGTCACTAAATCTTATATTGTGTACTGGATACTGAAAAACAGGTGGTTGCAGATCGGGCGGCCAGCGGCGGTGAAGAAGTCCAAGCACAAGGTAGCAGGCGGCTTCTGTCTCTACAAAAATATCAATCCGTAACGTGGTGTTTTCGTCCCAGAAACCCGGCTGCCTTCTGTGCAGACTGGCGGGGGAGGTTTCATGCAGGGAGATTGCTGCGGGGCCAAGATCGGCAGCGGACAAAGCTTCAAGGATTTCAGACTCTAATTGCGCAAAAAAGGGCTGTTGCCGTTCATAAGCAGCAACAACCTTTGTCTCATAATGTTCGTAAGTGCTGCGATCACTCAGGCTTAAGCTCAGATCGGCCAGAACATGACGATATGCCCATAATCCCAGCATCTCGGCTAAGGGCACATAAATCAGACTCGTTTCCTGAATCCACTGCTCCTGTGTGGTGCAGTCAACTTTATTCAGCCATGCAGTACGGTTTAAGTGAACAGCAAAACACAGTAATACAATCTCTAAGTCAGAATAAGCGGTTAAGAAAAGACGCCGTCGTATTTCTGTAAAGTGGGCCCGCGTTGAAGTTTTTCTCTGGTGTTTGTGGTCGTCCTCGTCTGTGTCTAAGAAGCGAAGGACGGCTTTTGCAAGCGTGACGGGCCGTGCGCCAAACCGCGCCTTTAGTGCGTCTTCCGGGGTCAGGTCATAATAGAGGAGCGGGAGCAGCAGCGCGGCGGCCTGAGTAGAAGAGTTCATCTGCCACCCAGCAACAAGATTGTGTATTTCGTGTGTCTGCTCTAAAAGGGTTGCAGGGAGTGAAGAGGTTTCGTCAATCACTTGATGGAGATAGGCAGTCACGCGCACGACGAAAGGTTGATCGCCCTTTTCCGCAAAGGCGCTTTCTTGTTGTATCCCTTGTGCCGGGGGGACTCCTACCTTCACAGCACTGCCTTTCCAGACCTTCCCCTAATTACTGGGTTTTCGTTCAATGTCAGTTCGTGTTACATAAATATAACATGCTTTATTTTTCTAACTTACACTATAACGGTAATTCACAAAACACACAATAGAGACGAGGTTTATTTCACGACTGCTTGGCGTAACAAATCAGTAATAAGGATTAAGACATCTGTTATATTTACCCAAAATACGCAATTTACTTATTTTGCGTATAAAAGTTCTGCAAAATTTGAGTATATACTTGCGTAACTTGTAGAATATAGGGTATCTTTTATTGAGTGGTTTTGCAATTGGCAAGACGGAAACACCTTACTAATCGAAGCAACCTGCATCGAACGTTCTGCAACGGCGCATCCCGCACTCAGAATAAGTTTTGAGGGAAGGTAATTGTATGGTGGACGACCCGACGATAACGGCAACCAGCATTACGTCCGCACTGGGCATTCATGGCTGGTCGCACCTGGACGCCATCCTGCTGGCATCCCTGGCAACGGAATCCCCTCTCCTGTTGATCGGGCCTCATGGCACGGCGAAATCGCTGCTGGTGGAGCGCTTAAGCCATGCTCTGGCGCTGGAAATGCACCATTACAACGCCGCCCTCCTGAACTATGACGACCTGGTGGGCATCCCCGTCCCCACAGACGACAATCACCAGTTGGAATTCATCAGCACCCCCGCCTCGATCTGGAAGGCAGAGTTCGTGTTCTTTGACGAAATCTCACGCTGCCGCGCCGATCTGCAGAACAAAATGTTTCCAATTATCCATGAGCGCCGCGTGGTGGGCATCGGGCTGGAGAAGCTGCTGCATCGCTGGGCGGCCATGAACCCTCCCGCCCCCGAAGAACTGAGCAGCGCAGCCGGCAGCGGCGAGATTTACCTCGGTTCTGAAGCGCTTGACCCGGCACTGATCGACCGCTTTCCCTTCATCGTTCCCGTGCCCAACTGGGGCGAACTGAGCAAGGAAGATCGCCGCGCCATCCTCGCCTACCGCGTGACCGTTCCCGATCCCGCGACCGCGCCGACAATCAACCTGGCGGCACTCGTAGAGTCCTGCACCGCGCTGATTCCGCAGGTCGAGGACGAGTTTCAGGACTGGCTCGGCGATTATGTGATGTATGTGGTCGATCTGCTGGAACAGGCACAGCTTCCGCAGAGTCCCCGCCGGGCACGGATGCTGGCGCGGTCGGTGGCGGCGGTTCATGCGGCGCGGCGGGTGCTGGAAGGCGAAGATGCGGATGAAGCGACCAGCGCGGAACTTGCCCTGCTTTATGGGATGCCGCAGACAGCAACCGATGTCCCCCCTGCCCGGATGAAACTGATCGCCATCCATCGGCAGGCGTGGGAGATGATGCAGTATCTCGAAGATGATGCCTGGCGACAGGTGATGGAAGAACTCGACCATGCCCGGCGCATCGTCCTGGCCGATTCACTGGGCTTTTCCGATTTCGACCTCTCCCGGCTGATTACACAGACGCTTGGGAACGAGGACTCCGACGCACGGCAGATCAGCCTGGCAACCGTCATCATGCTTGCCTTCCGCCGCAAGCGCAATCTCGACCCCTCAGCCTTCGAGCCGCTGGCGCAGTTGGCCTACAGCGTACTGGAGCCGCGCACCGCCTCGCTCAACATTCCGGCCAACGGTCCCGACGCGGCTGTCTGGCGGGAGATCAAGGACTGGCTGCGGCAGAACCAGGGGCACGAACACAACCCGCTGTTCCGCCTGCAGCGCAACTTTATCTTCAGCGGCTTCCCGGCGCTGTGGCGCAGGCATAACTGGAAAGAATCGCTGGAGCGGTTTATCGAGGATTTGAATCTGTTCGGTATCAGCCGGGAGGATGTGGAATGACGCTGCAAAACCAGAACGTGCGCGAATGGCTGGAGTCGCTGGCGCAAACACAGGGGCAGAGCAAGCCGACACTGCCGCACTGGCTGTCCAACAAAATTCAGCAAGCGCAGCCCAACGCATCGCAGCCCACCTCAAATCCGTTTCGCAAACCACAACCGGGCACAACCGCTCCGCAGCCGAATACGCCGCCTGCCCAGCCCAACCGTCCACCGCGCCCGAATCCGTTTGGCCCACAGGAGCGCGTGACTGTTCCGGTTGTGCCGCTGGGCGCGACCGTCGCACGGTTTGATCTGAACGGCCTCGGCGACCCGTTTTATCGGCTGCTCGGTCATCCGCTCAACTCGGATTTTGGCAGCGTGGAGAACGTGATCGCCACGCTGGAAAAAGGCGGCGACAACGTGCGCGAACTGGAAACCCTGCTGGAAAAGGCCTGGACGACCTATGCCTTCGAGGGCGCAGCGCTCATCTACCGCTGGAATCAGACGGCGTTCAAAGCGCTGATGATGCCCTACCCTGTCCCGGCGGAAGAGAATACGCAGCAGAATCAGAACAATCAGGATGCGGACGACTCTGGCGAGGAGACGCAGCCTGCCGCGCTGTTCAACGTCGTTCGTGCTATTGATCCGGCTCTTGTGCTGAATGTGCTGGCGCGCAGCCGCACCCAGGTGCTTCTGGCAAAAGCACCCCTGGTCTTCTCGCCGTCCTACCTGCTGCGCGGGCTGTACACCGATGACTCCCGCCTCGTGGCGCTGGCGAAAATGACCGGCGCGGTTCAGGAGATGCTGTCATGAAAAGGTTTCCCCGCAAACCAGTCACCCGCGCTGAGGATGCCGCCCTCGCCCGCCGCCTGATCGCCAGCCTGCCCGCCTCGCGCTTCGAGATGCAAACGCTGGCGCGGCTGGCCGATGTGTGCGTCACCCGCGACGTACCCACCGCCGCTGTCGAGTGCAAGCGCCGCCCCGCGCTGCTCATCAACCCGGATTTCGTGCGCCAGTACTGCCAGCGTGACGAGCATCTTTTTCTGCTGGTCATGCACGAATTATGGCATGTGCTGCTGGCACACACGCGCATGAACCCGCGCATGACGCAGGTGCAGAACATCGCCTTCGACGCGGTGATAAATGCCGGGCTGATGAAGGAGTTCTATCAGGGGGAATATCGCGGCTTCTTCGAAGCGGTCAACCCGGCAGATCAGTTCCCCCATCTGCTGCTGCGCCCGCCGGAAGGCTGGCCGCATAACCCGGTCTATCCCGACAATATTGGCCCGGCAGGGACGCGCGACCTGCTGATGCGGCTCTATCCCCCCGGCAACTTCAGCAAGTACTCGGCACCACTCTATGAGGAAGTACTGCGGCTGCTAATCGCCAGTGGGATGACTAACTTCGAGGGTGTCGTCCTGATCGGCAGCCATGATGGCCTGCCGATTCGTGACCCTGTCCTTAAAGAGACAATTGAGCGGGCGGCGGCGAAATGGCCGAAGATTGTCATGAGCGGCCCCGGCGAGGGGGATTATCTGCACCCGCAGAACTTCAGCGTGGTCGATCCGCGCAGCGAAGCCGCCCGGCGTGTGTTCTCGCGCATCCTCAAAATCTGCCTGTCCCATCGTCCCGGCAGTCCGCGCCGTAAAGCGAAAGTGCCCGTCGAGGTGATGTCGGGCAGTGGGGTGCTGCCCAACGGACGTGACCGCCTGATGCCCGCCCGGCGGCAGTTGGGCGCACCCTCAACGCTGTGGACGCAGCAGACACAGGTGCGTGTTCGGCTGCCGGAACGCCCCGGCAAGGCGTATGTGTATCTGGATGTCTCCGGCTCGATGAACGCGATGCTGAGTTCGCTGCTGGGGCTGCTGCTGCCCTATGTGGCGAAAGGCCATGCCGACGTGTTCCAGTTCTCCACCGCCGTGACGCCGCTGCCCCTGCGCGAGTTACAGCGCGGGCTGCTGACCACAACGGGCGGGACAGACATTAACTGTGTGCTGGAACATATTCTGGCGGCGAAGCCCAGAATCGACCGGGTGCTGATGCTGACCGACGGCGAAACTGGCTCCCCCCTCCCGCATCTGGCGCAGCGGGCGCGGGAGCATCGCCTCAAGCTGAACGTCGTCCTGCCGGAGGACTGCCGCCTGGATGAGGGCGTGGTGCAGCTTGCCAACTCGGTGGTGGTGCTGCCCGCGCTGAGCGCCTTCTGACGCCTCGTGCGCTTGTTTCAAGTGCTGCCACAGTGGTCTTCTCGATCAGCGCGAAGACCTTTTTTGTGCTACATTTCCTTAAAGTGTACTGGCTTGTTCAGCAAAGGCCTGAACCTGATGAAACCAGATGCGAGGGATGTGTTCAGCAATGCCACCGCCTACGAACGTTATGTCGGGCGATGGAGCCACCTGGTAGCACAGCAGTTCATCGCGTGGCTGGGTGTTCCTGCTGGAAGCGCCTGGCTGGACGTAGGTGCTGGCACGGGGATTCTGACCCAGGTCATTTTGCAGGAGGCGTCTCCCTCAAAGGCGATTGGCGTTGATCTCTCATCGGAATACATCGACTTTGCCCGGCAGCGCATCCATGATTCCCGCGTTGAATTTCGAGTCGAAGACGCGAGTGAGATCGCCTTTGAGTCGGCACCGTTCGATGTGGCTGTTGCCGGGCTTGTCCTGAACTTCGTGCCATCCGCCGAACAGACCACACGGAACATGATGCAGGCCGTTAAAAATGGAGGCACCGTCGCCGCGTATGTGTGGGACTATGGCGGTCAGATGGAGATGATGCGTCACTTCTGGGACGCGGCGATTCAGGTTGATCCTATGGCACGTGAGCTGGATGCAGGCCAGCGCTTCGCCATCTGCGAACCCAACAACCTGCGGGTCCTCTTTGAGTCAATGGATTTACAGGCGGTTGAGGTCATCCCCATTGACATCGACACGCACTTCAAAGACTTCGATGACTACTGGCTGCCTTTTCTTGGCGCACAGGGTTCCGTCGCCAGATATCTGCGCGGCTTGAAGGACACCACAAGGGATGCCATTCGCGACCAGCTTCAGCAGCAGCTTCCTGTAACAGAGCATGGCGAAATTTCATTAGTGGCACGTGCCTGGGCAGTGAAGGGCACAAAATCCCTTTCGCTGTAACACTTCCAGGTATGCCCTTGCATAAAGGGATTTTTGTTTGCACTGTCCCCATCCATCGGTTGTGATGGTTTTCGTCTGATGTACAATGCGCGGGTTTGAACCAACGGAATCGCGTGTGAACTTTTATGCCGAAACACCTCCGATATGCCGCGCTGGTGGCGATCTTCCTGCTGGCGACTGCCGGGCGCATCCTGAATATCGACAACGAAAGCCTGTGGGTGGATGAAGGCTTTAGCTACTGGGCGCTGCGCCAGCCGGACGTTCCCGCCATGTGGCAGGTCATCCAGCGCGACGTGCATCCGCCCGTGTACTTCTTCCTGCTGCGCGGCTGGTCGGCCTTCACCGGACTGAGTGAACTTGCCCTGCGCTATTTTTCCGTGCTGCCAAGCCTGCTCAGCGTGGCGGTGGTCTATCAGATTGCGCGGGAACTGCTTAAGCTCAGCGACAGGCTGCGCAGCACTGATTCTCGCGGCGATGCGATCATCCCCCTGCTGGCGGCGCTGATGATGGCGCTAGCCGATATGGAGAATTACATCGCGCAGGAGACGCGCTCCTACACCTGGCATGTGCTGTGGGCGGCGCTCAGCATGTGGGCGTTTCTACGCTGGGTCAACACCGGGCGGCGCGGCTATCTTGTCGATTGGGCGGCGGTCTCGATCCTCTTGCTGTATACCCACTACATCGGCATCTGTACGCTGGTCGTGCAGGGCTTGTTTGCGCTGGCATTTCTGCGACGGCGCAAGCTGCTGGAAACCCTGGCTGGATTTATGGTCGTGGGCGCGGTCTGGCTGCCCTGGGTGTTGGTAATCATCAGCGGGCAGACGGCCAACATCGGCACGGGCTTCAACGTTCCGTCCACGCTGGAGTCATTGTGGAACTGGCGCGATCAGTGGTTCACACAGCAGTGGCCGCTGATGATGGGGCTGGCACTGCTGGGCGTGGCGGGTCTGAGCGTTCAGCGGTCAGGACGTAAGGATATGATGCGCCCTGTCCCAACAGGCCTTCATCTCCGCGCCGTATTCCTGCCACTGCTCTGGTTCGTCGTCCCGATTGCGCTGACGTACATCCTCAACTGGTACACGCCGATTCTGATGGATTACCGCCTGACGCAGATCACGCCCGCCGTCGCCCTGCTGATCGGCTTCGGGCTGGGGCAGTTTCGTGGGGCAGCGCTGGCGTTTCTCGTCAGCGTGATTGTGGTCTATGGCGTGGTGGTGGATGACACGCACATCGACCGCGAACCCTGGCGTGAGATCGGCCAGTTCGCCGCGCAGTATGCCGAACCGGGCGATCTGGCACTGGCGCACGTCACGCCGTCGGGCGACTGGCAGATGGTGTATTACTTCGACCGTCTGCTGCCCGCCGGAACCGAAGTGCGCTCATTGCGGCAGTGGCAGCTTGAGCAGGGCGAGACTTACGCCGCCGGACTTCCCGCGCTGCTGGAACAGCATCCGCATGTCTGGTTGATGCACTGGTCGAGCGACCGCAGCGGCTTTGAGGCGCTGGCGCAGACCGGGCATGTGCCGACCGCGCGGGTCAGTTGGGACTGGGTGGAGAACAGTCAGCTTGATCTGTATCGCTTTGATCAGCTTCCATCCGAAGAAGAAGCTGTCGCACGATGGGAAAATGGCATGGTGCTGCGGGATGCCGAGATTGACTCGGATGAACTCGGTGTTGATCTGTGGTGGTCGTTCAGAGGCCAATCACTGGATGCGGATTACACCATCTCGGCGCGGCTGCTGGACGCGAACGGGCAGCTTGTCGCGCAGATCGACAGCTATCCGTTTGAAGGGCGGCGGCCTACATCGGGCTGGCAGCCGGGCGAGGCCATCTATGACCCGCGCACGTTGCAGCCTGCGCCGGGGATCGACGCGCTTCCACCGGGCGACTATATGGTTGGCGTGAAAATCTATCGGCTGAACCCGGACAATACGTTCACGGATATTCTCACGACAAAAGGTGAGGCCGAAGCTATCATCGGGACGCTTCAACGTTAGCCAGTGACAACTCACGCGGAAAACGTTACACGCGGCCAACACATTCCTGAAGATTCAGTACGCTGCTTTGTCGTAAAATTAACAAAGATCGCTGCACTGAATCTGAAAGGTTCAATCATGTCTCCCAGAAACATCCTCATCGTTCTGCTGTTTCCGCTTCTGGCGCTTTCTCTGGCTGCCTGTGGTCGCGGGGATGTAAGCATCCAGCGCAACCCCAACGGCGGATTTGACGTGACGGCCACGCTGTCCGAAGCCGATGTCAACACCGCCATTACCCAGGCACTCGCTGCGTCGGCCAACCCGCTGCTGCGCGAACCACAGGTTGATTTGCAGGCCGGGCGCATTGTCGTGAACGGACAGCATGAGCGGCGCGATGGTGGCGGTACAGTCAGCGGCAGTATCACGATTGTGCCGAGCGTCACGGACGGTAATCTGACAGCGCAGATCACCGAGGCAGACCTGGAAGGCTGGGACGCAGCCGACGAGCGCATCGCGCAGTTCAACGAACGCCTGAGCAGCGCACTGGCACAACTGGCCGAACGTGGACGCGGCGTGATAACCATGCGAGCCGTGTCTGTTACGGATAATGCGCTGGAAATCCAGTTCACGGCACAGCGGCGGCAGTAACCGACATCACTTAGCATAGTTCACCGGGGCGGCGCAGGTCGCCCCTTCGATTTATGTGTGGGGGCTTTATAATCCCGCGCATGAGAACACCTAGCCTTAGCCCTCACCCCAAACCCCTCTCCCTCATGGAGAGGGGCTTCATGCCGAGCGCCTCTTATTTGTCGAACGTTGTTCTAGTTCTGCTGATTGCCTTCGCGCTGCGGATGTGGCATCTCAACACCGAGTCGGTGTGGCATGATGAAGGCTGGAGCATCCGCGCCATCACCGGGATCATGCCCGATGACAACACCCCGCCGCTCTATTACACGGCGGCCAGCTTACTGTATGTGAACGCCGCCAATCAACCGCCGCTGGTGTTCCGGTTTGCGTCGGTGCTGCTGGGTCTGCTGGGGACAGCGCTGGCGGTGCGGCTTGCAGGCCAATGGTATGGTTTCACGGTCGGCCTTGCAGCCGGGCTGCTGGTCGCGGTCAATCCGCTGCTGTGGGAATATTCGCAGGAAGTCCGGGCTTATATCGCCGTGCCGCTGATCGCGCTCGGCCTGCTCTACAGCGGCGAAAAACTGCTTCGTGCCCGTTCGCCTTTGCTGCGTGATTGGGCACTGGTGTTCCTCATCGAACTCGCAGGACTCTACACGCACAACCTGAGCGTGCCGCTGATCGTCTGGCTGAACATCGCCCTTGGCCTGGGGTGGCTGTTCGGGCGGCGCTGGCGGCGAATGTTCCTCTGGGCGGCGCTGCAACTCGCGCTGATTGCGGCCTATATCCCCTGGCTGCTCACACAGTCGCCCTCAGGAACACCGCTCAACACCCCGCCCCAGATCGGGTTGGCGCTTGCCCGCGACATCTGGTACAGCGCCTTTCTGCCCGTGCTGCCCCAGCTTCGCGCTGTGTCATCCAATGTCGTCCTTACGCTTTTGGGCTTGCTTGTCATCATCTCGGTTGTGGTTGTGCTGATTCGGGTGTGGCGGCAGCAGTCGCCGCGCTATGGGCTGCTGCTGGTGACACACGCCCTGCTCGTTCCGCTGCTGAGCACGGTGCTCCTGCTGGCGGCCAACATCGACTTTCACCCGCGCTACTATATCGCCGCTGTGCCGGGATCGCTGATTTTGCTGGCAGCGGGCGTGGCTTCAGTAGTGGACGCTTTCGTGGGGGCAACGCATACCTCGCCCCGCCGCCAATTGACGAACCGAGTCAGGACAATCACCCTGATTGCCCTGGTCGGCGTGATTGCGGCGGTCAGCCTTTCCAGTCTGCGCCAGATCACCACGACGCGCGAATATCAGCACGATGACTTCGCCGGACTCGCCCGTTACTACGCCAGCCTCCCGCCGGAAACCGTCATCCTCGTTCCCTTCCCGACTGAACCCGCTTTGCAGGTGTATTACGCGGAGCAGTTGAACATTCAGGCGCAGTTCGTCAACCTGCCGCTTTATGCCGATGATGCGACGGTGCTGGAAACGTTCCAGGCGCTCACCACTGACGGCCTTCCCCGCCCGGTGGAATTTCTGACGTGGTTTCAACTCCCCGCCGATGTACGCGGGATGTATCCCTGCCTGCTGGCGTCGCATACGTCGGGTGTCGTGGTGACGGAGACTCGCGATTTCTTTGGCCTGTCCACACAGTCCTACAACAATCTCAATCCAGAGATACGCGAATTTGCCGCGATTGAAGCAGCGCCGCGTTATGCAGGCATGGAACTGGTCGGCGCAGATTATGCCGACAATGGCGCGGGCGCGGTCTGCCTGCGGACGGAATGGCGGCTGACGCAGCCGACGACGCACGATTTGTATCTTTCCATCGCGATTTTGAATCCACTTGGGCAGCCGATGGTGCAGCAGGACGCGCTTATCGCTCGGCCTGATAATGTCGGCACGGCCTTATGGGAAATGGGCGACAGCGGGCAGGCCTACAACCTGCTGCGACTGCCGCCCGGTGTGCCGCTGGATGAATACGATCTCGTCTGGACGGTCTACAGCGCCGATCAGCTTTTCGGCCTCGATCTGCTGGACGCGGCGGGCAATCCGAGCGGGAAACTGCTGCGGCTGGAGGATGCGCTGGAAGTAGGCAGCGGCGGGCAGCAGGTGGTTTTTACGCAGAACCGCCTGCAAGCGGATAACGCCGGGGAAGATCGCACCATTGAAACAGGACTCCCGCTGGATGTCACTTTGGAACTGGCCGCCGATCTCAATGCGCGAGACTTTATCCCGGTTGATGTGGTGCTTTCGGGCGAGGGCTGGTCGCTGGAACAAAGCGCGGTGGGCGGCGGGAATGGGCGGCTGTCATGGCATCGCTTCATCGTGCCGCCGGGGAACAGTGGCGAGGCGGTGCTGCGCGTGGAGGGTGAAGTCGTCACCACCTATACGCTTATTGACGTGGCACGAACCTTTGAAGCGCCTGCGGTTCAGACAGCGGTTGATGTGAATTTCCCCGGCGTGGGGCGGCTGATTGGCGCGAATACGCTACAGGAAACATTGACCGCCGAAGCACCGTTCAGCGTCGAACTCGTGTGGCAGGCGGAAACGGCTTCCGCGATTTCCTACACAGTGTTCGTGCAGTTGATCGCGGACGATGGCCGGGTGCTGGCGCAGAGCGACGCCCTGCCTGTGAACGGCGCACGTCCGACGACGGGCTGGGCGGAAGGGGAATATCTGGCAGATGCACATACACTGAACTGGAACATCACCGACTATACAGGCGGTGCTACTCTCATCGCGGGTTTTTATGACGCGGCCAATGGCTTCCAGCGGGCGTTGACTGAGCGCGGTGCGGATTACGCGGATGTTGCCACCGGGATCGAGATTCAAGCAATACGTTAGTGAGTGTTGGACACGGCATGCCGTGTCCCTACGAAAACGGCTGTTGGTTTTACGATTCGTTCTTTTGGTCTACACTGATGTGGTGGTTGCTTAGTCAGGATATTGCTATGAAGCATGAGAACAGTTTTGAGGCCGGCTTGCTTGTCGGGCTGCTGATTTCGCAGAACCAGCAGATGAAACACGTTGTTGAACTTCAGCGGCAGTTGATCGCCGCGCAGCAGGAAGCGCTGGCGCAGCAAAAGAAACTGGCGCATCTCACGCCGCCGACCCCAGAGGAAGACGCTCACTGGCATCTTGTATCCGGTGGGGTGATGTCCGAAGACGCCGCCAAGTCAAACGACCTCGAAACCGTGACCACGTTTTATCAGTGGCTGCTCGCCTTCGGCAAAAAATATGTGCAGCCCTATGTGCATCCGAAGGTGTACGGCGAAATCATCAATCAGATGACTCGTGGCGTGACCAGCCATATGGCCGCGCTCCAGGTAGAAGCGGATACGAAAGCCAAACGCAGAAATGGCAAATCCTCAAAACCACCGCTCGATGATGAGAAAGACCCCGAAAAACCGCGTCATCCGAAACAGCCAACTCTGATACAATAAGGTTTCAAGGGCGGTCAGTTCCGCCCTTTTTCCTGGCTCAGAGACGACCCAGTAACAAATGTCCCACATCTTTATCAGCTACAGCCGCAAGGACAGCGAATTCGCGCATAACCTCGCCGATCAGTTAGAGACGGCGGGCTTTAAGGTGTGGATCGATGTCAATGACATCGTGCCCAACGACGAGTGGGTGCGGCGCATTGAGAAGGCAGTCGAGGATTGCGACGCGCTGGTGGTTGTGCTGTCGCGCAGTGCCCGCGACTCCGAATGGGTGGAGCGGGAAACGCTGCTGGCGATGGATCGCCGCAAGCCCGTCTACCCGGCGCTGATCGAGGAGATGCCGCTGCCGCTGCACCTGATTAACCGTCAGTTCGTGGATTTCCGCGCCGACCCGGATGATGCCTTCCGCCGCCTGGTCGTCGCACTGCATCGCCAGCCGGATGGCAGCGTGCCGAAAGCGCTTTCGCCTGAACCGACCGAAGAAAATTTCTTCCCCTATCTGGAGCAGATTACCGACCGCGAAGATGAGTCGCTGGTGGCGCGGGCGCTTTACTTATGGGCGAAACAGCACGTGGATGAAGTTCAGTTCGGCGGCAGGACGACGCCGGGGTTTCATGCCCGTGTACGGGTGAATGGGCACCTCGTCAACCTGTTTTCGGTGTGGGCGTATAACCGCCAGCCAGCCGTGCAGCTTTACTTTCAATTCCTGATGGACTATCCCCCTTACGATCAGGCACGGCTGCGGCTCTCCACACTGCATTCGCTCAATCGGCTGCTGGACGAAGACAGCCGCATTCTTGATGACAAGGCCGACCGCCGCCCGACTCTGCCGCTGACCGCCTTCAACCGGGCGGAAAAGCTGGAAGCGTTTCAGGAAATCCTCGCGGAGATCATCGATAATCTGCGGAGTAATTAGGAGCAGTTGGAAAGTACCGAGTAGTGAGTTAAATCCCCAATTTGTGAAATTTTTATCGATCTATGGTGGGCGTAGGGGCGACTCGCCGAGTCACCCCTACACATCATCTATCGCTCATTGCTTCTTTTACTGCCCTCAGCGTGGCAGCGGGAAGCGACAGCGGCGGATGAAGGTCTGATCTTCGCTGATGGTGACGATGCTGTAGCCCGGTTCTGCGCCGTGATCGGGTGTGGTGGCGGACATGCCCGGATAGGATTGGAACTGCACCCAACTGCTGAGGGTGCTGCTGTAGAGGATACCGTCGCGCACCACGTCCAGATTTTGATGCACATGCCCGAAGAACACCCCGCGCAGCCGATGTTTCGCGGGCAGAATCGCTTCATGGAACTGGTCGCCGTTGCGGATGCCCATATAGCTGTCCAGCCAGGGAATGCCCACTGGCAGCACATGATGATGCACCGCAATCACCAGTGGGCGGTCGTCGTCGGCGCTGCATAAGCCCGACAGCCATTCCAGTTCGTCGCGCGTCATCATTCCGGCGGGCGGGTCTGCCGGGCCGTTGCTGTCAACACAGATGATCTGTACGCCGTTAACTTCAAAGGCATAATGCAGCGCGGGCAATGGGTCTTCCCGCCCCAGCATAATGCGCTGGAGCGCGGGTGAGTCGTCATGATTCCCGGCGACGTAGTACACCGGATAGGGAATCTGATTCAGTGCTTCCAGGCACGTCAGATAGGCTTCGGGTCTGGGGTCAAATGCCACATCGCCCGTGTGCAGCACAAAATCGGGCGTGAAGGGCAGATGGTTCAGTTCGTGAATGAGCGCCTGCACCCCCTGCCAGGGCGTGACATCGGCGTAAGTATTGTTGTAAGTCGTGTCGGGGTTGATGTGAGTGTCACTGATGTGGATGAACGTGCAGCCCGTCTCCCGTTGTTCCATGCAGTCTATCTCCTTGATGCGGCGTCGCGGAGCAACTTTAACCAATTGACCTGATGGACTCAATAAATCCATTGTAAAGGCAATAGGATTGGACGATCTCCATGTTAGAATGATAGTAAATTCACTTAAACGATTCATGGCGGTAACTATGCGTCCTGAAGTACGTCTATCGCTGCTCTACACCTTCATCGGCGTCCTTTGGATTCTTTTTTCCGACATCGTACTTCAGGTACTTTTCCATACCGAGAACGATGTTTTCCGCATCGGCCAAACCCTGAAAGGCTGGCTGTTCGTCGCGTTTACGGCGTTCATCCTCTATTTCCTTCTCAACCGGGAGTTTCATCGTCGCCGTAAGGCTGAAGACGCTATCCGTGAGCGTGAAGCGGATTTCCACTATCTGTTCAGCAATAATCCTCATCCAATGTGGGTGTATGATCTGGAGACGCTGGCCTTTCTGGACGTGAACGAAATGGCCTTGAACCAGTATGGCTATTCGCGAGAGGAATTCCTGCGAATGACCATCAAGGACATCCGGCCCGCGGAAGAAGTGCCCCGGTTGCTGGAAAATCTGCAAAAGGCGCGTTCTGATACACAGCAGTCCGGCACCTGGAAACATCGGCGCAAGGATGGCACGGTGATTGATGTTGAGATCAATTCACACACGCTGGAGTTCGCAGGACGGCGGGCGGTGATGGTGGTGGCGCAGGACGTGACCGAACGGATCCGGCTGCAAGCGCAGATTCTTGAGGAGCGCGTCGAAAAGGAAAAAACGCAGATCGCGCTCACACAGGAAATGGAACTGCGGGCGCTCCGTGCCCGGTTCACCTCCATGATGTCGCATGAATTCCGCACCCCGCTGACCACTATTCAGACTTCGGCCATGATGATGGACACCTACCTCGAGCGGATGACGTTGGAACAGCGCAAGAACCACGTCAGCCGCATCGAATCGCAGGTGAAGCGGCTGATCGCGCTGCTGGATGATGTGCTGCTGGTCATGCGCGGGGAATCCGCTGGAATCGAGTTCAAGCCGCAGCCGCTTGATCTGGTCGCGATTATTCGCAGCGTAACCGATGAAGCTCAGTTAAATGCACAGGAAACACATCAGGTTGTCTTCAACTGTGCGATTGAAGCGGCGCAGATCGAAGGGGATCCGGTGCTGCTGCGGCAGGCGATTGGCAACCTTGTATCGAATGCCGTGAAGTATTCGCCACAGGGCGGGAACATCGACATTCATCTGACCAGACACCAGGATCAGGACGCTTTCGAGATCGTGGTCGCCGATCACGGCATCGGCATCCCGGAAGAAGATCAGCCCAACCTGTTCCTGTTGTTTCAGCGCGGGGGAAACGTGGGGAAAATTCAGGGGACAGGGTTGGGCATGGCGATCACCAAGCAGATCGTCGATCTGCACCGGGGCGAAATCACCTTCCACAGCAAGGTCGGTGTCGGCACAACCTTCTCCATGCAGCTTCCCGATCATTCCGTTCGCACTTCATCGAATGGGACTGGTTGAAATCCCTGTTGCAGCGGCGTAACAGATACGGCCAGGCCGCTCTGTACGTTTTCCAGTAGACGCTCACAACTCAATTCGGGGAGTGTTCCCCATCCATCCGGGTAGGAAGGCGTGTACCCACTTGTATGGGCATGTGCCTCTCCCCAGGGGTGGCGGAATTTAGCCGCGCCTATGCGATGATAAGCGCATCGAACTTACATCCATTCCCCCTGTCGTCCGGGATAGATCGGTGGCGCTCCCGAAAGGCGCGCCGATCACCGGACACACTCGACAAACGGGAATGTCGAAGCGAATTCTGACTCAAGGAGAGTTGACAATGGCCGAAGCACTGAAGTCCCTTTCTGATTCCATGGCAGATACCGTCGAGCAGGCCAGCGCCAGCGTTGTGCGCGTGGAAGGCCGCAAGCGCCTGGCCGCGACCGGCATCGTCTGGTCGGCGGACGGCGTGATCGTCACCGCCCATCACGTCCTGCGGCGCGACGATGACATCAAAATCGCGCTTCCCGACGGCAGCCTGGTGAATGCCACGCTGGTCGGGCGCGACCCGAACACCGATCTGGCGGTATTGCGGGCGCCGGGGTCGTTTACGGGCGCGTCGCTTGCCCCGGTCGATCAAAGCGTGCGTGTGGGCAATCTGGTACTGGCGCTTGGTCGTCCGACGGATCGCGTTCAGGCCACGCTGGGCATCGTCAGCGCCATTGGCAGTGGGCAGATGGAAGGCGCGATTCAGACCGATGTGGTGATGTACCCCGGCTTTTCCGGCGGGCCGCTGGTGGATGCGTCCGGCTATGTGCGCGGGATGAACACCTCCGGCTTTATGCGCGGCGTGAGCATCACCGTCTCAACGGAGAAGATCAACGAGGTCGTAAACGTCCTGCTGCAGCACGGCAAGATGAAGCAGGGCTTCCTGGGTGTCGGCTTACAGCCGGTGCGCCTGCAGGAAACGCTGATCGAACAGGTCGGGCAGGAAACCGGGCTGATGCTGGCCTCGGTGGAAAAGGGCAGCCCGGCAGAAGCGGCCAACGTTTATCAAGGCGACATCATCGTCCGGCTGGATGGCGTGGCGACGCGCAACCTGGATGAACTGCTGGCGCTGTTGAACAGCGACCGCGTTGGCAAGAGCGTCCCGGTGACGATCATCCGCAGCGGTCAGGTGCATGACCTCAGCATCACCATCGGCGAGAAGCAGTAGCCCTCAACCCCCTAACCCCCTTCTCCCTCAGGTAGAAGGGGGAAAACAGCGATACAGGCTCCTCTCGTTTGGGAAAGGGGCGCGAACAAGTTGGCATGGGGTGAGGGCAAAAATACGATCAACATCAGGAGCGGTGGAATGACCAATCTCTTTGAACAACTCAGCAGTGAAATGGCCGATATCGCCTCGAACGTCCGTTCGGCGCTGGTGCAGATTACCGACGGGAACGGCAGCATTGGCGCAGGGACGATCTGGCATTCGGACGGTCTTATCATTACAAACGCCCATGTCGTGGCAGAGCGCGACCGTCGCGGCTTGATTCGCACCCGCAGCCTATCGGTGATTCTGCCGGATGGACGCAAACTGCCCGCCACCGTTCTGGCAATGGACGAAACCAACGATCTCGCCGCGCTTTCGGTACAGGCGGACAATCTGCCCGTGATTGAACCGGGCGATTCGAAGGCACTGCGTCCCGGTCAGTGGGTGATGGCGCTGGGTCATCCCTGGGGTGTGCGCGACTCGATGACCGCGGGCGTGGTGATTGGCACGGGTGATAACCTGCCCGAAATGCAGCCGGGGCGGGAGTGGATTGCGCTGAATCTGCATCTTCGTCCGGGGCATTCCGGCGGGCCGCTGGTGGACGATGCCGGGCGGCTGGTCGGCGTGAACACGATGATCAGCGGGCCAGAAGTGGGATTTGCGGTTCCGGCGCATATCGTCAAGGCGTTCCTGAAGGACACGCTGGGCGCACGGACAGTGGTGGTCTAAGGCAGAGGTTTGTCGTAGGGGCGCAGCGTGCTGCCCCCCTCCCAATCCAGATATGTAGTCGTCAGGGATACGCTCATGCCTGTCCCTTTTGCTTGGAAGCAATTTCAGATTTTTCGGTAGGGGCGACGCGCGCGTCGCCCCTACGATCCCTATTTTTGAAATAAGTTCTATTGAAAGAACCCTTCACACCCGTTTAATCACGATAAGAGTTTCGTCGTCGAAGTCGCCTATTCC
>JANRLJ010000055.1:0-13513 GCA_033762735.1 bacterium | reverse complement strand
AAATCCCTCTCCCAAAGGAGAGGGACTTAACACGCTTCCCTGGTCTTCTCCCCCTCTCCTAGCGTCAGCGGTTGGGAGAGGGGGTCGGGGGGTGAGGGCGGAAAAGCGCCAACTCAATACCGGACAAGCCTTAAATCCCTCCAAAAGAGGAACTTATTCTTGCGTGATTGCCGTTCTCCCCTCTCCTATCGAAGCGGTTGGGAGAGGGGGTCGGGAGGTGAGGGCTAATGCGTGTCAACTACACTCACTGCTGCGTCTTAAAAAAATAGTGCCTGTTTTCGGGCGTTTCTGCCTGCGAACCCCGTGCAGCGCTGTTTACTCGGTACTTTTAACTCGGTACTTCGTACTCAATCGTACCGAATACGAGGGTCGAGCCAGGCATAGACCACATCGACCGCCAGATTGGACAGCACCAGCACCATCGCGAACAGCAGAATTGTCCCCATAATGACGGTGTAATCGCGCCCCAGAATGCTGGAGAGGAAGTAACGCCCCAGGCCGGGGATACCGAAGATCGTCTCGGTGACAATCGTGCCCGTAATCAGGAACGCGAATAAGGGACCGATAATCGTCACGACCGGAATCAGCGCATTCTTGAGCGCGTGACGGAACAGCACACGCCGTTCGGACAGACCCTTCGCCCGCGCGGTGCGGATATAATCCTCGTTCAGCACTTGCAGCAGGCTGGCACGAGTGAGGCGCGCCATCAATGCGGAGTTGGTGAACCCAAGCGCAAAGGCAGGCAGGATAATGTGCTGGAAGCTGCCCCATCCGGTCACGGGCAGCGCCCGCAGATTCACACCGAAGAAATATTGCAGCAGCGGCCCGGTGATAATCACCGGCACCGAAACCCCCAGAATGGCGATGCCCATGCCGGCATAATCCAGCAGATGATTGCGGTTGAGCGCGGAAATAATGCCGAGCGGGATGCCAATCGTGAGGGCGACGATCAGCGCGGCCACGCCAAGCTGCACCGAGACAGGCAGATGTTCTTCGATGATGTCATTCACCGAACGGCTGCGTGAGGCATAGGATGGCCCGAAGTTCATCCAGCGCAAGGCGGCATCTTCCCCCAGAAAGGGCAGCGGAACGTTGATGAGATAATCCGTTACTGCCGAAGGCCGTATCCGCTCAATCGTCACCGTCGGCACCACAATATCGCCCATATAGCTGAGGTACTGAAGAGGCAGTGGAGCATCCAGGTTATATTTCGCGTTCAGATTGTCCTGAATGGCCTGGGGCAGGGGGCGCTCGCTGGAGAAGGGGCCTCCTGGAACGGAGCGCATGAGGATAAACGTAATAACCGAAACCACAAATAAGACCAGTATCATCCACAGCAGCCGCCGGGCGATAAATTTTGCCACCAGGAAAATCTCCGCTCTTGAAAAGGATCGTTTGTAGCGCGTCCGGCAAAAATGACTTCTCAATTTTTTTGGTTCCCGCAGGGGCGAGGCATGCCTCGCCCCTACAGTACCGAATGCACCGATTTGGTTTGGGAAGCAGGGACACGGCACGCCGTGTCCCTGCGGTTGCCAATCCGAATGACTCAGGGATTGGGCGTGATTGAATGAACTACTGGATGTCCCAGTTTTCCAGGCGCTCGAAGCCGATCTGCGAGAAGGTGCGGACGACATTGGGCGCGACGATCTGGCGGGTGGTGTGCCAGTACAGCGGGGCAATGGCGGCCACTTCTTCTACCAGAATTTGTTCCGCGCGCACATACAGTGCCAGACGTTCCGCCGGGTCGCTCAGTGTGCGAGCCTCATTCACCAGCGAGTCGAATTCTTCATTGCTGAAGTTGGGGTAGTTGGCGGAAGCGCCGGTGCGGAACACGTCATACAGGTAGCTGTTGGCGTCGGGGTAGTCATAGCACCAGCCAGCGCGGTGAATCTGCGCGGCGTCTTCCTGCTGAACATCATAGTAGGTGGTGGTATCGAGCGGTTGCAGCGTGACGGTGATGCCGAGGGTTTCTTCCCACATGGCCTGCACCGCCTGCGCGATCAGACCGTTGTATTCGGTATCGCCGTAGGCCAGCGTGATTTCGGGCAGTTCGTCAATCGATCCCAGGCCGAGTTCGGCCAGACCTGCTTCGAGAGCGGCCTGTGCGCCTTCGGGGTCGAAGGACACACCGAGGTCAGCGTTCGTTTCGGGCGTCGGGCCAGCAACCACGCCGGGGCGGGTGAAGAAGGTCGCGGGCAGGCGGCCATCGCGCGTGACATCATTCATCAGGGATTCACGGTCAACGGCCAGCGAGAAGGCGCGGCGGATGTTGACATTGGTGAACGGTTCCTTCTCCACATTGAAGCCGTAGTACACGCTGCACGACTCGAACCCGGCATAGTATTCTTCAGACAGGGTCGCATCGGCCTTGACCCGTTCAATTTCCGGGCTGGGGACGGTCGCGGCCTGCATGGTGCCCGCCTGATATTCGGCGAACTGCGCGGCATCGTCGATCAGACGGAAGACCACCGCATCCAGCGCCGGAGCGGGGATGTTTTCGGTGCCCGCCCAGAAGGGATTGCGGACGATGGTGATGTCGGAGTCGTGGTTCCATTCGCTCATCACGAACGGGCCATAGCTCTGGCGGTTTTCGGCTTCCACCCAGGTATCGCCAAATTCGTCAATCGCCCACTGCGGCTGTGCGAAGGCCATCCACAGGCCGAGGATGTTGATGTTGAAGGCGGCGGTGTCCACCGTCGTGATTTGCAGCGTCAGGTCATCCACGACCGTCACCTGCACCGCTTCGGGGCCGGCTTCACCGCTGTTGTAGGCGTTGCCGCCTTCGATCACGGGCGCGAGCACATAGGCATAATCGCTGGCGGTTTCGGGGTTCAGCGTGCGCATGATGCCATAGTAGAAGTCGTTGGCGGTCACATAGCGCACGTTGCCGCTTTCGTCCGTCACCTGTTCGACGGCTTCACCGTTCCAGCGCACCCACGAAATTTCGGGGTAGATGCTGAAGGTGAAGGTGCGGCTGGCTTCGTCGAATTCCCAGGTTGAGATGCCGGGTTCGACTTCGACCGTCTCTTCGTCGAGGCGGGACAGACCTACGTAAAGCTGTTCGAGGATGGTGATGGACTGGATGGTGGAAGAGAGTGCGGGATCGAGGCCGTTATCGGGATCGCCCGCCACCATGTTCAGACCAGTGACGAGTACTTTCCCTTCCTGCGCGCCTGCGCCGCTGACGACCAGGGTCAGCAGCAGTGCGATGACGAACGCAAGCCCCAAGAAACGCACGAGGCTTCTTGACTTACTCATAAACGTTGTCCTCCAGACAAAATTAAGTTGTTTTTGAGCGAGCCTAAATCACAGTTTAAGCCCACTTATGCAAACGGTTAACGTTGCGTGCTGAAATTATCACATTTAACCCTATGTCGCAAGTAGGTGTTGAAAAAATTTAAATGGGTTAAGGTGGGCACAATGCCCAAAGGCTTACGCAGGGAAGCAGTCACAGGCTATACTTTGGTCACTTTTTGTTAAACTTGTACGGGCGAGGCATGCCTCGCTCCTACGCCTCACGGACAACCCACGCGGGGAAGGCGCATGAGCACAAGGCTTCGTTTTTTTGTCATCCTTCTGGGGGCGCTGCTGGTGGCGGCCACCTACAGCTTCCCCCTGTGGCAGCCTTTCCTGCTGCGCGGCGAGGGAGAGGAGGGATTCCCTGGCCTGGTGGAAAATTTGCAGGAGGCCTATCTGGCGCTGCCCGCCGCCACCCGCCGCCTCTATTTACAGATGAACAACCAGAATCCGCTGATGGCGCAGGCCGTGCTGACTGCCGCGCTCAGCCCCGATGAAGCGCCGCCGGAAGAAGCGCAGGCGCTCCCGCCGGAAGCCGAAACCGCCCGTGTGGTGCGCAGTGGGGAGTTTATCACGCTCGATCTGACCGAACTGGACGTTGAGGAAGAAGACATCCCGCCATATCGCGACCTGTTCCGCGCCGAGGGCGAGTTCAACATCTATGAACTGGCGGATGGGCGGCGTCTGCTGCGCCTGGAAAATCTCCGCGTGACCAACGGCCCCAACCTGCATGTTTATCTGTCGCCCAATCCCGCGCCGCTGACGTTCGCCGATCTGGGCTTTTACTACGATGTTGGGCAGCTTCAGGGCAACGTGGGCAATCAGAACTATGAAATCCCGGCGTCGTTGAATCTGGCGGAGTACCAGAGCATCGTGATCGTGGAACTGAGCTACCAGTTCATCTATGGCGTGGCAGTGCAGCAGTAGGGGGGGAAGTACTGAGTAGCGAGTTGAGAGTAGCGAGTGAAAGCGAGAATCCTCTAAACTCGACTTTATCCATTCTTATACACACGAGTTCAATTGGGTTCACGTTCCCCCGCCACACGTTAAAACGTGCGGCTCCGAAGTGCCGCCCATTTATGGGACGCGCCCTGAAGGCGCTGAGAAATGATCCCTTTTGAACTTTCATAGCCCCTTTAGTGGGCTTGGTTTTGCGCGAACGAAGTTCGCACGCAGCCAGTCGGCTTTAGCCACTGGCGGGAAACACAGATCGTAATTGGATAAAGGTGAGCGAAAGGGCGGTTGTTTATCCGCCGCCCTTCGCATTAGCCCCGCTCAGGTCGTAATGTCCTGCCGCCGGAACTGCCACAGCGTCACGCTCAGCAGCGCCACCACCCACACCACAATGATGAACAGTGACAGGCCGAGCGCGTTCGGTTCTGGCGGAACATAAACGCCGCCGTCCCCGACCCCCGGCGGTGAAAAGCCTGTGCCGGTCGTCAGCCACGCATTGATATTGGCGAGGTTATAGGTCGGCACGAAGCGGTACAGCCACAGCAGATCGAGATCGAAGAAGCCGTAGATCAGGAACAGCGGCAGCAGAATCCCGTTTTCCAGAATCGTCAGCACGATTACGACAAAGAAGCTGACCAGCACGCTGCGGGTGAACATGGCCGTCAGCGCGGCATAGCAGGCGGCGATCAGCGTCGCGGTAAAGGTCAGCGCCATTTGCAGCCCATACGTGCCGATGAACTCGCGGAAAATCTCGCCGTTAAACGCGCCGTAGGAGCGACCGCCAAAGACCGCCATCAGGCCAAAGCCGATGCCAACGATCAGTGACATGGCCGTCCAGGCTGTAATCGTGAACGCGCCGACGGTAAAGAACTTGGTCAGCAGCAGCGAAGTGCGCGTACGATGCGGGACAAAGTTTTTCCACGTCCCCCACTGATATTCCCCGGCGAACACGATGGCCGTGAACGCGGCGATCACATAGCGGCCAAATTCGTTGTTGACCATCAGCCAGCCGTAGAGGAAGGCATCATTCCAGGGCGGCAGTGTGCCGTCTGCCAGTTCTTCCCGGAAACCGGGTGAGAGCAGCGCGACTACAGCCAAAAAGCCGAAAAACACCAGGGCTGCAATCGGCGCAATCCACACAAACAGCAGTGCCGCCCAGCGCTGCCCGGCGATCTTCTTCCATTCTCCAGCGAACATCTCACGGTACATGGTTCAACATCCCCTGTTCCTGCGGCGCGGTTGTCAGGTTGCCATCCGGTGATGCGCCTTCCGTCACGTTCAGGAAAAATTCTTCCAGCGATTGCTTCTGCTGGACAACCTCGTAAATATCGATCTGGTTGTCGTGAAGTGTTCGCAGCAGAGCGGGGATGTCGCCGCGTGTGGCCTCCACCAGCAGATGATCGTTGACGATTTCCAGCGGCCAGTGCGGGCGAAGCAGGGCGGCGGCCTGCTCGATGGGCTGCGCTTCCAGCCGGATGCGCGGCTTTTCCTGCAAGAGTGCCTTTACCTCGCCTTCGCGCAGGATCACGCCCCGGTTGATGATCGCCACGCGGTCGCACATCTGCTCGACCTCGTTCAGCAGATGGCTGGACAGGAAGACGGTTTTGCCATGCTTCGTGACCAGTTCGCGCAGGAAGTGGCGCATTTCCTGAATCCCTGCCGGGTCAAGGCCGTTGGTCGGCTCGTCCATAATAAGCAGGGCAGGGTCGTTCATCAGGGCTGCCGCCAGCCCCAACCGCTGCTTCATGCCGAGCGAGTAGCCGCGAAACTTCTGCCGTGCGCGATGGTCGAGGCCGACCTGTCTGAGCAGGGCATCGATTCGTTCAGAATCGTGATAGCCGTTGATCTGCCCGATGACTTCCAGATTACGCCGACCGCTCAGATAGGGGTAGAAGGCCGCACCCTCGACATGCGCCCCCACCCGCCGCAGCACCTCATGATGCGCGTGGATGGGCTTGCCGAACAGCGAGATGCTGCCGGAAGTGGGCTGCATCAGGCTCAGCATCATGCGGATGGTGGTGGTTTTGCCTGCGCCGTTTGGGCCTAAGAATCCATAGACCTGCCCGGCCTCCACCCGCAGCGTCACATTGTCAACCGCGACGATCTTGCGCCGCCTGCCGAACACTTTGGTGAGGCTGTCCAGGATCACTGCTGACTGCTGACTCATTCAACCTCCTGTGAAAAAAGTATGCATTTACATTCTACGTTTTGGGAGCGCTTCCTAGCTCAACATTGTTTTTCAGTTAAACGATTAAGTTTAGAGAAAATTCTCACTTTAAGTTTCCTCCCTCAAAACGCTTGACAAAGCCCCCTGCACTCATATAAATTTAATATAAGTTGGGAGCGCTCCCAGAAAATAGTGGGCTTTTAGAAGGTTTTTACGATGAGCGTGGACGGCAACGGAAGCAATCCGAGAACGCTGAATTTAGAAGACATCGCTGAGAAAGCTGGTGTCTCTCGTTCGACCGTTTCCCGCGTCATCAACAACGAACCCCACGTCAGCAAAAAAACCCGCGACAAAGTCATGGCCGTCATCCAGCAGGTCGGTTTTGTGCCCAACCCTGCCGCGCGGATGCTGGTCACGCAGCGCACCCGCACCATCGGCGTCGTGATCTCCCAGAGCTTCGGCGCGATCTTCGAGGACTCGTTCTATTTCCCCACCCTCCTGCAAGGCATCGCGGACGTGACCCATGTGCAGGATTACGCCATGCTGCTGTGGGTGCAGGAATCCAGCGAGGACGCCGAACGCTTCTACAGCCGCATCCTGCAAAATCGGCTGATGGATGGGCTGGTGATTGCCTCTACCACCGACAAGACCATTCCGTTCATTCAACGGCTGGTCGAACTGCAAACGCCGTTCGTGATGGTGGAGCGCCCTCCCCTGCACACCGACCGCATCAGCTATGTCGGCGTCGATAACTACCAGGCGGCGCGGGATGCCGTCGCGCACCTGATTTCGCTCGGACGGCGGCGCATCGCCACCATCACCGGTTCGCTGGTGAATATGGACGGACAGGATCGCCTCGCGGGTTATCGGGCGGCGCTGCACGACTTCGGGATGCCGATTCAGAACGAAATGATCGTGGACGGCTATTTCCGCCGCACACCCGGCTACATCGCCATGAAACAACTGCTTCAATATCAACCCGACGCCGTGTTCATCGGCAGCGATCAATCGGCGCTTGGTGCGCTGGACGCCCTCAACGAACTGGGTGTGCGCGTTCCTGACGACATCGCCTTGATCGGCTTTGATGATCTTCCTTCGGTCAGGCGGACGACTCCGCCGCTGACCACCGTGCGCCAGCCCATCGGCGACAAGGGCGCACAGGCGACCACGCTGCTCATCGACATGATTGAAGAACGCAGCACCAGCGTCCGCCAGATTCTTCTCCCCACCCAGTTGGTCATCCGCAGTTCATGCGGTGCCATGCTTCGTTCCCGGCCCGAAGCGGCCAGTTAACTAAGGAGGAACGTGAAGTTCAACGAAGACGCACCAAACCACACCTACGCTTTACGCTCGTTTTTTATCCATTCAAGAGGGATAAGGCTTATGTCTAAAAAACTTCTTCTCGCGGTAATGCTGGTACTGGTGGTCGCCGCCCTGGCTTCCCCGGCGCTGGCGCAGGAACGTGTCACCGTCGTCTGGTTCGTTGGTCTGGGCACCGGCACCAACGATCAGCAGATCGAAGCGGAAAATCAGGTCGTGGCAGATTTCAACGCCAGCCAGGACGAGATCAATCTCGAAATCGTGATCGCCCCCACGTTCGAAACCGCCGTCGATACACTCAGCACACTGATTGCCGCTGGCACCCCGCCCGATATCGTCGGCCCGGTGGGTGTGGGTGGTTCGCACCGCTACGAATGGCTCGATCTGGCCCCGCTGATCGAAGCATCCGGCTATGACCTGAGCGGCTTCGACCCGGCGCTGCTGGAACTGTATGCCACCCCCGAAGGCGGCTACAGCGCGATTCCGTTCGCCATCTTCCCCAGCATCACCTACTACAACCGTGACCTGTTCGACGAAGCAGGGCTGAACTACCCGCCGCAGGAATTCGGCGCACCCTACGTCATGCCCGACGGCACGGAACTGCCCTGGAACTATGACACCCTGCGCGAAGTCGCCAAGATTCTGACCGTCGATGCCAACGGCAACGACGCGACGATGGAAGAATTCGACCCCAACAGCATCATCCAGTTCGGCCTCAACTTCCAGTGGGCGCGTATCCGCCTGATGTGGACGGACATCCAGCCCGAAAGCACCTACTACGATCCCGCCACCAATGCCGTGAGCATCCCCGAAAGCTGGCGCACCGCCACCCAGTGGCTGCAGGACGCCATCTGGACCGACCACATTATCCCCACCACCGCTTATGCCACCAGCGAAGCGTTCGGCGCGGGCAGCGACAACGTGTTCCAGACGGGCAAGATCGCGATGGCAATCGTTCCCCTGTGGTACACCTGCTGCATCGGTGACTCGGTCGGCAACTTCGAATGGGACTTCGCCGTTGTGCCGCAGTCGCTCGACGGTGAATATCATGTGGCGATGGATGCCGACACCTTCCGTATTACCGCCACCTCGCAGAATCCCGAAGAAGCCTTTACCGTGCTGCAATACCTGCTGAACGAAGCCGTCCCGGTGCTGGCCCCAACCTACGGTGCCTTCCCGGCGCGTCCTGAATATCAGCAGTCGTGGATTGAATCCAACCAGGCACGCTATGACTGGGATGTGAACTGGCAGGTCGCGGTGGACAGCATCCCCTATGCCAACCCCTCCAACGCCCACCACGAATCGTTCCTGCCCAACTGGTCGCAGGTGTATGACCGCGAATTCGCGCTCCAGACCGAACTGTTCGGTGAAACGGGCGCAGACCTCGACGTGAACGCCGCACTGGATGCCCTCCAGGCTGACGTTCAGGCCATCGTCGATGAGGCTGGTGAATAAACCCTGATCGATTAACAGAACCATCAACCATCGTCTGTAGGGACACGGCATGCCGTGTCCCTGCAAAACGGCGGAACAGTTCACAAATTAGAAGCTATTTCAAAATTCACATTTGCGGTAGGGGCGACGCGCGTCGCCCGTACAATGACCATTTTTTGAGGTAAGTTAAAAACTACGCAGTTGCCCTCACCCCCCGACCCCCTCTCCCGACCGCTGCGCTAGGAGAGGGGGAGAAGGACACTTCGAGCGGTAAAGTCCCTCTCCCTGAGGGAGAGGGATTTAGGGTGAGGGCGAAGGTTCAAGTACATAACGCCTATAAGTTGCAGATCATTTTGTCTTTGAACGTCTAAAAAGTTAACCTTCTTAAAAGGCCATTTTCCCGAAGAAGGCAGTATCCTTTAGTCCGAAAAGTAGGCAGTTGTTTGGAGAATATGTCATGACCACCGCGAATCAACCCGGCGCAGCCGCGCTCCCGGCGCAGCAGTCCCCACCTCTGGTTGGACGGCGCAGATCGTCTCTGATGCAGCAGCAGCGGATGTGGGGGTGGATTTTCCTCTCCCCCTGGATTTTTGGATTTGTGGTGTTTACGGCCCTGCCGATTATTGCATCCCTCATCTTCACCTTTACCGAGTTCAACCTGTCCAATGCCGAAATTCGCTTTGTGGGCCTGGATAACTGGCGGCTGCTGCTGGAGGATCCGCTGGCACGGACGGCGCTGGGCGTGACCTTCAAGTTCGGCCTGATCGCCGTGCCGTTCAGCATTCTCGTCCCGCTGGGGCTGGCGACGCTGCTCAACGCCAAGCATCTGATGGCAAAGCGACTGTGGCGCACGCTGCTGTATATGCCGTATATGGTTCCGGCGGTGTCGGGCATTTTCGTCTGGCAGAGCTTCCTCAACGGGGAAGCGGGCTGGCTCAACCGCATTCTCAAGCTGCTGGGCATTGCAGACCCGCCCAACTGGCTGCAGGACGCCAACTTCATCCTGTTGGCCTTCGTGATTATCGGGCTGTGGGGCGCGGGCAACGCCATGCTGACCATGCTGGCGACCATGCAGGGTGTCCCGACGGAACTGTATGAGGCGGCGGATGTGGACGGGGCGGGGCCGTTCATCAAATTCCGCAAGATCACCATTCCGATGATCTCGCCCGTGATTTTCTACAATCTGGTGCTGAGCGTAATCGGCCTGATGAACTACTTCGTCGTGCCCTACATCATTACACGCGGCACCGGGCAGCCGGGCAACTCGGCCTATTTCTTCAATATGCACCTCTATAAGACAGCCTTCACCTATGCCGACATGGGCTATGGGGCGACGCAGGCCTGGCTGATCTTCATTATTGGGCTTATCCTCACGGCATTTCTTTTTGCAACGTCCCGCCGTTGGGTTTATTACGCGAGTGGAGAATAATTCATGGCGACCGCGACCCCCGCAACCGGGACTCCCGCTTACATCAATACCTCACCGTTTTACAGCCTGCAACTGCGCAAATTCACCTCGGCGGCGCTGGTAACGCTGCTGGCGTTCATCGTGACCTTCGCGCTGCTGCTGCCCTTCGGCAATATGGCGCTGATGTCTGTGAAAACGCCGGAACAGATTACCGCCAGCGCGACCGGTTTGATCTGGCCGATGGAGCCTCAGACTTACGTCTACGAAGGCGAAGAAGTCAATATCTACAACGTCCCGTTTGAAAATGGCGAAGTCCGGCAGTTAGCGCTCGTCCAGCCCAGCCGCCGCGAGAGCCAGTTCATCGACCCGGCCAATCCCGACGCAGGGCTGATCCCCTGGACGGGCAACTGGCGCGGGCTGAGCATGGTCACCGAACTTGAGCCGCATTTTGAGAATTTTGGCACGGCGTGGGAGATGATTAACTTTCCGCTGCTGTTCCGTAACACGCTGGTGATCGCGGTCACGGGAATGATCGGGACGCTGCTTTCCAGTATTTGCGTGGCCTATGCCTTCGCTCGTTTCCCGATTCCCGGCAAGAACATCCTGTTTTTGGTGCTGATCGGGACGATCATCCTGCCGAGCCAGGTGACGCTCATCCCGACCTATGCCTTCTTCGCCCGCATCGACTGGGTGGGGACGTGGCTGCCGCTGATCGTGCCGCACTTTTTCGCCAATGCCTATAACGTCTTCCTGCTGCGCCAGTTCTTCATGACGCTGCCGCGTGAGCTGGACGAGGCCGCGATGATTGATGGCGCGGGGCCGTTCAAAATCCTGACGCGCGTCATCATCCCGCAGTCGTGGCCGGCCATTATCTCGGTGTCGCTGTTCCACCTGATCTTCGCCTGGAACGACTTCTTTAATCCGCTGATCTACCTGCTCGGCAAACCCGAACTCCAGCCGATTTCGGTGGGGGTGCAGGTGTTCAACTTCCAGTACGGCCCACAGCCGCAGCTGGTGCAGGCCACGTCGCTGATGGCGATGGTCCTGCCGCTGGTGATCTTCTTCCTGGCACAGCGGGCGTTCATGCGCGGCGTGGTGTTCACAGGCGTGGATAAATAAGCGGGAAAGACTTTACACAAACCCTCAACCCCCCGCCCCCCTTCTCCCTCAGGGCGAAGGGGGAGAGGCTTATTCTTTAAGCCCCTCTCCATGAGGGAGAGGGGTTTGCGGTGAGGGCGTACCAATTGCTCAAAACTAAGTACCAAAAGAATTTGCACCACAATCAGTTCCATCTTCTCCTGAATTAAAACCCCTTCGGACGTGACCATGAAAAGACTCCTTTTTGTCATCCTCCTGCTGATGCTGCTGGGCGGCAGCGTCTATGCCCAGGACAGCGCAGGCGGCATTACGGTCGATGCCAGCGAATCGCTCGGCACCATCAGCCCGTATGTCTTTGGCTCCAACCTGGGGCAGAACGCCATTATCCCGCTGTCGCTCATGCCACAGGCGCAGGCGCTCAACCTGAATTACGTGCGGCTGGGCGGCGGGGACAGCGACCGCATCGACCTGCAACTGCGGCTGATTGACGTGTTCGTGTATCAGGCACGAGAGATCGGGGCGGAACCCGCCATCACGGTGCGGCTGTATGGCGGAACACCGGAAGCCGCCGCCGAAGCGGTGCGCTACGCCAACATTGAGAAGGACTACAACATCCGCTACTGGAGCATCGGCAACGAACCCAATATCTTTACGTCTACGCTCGGCCTGGACTCGTACACCACCGAAGACTTAAACCGTGACTGGCGCACAATTGCCGAGGCCATGCTCGAAGTCGATCCCGATATTCTGCTGGTGGGGCCGGACGTGACGCAGACGATTCCCTTAAGTATTGACGGCGACAGCATCGAATGGCTGGAAGGCAGCCAGGGCGGTTCGCCGCGCGACGCGAACGGCAGTGAATGGCTGGTCGAATTTCTGCGGGCGAACGGCGATCTGCTGGACGTGGTTTCCATCCACCGCTATCCGTATCCCGGCGGCGACCCGATTGGCACGGCCACACTGGAAGGGCTGCGGGCACAGCTTCCCGAATGGGACACCTCGATCCCAAACCTTAAGCAGCTCATCCGTGACACCACCGGACGCGACATCCCCCTCGCCATCACTGAGTTTAATTCCAATTCCAGCCCCGACTGCGGCGGGGAAGCCAGCCTTGATTCGTTCTATAATGCGCTGTGGGTGGGCGATGTGCTGGGGCGGCTGATCGAACAGCAGGTGGAGATCGCCACGATGTGGGATATGCAGGGCGTGGGGACGCGCTGCTTCGGCCTGCTGACCAGCAGCGGTGTGCGCCCGGTGTACTACACCTATCTGATGTACACCCACTTCGGCACCGAACTGCTGGCCGCCGACTCCGCCAATCCTGATGTGTCGGCCTATGCTGCACTGCGCGAGGACGGTACGCTGACGCTGCTGGCGATCAACTGGTCGTCGGACGCGGTAACGGAAACGCTGACCCTGAGCGGGTTCACACTCGGCGGCGACGCTGACGTGTACCGCTTCGACGCGACCGTGAACGCCGAACTGGTCGGGACAGAAGCCATCAGCGACGACGGGACGGTCACGCTGCCACCGGAGTCGATGACGGTGTTTGTGGTGCCAGCGGGGTGAATTGGACTAAAATTAACCGCCAAGACAAGCTTACCAAAGAGGCTGTAAAGACTTTATCCAATGATAATTCGCGTTTTCCGCCAGATGCTAAAGCATCCGGCTACCGAAAAGCCAAGTCCACTAAAGGGACTATAAAAGACCATAACGGTTCAATCTGTAGCGCCTTCAGTGCGCGTCCCATAAATGGGCGGCGCTTCGGAGCCGCACGTTTTAACGTGTGGCGGGGCAAGCCAACCTCAATTTTCTTAAGTTGGTGCCTATGGGGC
>JANRLJ010000054.1:0-59299 GCA_033762735.1 bacterium | reverse complement strand
CTCGCCCCTACCTAAGACCAAAGAGAATATGGTTAGAACTCATCGGACGCATCACAAGTAATTGAGCATAAATTCTTGCAGCCTACTGATCTAAAGTTCAGAGCAAGCTGCTTGACACGCTTATAATTCTCGCCATACTATATGCAAATACCTATAGTCGTAATTGCCTGTATATGTCGCTGCCACACATGATTATGGGGCTGCTAACCTGGAATTCGTTTACCGGGTATGACCTCAACAAGCTTTTTCAGCAAACCGTGCAGTATTTCTGGTGGACGGAACAGAGCCAGATTTACCGTGCGCTGCATCGCATGGAAAGGGACGGATGGGTCAACGTGGAAACCATCATCCAGCAGGACAATCCCAACCGCAAAGTCTATCATCTCACCGAGACGGGCCGGGCGGAACTGCTGCGCTGGCTGGCCGAACCCCATCACGAAGACCATCCCCATGAAGTGTGGGTGGGCAAGCTCTTTTTCAGCCATCTGCTGCCCAATGAAGACCTGATCCACCTGTTTGAAATCCGGTTGGCGCAGACCGAAGGCCTGCTGAGCGGTCTGGAAGAACGACAGGCCTTTGTGAACGGGTTGACGCACGAGTCTGAGCGCAGTGCGATCCTGCAAAAGATGACGGTTGGCTACGGGGTCGAGATGCTGCGGGCGGAGCGAGACTGGATGCGCAGGCAGTTGGACATTCTGCGCGGGATGCCAGATCAACCGGACAGCAACCCCCACTCGTGATTTTTCGTATCTGGTTATAAGACGCTTTCCTGGCTGCCGTAGAAGATGATCGTCCGGGCAGCCGCGTACTGATTGGCTACGCAGCAAGGAGCAATACATCCAATGGAAACGATTGTCGAAGCGCGTGGGTTAGTCAAAACCTTTAAGCGCAAGGATGGCACCGAAGTCCAGGCAGTCAAGGGTATCAACCTGGACATCTACCGGGGTGAGATTTTCAGCCTGCTTGGGCCCAACGGCGCAGGCAAATCCACCACTATTTCCATGATTAGCGGGCTGCTCACGCCCTCGGCTGGCGATGCTAAAATCGGCAGTTATTCCATCACGAAACAGCCGATGGAAGCCAAAAAGCTGCTCGGCGTGGTGCCGCAGGAAATCGCGTTATATCCCACCCTGACCGCCCGCCAGAACCTCGAATTCTTCGGGAAGATGTACGGCATGGGCGGGACGGGTTTACGCAAGCGCGTGGATGAAGTGCTGGATTTCATCGACCTCAGTGATCGCCAGAAAGATCGGGTAGACACGTTTTCCGGTGGGATGAAGCGGCGCGTCAACATCGGCGTTGGGCTGCTGCACAAGCCGCAGTTGGTCTATATGGACGAGCCGACCGTCGGCATTGACCCGCAAAGCCGCCGCCGTATTCTGGATACCGTGCTGCGCCTGCGCGACGAACAGCGCATGACGGTGCTGTATACCACCCATCTGATGGAAGAATCGCAGGAGTTGAGCGACCGGGTGGGCATCATCGATCACGGGGAGATTATCGCGCTCGGCACACAGGGACAGTTGACCCAGCAGGTGGGCGAGGAGGACCGGCTGATGATTAACGTTGGCGACCAGCCTGTGCCGGAAAGCGTTTTGCAGCGCGTCCGGCAGATCGAAGGGGTGACGCGGGCGGATTACAGCGCTGTGCAACTGAACGGTACGGATGCGGATGAAGGCATCTCCGCCCAGGCAGTCGGCGAGAAGCGCTCCACCGGAACGAGCGCGACGGTGCGCATCACCCAGGCTATCGACGGCACGATCACCGTCTATGCTGTGCGGGGGCGCAAGGCACTCCCACACATTATCACGGCGGTGAACGAAGGCGGTGTGGAAATCCGGTCGGTCGAAGTGCGCGAGCCTGACCTGGAAGCGGTGTTCTTAAAGCTGACCGGGCGCGCCCTGCGGGATTAAGCCCGTGCGGAGGAAACAACCATGAACAAGCTCTGGAACATTGCATGGAAGGACATTCGTGCGGTTTTCACTGACCGTAACCTGCTGCTGATTATGCTGGCGACACCGCTGGCGATTTCGACTATCATTGCGCTGGCCTTTAGCGGGGTGGCCGGGGGTGGTTCGCCGCTGGAAAATATCCCGGTCGCGCTGGTCAACCTGGACGAAGGCGCGGGCGGCTTCAACGGAGGGCAGATTTTCGTCTCGGCGCTGGTGGAAAACCCTGACCCGGCTGAACAGGCGGAGGCGGCACCTGTTGATGCGACACCCGAAGCCACGCCCGGTACGTTTGAATTAGGGGCGGTGGCAGCAACGGTGCTCGAAGCGACCCCCGCCGACCCTGAAAGCTGCGAGGTGCTGGCGACGGACGCCGATCAGGTGACGGCGGCGGAAATGCTGGCCGCCGAACAGGAAAATCCGGGCGCCAGCAACACTACCACGCTGTATGATCTCACTGATACCGTGCTGGTGGATGATGCTGCCGCAGCAAGAGCTGGTGTTGAGAACGGGGACTATGCCGCCGCCATCATCATCCCCGCCAATTTCAGTGCCAGCATCGGCTATTCGCAGGACAATCCCGACTTCGACCCGGTTCAGATTGAGGTCTATGGCGACAGCGGGCGCAGCATCGCACCCATTGTGATTCGCAGTGTGGTGGAGGGAATCACCAACCAGATGTTGACCGGGCAGGTGGCGGTGAAATCCACGATTGATACGATGGTCACACGGGCACAGGAAAATCTGGGGTTTGGTGCCCAGTTCGTGGCTGCCAACACTGCCGGGCAGTTCAACCCCGATTTTAGCTGCGCCTTCAATGGGACGTTTGAGACGGTCAGCATCCAGCAGGAGCGCGTTAACACGGACGATGACGACAGCCGCCCGTTTAATCTGCTGGTGTTCTTCGGGTCGGCACAGGCGACATTCTTTGCGCTGTTCACGGCCAACGGCGGCGCGGCCAATATCCTCGAAGAACGACGCAACGGCACCTTGCAGCGCATGGTCGTTTCGCCCACACCGCGTTTCACCATTCTGCTGGGCAAGCTGATCGGCGTGTTTGCGATGGTGCTGCTGCAACTGGTCTTCCTGTTCGTGGCGCTGACGCTGGTCAATGCCGTGCTGGAGGGCGAGTTCCAGTTAATCTGGGGCAACGACTGGCTGAGCATTATCCTGCTGCTGCTGGTCACGTCGCTGGCGACAGCGGGGGTGGGGATGCTGACTGTCGCATTCGCCCGCACCCCGGAACAGGCCAACATCGTTGGTTCGGTGATCGGCTTTGCGATGGGTATTCTGGGTGGCGCATTTTTCACGCTGCCGCCGAACGTCGTCACGGACACGCTGCGGAATGCCTCGGTCATTTACTGGGGATCGAACGGCTTCCAGCGTCTCGCCAGCGGCGACAGCGGGGTTATCACCAATATCCTGTTTCTGCTGGTGATCGGCGCGGCGCTGTTCGTCATCAGCCTGATCGCTTTCAACCGCCGCCAGGATATTTGAGCCGAGCGTGCCGAGGCGAAAGTAGCGACCGGGTATGCCCTGTCCAATATTGCTCGGCAACCAAACATGCTAAAAGCTAAAAGCTAATTGCTAACCGCTAAAAGCGAAGAGCTAACCCACGATGAACAAAACACTGCAAGTGGCACTGGTAGACCTGCGCACCTCGCTGCGTGAACCGGGCACGTGGCTGAATCTGATCGTGATCCCGGTGATTCTGATCTTCGCCGTCGGCGTGGCGAATGGCGCATTCGCCGGCAGCGAAGACGATGAGACGCGCTTCCTGGTGGATGTGTTCGATCAGGACAACACCGACCTTTCTGCCCAGTTTTTGCAATCGCTGCGGCAGGTAAATGAACAGATCGTGCTGTGCCCGCTGGATCAGGGGCAGATCATGAACCGCGACGGCGAGGTTATCGAAGACATATGCCAGTATGGGGATGACTCGCTCACGCCCGAACTGGCCGACAACCGCGTCACCGATGGCGTGACGACGGGCATCATCGAAATTCCCCAGGGATTTGAACAGTCAGTCATTGATGGACAGCCGCTGGAAGTGGTGTACCGCTCCGATGAAAACCCGACCCAGCCGAGTGTCATTCTACAGGCGGTGCAGGCAGCCGCGCAGCGGGTGAGTGCCGCTTCGGTCGCAGCGCAGACGGCGGTTCAGGTGTATGAGGAATCGGGCTTTACCTTCGCCGATGATGCCGACCGCCTCGCCTTCCGCCAGCAGGCCTATGATGAAGCCGCCAACCTCTGGTCTGCCCCGCCCGCGACCATCGCTTACAGTCTGAGCGGCCAGGGGGAACAGGAGGCCGAACCAACAGGCGTTGGCGGGGGCTTCCGCCAGTCGGTGCCGGGGATGGGCACCATGTATGTGATGTTCACGGTGCTGGCGGGCGCGGTCACGCTTATCACCGAGCGCAAAAACTGGACGTTCCAGCGTCTCGTGATGATGCCCGTGCGCCGTTCGGAAATTCTGCTCGGCAAGGTGCTGGCGCGCTTCGGCATGGGGATGCTTCAGTACGGTGTGGCTTTTGGCTTTGGCATCGTCCTCAGCCAGTTTCTCGGCTTCAACTTCGGCGGTAACGCGGCGGGATTGCTGCTGATGATGGTAGCGTTCACCATCTGCATTTCCGCAGTGACATTCCTGCTGGCGACGCTGGTCGAGAACGACCAGCAGGCCGCCGGGATCACGCTGTTCTTCGCGCTGACGATGGCGCCGCTGGGCGGGGCATGGTGGCCGCTGGAGATCGTGCCGGAGTTCATGCGCACCGTCGGGCATATCTCGCCCGTCGCGTGGGCGATGGACGGCTTCAGCGATCTGATCTTCTACAACCGGGGCATCAGCGCAATTCTGCCCGAAGTGGCGGTGCTGCTGGGCGCGTCTGTCGTGATCTTTGCGATTGCCGTCTCGCGCTTCCGCTATGATTGATCTGCTGGTAAAGTCCCCTGTGGGAGTTGTAGGAACCCTGTAGAGGCGCAGCATGCTGCGCCCTTACCCTAACCTTCAGTACAGGATGACTCCCGAAAAGACATGCAGTATTTCGGGAGAATCAATTGACCCACATTTTTTCCCTTTTGCGAAAAGCCCTGTTGTACCTCTGGCGCAGGTTCAAATGGACTCTCGGCCTGCTGCTGTTTGTGCTGGTCGTGCAGCGCTCCACCTACCCGCTGCATCTCACATGGAACGCCGTTTCCGTGATGGTCGATGATTACTACTTCGATTATCTCGGCTGGGAAGTGAACGCGATTCTGACCAAAGCCGGGCAGGTCTTGTGGGGTGCGCAGCCCTACATGAGCGAAGCCGACCGCAGCCAGTACGTGCGCGACTATATGACCGACCTGGCACGGGCGCGGCAGCTCGAAGCACAGGTGAACGCCATCTACACCGACCCCGCCATCAGCAACCCGGAAGCCGCTTCAGCCGAAGTACGGGCGGCGCGAGACGCCTTCCGCGCAGACCTGGATAATCGTCAGCCGTTGATGGAAGCGATTCTGGAAGGGCAGGTCGCCTCGGTGCTGGTGAATGAAGGCTTCGGCCTGTTGGGGCAGCTTGTCCCGCCGATCTCGATGCACTTCACGCAGGTGCCGAATCTGCTGATTGTCTCCCCCCGTGATCAGATTCGCTTCGATGTGTCAATCAACCTCGACCCGATGCCGATTGACGAAATCGCCGCGCTGGAAGCACAGATCGACGAGCGCCAGAATGTCGCCTCGCTGATCGTGCCGCTGGGTGGAATTGCGCTCTATCCCGCGATGATTCTGGAAACGGACAATCTCGCTTGGGCAGTTGAAACCTTCGCCCATGAGTGGGTGCATCATTATTTCTTCATGTATCCGCTTGGCCTCAGCTACGATTTCACCGGGGAAGCCCGCATCATCAACGAGACAGTGGCCGACCTGTTCGGTAAGGAGATCGCACAGCAGGTGATGGCGCACTATTACCCGGAACTGCTGGCCCAGGTTCAGACAATCCCTGTCAGTGTTCAGTCACAAGAGACGCCTGCTTTCGATTTTGGCCGCGAGATGAATGAGACGCGGGTGAAGGTTGACCGTTACATGGCGATCATCCAGCGAGTAGAGAACAAGCGGGCGCTGGCCGAGGCCGCTGGCGCTGCCACCCAGGAAGCTTACTATGCCGCCCGTAAGGAAGCGCTGATCGAAGCCGCCGAAGCCTATATGGAAATGCGCCGCCAGGTCTTCTACGACAACGGCCACCGCATCCGTAAGCTGAACCAGGCCTATTTTGCCTTTTACGGCGGTTATCAGGGTGGGATTGCGGGCATCGGCGGCGAAGACCCGATTGGCCCGGCGGTGCGCGACCTCCGTGCGATGAGCGACTCCATCCATGAGTGGATCGTCATCATGCGCGGCATCACATCCCGCGAGGAACTGGTGCGTGTCTGGAATGCGATGGAAGCGGAGCAGGACGAGCTAGAAGAAAACTTTTAGGGACGGTTGTGCGCCGTCCCTTTGATTTTTGCAATCAGGCGAACTGCCAGTCCTTGACCATCGCCGCCAGCAGTGTGGCGCGTTCGGGCAGGCTGTTCAGGACGACATGCTCATGCAGCGCGTGGAGGCCGTCGCCTGTCGGGCCGAGTCCGTCCAGCGTAGGCACACCCAGCGCCGCTGTGATGTTGCCGTCGCTGCCGCCGCCGCTGCCGTCCTCGCGGATGGTCAGGCCATAGCGCTCCCCGATGGCCTTGCACTGGGCATAGGTCGCCTTCATCATGTCGTTGTGTTCCATTGGTTCGCGGGCGTGGATGGCTTCGACTCGCACCTTTGCGCCGGGGATGTGCGGCTCCAGCGAAAGCAGCGTTTCCTGAATTTTATCCATCGCCCGCATTGAGAGGAAGCGCGTGTCGATAAAAGCGCTGGCCTGCGCTGGAATCACGTTGCCCGCGCTGCCGCCATCGACCATCGTGGCCGAAACCGACACACCGTTCCTATAGTCATTCAGACCATTGACCCTGACAATCTGCTGCGCCAGTTCCACAATGGCGTTGATGCCCTGTTCCGGCGCATTCCCCGCATGAGACGGACGGCCTTCCACATGGATGCGATAGGTGGCGATGCCCTTGCGCCAGGTCTTGAGCGCACCTTCTTTCGTCGCGGGTTCCATCACCAGCACCATGCCGCACTGCGCCGCGACTTCCCGAATCACAGGCGTGGAATGAACGCTGCCCACTTCCTCGTCGGTGGTCATCAGCACCCAGACAGGGCGGTTCGGGAATTCGCCGCGTTCTTTCAACCCGCGCAGTGCCGACAGCACGACGGTGATTCCACCTTTCATGTCAATTGCGCCGGGGCCGAACAGCTTCCCTTCCTCGTCAATGCGGGGCGGGCGTTCGGCCAGGGTGCCAATCGGCCAGACGGTATCGATGTGGATGAGGAACAGAATCGGTTTGCCAGGGGTGTTTTCGTTCCATTTCGCCAGTAGAAAATCGCCCACGTTTTCCTGCGGGTAGCGTTCGACCGACGATGCACCCAGCGAACGGAACTGATTTTCCATGTAAGCGCCGAGCCGATCCACCTCGGTCTTGGCCTGGGTAAAGCTTTCGTAATTGACGAGTTCGGTCAGCAGCGCGACCATCGCGTCCTGTTTTGATCGGAAATAGGTCAGCAGATCAGACATTGGTAAACCATCAACCATCATCAGACATGTTTACAGGTTAAGAGATTGTGAAGTGTACCGCAAAAGCAAAGGTGTGCAATGCTGTGAGTCAACAGCATTTAGAACCTACAAACCGCCAGAAGCGCCATGAAGTTGAGCGGAGTTCTTCACTCGTTACTCGGTACTCACAACTCGGTACTCAAAACGGACATAAGTCCCCCGGCTCGTAGCGAGGGCTGCGCCTGCCATACAGGTTGAGCAGTTCGACCGCGTCCGGGCGCTGCGCCACTACCGCCAGCGCGGCATCGCAGGCGCGGCTCAGGTCATTGTTGGTCTGGTACTCGTCCCAAAAAGCACGCGCCATCGCCACATAAGCCGTCGCGGGTTCCGTCTGTGGGAAAAGCTGACCAAGCAGGTTATACGTCGTCAGCAGATTAGGATCGTTGGAGAAGGTCTGTGCCACCACCTGTCGATACAGGGCATAACTGCGCAGCGAGGGTGTTTCATCGCGCAGCCAGGGCAGCAGATCGGTGTCCGTGATCGCGACTTCGTAAAGCTGGATGGCATTGCTCATTTCGCGGCGGGCGAAAAAGCGGTCGGCCTCGTGGATGACCTGAATCAGATAGCGCGGCGGGTCGGGCTGGACAATAGACAGGACATAGACCTGCCCGTTCCAGTCGTAGATATTCAGCCCGGTACGGATGGGGCCAGTGTCTTCATCGCCCTCAAAATCGCGCCGCACGACGATTTCGCTGACTTCATCGCTGTCAATATCGGTGATCGTCGGCAGATTCTCGCTGAGCACGGTCACGCCGAGCAGGCTGGCGAAGCGCCCAATCGCCGCTTCCCAGGTGACCAGATTGGTCTGATACACACAGGGCAGCACGTCGCAGTTGCGGGTTGTAAAGAGCAAATCCGTGCGGCGGTCGCGATTCACATCACCAATGAGCAATAGTTCGGGCGGTGCCGACTCATCCGTGCGGGTGCGGTATAAAGACTGTACGCGCCGATCCCGACAGCCTAAAATGAGCAGCACGCCTTCGCCAGAGGGCGCAGTGATGATTTCAGGGTCGGTGTCCGTCGGAGTTGGTGTACCAGGGTCGGGCGTTGCCGGTGCGCCGATGACAACAGATGGCACCGTATAGCCGACCACCACATCGGGCGTTCCTTCCCCTGTCAGATCGAGATCCGACCGCACATAACCGTTAATGCCCACAATGTCCCATTCGTTTTCCAGCGTGTCTTCCAGCACCAGCGGATCGCCGCCCGCCGTCAGAAAGCGCTCGATTTCGGCGATGATGGCATCATTCGTCTCTGGCCGTTCCAGCATGACCGCGCCTTCCATCACCACCGGGCAGGCCGTGCTATCAGGCGTTGGCGTGGGACGATTCGCTTCGGCGACGGCAGTAGCGGGATTGGAGAAGCGCGAGCCATCCAGCAGTATACCTTCCGGCGCGGGCAGCAGTCCGGTAAAAACCCGTCCCGGTGTCATCGTCGGGAAAGGGATAATGGTTTCTCGCGGGGGTGAGCCGGACGGTGTGCAGGCTGCATTGATGACCATCAGCATCAGAGCGAGGCCAATCAACCGGATAAGACGAACGCTGGAGCGCTGGACGTGGGAAATCAAACGAAACCGAACCCTTTGCTGCTGTGTCCAACAGAGTGGAAATGCTGCTGCGCTCCATTGTACGAGAGGGCAGGCACGGCGCAAATCCTCAAGCGGGGAGTCGCTGGGGCAGGGTGGGAAGAATGAGGATGCACATGATGAAGTTCCAACGCTGGCAGCGACCATTCCAGTCGCTCCTGTCAATTTCACCAGCATGGCGCTGGTTAACCGCGTTCGCCTGGTTGCTGCTGATTGTTGTCCTGCTGCTTCAGCCGAGTGGGCGGCCTGTGATCGGTCCTGCTGCACCACCCGGACCGCCCGATATCGCCCGTGAACTCTACCTGACGACCGGGCACATCATCGGCTTTAGTGTGATGACGCTGCTGCTGTGGTGGGCGCTGGTGGCGAGATACCCGAAAACGCAGGCGTTAATCGCTGCGGTGGCAATTGCGTTGAGTCTGGGCGGAGTCACTGAACTGGCGCAAACCCTGGTGATCGACCGTTCGGCCTCATGGTTCGATTTTCTGGTCAACAGCCTTGTGACGCTGGCAGTCGCCTGGGGGATTAGGCGCTATCTTTAGGGTATGTTGCAGATCATAGGGACACGATATGCCGTGTCCTGCAATAGGGAGTGGCGAAAATCAGGGAGATGTACGGGCGCAGCGCGCTACGCCCCTACCAATGATGTCCTCGAAATTCACCACTCCTTGCATTTCACCGTTTATGCACTCTGCTGGAGCTGGGCGACGAGCGCCGCTTCCTTTTGCAGATTGCGGTAGCGCAGGGCGATGCTGCCGATCAGGCCGACGACGATCACGGCAGTCGCGCCTAAACCGAGATACAGATACGGATCGTTATAGGGCGTGACGAACCATCCAAAGAACACCGTATAGAAAACCTTATTGGCGCTTTCCAAAAAGCCTTCACTGCCGTTCTCGACCACGATGTACACCGCATCGCTCCTGGCCTGCGCAATCGCCCGCAGCGGCAGGTCATTGCGCGGCTCAAAGGTGAAGCGCGTCCACTCGCCGTTGGAAAGCTGCACGGTATCCGTTTCCGTGATGATGTGGCTTTCGCCCGGATACAGATCGTTAATCGCTTCTTCAATCCCGGCTTCCACCTCATAGCGGCCTTCAGCGTTGACTTCCGGCTGAGTCACCAGCATGAAGAAATCGCTGACCGCGCGGCTGACATAGATCAGCACGTAGGTCTGGTCGCCGCGTGTCTGCCCGAACGCTGTGACGCTGCCCCCTTCGGGCGTCGTATAGAGCGCTTCCAGCCAGGCGCCGTTGGAGAGCGTCACTGCATTATAGTAACGTTCTGCCACCGTTTCGTCAGGGAGCACCTGCGCCAGTGCTGTTTCCACTGCGACCAGCGCATCAGTGTTTGGTACAACCAGCGCGTAAATGTCGGCCTGGAGATCGCCGTTGACGAAATGCGCCATCTCCGCCGTGCTCTGGTCAGCCCAGCCCGCCGGAATCGGGACGTTGAAACGGGCAGCCGGGTCGCTGGCGCTGTAATAGGGAATTTCCGGCAGTTCAGCCGCCTCCTGCCCCAGCGCCGGCAGGGCAAGCAGCCCAATCAGCACAACAAGCAGCAGCCGTATGAGCATCGCCGCGCGTCGATGATGATGAATAAGCAGCGGGGTCATTGTTGTGCCAACGCATCCTGCTTTGCAGCTTCTACCTGATCGATGGCGTTCTGCAGGCGGATGCGATGCCACATCAGCACGGCAGGCACCAGCGTTGACCAGATCAGCAGGTTCGGCAGCAGCGCCAGCACCACGCCGCGAGTGGCTTCAAACGTGCCTTCGGCATTCTGCGGGCTGGGACCAATGACCGCCGGGTGAATGGTATCCGGCACGATGCGGATGATGACCAGCGTCAGGATAGCGGTGGCGATGGCGAAGATGCCATACACCGAGGCAAAGCGCCGCCGCGTTTCGACGTTTTCCAGCCCACCGCGCAGCATCAGATAGGCCGCGTAGGTCAGCACCATCACCGCCGCACTCGTCAGCCGCCAGTCCCACGTCCACCAGGTATTCCAGATGGGTCGCGCCCAGATCGACCCCGTGACCAGGTTGACCAGCGAGAGCGCCAGCCCGACTTCCACGCCCGCCAGCGCCAGCGTGTCCCATCTGGTCTGCCGCGTGCGCAGATACATGATGCCGCCTACGACCGTCACGCTGAAGGCGACGAACGCGCCGAAGAACGACGGCATGTGGAGATAGAAAATCCGCTGGATATTGCCCTGATCGACATCCGTTCCAGCGAAGAACAGCGCCAGATACAGCCCTAAAGCAACAGCCAGAATAGTGATGATCGTCAGCCCGGTAAGCAGGGGAGAGCGCCGCTTCTCATGAGCAGACGACGGCGTAGCGGGGAATGCAATTTCCTGAACAGCACTCATCGAACAGCCTCGAAAATCTACAGAAATCTCAACAATCCTGAGTCATTTTAGCGGATTTACCGCCTTCCATCCAGACAAAAACCTGGTCAGTAATCAGATACTTATCACACTGCCTGATGTACAGCCAGCCTGGTCTTGATGCGCTGTGTGAGGAAGTGCGATAGGCCGAGAATTGTCAGCATCGGATTCACGCCGCTGCACGTCGGCATGGCGCTGCCATCCACCACGAACAGATTTCTGACATCATACGTTTCGCCGCTGGGGTCAATCGCGCCTTTTGCTGCGCTGCCACTCACCCGGCAGGAGGCCATCTGATGTGCACTGAACAGGCTGAATCCATTGGACGGAAGTCCCAAGCGCTCAACGCCCTGCAAATAGGTCTCGAAGTCATGGTCGTGCCCAACGCGGAAACGGGGCTGCTGGTTATGTGGGCCAGTAATTTCGGTTGCGCCGCCCGCCCGGTGAATCCGCAGCGACTCCAGAATACCGCGCATGAGATGTCTTGCGTCGTAGGCGCTCAGCTTATAATCCAGCACGGGTTCGCCGCGCTTGTTGACCTTCACCCGACCGCCGTCGAAATCGCGGGTGATAACGATGATATTGGCCTTGCGGGCGGCAAGCTGCATCTCACGGCGGTGCTGCTGCCCGTTGAGCCATGCCGTCGCAAAGGCGAAAATGCCGGGGTGCGCCGGGGCATTCATCAGCCGAACGCCGTAACCGCGCCCGTCCAGATTGGCGAAATCCGCTGTGAGCCGCGTCATGGGTGCGCCCTGCCAGGGATAAATCGCTTCATCGTACAGACCAGTCGTGACGGTTGTGGGATGCAGCCGCAGGCCCGCGCCGATGTTGGGATTGGTCAGTCCCGAACGCAGCAGCAGGGCGGGGGTATGGATCGACCCCGCCGCGACCACGACCGCCTTTGCCCGCACCGTCACCCGATGCACCTGACCGCTGCCATCGGTTACAGTCAGTTCCGCGCCTGTGACTGTTCCATGCTGGAACGTTACCCGTTCGGCGTGTGCCCGTACCAGAATCCGCGCCCCGCGATCATGCGCATCCTGCAAATAGGTCTTGAGCGTCCCCTGTTTAGAGCCAAAGGTGCAGCCGAAGTTGCAGAAGCCGCATTCCTCACAGCCGCTGACGTTGCGCGGAATGGTGGTCAGGTTATATTGCAGCGCCTGGCACCCTCGCTCAAACTTGCGCGTGTTGGCGTTGGGGATGCTCTCGTCCGTGTCGATGTGCATCCGGCGCGAAACCGCGTCCAGGCTGTTCTGAAATTCCGGGCCGGTAACGCCCTCAAACCCGTAGTCGCGCTCCCATTCCTGCAACACATCCTCCGGCGGGCGCAGCGACCCCGACCAGTTGATGGTCGTCCCGCCGCCGAGGGTGCTCCCGGCCAGCACGGCAATCGCGGTGTCGGCGGTGGTCATCGCGCCATATTTGTCGTACAGGCGTTCGTTGGCTTCCAGTTCCCCACGCGGGAATTCATGATCGGCGAAGTATTCACCCTTTTCGACCACAATCACATCAAACCCGGCTTCGGTCAGCTCCCCCGCCACCACGCCCCCGCCCGCGCCAGAGCCGATCACCAGTACATCGGTTTCCAGTACGGTATCGCTGGTCACCGCAAGCGGGGTAATCGGTCGTGTGCCAGCATCGGGCATCGGCGGGAGGCGATAGCCGAGGTGGTCATAGGTCGGGTTCGGCTGTCCGTTCTGCGGCGCGGAATAGGCCAGGAACAGCGCCATGCGTTTGATCCCTGCAAAAGCCTTGCGTCCAATTTCCAGGCGGCTGAGCGCCCACGAGCGCAGCACTTCCGTCCGCGCTTCCAGCGGCATCGCACTAAAGCGATCCCAGTGCCCGGTCGTCAGGCCATTGACAATTGGGTTTTCCAGCAGGCCCAAAAGCTGTTTGAACTGGTTCTGGGTGGCGCTGTCGGTCGCGCGTTCCAGCCCGATCTCCATCAGTTCGGTCAGTTTTAAGTGCTTTGCCGAGAGCGCGAATAGCTGCGGGTTATCCGTTCCTTCAGGCATCAGTGTGGGGACGAGCGTATCACAGATGGCCGCGAGGGTGGACTGTTCTTTGGGAGAGAGAAAAGACATGCGTGTATTCCTGAAAAATTCTATTGACTGAGTCGATGCGTTTGTGTCTGTATAAATTTTAGCGCGTTCCGGAATTTCCACATAAAGTCGGGTGCGTCAGGTATCAATCCAATTCTAAAATCACACTGGAAAACGTTTGTTATGAACGGAAGGAAAATCATGCGCTTAAAACTTTGGATGGTCATGTTGTGCCTGCTGATGGTCGGCACCGTAAGCGCTCAGCAGAATGCGCCCGTGCGGGTGGTGGATGTAGTGCACATCACCGACCTTTTTCCTGAACGAACGCCGCGTATCATGGATATGTCCCCCGATGGAACCAAGATGGTGTTTCTGCGACCCGATGCGCTTTGTATCTACCAGTTTGAATCCACGCAGCAGGACTGCATTGCCGCGCCGGACAACCTGGGTCTCTCACAGGGGATCAAACCGGAATGGTCGCCGGATGGCCGTTTTGTCGCCATTACGGAAGACCCCTTCCGCCGTCTGTTTGAAAGTGATATATGGCTGCTCGATGTGGAAAACCGGACGTTTATCCATCGTACTGACGACGGCGTTTATGGCTCGGTCCTGCGACCACAGGACGGAAATCAGCCGATTCCGGTCGATTTCTCGCCCATCTGGAATCCGGTCAGCGGTGATCTGTATTTTTTCCGCATACGCATCGCTTCGGCAGAGGGCAGCCGCCTGAACGACACCTATGTCTTCCGAATTCCAGCGGATCAACTGGGCACGACCAGCGAACCGGAGGAAGTCGCCTTTCTTTCCAATACCCTGGCCGATCATGCCTATCCCGTTTATGCCTCAAACCGCTACGGACTTTCCGGGGTGGCGGCGATCTCACCGGATGGGACGCGCCTGGCTTTTCTGGTGCGCCCTATGCAGGCGGGTCATCGCGACGAGGGTATCTGGACTCTTGATCTGGAAAGCGGAGAACTGGAGCAGGAGCTTTACCTGGAAGAGATCGTACCGCTGGGGATGCCTGCCTACACCGTTGAGGCGCTTCAGCAGAGGGACAGCTATGGCTATGTGCTGGAAGCGCTTGACTGGACGAGCGACAGCGCCGGACTGGTGTTTAACGTCTTCGATTATTCGTTCAACCCAGCACTTCCCTGGCTGAGTTATCATCTCGATCTAACCAGCGGTACTATCACGCCACTGGCGGATTTCAGTGATGTCCGTGATGCTGCTTCTATGTTCACGATTGCGGAAGGGGAGGCAGTTTCGCCCCGTTACGATCAGATGCAGGCGATGGTGCTGCTGCCGGGCGAGGGTGGATTCTTGCGCGGCGGAGGGGACGTGGTGCTCAACTTCAATTTTGATAACGTCAATCAGCAGGCCGGGATTTCGGCGATTCCGCTGCCACCGACGGGCGAATCCCCTGTACGGCTGTATCAGTTCGACGACTTTGAAGGCCCGTATCCAATGGATTTTTACAGCATCGGCGGCGATGGGCAGACCTATCGGGCGCTGCTGTTCGGGTATGTCGTAACGTTGGAACGGGAATAACGGTGAAACGGGTTGGGGGTACAATCTCTTGTATCCCTAATCCTCAACCACATATTCAAACAGCAGATAGCACAGCACCAGATAGATCACATCCACCACCACCAGAATTTGCACCCAGGGCAGCCAGACGCTCGTCTCTGCCCGCTGGATGATTTCGCTGGAAGCCCGCACGACGGTCAGCAGAATCGGCAGCACGACAGGCAGCATTACAATCGGCAGCAGGGTTTCGCGGGTGCGCGTCTGCACCGTCATCGTCGCCAGCAGCGTCCCAACGGCGGAGAGGCCAAGGACTCCCAGCGTCAGCGTGAGCAGCAGCGCCGGGGCGGTCAGCGTCAGGTTATAGAGGATGGTCATGATGGGCAGCAGCAGCAGACCGACCGCCGCCGTAAACAGAAAGTTGCCGATCATTTTGCCGAAGAAAATCGCGGTGCGGTCAACTGGCGCGAGGAACATCGCATCAAGATTGCCCTGGTCGCGCTCCATCGCGAGGCTGCGGTTCAGGCCGAGGATGCTGGCGAAGATGAGCGTCACCCACAGCGCTCCGCTCACGACTTCCTGCCTCACGGTGCGGTTGAGTTCCAGTGCAAAGCTGAACACCAGCACGCTCAGCAGCGCGAACAGCAGCATCGCGCTGACCAGTTCCCGGCTGCGCAGTTCGGCGCGTAAATCCTTGCGGACGATGGCAAAAACAGTTTTGAAAAAGGGTGTTTTCATGGTCAGTGGGTGATGGTGGCGTAGTCAGTGGCGAGTTTCAGACCATCGAGATTAGTCGTCTGCATGTCATAATGCAGCTTGCCCCGTGCCAGAATCACCGCCCGATCTGCCAGCGCCGCCGCCCGTTCCAGTTCATGCGTCGTCATGACAATCGTGTGTCCGGCGCTATGGGCTTCTTTGAGCAGCGTATCGAGGGTGCGGCAGGCGTCCTGGTCAAGCCCGGTGTAGGGTTCGTCCAGCAGCAGCACATGCGGATTGTGCAGCAGGGCGCGGGCAATGCTCAACCGCTGCTGCATCCCGCGTGAGAAGGCACGGGCTAAATCATCCGCCCGTTTTACCAGCCCGACGCGCTGCAAGGCATCCTCGATACGCCCGTCGAGTTTATCTTCGGGGATGTTGTACAGCCGCCCGAAAAAAGCCAGATTTTCCCGCGCGGTCAGGTTCTCATACAGCAGCGGTTTATGGGCCACCATGCCGATCTGCCCGCGCACAGCGGCGGCTTCTTTCGGCAGTTCCCATCCGCCGATCAGGATGCGCCCGCTGTTGGGACGGCTCAACCCGGCCAGCAGCCGCAGCAGGGTGGACTTGCCGCTGCCGTTCGGCCCCAGCAGCGCCACGAACTGCCCGCGTGGAATCTGCAAATCCAACCCGCGCAGCACTGGCATCAGGCCGTAGGCTTTGGTGAGCGCCTGCACTTCGATCATGGATGCTTCGCTGCTCATGGTTTGTCCTCGTCCATCCATTCCGCCAGTTGCGCTTTCAGTGCGGCGCGGCGCTGCTGATAGAGGTCGTGGTTGATCTCGCCGCGTTCGTGCTGCGCGTCCAGCGTCGCGATGTCTCGCAGCAGCTTTTCCGCTTGGGCATTGGTCGTGCTCGCGGCTGCCTTCGCTGAACGGCGGTTTTGCAGCACCAGAAGGCCGATGACAAGCGCTGCAATCAGAACGCCAATACCAATTACCAGCGGCAGCAGCACATCCGACGTAATCACACCTGATTCAGCGCTTTGTGCCTCTGGGAGACTCCCGCTGATCTCATAACGCACCACATCGCCCCGCGCCAGTGACACGTTGCCCTCGTAGACCTGATAGGTGGAGCCATCACGTGCTTCGGTATCGGCAGGCTGGAGCTGGTCGCTGGTCAGGGTGAAAGTGCTGGAATCCACCAGCAGCCGCACCTGGCCCTCCAGCGGGTACAACACTGGAAATTCGACGACTGCGCCGCTTTCATAGGGCAGCACATAAGCCACGCCGACCAGATGCTCCTCACCGGGCAGCACCGCGCGTGTATCCACAAAGGCAGGCTGGGGGAGATCAGTCTGCACCTGTGTCAGATCGATGTAGCGCGGTTCGGTATCGAAGCCGACGACCAGCGCTCCCACCGGGAGATACACCGCCACTGACGGAAAGGCACTGCCCATCACCTGCTGGCTGCTGGTAAAGAGACGGTCGGAGTCATTGCGAAAGCGATAGGTCTGTAAGATCGAAAGGCTGTCGCCAGCGGGCGAAATCTGCGCTTCGATCAGGGCAATGCTGATCACGCCGGGGTCTTCGGTCAGTTCGTAGATCGTGATTGGCAGTTCGAGCGAGGTGGTGCTTTCAGTGACCTGGGGAGTGGTACTGCTGATCACGCTGCTGCCGAAGGTGCGTTCGCGGTACAAGGTCGAGGTCACGTAGAGGCGGTTCGAGGCCAGTTCGACGTTTTCAAAGGTAAAGGTGCCGTCCTCGCTGGCGGTTGTTTCGAGCGTTTGGCGCGTGTTGATGTCCAGGTTTTCCACGCTGATAAGGGTGACGGGCAGCCCCGGTGGCACTGTGCCACCTGCGGTGCCATTGGTAATACGCCCGCTCACCGTGCCGACGACCACAATGACATCTTCGGTCGCTTCTGGCGGGAGAACTGATTCTTCGGTAGCAACAGGAGCGACAGCGGTTGTTGCCGCGACATTCGTTGTCGCGACTTCTTCGGTGGCGACGGGCGGTGTGACGGTCGCCAGAATCGCGGGTTCACCCCCTAATCCGCCGCAGCCCGCCAGCAGCAGGCACACACCACAACACCAGAACAGAACGCGGCGCGGTTGGCGGCGCATGGGTCATCCTTTGTTACAGACCGGGAACTTCAGCCCCGCTATTTAACCACAGTCCTGATGTGGGTTACAGGTCATTTCTACATGATGGGCGCTGAACGCTCAGGTCGTCTGGTGACGGTAGGTGCGCACGGCTTCTTCGATGCGCTGGTCGATGGCCGTTTCAATCGCGGTGTCAATAGCCGCCATATCCGCTCCACCGGGCGCGACAAGATGCTGGCTGTCCAGTTGATCCAGCGCACGTAAAGCCTGAACACCACGCTCCGACCATCGCGCCCGGTCATCCTGATACTCGCGCTCGTCCAGCTTGCCTGTGGCGAAGTCTTCATCCAGGTCGTGAATGTTGCGCAGGACACGGTTGTAATAAACCAGAAGCCGTTCCCGCTGCCGTTCCAGAATGTCCGTATCGCTGTTGGAGACGACCTGCACCCGCCTGCGCTGGAAGAAGGGCGAGGCCACCCACAGCACGAACACCGCTGCAATTAACAAAGCACCGATAAACCCGGCGATGCTCATGCGCCTGCTCCTTGTTCCGTGCCTTCAATGCAGGTGGTCGCTTCCTCGCCCGTGTAGGTCAGCAGACAGTCCAGCACGTCTGTGAGCTGTTCCGCACTGGTGTAGGGGCCGAACTGGAAATCCGCGATGTTGCCCTGCTGGTCGATGATAAACGTCTCCGGCGCACCCTGGATGTGATAGGCTTCCGCAATGGCCGAACGTGGATCATCCCCGTTAGGGTAGGTGATCGTGAATTCGTCAATAAAAGCCATCGTCTGGTCAATTTCCGGGGCGAGATACGTCACACCAATGAACTCCACGCCGCGTGCCTGATACTGCTCATAAACGCTTTGCAGCAGCGGCGCTTCATCCCGGCACGGGCCGCACCAGTAACCCCAGAAGTTCAGCACGACGATCTTCCCCTGCTGCTGCTGGAGGTCAAAGCTGTCGCCGCCGAACGTAGTCAGGGCGAAATCCGGTGCGTCACCGCTGGTCGGCTGGGTCTGATTTTGCTGGCTGAGCGCCACGCCAACGATGATGACCATCGCCACCAGCACCAGCGCGATGAACACGACACCCAGGTTTAAACCCCGGTTGTTAGGGTTCGGCGTGTCCTGTTTGAGAAAATCCAACTCGTTTACTTCTGCTGACATAAGGCACCAAAAGAGGCTCTTTGCCTCATTATTGTTCGGTTTCCAGTTGATACTGCATAAAAAATTCCCACATCGCTGCTGAAGCGTCAATGTCCTGTGTGGTCAGCCCCAGGAATTCCAGTTCAAGTTCACTGCCCGGCCAGGTATGCCCGCCGCCCTCGACTGTGTAAGCGATCACTTCCGCCATACAATCGCTGTAGCGGGTGCCACCTACGACTCCCTCTGCTGGCAGCGCTTCCACCGTTGTGCATTCATTCCGCGCTGCCCATGCTTCTGTCCACTGCTCATAGGGCACGAAGCTGAATCCCCCTGATGAGCCGCCTTCGTAGGGCACAACTGTATCCTCAGTGCCATGAAACGCAATCAGCGGCATGGGACGTTCGGCCTCGCAGCGTTGAATGTAGAAATCCAGCAGGGCAGAATATGCCCCGGCTACAATGCCAATCGCCGTTACCTTGTCATTCAGCGCACACGCGACCGAGATGCTCATCGCGCCGCCGTTGGAAAGGCCGTTCACGTAGACGCGGCGGGTGTCGATGCACAGGGAGGCGCTGAGGGTGTCAATGAGCGTGCTGATAAAGTCCTGATCGTCCACCAGCGTCTCGCGATTGGCCGGGAGAAAATAAAACGCGCTCGGAAAGCCTGTGCCCTGCGGATACGCCACCACAAAGCCGTGTTCGTCGGCCAGGTCATTCCAGCCGGAAAACGTGCGCTGCTGGCTGGCAGAACTGGCGAAGCCGTGAATGCTGATGACCAGCGGTGTGGGCTGGGTGGGATCATAGCCTTCGGGAATATAGAGCAGATAGGCTCGGTCGCGTCCGTCGTGCTCCAGGGTTTGCTCGCTTTCGCCCAGTGCCACGCGCACACTGGCTGAGCAGGCCGGGTTGGTCTGCGCCTGTGCCCTCTCAGGCAGCGCAGCAGAGGCGATGCTCAATGTGAGGAGCATCACTGTCACGACGATGTGCAGCCGTAAACGCATTTTTAGCCTCTCCGCTCCAGATCAGCTTCCAGACGCCGCCGATAATCATCGCCCGAATCCGGTACAGGCGCAGGCGGAACGCTGGCCGCTGCCCCCTGTGAACCGGGACGACCCCACCAGCGCAGGAAAGTCGCCACGCCCAGCACAAGCGCGATCAACCCAACCACTACGGGGCCAATAATCGACAGCCGACGCAGCCCTTCATCCTGCGGCACACCGACCACGCGGTCGCCATAACGCGCCACAAACTGCGCGATGATTTCGTCTTCCGTGCGGCCTGCCGCCAACTGCTGCCGGATTTCGCTTTTCCAGACGATGCAGGCCGGTTCGCCGCAGGTATCCAGCGGCACATACTCGCATACCGGGCAGTACATGCGCGAGGCGACGGCATTCACTTCATCATCGCTCACGAAGCGCGGGGCAGGGGTGGCTTCCTGTGCATAGAGCGGTAAGGCTGACACGAAAAACAATAGGATACACACTGCCAGGAACCGGAGATGAGCGCCGCCACACGTTAAAACGTGCGGCTGCCGAAGGGACAAGCGCACTAAAGGCGCTGCTGTTGGGACTTCGCAGATTTCTACAGTCCCTTCAGTGGACTTGGCTTTTAGGCAGCCGGATGCTTGAGCATCTGGCGAAAAATGATTGTAATGGGCGGAAGTAACGTTCATGCCGTCGCCCCTGCGCTGGCCGTTTTACCTGCTGCCACCCGTGCCGGAGCGGTTTCATTCGGCCAGGCGGAGATGAACGTCCCCAGGATGAGAATCAGCCCGCCCCACCACACCAGATTCACCAGCGGATTGATATAAATTCGGAAGCTGGCGACCTGTGTGGCTTCATCAAAGCCAAGCAGCAGCACATAGAAGTCGTTCTCGACCGTGCTGTGCGCCCCGGCAATTGTCATGGGCATATCGGGGAACTGGTCAATACGTGGGCGAAGCTGCGCCACCTGCTCTCCGTTGCTGATCACGCCGACATAGGCGATGTCCATCAGGCGGCCATCCTGCGCCAGCGCCGATTCGAGACGATCATAGCGGAACAGATAGCGCTTGTTCACCACAGCGGTTTCACCGGGCGCAAGCGTAATCTGCCGCTCGAACTGGAACAGCGTGCTGCCGATCACACCAATCCCAATAATGGTAATCCCAAGATGGACGATGTAGCCGCCGTAGCGCCGTCGGTTGCGGGTGAACAGCGCCAGCGTCGCCGTGAGCGGATTTTCGCCGCGAGTGCGCACTCTGGCCGACGCCCCGCGATAAATTTCGTAGAGCGCGACAAACCCCGCCAGCAGCACCACGCCATAGCCGACAATGGCGACAGGCTGGCGTGTTCCGAGCAGTATCATGATGACCAGCGCGGTCGCCGTCAGCACCAGCGGGACGAACAGTGCCCGCCCCAGCCGCATGGCGGAGGTCGCGCCCCAGGCCGTCACAGGCGCGACGCCCATGAGGATGTACATCACCAGAAACAGCGGCGGCGTAACCTGCATAAAATATTCTGTGCCGAGTGTGATTTCCTGACCTGCAAACAGTTCGGACAGAATCGGCGCACCAAAGCTGCCCCAGAAGATGGCCGCCGCCAGCGTCACGAAGATCACATTGTTCAGCACGAACATCGTCTCGCGGCTGAAAATGCCTGTGTTGTGATGCTCGTCGCGCAGTTCGCCCCGGTTCCAGCGCCACAAAATCAGCCCGACCGAAAACAGCGTAATCCCGCTCCAGAACAGGAACATCGGTGTCCCGATTCCGCTGCGGGCGAAGCTGTGCACACTTTCTACCAGGCCGCTGCGGGTGGCGAAGGTGGCGAACATCACCGAACTGAAGGTGCCGATGATGAGGAACATATTCCACACCTTGAGCATCCCGCGCTTCTCTTGAATCATGACGCTGTGCAGGAAGGCCGTGCCCAGCAGCCAGGGCAGGAACGCGGCGTTTTCCACCGGATCCCAGCCCCAGTAGCCACCCCAGCCGAGCACATCATAGGCCCAGCGCCCGCCCAGGATCAGCCCCAGGCTGAGGAACAGCCAGGCGATCAGCGTCCAGCGGCGGGTGGCCTTAATCCAGTTGGTGGAAAGGTCGCCGCTTGCCAGCGCCGCCATCGCAAAGGCGAAGGGGATGGTGAAACCGACGAAGCCCAGGTAAAGCATGGGGGGGTGGATAATCATCCCGAAATGGCGCAACAGCGGGTTTAAGCCCTGGGCATTCCGCGCCAGCACGTCATCTGGTGGTGTGCGCACGTCCGGGGGGACGAGGATGGAATCCACCACGCCGATTTCGCCCTGTGGCAAATCGCGCACCCACACGCGCTCGAAGGGATTTTCCAGAAACAGTGACAAAAACAGGAAAAAGGCCAGCACCGCCATCATGTAGGCAATCGCGGTCGGCATCAGGCGGCGTTCGCTTTTCCAGTTGAGCGTCATCGCGCCAAAAGCAAAGCCACTCATCAGCAGCGACCAGAACAGCAGCGACCCCTGCTGTGACCCCCACAGCGCCGTAATCCGATAGAAAAGGGGTGTCTGGGGATCGCTTACGCTGCGCACGTAGTTGATCTGATAATCCTGGGTAATCAGGGCGATCAGCAGTGCGCCGCAGGAAACGATCATGAGCGGAAAGGTCGCCATGGCAGCGTTGCGGGCACTGCGCACCAGCGTCTCGCGGTGGCGGCGACCGCCGATTGTGGCGGTGACGATGGCATAAAGCGCAGCGAGAAATGCGAGGAACAGACTTACAACACCAATCTCAGCGAGCATCTTCCTTTGTGTCCAATCGCTTAGAAGTTTTTAGGTTACAGTGGTCAGTTTTTAGTGAGCACTGATTTACGGGTACATTCGATAAAACTGCTTGTTTAATCTCTGGCGTTCCCATAGGCGCCAAGCATGCTTCTCCCGAAAATCTGAATTTTGAAACAGCGCCTATTCAAAAAGAAAATGTGCGATGTGTTTTGTAGAGACACGCCATGCCATGTCCCTACAATTCCACCTTTTTAATTTGCTTGTGCTCAGGAACCCGCCGAACCGCTCTCACTGGCCGAAGGCAATCCCTCAAGCGCGGGCGCACCTTCTTCAAAGCGGCTGGGGCACTTCAACAGCAGTTCATTGGCGTGGAAGACGCCATTCTCATCCAGCGACCCACTTAGCAATGCCTGCGCCTCGTGCTGGAGCAGGTCAGGGCGGGGGCCTTCATAACGGACTGTGACGCGCTGCAAGGTCGGGTCATTGGACGCCAGATGCAGCGTTTGCGCCAGATCGTCAGTGTCACGCGGGATATGCGCGATGGTGAAGGTCAGGACTTCGCCTTCTTCCCGGATGGTGCTGCCAACTACCGCGCCGGTAAGCCGAATGGTCTGCCCGACCAGGTCTGGATTTGCCAGCAGTTCATCAATGGTCATCGAACGGCGGGCACTGCTGGCGGTGCCCGAAACCAGAAGGTAAGCGACGGCTGCGATGATGAGCACACCCCCCGCAAAAAATTTCACTCGGTTATTTTTGACAGGTGGTTTGGCGTGGGGGGATTTTTCCCACGACTGTGGTTGTTCCCATGAGGTATGCGCTGTACTGACCTGCGCCATGTAGACTATCCTTTGAACGGCAAAACCTGAGTGAAGCAGATCGCAATCTATTATAGCGCTTTTGTGACATTTCTCAAGAGTCATTTGTAAAATCTGCATGAGAAATACTCGTGACAGAGGCAGCAATCAGGAAGCAAATGGGAGCAGGTTGCCTGAGGGCGCTGCTCCCATTTGTTGCTGTATAACCGATGGACAGAATCTACTCGGTATCGCCGCCCTGGAAGTTTTCGCGGGCGATGGTGAAAAACCCGACAGCAGAGACGGCCCCCACGCCAATCAGCAGCACCAGCAGCACCAGACCGCTGTTTTCGGTTTCTTCTTCCGCTGTTTCAGCCGTTTCGGTCAGTTCGCCGCCCGCGCTTTCGATTTCGGGTGTCGCTTCGGCGGTCGCTTCTGCTGCTGCCTCAGCCGTTGCTTCAACGGTTGCGTCTACAGCCACTTCGGTTGCTTCTGCCGTTGCCTCGGCAGTGGTTTCGGCGGTCGCTTCGGTTGTGGCTTCTGGCGTTGGCTCTGCGGTAGCGTCCTGCGCCAGCGTGGCATAAGGACTGGCTGATCTCCATGCTGCGATCATCAGCAGTGCAATCAGGAATAGTGTAAACAGGCGCGCACGTTTGCCCATGCGTGATTTGCTCCTCGTGTGAGTGCCTCTCCAGCGGAGAGGGTGGTTTGCCAGAACTGTGCCGATTTTACCGCAAATGCTGGCGTTCGGTTAGCGATTGGCTGCATTTGCACGTTACGAACCCGGCAGCAGTTGATCCTGACTTTCGAGATATTTAATCAGATCGGCCAAATCCTGGAACGTTAGGCGTTCGCCGTAGTTCTGCGGCATCATGTTCGGTTGATATTCCGGCGGCACATAGGCGTTGGGGTGGATGATGCTCTCCACCATATAGTGCTCGAAGCTGTAATCGGCCAGTGCGGGGTCAAGGCGGCGAACTTCGTCCCAGCGCGTCCACGTGCCTTCGGTGGAGGGGCCAACCGCACCCCCTTCATGGCACCCTGCGCAGCCCAGCGCCACCCCATCCGCCGCGACCTGTTCATTGTTGTAGAGAAGCTGCCCGCGTACCGGGTCACCATCGAGCGTTTCCAGCGCAGCCAGGATGTTCTCCACGTTGGTGCCAACAAACAGCGCTTCCACATCGTCCGGGATGTAGCCGCAGTCGAGCGCGATTTGTTGATAGGCCTGCCCGACCTCATACAGCGCAGACAGGGCGGCGTCCTGATCGTCGTTCAATAATGTCTCAAAGTCAGCGAGGCGCGACTCAAGCTCGGTTTTGGCTGCGGCAAGCCCGGCAGGGGTGCAGTCGCGGGCGGCATCAGTGGCTTCAGGCGTGAGTTCGGCGGTGACTTCTGGGGCAGGAGTGGATGATGACTGCGCCATCAGCACAGTGGCACCGCCCAGCCCACCCAGGGACAGGACAATAACGAGTATCATCAGGAAGCGGCGTGAAGGATGCTTCATCATCAGGTGCGCAGGCTTGCGCGTATTTTGAAAAGACATGGATTTTCCTTGCAGGTCTGGCTGTTCAAGTGCACTGTCCTTTGTACACCTGCCAGGGCAGCACGACAACGGTCAAATGGTGGCTGTGGCTGCCAGGCAACAAAAAGGGGGCATCCTGTTCAGAATGCCCCCATAAACTACGAATGTCGCTTGGAGTAAATCAGTTGCCCGGTGTTGCGGTCGCCGCTGCGGTCGCCGCTGCGGTCGCTTCGGCAGTGGCTTCTGCGGTGGCCTCACCAGTTGCTTCCACACCCGGAGCGCCGACCCCACCGGGGCCAGTACGGTCACTCTGACCTGCGCCGCCAGGTATCGGCGTTGCCTGTCCCATTGTGTTGGTGCCAGTGCCGCCCGTCGTATTCGCGCTGCTGCTATCCGCCGAGAATGGTTCTTCGGTCGTGTCCACGCTGCTTGCATCCGGCGGGGTATAGGGGTCAACCGTGCTGTAGGTGTGAACGTAAGCCAGCACATCCGCCATGTCCTGCACGGTCATGATCTCGCCAAAGTTGGCGGGCATGGCCGGGCCATAGGGTGGGACGATGTAGGCCTGCGGCTGGACGATGCTCTCCACCAGATACTGCTCGACGGTGTAGCCCGCGAACTGCGGCAGTTGCAGACGCACGTTAATGGCGTTGTCCCACTTTTCCTGCGTCAGCGGCGCGACGGCTTCTGCGCTATGGCAGCCTGCACAGCCCAACCGCTGTCCCACGCCGGAGCGCTGGTCGTTGTTGTAGATGGCTTCGCCCCGCGCCGGATCGCCCGTGAGGCTGGCAATCTGCGTCAGGATGGCTTGAACATCAGCACCAGCAGGCGGGCCGCTGACGACTTCGCCGCCGTCGCCCGGCAGCCCCGGCACAATGCCGTACTGCTGAACCGCCAGTGCGTCATCCAGCGTCCACTGGTCGCCCCGGTTCCAGTTCTCGATGTAAGCGGCCAGGTCTTCGATCTGGTCACGGCGCATGGTGCCGCCGCCTTCCTGTGCCCAGGCGACCATCTGCTGCGGCCAGTAACCGATGCTGGTGGGGCGGCCATGAATGAGCGTGGTGACGATGTACTGGTTGAGCGTCGCCCCCCATCCCAACTGCGCGAGGCGGCTGGGCTGATAGACCAGTTCCGCCACCGGGTCAATCGTGCCGTCGGCGTTCAGGTCTTGCAGCGCCAGCGGATACCCGTTTTCGACGGCGGGCTGGAGCGCATCAACCAGGGCGTTGCGTTCTTCCAACAGCGCAGCAAACTGGATGTTGATGCCGTCTTCCCCGTTGATGCGGGCATTGATTTCGTTCAGGCGGGCGTCAATCGCGCTGATGCGTTCAGCAGATGTGCCCTGCGCGGTGAGCTCCGTCGCCAGATCAATCTGTTCCTGCTCCAGCGCGGCCAGTTCGTCCTGCAGCGCTTCGATGTTCTGGCTGTTAGCGGCAAAGTAGTCATAGCCGAACAGGTGGGGACTGTTCAGGCCAGGGGCACGACCGTTAATGCCGCGCCCGTCCGTGCCATGACAGGTGGCGCAGTTGGCCGAATACAAACGCGCACCACGTTCAATAGCGCGGGCGTTGAACTGTCGGTCAAAGGATTCCATCCGCGCATTCTCGTTAATGGCGACCCAGCCGATGACAAGCATGGTTGCCACGAACATGGTAATCCCTACCAGAATGCGATTTTCCATTCGATCAATAAGCAAACGTTGAAGCATTCAATTTCCCCCTCAGAGCGGGTGCCCCGTGTGGTTGGCTGATGAACATCATCCCGCCAGCACAGGGAATGGGTTCAAAAATGTTCACAGCAGGGGCGCAGTCAGTTCGTGCAGACTGCGCCCCTCCCATCATGTTCAGAATGACAGCGCTGACCTTACTTGAGGAAGTAAGAGGCGCTCTGATGGACGAAGGTGTGGCCGTAGTGGAACAGCAGCACCGGTGAGCCATCTTCGTTGGTCAGCGGAATGGGTTCGCCATTTTCCAGCACCACATTGCCGTTTTCGTCGGTCTGAACTTCCTGCCACACGATCACGACATCGGCCCGGACGAGGTTGCCCTGTACCGGGCTGATCGCGACCATACCCCAGCCGTTGTACAGTTCGTGCGGCTCTTCATGAACCATCTGATAGAACTCTTCCATCACATGCGCCAGTTCAGGTGCATCATCCGGCACGGTGCGGAAGCTGAGCGACTCGGCGGGCATGGTTCCAATCGGGCTGTAATTCGTCACCATGATGCCGTGCAGTGCGCTGCGCAGGCTGGTGGCGGTGCCATCCTGAGACGTGAAGGTGAGTGTATCCAGTTCTTCATTCAGCGCCGCGACGATGTTGGCCGCTTCTTCTTCGTTGGCGAACTCGCGTGTGGTATAGATACCCGGCACAAGCTGTTCAAACGGAATGGGCAGCAGCAGACCAACCGAGCCGTGCGTCGGTTCCATCGTCAGCTGATATTCGATGTCGGTTTCGGCTGAGGACGATACACCGTATTCCGGCAGACCCATATAGCTGAGCACCGTAATCATCGAGACAATGACGAAGCTCAGGCTCAGGCCGATGCGGCGGTCGGCATAGCGGCGGCTGGGCGCGGTGTCCAGATAGGGGTAGATCATGAAGAAGATCAGCAGCACGGTGGGGAAGATGATGCCCCAAAGCACCTTATCACCAAGCTTGAGTGCCCCCTGCACCCACAGGAAGTACCAGGGCGCGACCGTACCCAGCGGTGTACTCTGTGGGTCAGCATGGTTTTCCAGCGGCGCATGATAGAACCAGACGCACATCACGATCAGGATAAAGGTGGTAACGCCAATCCACATCAGCTCGCTGGTCAGCACATCGGGGATGAAGTACACACGCTTATCCAGCGGTACACGCTTAGCGGTGTCCTCACCAATATTTTCCTTCTGCGGCGGCAGGCTGTGGCCGTGCACGATGACTTTATAGTAGTGAACGCCTGTGAAGACGAACAGCAGGGCAGGCAGCAGCAGCACATGAAGCAGATAAAAGCGCAGCAGACCGTTCGCGCCAATGTCGGGACCACCACGAACCAGCAGATTCAGGTTTTCACCGACGATGGCCGGGGGCGCCGCTTCCACCATCGACGCACCAATCGTCACCGCCCACAGTGCCAGCTGATCCCAGGGCAGCAGGTAGCCGGTGAAGCTGAGCAGCAGCGTGACGAGCAGCAGCACAACACCCGTAAACCAGGTGAACTGGCGCGGCTTTTTATAGCTGGCGGTCATAAACGTTCGAATCATGTGCAGACAGACGATCAGCACCATTGCTTCTGCACCCAGGCGATGCAGATCGCGCACGAGCTGACCGAGCGGAACACGACTGAGGATGTTGAGCATGTTGCCATACGCCACATTCGGCGACGGCGTATACCACACCATCAACAGCAAACCCGTAATGGTTTCAAAGAAAACAAAATAGGTGGAAAGCCAGCCCAGGCGGAAGGTGGGGTAAACACCCGTCATATCCGCGTGGAAATAGCTGGGGCGCATATGCAGCCAGAAGCCATCCGCATGGGGTTGCAAGCGCGGGTTCGGGCGGCGGGAGGGTGCCTCGCCACGCAGCGCTTCGCGGATATCCTGGATGTTCATGCCTGCCGTCACCCGTTCGACGACTTCATTCACACCTTCATAGACGGCTTTCTTGAAGCCCTTTTCCTTGATGTCATCAAGGAAGGATGGGAACGGAAGAATTGTCATATTACATCGCTCCTCGACCAACCACTGAACTCACGATAAACCATACCCAACCTTACAACGTCACGCCATGCGCCGGCCCGTTCACCCGGTCGCCGGTGTCAATCGCTATTTCAGAAATTTCACGCCCATTCACTGGAATCGGTGTGCCAACCTCGTCCTGCTGTTCCACCTCACCATTCGTGAAGCTGACGGTGGTGCGGAAGCGATCAAGGCCACGCGGGGCAGGGCCAGTGATCCAGGTGCCGTCCCGGTTATACTGCGACCCATGACACGGGCAGTTGAAGCGAACGTTGGGATCATCCCACTTCGGCAGGCAGCCCAGATGGGTGCAAACACCATAAAGCGTCACCAGCCGGCCATCTTCCAGATGTGCGATGTGGAAGCGGCCTTCAGGAATCGCAAGCGGCGGTTCACCCGCTGCTGGAATATCACCACCCGAAAAACGGAACGTACCGCCGAATTCGCCTTCACGAAAGCGTGGGAGCGCAAACCAAATCAGCCCCGCGGTCGCTTGGCCCAGCAGCAGCGCCATCGATCCGCCCCAGATGTAGTATAAAAATTCGCGGCGGCTGGGGGCTGCGACATCCACCACGACTTGTTTTTTGGGCGCTTTCTCTACGACAGCGCTGGTGCCTTGAGCGGCTGTTGCCATATGGTTCCTCCTGAAAAGCTTCAGGAATTGTAACTTCTCTTTGCGAGGTTCGCAAATAATGTAGAACTTACAAAGACCTGTGTTGTCGGGTAACATCGAATATGTACAATATATCACAATCGACGGAGAGTGTCAAAGTTAAGTTCCCTTTATGCGGCCTGATAAGTCCCTTTTTAACCTGTGTTAAGTCCCTGGGGAGAACGACATGTGATTCAGACAGTAACCTCGCAGCGCGTCAACTGGGTAGACATCGTCAATGCGACACCGGGCGATGTAGACCGCTTGAGCAAAATGTTTCGCGACATTCACCCTTTAAATCTGGAAGACCTGCTCAGCCTGAGTGAGCGCCCCAAAATTGATGAAGCGGATGACTATCTGTTTCTGGTGATGCACTTTCCACGCTGGGATCCCCGCCAGCGTCTTACCCGTCCCAGTGAACTGGATATTCTGGTTGGTCGCGGCTATGTCATCACCGTCCACGACGGAACGCTCAAGCCGCTGGTGAACTTATTCAAAGCCTGTCAGGACAGTGATGTGGTGCGCTACAAACACCTGATGAAAGGCGCAAACCATCTCTTCTACGTCATTATCGATCAGCTTGTGGATTATCTGCTGCCCATTCTGAGCCGGGTCGATGCCAATATCCGCGAGATTGAGGAGAATATTTTTACCGATGACGCGCGGCGGGTGATTCAGGATATTACGCTCGTCCGGCGGGACATCATTGCCCTGCGCCGCATCATCCGCCAGCAGGTGCCCATCATTGAGCGGCTGGAACGGCTCGATCATCCCATTCTGACGGAAGAACAGGAGGAATATTTTGGCGACATCGCCGATCATATCCACCGGGCGCGGGACATCATCGATGAAGACGCGGAAATTATCAGCAGCCTGGCCGAAACTGCCGATATTCTCGCCACCCATCGTATCAACCAGGTGATTCGGATTCTTACGGTGATTTCGGTCATCATGCTGCCATTAACGCTTGTCTCCAGTGTTTATGGCATGAATGTCAAATTGCCCTTCGATACGCATCCGAATGCCTTTATAATCGTTGTAGGCGCGATGCTGGCAATTGCCCTCGTGATGCTGTTCATCTTTCGCAGACGAAACTGGTTGTAATTGTAAGAAGTGGGGCTGTTTCATGCCGATTCCCCCGGCTGTTTATATCCAGACGCAAGCCGAGTTAAATGCCCTGGTGACGACGCTCATGGCTGAACCACTGGTGGCGATTGATACCGAAAGCAACAGCCTGCACGCCTATCGTGAACGGGTCTGTTTGATTCAGCTTTCGACCGCCTCGATTGATGCCATCATCGACCCGCTCACGATCCCCGATATGCAGCCGCTTGCGCCCTTAATGGCGTCGGCGCAGGTGGAAAAGGTGTTCCACGCAGCGGAATATGACATCATGTGTCTCAAGCGCGATTTTGGCTATACCTTCGCCAACATCTTCGACACGATGGTAGCGGCGCGTGTCATCGGTTATAAGTCCATCGGCCTGAGTGCGCTGTTAGAAACCTACATGGGAGTTGTGCTGGATAAAGCCCACCAGCGCGACGATTGGGGTGAGCGCCCGCTGCCGGCTGACAGCCTGGCTTACGCCCAGATGGACACCCATTACCTGCCGCAGCTCCGCGAGATTCTCCATGAGAAATTGAAGGAAGACGGAAGATTAGAGGAAGCGGTAGAACTGTTCGAGGAACTACCGCATCTGCCCGCCGCTGAACTACGGGAATTCGACCCCGAAGGGTACTGGAAGCTGGGGATGCCGCAGTATCTCAAACGTTATCAGATGTCGATTCTGCGCGAGATCTATCTGCTGCGCGAGGAAATCGCCCAGGAGAGGGATTTGCCTCCCTTCAAGGTTCTGGTCAATAAACAGTTGGTCACGCTGGCGACCGCCGCGCCGCGCCGTCTGAGCGATCTGGCAGCACTCGGCGGAATGCCGTCCAGCTTCATACGCCGCTACGGTCATCGCCTCCTGGAAGCGATTGAGCGTGGGCAGGCCAACGCCGCGAACCTGGGTTCACCACCTCGCCATGAGCCGCCCGATCCTGTCGTGACAGATCGCTATGCTGCGCTCCATGCGTGGCGGCGTGACCGTGCAGCGCAGCGCGGCGTTGAGAGCGACGTGATTATCTCCAAGACGACGCTGTGGGATTTAGCCTACAAAGCACCGACCACCTGGGAAGGCCTGCAAACGATTCGCGGCCTCGGTCCCTGGCGGCTGAACGCTTATGGTGAGGAAATCCTGAATGTGCTGGAACAAAGCCGGACGCTGAGCGAATAAGCACGACGGCGGATTAGTTTCTCTCAGGCTGAATCTGCTGTAGAATAAGTGTTCAAGATCAAATGGAAAGCACAAACCCATGTCTGTTTTCGACGATTACTGGCGCGAATGCCTGCGCGAACACTATAAGTCCGTCATCCGCGAGAACGATCAGGTCACGCTGCGCAGCCTCAAGGGTGTGATGAACGAGGTTGGTTTTCGGGAGGATGAACTGCGGCAGATGGAGATTCACGCGACAATGCGCACCGAGGATATGCCGGACGATTTCGTCCCGAATCTCGACATTCTTCAGGATGCGACCGAAGCCGCAATCGCGGTGGAAGAAGGCTTCCAGCCGCACCCGCTGGAATGCCAGTGCCCGGCCTGCGTACAGATCAACCTCATCCCGCACGACGAGGAAGGCCAGCCCGTGCAGATCGACCCCGAAGAGAGCAAAGCCAAAAAGCGTAAAAAAGGCGACGAGCCGAAACAGCTTTCTTTGTTTTAATGTCCCGCGACGAAGTCTACATGCGTCTGGCGCTGGAGGAGGCGGTCAAGGCGCTGCCGACAGGCGATGTGCCCATTGGCGCGATTGCGGTGCGCAATGGAGCGATTATTGGCCGGGGCTGCAATCGTCGTGAGGCCGATGGCGACCCGACCGCTCATGCCGAGATGATCGCCATCCGGCAGGCCGCGCAGGTGATGGGGGAGTGGCGCTTAGCCGAGGTCACGCTTTACTGCACGCTGGAGCCATGCTGCATGTGCGCGGGCGCGATGGTGCTGGCACGGCTGCCCCGGCTGGTCTATGCCGCGATTGACCCCCGTGCGGGTTGTGCCGGGAGCGTTGTGGATGTGCTGCGCAATCCGCGCCTTAACCACCGTGTGGATGTCGATGTAGGGTTAATGGCTGACGAGGCTGCCGCGCTGCTGGATGACTTCTTTAAATCACTTCGCGAGAATGGGGAATAGGGACACAAGCCTTGTGTCCCTGTTTAATTTGTGGAAACTGGCGTCAGCGTCTGCCGAAGACGAGGCGACCGAGCAGAATCAGTACGCCCGCGCCGATAATGGCAGTGACGAGCGAACCGATGCCGAAGCCAATGTTCAGGTTGTCATCCCAGCCCAGCCAGCCGACCACGATGCCGCCAATGAATGCGCCGGCAACGCCGAGAAGGATGTCATTCAGGAGCGGTTGGTTGCGCGAACCGAGCAGCGACCGCGAAATCATACCAGCCAGCGCACCAATAATCAGCCAGCCGCAGCAGAAATACCAGACACCGCCAATAAACTCTCCCATTGCTTCCTCCTTTGATTGTGTGTGAAGTCGTGTTACAGCCAGGTTGCATTGTACTGACTGCACGGAGTGTACGCAAAAACGGCTGAGTTCGTTTCAGCAAGCCCGTCCGCCAATGCAAATCGGGGATACCCTTCTTTAAAATTTTCGTCTAAAATAATCCCTATCCGGAGAGGTGCCAGAGTGGTTGAATGGGCCCGTCTCGAAAATGGGTATGGTCGCAAGGCCATCGAGGGTTCGAATCCCTCCTTCTCCGCCTGATGAACCCGTCTTTGCACGGGTTTCTTTGTTTTTATCAGGATGGCATCGATCTATGAAAGTCATTGCAGTCTACGGAAGTTCCGCCACACAGCCCGGCGATGCAGATTACGAAAGTTCACTGGCAGTGGGGCGAGCGCTGGCAGAAGCAGGCTTTACGGTGATGACGGGCGGCTATGCAGGCGTGATGGAAGCGGCCAGCCGGGGAGCACATGAAGCGGGCGGGCACGTTATCGGCGTGACAACCGACGCGATTGAAGCCTTTCGCGGTGGCGATCTGCGCCCTAATCAATGGGTGGTGGATGAAGTGCGCCATGCGACCCTCCGCGAGAGAGTGGCGCACCTGATTCTCCACGCCGATGCTTATGTGATTATGCCCGGTGGGCTTGGGACGCTGCACGAACTGGTGTCGGTGTGGGAGCTGATGCGGGTGGGGGACATTCCACAGCGGCCCATCCTCTGCTATGGGCAGTACTGGCGGGAGATGCTCAAAAGCCTGATCGACAGTCCCTATATCTCACCGACGTACTGGGAAATTCTGACGTTTGTCGATACACCAGAGCAGATGATTGCGGCATTAAAGCAGGGGTAAGATTCGTCTGATTCGGCCTTTCCGCAAAAGAGAACCTTGTCGTGAAAGGCCAGTACGCTATGTCACAATCGCAAATCGACCAACTGCGCAAGCAGAAGGATGACTTTTTCAGGAACAGCCATCAGTCGCCGCTGACCCCCGAACAGCAGGACGTATTCGATGGCCTGCGCTACTATGACTATAACCCGGCGCTCGATCTGACGGTCGAGGTTGTGCCGTTCGAGCAGCAGAATCTCGTCCCCGTGCAGACCACGACCGGAGAGGTGCGCCAGTACCGCCGTTATGGGGAGTTCACCTTTATGGTGGACGGTGAGGAAGCCCGCCTGACGATCTATGAAGCGCCGCATGGCTACTTTTTGCCGTTTGTGGATTCCAGCGCCGGGGAAGAAACCTATCCTGCCGGTCGTTATCTGGAACCCGATCAACTGCCCGACGGGCGCTTTCATATCGACTTCAACCAGGCCTATAACCCCTTCTGCGCTTATGGTGACGGTTGGAGCTGCCCGATCACCCCGCTGGAGAATCGTCTCAAGGTTGCTGTTCGCGCCGGGGAGAAAATCCCTGCGGGCGAATGGGCGCAAATGTTGTAAAGCCAAACAAAAAACCCGGTTTGTCGCCGGGTTTTTGTTGCTCCGCAGTCTGGATTCGAACCAGAAACCCATCGGTTAACAGCCGATTGCTCTGCCGTTGAGCTACTGCGGAAGATGCTCGTATGGTAGCAAAACGGCAGGAGCGTGTCAAGCCGATTTCTCTGAATTTTTTGCCAAGCGCCGCTGCGGTCTTCAGTTGTTTTTCCCGTCGACAGATGTAGACTTGATGCCATGCACCAGCCATCATGCGCTTGCGATGTGCTGTCCACAGCCCGCGTCCTAGCCGCTCAAGAGGAACAGGTCTATGCCCAACGTCACGATCCGTAAAGTGGAAACGCCCGCAGATCATAAAGCCTTCTTCGAGTATCCCTGGCGCGTCTATCAGGATGATCCTAACTGGGTGCCGCCGCTGCTGTCCATGCGCAAGGACATCCTCAACAGAAAGAAGAACCCAAGCTGGGAATACATGGAAGGCGATTACTACGCAGCGTGGCGCGGCGACACCTGTGTGGGGACGATTGCTGCTTTCGTCAACAACTGGCATAACAAATTCCATGAGGAAAATGTAGCATGGTTCGGCTTCTTTGAATGCGAAGACAATGTCGAAACCGCGCAGGTGCTCCTGCAAACGGCAGTTGATTGGGCACGGGAGCGCGGTTACGAGGCTGTGCGTGGGCCGCAGAACTTCACCACGCATGATGAATGTGGGCTGCTGGTGGATGGCTTTGAACGTCCGATCATGCTCATGCCTTATAACAAGCCCTATTACCAGCGTTTGGTGGAAGGGGCAGGCTTTCACAAGGTTATGGACATCTACAGCTATTACTACAACTGGGCGCTTTCTGCTGATGCTCGAACCGAAGAACGTTTAGAAAAGCTGGCGACGCGCATCAACCGCACCGTCAATGTCACCATCCGGCCTATCGACCGCAAGAACATGAAGGCCGATTTTGTAAAGTTTAAAGAGATTTACAACGACGCCTGGGATAAGAACTGGGGCTTTACCCCCATGACGCCTAAAGAACTGGATAATCTGGTGACCAGCCTGGGGATGTTCTTCGATCCGACGTTTTCCTGCTTTGCGGAAGTGGATGGGGAGCCGGTCGGTTTCATGCTCGGTGTGCCCGATTTTAATCAGGTCTTGCAGCCCGCCCATGCCCGCCCCGGAGAACCTGAACCGATCACGCTGGTGAAAGCACTGTGGCACTGGAAAATCCGTTCTAAAATCGACTGGCTTCGTGTTCCGCTCATGGGTGTTCGGGAAGCCTATCGCAACCGGGGGCTGGATTTGCTGATGTTCCTGTACTTCTACAAGGTGATGCGCGGCTCTCGCTACAAGCATCTCGACTGCGGTTGGATTTTAGAGAACAACCACAATATGCTGGGGCTGCTGGAAAGCGTGGGGATGAAAATCCACCGGACACATCGCTTCTATGAAAAATCGACTTCCGGCTAACGCTCGCTGGTTTGTGCCAGCACATCCGCGACCGCTTCATCCGCCGTCATTTCGCCATTCAGGACGGCGATCAGCGCATTCTGCATTGCCCGCATGAGGGGACTGGTCGTGTTTTCCGGCGGAACGGGCACCGCGTTTCGCAGCAGGTCATCCAGCAGCATAAAATCACCGAGCGAACGGTCGAACCCGCGCAGCGCTGACTCCTGCGAGGGGAGCATTGTAACGGCTTCGGCGTAGCTGCGCTGGCGGTCGATGTCCATCATCCATGTAATAAAGCGGGCGGCAAGCTGCTGGCGATCCGCCGTTGTCGCCGGGATGACCCACATCCAGCCATTTGCCAGCGTGACAATTTCATCGTTCACGGTAGGCACTGGTGCGGCATTAATGGCAGCGGATTGGCTGCGCAGCCGCATGTACTGGGTGGAGCTGATTACGCCCAGATCAATCGTCCCGGCGGCCAGTTCAGGGAAATAATCGGCGGAAGACTGGTAATTGAGGATGTTGGGGGGCAAAAGGCGGCGGTTGTAAAGCTGTTCATAAAAGGCCAGGGTGCTTCTCAGCGCTTCTGCGTTTACGCTGGCACCTTCGGTCGGTACAGTCCCGCCTGCCGCGAGGTACTGAATCAGGAACGTGAGGCTAATGGTGGTCGGACGTGCCGCCGCAAACGCAAACGTGAGGTCGTTTTCCAGAATATCGTCGTAACCCCAGCGCCGACCAACCTCAGGAAAGGCGGTCGCTTCCAGAGTGGCTTCATCAGCCTGTGCCAGATAGGCCAGCAGCGCGACATCGAAGGTGTAGGGTAAGCCATACAGGTCGCCATCGACGCGCCCCAGTTCCAGCCCCACGCTGTAAAGTTCCCCGACGATAATGGGGGAAACAACATCTTCCAAAGGTTGTATCAGCCCCAGCGCAGCCGCCGTAAGCACATCTTCGCGGCGCATCAGTGTGACATCCGGCACCGCACCGGGGGCAACCGCGCTGGCCGACTGTAATGTCGAGAGGATGCCACCCACGTCCCCCGGCTGCTTCAGCCGAAAATCCACTGTGACACTTGGGCCTTCTGAAAGATCAAACGCGCTGATCTGCTCAAACAACACCCCGCCTTCATCAAGCAGCGTTGCATTGTCTGTAGGGGCAAGCGGCTCCGGCCACCAGATCACCAGCGTCGTTGTCTGAAAGACGGTTGGCTGGGGTGTTGGAATGGGGGTGCTTTGCGCAATCGTGACGTTACCAGTGGGGGTAATGGGCGGGGTAGCGAGCAATGTCTGTGCATCTGGTGTGGAAGCACTGTCTGATGGGGCACAGCCAGCGGCAGCGCCCAGCACCAGCACGAACACGAACAACCATCCCTGGCGCCTCGTCCATGTCCCAAATGTGGTTTCCATCAGCCGCTCCCTGCCTGATACCAAGCCGGGAGCATTATAGCGACTGCCACAGACCGTCGGAAGGTCGCTTCACAGCCAGCCCTGCCGCCGGAAGAACCAGGCCAGCCCGAAGGCGCTCAAAAAGGTCAGCATCAGGATAAACATCAGCACGGTCACGCCGGGAAGCTGAATGACCAGTTCGGGTTGGGTCGTGATGAAGTTGATGCCGAACAGCCCGACGATGAACGTCAGCGGCAGGAAGATCATCGACAGAATCGTCAGGCGGCTGACGGCGTTTGCCATCTTGGTCGAACTCTGGCTTTCCATCAGGTCGAGGACATTGCTGGCGAGGTCGCGCTGGGAGTCGATCACATCATACACACGCAGCAGCCGCTCATAAAGATGGCGGAACAGGTCACGATCTTCGTTGGAGCGGGAAAGCCGCGCCTCGCCGATCACGCTGGAAACCACTTCGCGCTGTGGCGCAACCATCTGCCGCAGGTGAATCAACTGCTGCTTGATGCGGTACACGGCCTGCTGTGCAGTTTTGCCGCCGTTTAACAGGACGCTTTCCTCAAGCTGATTGAGCTGATTGCTGATGCGGTCGAGCAGGGGATAATAGGCATCCACCACGAACTGAATTGTGGTATACAGAAAATACGTCGCGCCGCGCCGCCAGTACTCGGTGCTCTGCGCCATCCGATCATACGCACTGGCGACGGTGTTGGTCGACTCCTTGCGCACCGTGACAAAGAAATGATCGCCAACCAGACAGTGAACTTCTTCGCTGGTAAGCTGATTCACCTTTAATGAGGGCTGGAACAGTGACAGAAACAGATAATCCGGGTAGATCATCAGGGTGGGACGGCGGTCATCCCGACGCAGATCACTCACGACCGCTGGATGCAGACTGAGCAGCTTTTCCAGCCAGCGGATTTCCTCGTCGGTTGCATCCACCACATCGAGCCACATCACATCGTGCGCAGCGAAGGCCGCCTCTAAGGACTCGCGGGTCAGGTTGCGCCGCAGGAATAATTCTCCATCCTCACCATTTTGTACAGGCGAAACGAGCGACCGCAGCATCCTGATTCCTCTCCAACATTGAAGCTAATAGGAGTTACGCACTTGCAGGTTGTTTTTCTCGTAGGGGCGGGTTTTAAACCCGCCCCTACAAACGGTAAACTTAGTAAGTTTTAAACTAATAAAATTCAGCACAGCTTATGCGCCGTTAGCGCATACGCCCGTTCTGGGGCTGACGGGCGTGTTCATAAATCACACGAAGGCCGTCCAGCGTCAGTTCCGGCGCAATCAGATCAAAGACATCCGTGTGCTCGTTGACCAGTACCGCCAGGCCACCTGTGGCAATCACGCGAATCGATTTGCCGTTCGTGCCGCGTTTTTCGAGTGAAGTGCGGATGCGCTGCGTCAGCCCTTCGATCAGCGCGACATAGCCCCAGAAGATGCCGCTCTGCATGGCGTGGATGGTATTGGCGCCGATGGCGTCAGGCGGGGGCATCAGATCAATCTTGTGCAGGCGCGCAGCACGGCTGACGAGTGCATCATGGGCTACCCCGATGCCGGGTGCAATCGCGCCGCCGATATAGGCGTTCTCGACCGAAACGACATCGAAGTTTGTCGCTGTGCCAAAATCGACCACAATGGCCGGGCCGCCCCCATGCAGGGCAACCACCGCCGCCGCATTGGCGATACGATCTGCGCCAGCCTGTTCCGGTTGGTCGATCATGACCGGGATGCTGGCGGTCGTGGCGTTGACAATGACGGGTTCCAGGTTGAGATAGCGCTGGACAAGCTCGATAAAAGTGCGCGTGAGGGCAGGGACGACGCTGCCGATGACGACACCGTGAATCGCTTTGTAACCGACATCAGCACTGTTCAGAAAATTGCGCACCAGCACGGCATATTCGTCCGGCATTTTGTCGTGAACAGTACGCGCCCGCCAGTTCAGCGCCCATGAATTCCCATCCCACAGACCGAGGTGAATGTTGGTGTTGCCGACGTCGCAGGCAAGCAGCACGATGTAAATCCTTTTCGGGTGTCTATTCCAACAATAACCGCTTTACCAGGGATTTTGCTCCCCCAGGTAGTTAAAAAATCCGCCTGACTGGGCTAATGTCAGCCCATCGAGAAAGGCGACCATGTGCTTCACCGATTCTTCCGGGCTGATGCTGGCGTCTTCCCCGCCCATATCCGTTTGCACCCAACCAGGGTCAAGCGCAACGGCAATCATCCCGGCGCGGCGCACATCGGCGGCCAGTGAGCGCGTCATCATATTAAGCGCGGCCTTGCTGGTGGCGTAATAGTACGACCCGCCGTAGGTCTTGGCTTCCAGCGAACCCATGCCAGAGGTGATGTTCACGATCCGCGCCTGATCGCCTTTCCGCAGCAGATCGAGGAAGCGCTGCGCAATAAGAATCGGGGCGACAGTGTTGGTGCGCAGCACGGCCAGTGCATCATCGAAAGTCAGCACGCCCAGCTTTTGCAGCGAGTCATCATCGCCATAGACCGGATTGTCGTCCTGAGGGGCGTTGTAGATGCCGGCATTGTTGATGAGCACATCGAGCGCGTCCGTTTGCGCTTGCACTACCTCAAACGCTTCATCAATCGAGTCCTGTTTGGAGACGATCAACTGTAACAGGGTGAGATGGTCGGGATACTGCTTCAGTAAGTCTTGTAATTCAGTGGCACGGCGCGGCACCCGGCAGGCGGCGAAGACCCGCTCCCCGCGCTGTAAATACTGCTGGACAAACGCTAAGCCGATGCCCCGGTTTGCCCCGGTGACGAGAATACGCTGCATGTTGGTTGCGCTTCTGACCTGAGTCCATTGCCTGCGAGTAAGCGGTGAGTTTAACGTGCTTGCGCGAAATGCCAATGCCGAGTTCAATGGTCTGATTGTGACGAAGGACTGACGATGACGCGCTACGAATCGCTGTGGTCTCCCTGGGATGGGAACGGTATGGAGCATCTCCGTCTGACGGTTGATGCAACTCGGATTGTCGCTGATGGAATGGTTATTGGCGTGGCCGCTGAAAAACCCTTCCGACTACGTTATCAGATCATCTGTGACCTGAATTGGGAGGTTCGTCATCTGGAAGTGAATGTGCTGAGCAGTTTTCGCCGCATGAAGCTGGAAGCTGACGGACGCGGCGGATGGCAGACAGCGGGCGGCGTGGCCTTCGAGACGTTGAACGGCTGCGTCGATGTCGATCTGTCGATCACGCCTCTGACCAACACGCTGCCGATTCGTCGTCTCAGCCTGCAACCGGGCAAGCGTACCGAAATTCTGGTAGTCTACATCACACTGCCGGAACTGGAAGTGCGCCCTGCACGCCAGTGGTACACCTATCTGGGGGAGCAGGAAGGACTGCGGCGGTTCCAGTACGAGGACGAGAGTTTCGGCGGGTTTAAGGCGGTTATTTCGGTGGACGAACATGGACTGGTGACGGAATACCCCGACCTGTTCCGGCGTGTCTGGTTTGGCAAACGCGACTGATGCTATTTCAGGTAGCGCGTCTGGCCGATCATGCTCGTGACCTCGACCAGTTTTTCCTCGCCGTTTGCGTCCGTCTGCGGCAGATACAGCTTTGAAGTCGGCGTGAGCAGATCGAGGAACAGTTTACCGTCAAGATGATCGATCTCGTGGCTGACAACACGGGCGTCGATGCCTTCAACCTTCAGGCGGATGGTCTTCCAATGCTCGTCCCGCCCGGTGAACACCAGCCAGGATGGGCGCAGCGTGTCCCAGGTGACGAGCTTGGGAATGCTCAGGCACCCGTCAAAGCCTTTGGCAGGCGGCCCGACCTGGGTGATTTTGGGGTTGATGACGACCAGCGGCGGCTGTATCTCGCCTTCGTCCTGGCCGAAGCACATCAAAGAGATGCGCTGGTGAACGCCGATCTGCACGGCGCTCAGGCCTGCGCCGGGCTGGGAGGCGAGCGAGTCTTTCATGTCCTGGATCAAGGCCTCGACCTCCGCGCTCATACGGGCGACAGGGTCGGAAGGCTTTCGCAAGGCGGCCTGCTGCTGCGGATAGGTCAGGATGGGGCGAATGGTCATGAGGATTGCCTTTAGAGTACGGACGCTGCATTTCAGATCATTGTAGCTTTTTAAGGCGCTGGTCGTTGAGTCCGGGTTTCAAGGGTTGCCATTTGGCCCTGTGGTTGAACATCGGTGATAGTATGGACAAACCTTGAACCATTCCAGACGCCGCCAGCAGCATAACGACAGGAATCACAGGTGCGAAATAGCGCTGCCAGGGGAGGGGATTTGCCAGCGCCAGCGCACTCACGGCCACTAGCCAGATCATCAATCCAAGCGATTGTGCAGCCCGCGCCCGTCTGCGCCGACTATTCGCGACATGATGAACAGCGCTGATGAGTCCGACGAGTGCAAAAGCAGTCGGGATAATGCCCCATAATCCCCAGTGAAACCCACTCCAGCCGGATGCTCCATAATGCTGGCCCTCCTGCACGTCATGCGCAGAGTCGAGCGGACGCATCAAAGGCTGTGTGATGAGCCAATTCACCCGCTGTTCAAAAGGTATGGGAGCGCCGGGTGTCCCCGCGACCTGCGCGACAATGGTGCGTGTGCGAAGGCGAAGTGTGTCGCCCAGCCTTCCAACCGGGTCGCGCCAGTAGGCCGGTGATAACAACAGAAAGATCAGCAGCGCACCCACGCCGATCAGTGTCAATCGCCCCATAGAGTACAGAAGCGATGGGATGCTGATGGCAGGTCGGCTGAGCACTTCAACCAGAAAAATCCACACGAAGGCCGCTGCAATGAACACAACCCCGGTATGTTTTGCGGCGAGCGTCAGCCCAGCGCAGAGTGTCAGCGCCAGCCACCACAGCGGTGAAATCGTGCTGCTGCGAACACGCTTCGCAGCGATCACCGAAGCCACCCATAAGGTTAAACAGCCGAACGCCAGCAGCGGCGCTTCGTGCATCGCGCGTCTGGCATGAAACAGCACCAGCGGATTGGTGATATACAGGCCGCTCGCTATAAACGCTGCGACCTCTCCGCCAGAACGCTTTCCAAGCGCGAAGACCAATACGCTGCTGAGCCACAGGAAAACCGCTGATGCCCCTCGCGCCGCACTCAGCATGGCTTCTGATGGCCGCCGCCCCTCCGCAAGGTTGGTGGCGTAATCCGCGCCCCAGTTCCACAGCGGCGGGAGTTGATCGACGGTGAGGCCGCGCAGGTTCCACGCCAGCCCCATCACATAACCGTGCAGGGGGGCGTTGATGAGGCGCAGGGTTTCTTCTGGTGTGGCGGGTCGCCCGGTGGTGGACTCGATGCGGACAGCAAGGGTCTGTGGCTGGCGGTCGATGAAGGCGGTGACGAAATCGCGCGACATACGGATGTGTTCGCCCTCGTCGGGATGGAAGGGCACCAGCGATGCCCCCGCCAGACTGTAGAGCAGAAGGCCAAGCAGCCACAATGCCTTGAAAATTGTAACGAGCGATGAGGTAGGAAACGCTGCCTTTTGTTGCAGACTGCGATGACGATCAGGATGCAGCACCTTACGCCGATGGCGCTGCGGACGGCGGCGCGAACAGGTCGGGCAGGGCAACCTCAAACCCCGGCAGAATGTCGCCACCTGTCAGCTTTGCATCCCCGCTCAGCGTTGCTTCACCTTCCGGCGTGTGAACGCGAACTTTACGGCGCTGCGGGTCGCACACCCAGATCAAGTGCACATCGTCCCCCATATACAGATCGACTTTCGCGTCGATGTCACTGTAGCTGTCGTTGGGCGAGACAATTTCGATCACGAGGTCAGGCACCAGCTCATACAGGCGGCGTTCCCAATCCGGGATTTCGAGGCGGTATTCAGCGAGCCGATCTGCGGCGTAAAAGAGAATATCGGGGATGCGAGAGCCTTTTACCCAATCAGAACCATAGCTTCCCGGCAGTATAAAGGTTGTCTCCAGCAGCACTTCGCCTAAGCCGCGTGGCAGCACAAACGTGAGCAGCCATTGATAAAGCAAATACATCCGATAGCTGTGTCCGGCAACCCCAGGCATTTTGACGCGCTTCTCCCCGTTAATCAGCTCAAACGGCTGGCGCTGGAATTCCTGTAGGAACTCCTCCAGCGGCATTCCAACACGCTCCTGTACGTCCTGCATGGGTAACGTCTCCATGTCCCTTTTCCCTGAGTCTATCACACCTCAACGGCGACTTTATGCGCGTGGCGGACGAATTCGCGCTGGCGCAGTTGTTCCAGCAGCGCGTCGGAAATCGCCTCGTCCAGCGTCAGCACCGTGAGCGTATGCCCGCCCGGTTCAGCGCGTCCGGTCTGCCAACTGGCGATGTTGACGTTGTTCTCGGCCATCATTGTCCCGACCTTGCCGATCACGCCCGGCTGGTCGTAGCTGCCCATGATGAGCAGATGCCCCTGCGGGATGAAGTTCATGCGGTACTGGTTGATCTGCACGATGTGGGGTTCCTTGCGATCCAGCAGCGTCCCCGCCATGATAATCTCCTCGCCGTCTTCCAGCGTGACCTGGCACGAGATCAGATTGGCGTAGTCAAAGGTTTTCAGCCCTTTCGTCTGCGCGACCTGAATCCCGCGCTCGGCTGCCAGGATCGGCGCGTTGACATAGCTGACGCTCTCCCCGAACACAGGCGCAAGCAGCCCTTTGAGCAGCGCCACCGTGATCGGCTTGACCAAGCCTGAAATCTCGTCGCCGCGCAGTTCGACCGCCACCCGGCGCACCGGTGTTCGCGCCAGCACATGCAGCAGAGTCCCCATCGTCTCGCCCAGCCTAAGGGTAGGGCGGATGCTCTCAAAATCGACACCGGGCAGAAAGGGCATATTCACGACGTTGCGGTAATCGTGACCGCGCAGCGCGTCCAGTACCTGCCGCGCGATCTGAATCGATAAGTCCTGCGCGGCCTCGACGGTATTATCGCCGATGTGGGGCGTATGGATGACATTTTCCATGCCGACCAGCGCACTGTTGTAGGGCGGTTCTTCGCTGTAAACGTCCACCGCTGCGCCGCCCAGATGCCCATCCTTCAACGCCTGTGCGACCGCGTTTTCATCAATGATGCTGCCATGCGAGGTATTGATAAGACGTGCCCCGGGCTTCATCTGGCGGATGCGTTCGGCGTCGATCATCTGGCGGGTTTCGCTGGTGGCGGGGACGTGCAGGCTGACAAAATCGCTGCGCACCAGCAGTTCCTTGAGGCCGACGAGAAACACGCGCTCATCGCTGACCTGTTCTTCACTGAGATAGGGGTCATACGCCAGCACCGTCATTCCAAAGGCCAGCGCCCGGTGCGCGACGATACTGCCCACACGCCCCAGGCCGATCAGCCCCAGTGTCTTGCCATGAAGCTGTGTCCCGGCCTGTCGCTTGCGATCCATCAGCCAGAAGCCATCCTTCATGCTGTTGTGGGCGCTCACGAGGCGGCGGCTGAGCGCCAGCATCAGCGCCAGAGTATGCTCCCCGGCGGCAATCGCGCTTACGCCCGGTGTGTTCATCACCAGGATGCCGCGTGCGGTGGCGGTTTCCAGATCGATCTGGCTCAGGCTGACGGCAGGCCGCGCGATCAGTTTCAGATGCGGTGCCTGGTCGAGCAGTGCTTTATCCACCTGCACATCGTCGCGAGCAATCAGTGCGTGGGCGGTCTTGAGTCCCTCCCGAACCTGCGACAGGGTGGGGGGTACTGTCGCGACGGTAATGTCTTCCTCCCCGCGCAGCACGTCCACGCTTTCGGCGGTGAGGTCAGTAGCGATGAGGATGTGAAAGGCATTGTTGGACAAGGGAGGCTCCTTGTAGCGTTGTCAGCAAATGGGCTGGCTATGTGTTAATTTCATCACGAGCCAGAACTAATGCGATTATGAGGCTTTAGCTGCGTTGAAGACTGAAACCTGCTCTACGCGGTCAGGTTGATGTTGGTTTGTGATGATATCCACGACCAAATCATGAGCGGCAGGCGTGAAAAATTGTTCGCCGCACTGCTCACAGACGAGTGCGGGCAGATTTTCAATCATATACCAGTGACCATTATATTCCTGGAAGCGTGTCACGGTCTGCTCCACAAGCTGACCGTTGCAATATAAACAGCGCTGCTCCTTCATAAATCCACTCTTTCTCGAAAGCCGGGCTTCCACTTTTGTACGGAGGGTTCATATACTGTAACAACTTTCACATTTGGAGGGTAACTGACCTGTACGTGAAGGTTGCGACCTGTACTGGTAGTACCGAGGATCAAACAACTCGGTCCATATTTATCGTTCGGGTAATCTTCAATTATCTCTCCTTTTGCAATAGCTTCTTCGATTTCGATGCTGCGTATCGCACGTTTTGCTGCTCGATTAGAAGCATGAAGCGACAGAACATAGTCATGATTCGCAAATGCTTCCCGAATTTTGACCAGCACATCTTCCATTACGACTTTGCCTGAAGTCTGTCGATGACTTCATGCAGACTGCCGAAGACATGCGGTGTGATGTCCCTGAATTTTTCCGGTGCGCTGTGGGAAACATCCGGCACGGCGAAGCACGTCATCCCGGCGGCGACAGCGGCGCGTGAGCCGGTGGTGCTGTCTTCCAGCGCGAGGCAGTCCGCCGGGTCAACCCCAAGTCTGCGGGCGGCGGTCAGGTACACATCCGGCGCGGGCTTCCCGGCTTTTTCGTCATCGGCGGTACAGCGCACGGTGAAAAAGTCGCCCCAGCCCTGCGACTCTACCACCGCGTCAATAATCGAGCGCGGAGAACTGGACGCAATCGCGTGGGGGATATTGTGCTGCTGCACGTATTCGATGATTTCCAGCGCACCCGGTTGCGGCCTCACCATCTGCGGAATCAGTTCCAGCATCCGCTCGATCAGTTCTTCCAGCAGGGCAATCGGGCTTTCCTCGAACTGATAGATGCTGTGCAGTCTGGTAAACATCTCATCCAGCCGCAGGCCGATAATCTGTTCGCGTACCTCGTCGGTATAGGCATAGCCACGCAGCTCGAACAGCTCGCGCTCGGCCACATGCCACACGGTTTCAGAATCGACCAGCAAACCGTCCATATCAAAGATGATGGCTTTGTATGTCACATTGAGTCCTTTTCAGGGAGCGGCGAAGGCGCCTTCAAAAGCAGTGCGCAAATCCGGGTTTTTCAGCGTCAGGCCATCGGCATGTGCGAGGCGCAGCCCCAGGTCGAAGACGGCCTGATGCGGCGTACCCATCACACGGGCATAACCAGATGGCCCGGCGGCCAGCGGCAGAATCGGCGCGAGCGAGGCGCTGTGCACAAACGCATCCGAGCCTTGCAGTACCTTCTCCCTCGTGACCACACCGCCAAAGCCGACGAACAGATCAACCACGCTGCGTGTCGCCAGATCAGACGAGCCATCGCCCACCATCAGGCGGCGGCCATGTTTACCCTGCGCCAGTTCCTTGATGATTTCCGGCTTGCCGCTGCTGACCGTGAGCGGGCCTTCGTTGTAGTCGAGATAGGTCTGTTTGTGCTGCGCACCCGGTTCATAGTAGCGCCACCATTCGCCCGCCAGTTCGTTGTATTCCAGTTCGACGGCGCGAATGTTTTCCGGCGCGACACCCAGCCGTTTGCCGAAGCCGCGCACGGGTTCGGCCAGGCCACCGCTGATGATGAACACCTGTTTTTCCAGAAAACGCAGCGCATCCAGCACAGCCTGCGCATCTGGCACAATCGTTTCCCAGTAGCGTTCCTCGATGGCCTTTAACTGGCCGCGTGTGGGCCGAATCGCTTGCAGGCGCTTGCCATACACTTCCTGTAGATCGAGATCGCCGTCCATCGCCTTCTGAGTCAGCAGACCGACCCGCCATTCCTTGCCCTTCAGCTTCGCCAGTTCGTCAATGCCTTCAATGGTGGAAAGTGTGCTGTCGCAGTCAAAGAAGATCAGATCGAAGCTCGTCCAACGGGTGTCCTGGGTCATGCTGGTCTCCTCATGGTTGACGATGATGATTATACGTGAGGCCGTTGAAATGTGAACACCAGCACAAAGGGAATTGTGGAAATTCAGGCTGAGAAGGCCATGAACGTCTTTTCCTTTTGCTTGACAAGCTCCAGCAAATCACGATATATTTCTACCAACTTGTAGGTAGAACAATGCCGGAACTTCCCAATAATGAAACCCGCACCCGCATTCTGGACGTGGCAGAAGACCTGTTCACCCGGCGAGGATATGCGGCGGTTAAGCTGCGCGATATTGCCGAGGCATTGAACATGAAGCACGCCTCGCTTTACTACTACGCGCCGGACGGCAAAAAGCAGTTGTTTATGGAAGTGATGGAACGCAGCTTTATCCGTCACCGGAAAGGGCTGGAAGCCGCCGTCGCAGAGGCGGGCGAAGACCTGCGAGCGCAGGTGCATGCGGTTGCACGATGGTTTGTCGCGCATCCGCCGATGAATATGGCGCGGATGGTCGATGCAGACATTGAAGTGCTGAGCGACGAGGAACAGGCACACCTCATGATGCTTGGCTACAGTGCGCTGCGTGACCCGATCACGGCGTTTCTGGAAGCGGCGGTCGAGCGCGGCGAGATCGTGCTGTCGGACGTTGACCTGGGCGCAATGGCGCTGGTAAGCCTGGTACAGGGTGTTCACAGCATTCCAGGGCAGTGGCCGGAGGCAATGCGACAGCGGGTGGGGCAGTATGTTGCGGATATGCTGCTGGACGGCTTGCGCAAGCGCTAAAAATTTTTCGGTCGAAATTCTACCAACTTGTAGGTAGAAGTAATCAAGTGAGGATGACGAGATGGAATCAACGATGAAAGCCTATGGATTTCGTAAGTTCGGTGGGGCAGAGGTGATGGAAGTCATGGAACTGCCGAAGCCAGGTCTGAAAGCGAATACCGTCCTGATACGAGTCGCCGCTGCCGGGGTCAATCCAGCTGATGTTGTCGCCCGCAGCGGTGCCCTGAAGCTGTTTATCCGCCCGCCTTTTGTCCCTGGCCTGGAGGTTGCGGGTGTGGTGGAGGCGGTCGGGGCGGAGGTCAAACGCTTTAAGCCCGGTGATGCTGTATATGCGATGCTGCCCAATACCAGAGCGGGCGGTTATGCGGCATATGCGGCTGTTGCGGAGAAGGCCGTCGCGGTGATTCCTGCTGGCCTGTCATTTGAGGAAGCCGCAGCGATCCCCGTTGGTGCCTTGACGGCGCTGCAAGCGCTGCGCGATAAAGTTCACTTGCAGCCCGGAACCCACCTGCTGATTAACGGTGCGTCGGGCGGGGTGGGGACGTTCGCGGTGCAGATCGCAAAAGCGATGGGGGCGCGAGTGACAGCGACATGCAGCGGGCGCAACGTCGAGCTTGTTCGCGGTCTGGGCGCGGACGAAGTCATCGACTACACCACGACCAACATCCTGTCGGGTGAGCGCCAGTTTGATTTGATCTTCGATGCGGTCGGTGTGTACTCGTTCAAACAGTGGAAGCCAGCGCTGAAAGTACAGGGAACCCTGGTGACGGTCAATCCATTATTTGGGAACCCGCTGGCGGCTTTTCTGTCGCGCTTCGGGAACAAGCGCCTCACCTCCATATTCGTGCAGCCGAGCGGCGCGGATTTGCAACAGCTTAACCAGTGGGTCGAAGCTCGGAAAATGCGCGTGGTGCTGGAGCGGGTGTATGCACTGGAAAACTGTGCCGACGCCCAGCGCACCAGCGAGACGAAGCGGGTGCGCGGCAAACTGGCGCTGGTGGTGGATGCAGCGCTGGCGCAGACCCGCTCCAGAGATTACTCGCTTGTCCCGGTCTGAGGAGAGGCCGGGGTAGTGGCTGTCGCATTGGAGGGCGGTGTGGTCGCAGGCGCGGTTTCGCCGCCCACTTCTTCAGCCGTTGTCTTGGGATCGATCAGCTTTTCAATCGGCTCCGGCGGTTTCTTGTCCTCGGTGCGTTCGACGTGGATCTCCATCAACGCCGCTTCGGGGATAAAGCCTTTCAGCGCGGCATGTTCCGCCGCCCCCACCGTATCCGGCACCAGCAGCATCTCCACGCCACCAATCTTGACCTTATCAATAATCGTGCCGACAGCGCGGTCGCGGTCTGCATCCGCTGTCACATCACGGATATACACTGCCAAAATCCGCCCCGGGTTGTTGAGGACGATCTGCTGATAGATTTCCGGGTCGCGCTGGCTGCTGTCCCCGATCAGCAGAAACGGCAGACTGGGGTGTGTATCCAGCAGCGTTTGAATAATTTTTAGCTTATGGCTCTCGTGCCCGCTGTCAATCAGATGATCTTCCGTCAGGCCGAGGTCTTTGAGGAAGAGTGTGCCGATGGGAATATCGCGCACCTCGAAGAAATCCACCAGCAAATCGTAAATGTTCCACGAACTGCTGCTGACGTAGAAGATGGGGTTATAGGTCTGGGTCGTGCCGGATTGCAGCGCACGGTAAAACGCGGCGACTCCCTCGAACGGAAGGCGAGTGCGAGCATTGCGCAGGAAGGTGTTGCGAGCCATCTTCAGAATGTCCAGCACATTGGTCTGGATTACCGTGTCGTCGAGATCGCTGATGATGCCGAACTGGGCGTCCGGTGGCGGGACGATCACCATGCCGCTGGCCTGCACGTGCGGGAGCGGGTGCCCACGATGGGGATAATCGATGAGTTCAAGCTGAATCTGGTAAAAATACTTGTCAGCGGGCAGGTCTTCCTGCACCTCCACCTGCACCTGGAAAAAGCCTTCTTCGTTGGCGGTGACTTCCTGCACACTTTCGCCGAAGGTCGCGCGAACCTGTGCATAAGGGATTTCGCGGGAGTTGATGCGCTTATACATATTTTCAAGATTTTGCCAGATGGTGTCCTGGTCACGCGCACTGGTGATGTGCTTGTCTTCCAGCACACGCCCGCGAAGATACAGCCTGCGCCGTGTGCCATGCCCGATGTAGGGTACGATCTGAATCGGGTGGGTGCCGAGGCGTTCCTGCAAGCGAAAGACCAGTTCATCAAACTTGTTTTCGGCGTTGTCGGCCAAGTGGAGGAGGACTTTGCTAAGGTCGGTCATGGGGCATTTTCCTTGAGCGAGTACATCCGGTAAAGCGTTCGGTTGGCCTGGGGAGGGCGAGGATGTGCGCAGGGTTGACCCAAATCCACGATATTGCGTTGCCCTCACCCCAACCCCTCTCCCAAAGGAGAGGGGCTTTACCACTCGACTTTCCCTTTTGTTATCTGCAAAAGGAGCGGAGTGGGTAGGGGGTTGAGGACAACGATTTAGAAGTTAATCATGTGGCCTTCGAGACCATGCGCGGCTTCCTTGATCGCTTCGCTGAGCGTCGGGTGCGCATGGACGTTGCGGGCAATTTCTTCGGGCGTGAGTTCGGCATAACGTGCCAGAGTCAGTTCCGGCAGCAGTTCGGTCACGTCGGGGCCTATCATGTGTGCGCCGAGCATCTCGCCATACTTCTTGTCGCTGATGAGCTTGACGAAGCCGACCGTCTCGCCCAGGCCGTGCGCCTTGCCGTTCGCCATGAACGGGAACTTGGCGACGTTGATGTCATAGCCCATCTCCCGCGCCTGGCTTTCGGTATAGCCGAAACTGGCGACCTGCGGCTGGCAGTAGGTGGCGCGGGGCATCATCGCAAAATTGAGCGGCACAGTGTGTTCCCCGGCCAGATGCTCCGCCGCGACCACGCCCATCGCCTCGGCCACATGCGCCAGCATCAGCTTGGCGGTCACATCGCCGATAGCATAGATGTGCGAGACGCTGGTCTGCATGTATTCGTTGATGTCAATCGCACCGCGATCCGTCAGCTTGACGCCCGTCTTTTCAAGGCCGTAGCCCTGGGTGCGCGGGGCGAAGCCGATGGCCTGCATGACCTTATCCGCTTCGATCACCTGCTGCTGGCCGCTCTTGTTGTTCTTGACGGTCACGCGCACATTGCTGCCCGTGTCCTCGATCTTTTCCACAGCGGTTCCAGTCATGAGCTTCACGCCCATCTTGGTATAGACCTTCGCCAGTTCTGACGAGATTTCTTCCTCTTCCAATGGCAGGATGCGGTCGAGATATTCCACCACCGTCACGTCCACGCCGTAGTTCTTCATCACATAGGCGAACTCGATGCCAATCGCGCCAGCGCCCGCGATGATGATGCTTTTGGGAAGGTTGTCTTCCATGATCTGTTCTTCATAGGTGACGACGCGCTCGCTCAACTGGGTGCCGGGGATGAGGCGCGTATTGGCACCGGTGGCGATGATGACGTTCCTGAAGCGCAGCGTTTCCTTGCCGCCGTCGTTGAGTTCCAGAGCCATCGAGTTAGGGTCAGTGAAGGTCGCCCAGCCCTCGTAGCTGTCGATCTTGTTCTTGCGCATGAGGAACTTCACGCCCTTCACGCGCCCGTCGGCCACCTTGCGGCTGCGTTTATAGGCCGAGCCGTAGTCCAGTTCGACTGTGCCGTTGATCTTCAGACCGAATTCCTCGGCCTGCTGCGTGAAGATATGCGCCAGTTCTGCATTGCGCAGCAGCGCTTTGGAGGGGATACAGCCCACATTGAGGCAGACGCCGCCCCAGTATTTCTTCTCGACAATCGCCACTTTCTTGCCGAGCTGCGCTGCGCGGATGGCTGCTACATAGCCGCCGGGTCCCGCGCCTAACACGACTACATCGTATTCCTGTGCCATGAAATGTCTCCTGAGGTAAGCTGACTGCGTTTTACAAAGGACGCACAGCTTTTAGCGCAAAGCGATAGAATACATCAACTACCGTCGTCTCTATATAGACGGGGTAAGATCATGATGTTTTACGCTATTTTAACCGAAAGCAACGCTCCTCGGAACGGACAGGGCATGGTTTATCATGAGTAATTGATAATCAGGTCATGCTGCGGCAGGGTTTTGTCTTCTTGGTACGCTTTGTGTAATGGGTTGCCTCTAACGCCGTCAGCACCAGCAGTTAAAACCGGGAACGGTGTTCGTTCCCGGCTGGCACTGCTCAGCGAGTGGGCATTGGAGGGGGTAGTTCCTCGGTCGGTGGCGGCTGACGCGGTGGTTCCAGCGTTGGCAGCGGCTGACGCGGTGGTTCCTCGGTCGGCGGCAGCGGTTGACGCGGTGGTTCCAGCGTTGGCAGCGGTTGACGCGGTGGCTGCTCAGTCGGGACACTTGGCACGAGTGTCGGTGGATTACGAGGCGGTTGGCCTTCGGTTGCACGCGGTGGCACTTCCGGAAGCGGCGGCTGTATCGTGAGCGTCAGGCGTGGCATGGGTCTCCCTTGCCCTGTGCCATCGGGCGTCTCATTTGCTCGGCCAGGCGGGTTGCTATCGCCTCGTGTACCGGGCTGGGTGGGGAGGATTCCCTGATCTTCGCTGGAGCGGCGCGGTTCTTCGGGCGGCACCCGCGAGATGTCACACTGCGGGCGCTGGTCGTCCGGGCGAATCTCCAGGCGCGGCAGCACACAGGCGACGCCACCCGCTGAAACTGGCAGCCGTTCACAGGCTGGCAATGGTGCTTCTCCACAGGGAGGGCGGCCTTCTTCCAGCAGCGTATTGAGGCGTTCGATCTGTTCGGGATTAAAGGGCGGCTGTGGCTCGATTTCCCGGCGCAGCGCAGGCAGCGGCACCCGTTCCGCCAGTTCCGGCTCATACGGTTCGGGTTGGCTCACTTCGCCCACAACCTGAAGCGTTTCGTCAATTTCGGCCCGTATGCGTGTCCCCGCGACGACCGGATAAACTTCCTCACCAATCGTCAGCACGGCGGAACCTTCCAGCGTGGAGACGACCAGTTCGCCTTCGGGATGCGCCTGAAACAGCACGGTTGAACCCATCTCCACCACAATGTCATTGATCGTAAACGTCACTTCGCCAACGCCTTCGGGGGTTTGCACCAGCAGCCCGTTTTCCGGCGCTTCCTGGCACCCTACGCTGCCAACACCTGTTGTCAGGTAAAAGGCCTGCATCGGCGTCGATTGCCCTTCGGTGACAGTTTCAGGCGGTGTTGCGTTGGTCAACTGTACATCACCGAACAGGATGAAGGTCACGTTCTGCCCCGGCAGGGTATCGGGCAGGCTGGTTTGTAAGCGCATCAGCGCCACCCCCCAGTAGCCTTCCTCGCTGTTCATCGGGCTAAGGCGCAGTTCGGCCAGATCATTCACATCCACGATGTCCCCGACCGCCTCAAAGCGAAAATCGGCCACGGTCGGCTGCGGCAGGGCTTCCAGCGCGACGTTGGCATAGCAGGCCTGGTTGCGCCCTGTATCCGCACAGACAGCATCCACCGCCTGAAGTGCTGTTTCCACAATGGCCGGGCATGAATCCACTGGTTGAGCGTTGGAGGGGAAGGTGTGCTGCAAGGCCGGGAGCAGGAACACACCCAACACGATCAGCAAAAGACGGTATCGCATCATAAGCAAAAAGTCCTTCCGGGGCAGGGAAACACACCGGCGTTGAGCACATATAAACCTGCCGCTGCTCTTAGCTTACGCTTAAAACCGTCCTTCAAGATGTAAAACTTGCATTGTGTTTTGTTTACAACCCTAATACTTACGATGAACACACCCAATTCCTACTGTGGCACCAGCAGCGTGATTTCCATGGCGGTCGCGGTGATCGTCAGGCTTTGCAGATCATGTTCTTCCCCCAGCCGTTCGGTGAGGATCGTGTCAAAAGCCTGAATGAGCGCTGGGTACAGTTCGTTGTTGACGACATCCACATAACGCTGCGGGGGCTGCCCGCTGCCGACGGAAATATCCGCCACGCGAATCAGGACAAAATCGTCGTTCAACTCGAAGCTTATCCTTACGTTGCCGTTGGTGAGCGCCTGACCACCATACGCAATCAGGCCGACCAGCACGCTCCCCGGCTCACCCGGCTGGAACGAGAGCGAGGCCGACTCGATGGTTGTGCTGTCCATAAGCTGCACATCAAGCGCTTCCTGCAATTGTTCCAGCGTGATTACAACATCCGCCGCGACAACCGGGGTTGCTGGTACTGCACCGCCGGGAGTCAGGGTGGCGAAGCGCGGCGATTCCAGCAGGCTGGCGGTCGCAGAGGCATCCGCACTGCGGGCGCTGTCAGCCGTTGGGACGGGCGATGAGGTTGCCGTTGGCGGAATGATATTCGTCGGGCGGGCGGTCGCGGTACGAGTGGCGGTGGAGTTGGCCGCGGCTGTGGGTGGCGCGACCGTGACGCGGGGGACGCGGGTTGGATTGGCGGTCGCGATCTGCGGTTCGGTCGCGACCTCAGCCGTCGTCCCGGCAGCAATGTCTGTTGGAGATTGTCCCTCGGCACTCGCTTCCGAATCAAGCTGCACCCGCGTCGGCACGGCAGGCGGTTCGTCGGTCGTCCCGCCACAGGCCGCCAGCATCAACACTGAAAAAAGCAGTACAAGGCGAATTCTCATCAAGCCATCCTGAAATTGTGTTGAGTCGTTTTCTGACACCACTGGTGTATATACCGTACATTCAGCAAGCAGGTTATGGCCGCACGCCTCACACGAAACGCTCCGGCTGGATGCGCTGACCGGTTTCGGCAGATTGGAGCATGGCTTCCACCACCGCCACATCCTGCAAGCCTGCTTCGGGCGTGTTCAGATGCGGTTCGCCCTGTTGGATGGCGGCGGCAAAGGCGGCCAGTTCCGCGTCCACGCCCTTATAAGTGAAGGTATGGCGGGTGCGTTCTCCATCAACGGCGATTTCCACTTCGGAGCGATCCAGCTTGAGCGACCCCTTTTCCCCGACGATCACAAGCGGCTGTGGGAAGGCGCTCCCGGCGGCGTAGGTGACGGTGTAAGTGCCGATCACGCCGCTTTCAAAGCGCAGCGCCGCCGTCATCGTTTCTGCCGGGGGAAGATCAGGCCGCATCTGCGCGGTATAGGCAGCGACCGATTCGATTTCCCCCAGAATCATGCGCAGCGCCGCGACATGATGCACACCGCCGTCCAGTAGAAAGCCACCGGGAAATGTCCCCGTCCGCCGCCATTCGGTGCTGTAGTACTTGTTGTTGGGCGACATGTCGATAAACAGGCTCCAACTGCATGTGATAGGCTTGCCAATCACGCCATCGGCAATAGCTCTGGCGGCGGTCGAATGGGCTTCTTCATAGCGCCAGTTTTCCGCCAGCATCCACACCTGCCCGGCGTCGCGGGGCACAGCTAAAAGCGCTTTGCCAGTCGCTACATCCGGCGCGATGGGTTTTTCGCTGATGACGTGCTTGCCCGCCCGCAGCGCTTTTTGCACAGTATCGGGCATCGTCTCGATTGGCATCACCACATCGACGGCATCAATGTCGTCTCGCGCCAGCAGCGCATCGACATCCGTCACCACCTCAGTGGAGTAGGGCAGCAGGTCGGCCAGTCTGCGGGCGGATTCTTCCGTGCGGCTGCATACAGCAGCGATGTGAAACAGGTCATCGTGACTGAGAATTGCAGGGACGTGCGCATCACGGGCAAACAATCCGGCACCGATCATGGCGAGGCGGATGGGCGACATGGGAAAAACCTTTCTTTTGAGCAGGAAAGGGGTCTATTAAAGCGAGGAGCGAAGCAGCACGCAAGCGTGAATAGGTTAGCCAGTACGCAAATCGTCGAGTTCGCTTTTCCAGCGAGCGACCGCTTGCCATGCTGTTCGCCGTTTTTCGTCTGTTAAAAGCGAGGGAAAGGGCAGCGCACCCTCGGTATATGCGCCATTGTTGAGCAGCCACGCGGCGGTCGAATTGCGGCGATAGGCATCCTCATACATTGGCTGGAGGTCGATCCCAATCACCTCACCGCGTAAGGGAAGCGCGATACGTTTCAGCCGTTCGCCATAGGGAAAGCCGATCAGACGCGGCAGGTCAGAAGGGAAATGAATCGCAGCGTGATAGGGATAGACCTGCACGGCTGTTCCTTCGACCAACCGCTTAACCGAGCGCGTCAGATCAATTTCCACCACGTTTACGCCCTGTTCCCCGCACAGGCGAAAACGATAGCTCTGATAGGCCAGGATTTGCTCCCACTTTTCCTTGTTGGTGGGCGAGATAATCTCGATAATGGTGACAAGTTCATCACTCTCAACGCTGCGGATTTTCAGCGCATCCAGCGCGGGTTCTGTATCCAGCGCGACGCCCGGCTCAGCATCAATCGCTTCGGCAGCCTGTACATAGTCCTGCCCACGCAGTCGTTCCCCGCGATAGGCGATGGTGTTGATGAAGACATCCGGCTGCCGTCCCTGCGCGATTTGCAGACTTGTTTCCCGTCCGACGAGATAGCCGCGCTGCTGCAGCGGCTTGCGAAGTGTGTTCAGGAGATGGTCGATCATGCTGGCGTGAAGCGGATGGAAATACGTGCCGATCTCTGCCCAGGGGTCAATCTGATTGGGGAAGGGGCCGCGATCCAGAAGCTCAAAATACGCGGCTGATAGGGCTTGCGAGTCTGCCATAACCGGACCTCCACTTTCCACCATTATAACAAAAACGCCCCGGCGGGGGCGCTTTTAACTACAGGCAAAGCATGGACGAACGTTATCAAATCAGTGATGGTCAGAATGTCCGTTGGCGGTCGCCACCGTCACCGCTGGCGTATAGACCACGCCGGGGGTAAGCTGTTCCGCGACGAGTTCGGCCACGTCCTTCACTTCCGGCCCGTCGGTCACTTCAGACTGCGCCGAGGTGAACATCTGCATACAGAATGGGCAGCCCACCGCGACCACTTCCGCGCCGGTCGATTTGGCTTCCTGATAGCGCTCCACGTTGACCGCTTTCAGGCCGTGTTCTTCTTCCTTCCAGAACTGCGCGCCGCCCGCGCCGCAGCAGAACGAGTTGCGCTTGTTACGCGGCATCTCCACGACATTGGTCGCGACTTTATCCAGCACATTACGCGGCGCACTGATAATGTCGTTATGGCGACCCAGGTAGCAGGGATCGTGGAAAGTGACGTTGGGCTGCTTGCCCGGATGCGCGTTCATGGGGACGCGCCCCGCCGCAATCAGTTCTTCGATCAGTTCGGTATGATGCACGACTTCATAGTCGCCGCCGAACTGATGATATTCGCGCCCGATGTTGTGATAGCAGTGCGGGCAGGTGACGACGATGCGCGGCTCTGGTCGGTCCTGCCGGGTCACGGCTTCATTGAGCGTCTCGACGTTGGTTTCGGCTAACTGCTGATAGAGGAATTCATTCCCGGCGCGGCGGGCGGCGTCCCCGGTGCAGGTTTCGCTGTCGCCCAGGACGGCGAAGTTCACGCCGGCCTGATACAGCACCTTCACGAGCGCACGGGCGGTCAACTGGGCGCGTGGGTCATAACTTACGGCGCAGCCCGTCCAGTACAGAATGTCGAAATCCGGGTTTTCATCGACAGTCGGCACGGGGAAATCCAGCCCGTTCGCCCACCGGAAGCGCGGCTGTGTGTCGCCCCAGGGGTTGCCCCGGCGTTCCATACCCTGGAAGGCCTTGTTAAGGTCTGCCGGGAATTCGGACTTCATCATGACCGCGTCACGCCGGATTTCCAGAATATCCAGCATCGGCTCATTCCCCACCGGGCAGATGTCCACACATGCCCCGCAGGAGGTACACGCCCAGACCGCGCTTTCGCTCAGCGCGAAGCCCATCAGCGGCCCCGCCGAAGGTGCGCCGTCCGCCAGCGCCGACATCTGATCTTTAATCAGGAAGCGCTTGTTGATTTCTAAAGCAGAAGGCGACAGTTCCTTCCCGGTCACATAAGCGGGGCAAACATCCTGGCAGCGGTTGCACATGATGCAGGCGAAGCTGTCCAGAATTTGCGTCATCGGCAGATGTTCCAGCCGTTCCGCCCCGAACTGTTCGATGCTCTCGTCTTCCAGGTCGAGTTTTTCCATCTCGCCCAGCGAGGTACGGTTCGGGCGCGTAAGGAAATTGAGCGGTGTCATGAACAGGTGGGCATGTTTGGTGTAGGGGAAATAGGGCGTGAACAGCAGAATGCCGCCCAGCGCCAGCCACCAGAACAGGTGCTGCAAAATGCGCAGCCCGTCGGACTCCACACCGCTGAAAATAGGGGCGACCAGCGAGGCGAACGGCATCCACAGATCCGCCTGTCCGTCCTGCGCCACGTGCACCACTTCACCCATCCAGCGCGAGCCGACGTGAATCAGGATGAAGAAGGCGACGATCAGCGAGTCGGTGCTGATCGCGCCCGCTTTCACCTTCGGATGCAGCAGCACGTTGTCGTGATATTGCAGGTCTTTCTTGTTGGGAAGCACGAAACGCCGCAGGATGAAATAGACCACGCCGACCAGCACGGCGATGCTCAGCACGTCTGCCAGCAGGCGATACCCCCCATACAGCACCCCGAAGCCTTCCAGGGTGCTGCCGAAGTTCGGGATAAAGCCGTTCAGCACATCAAGCAGATTGACCAGGAAATAGAACGTAAACCCCCACACCACCCCCAGATGAAACAGGCTGGTAAGCGGGCGGGCTTTAAGAGTGGTGTTCTGCGCCAGATAAACCGTCAGCGCTTTCCACATGCGCTGCGGCAGACGATCAAGGTACAGCCTGCCAGTGCCCCGGTTGATGATGAGGTACATCTCGCGGAAGCCCTCATACGTGGCGCCAATGGCAATAAGGGCAAGCAGCAGAAACAACATTTTTTCAACGGCAGTAAGCATAGAAATCGCCTTTGTAAGTTAGATATTATGGGCTTCTAACGCCCAATTAATACTTCGAGGGTGAGTGTATCATTTCCCCAGAAAAAAGGCGAAAGAGGCTGCTTGTAGGAGTGGTGAATTTCGACGACATCGGTGGTAGGGGCGTAGGGCTACGCCCGTAAATCTCCCTGATTTTCACCACTCCCGGCAGCATGTCAAACAAGCGTGGCTCCCGCGATAACGCTATAGTTCCCTTTCCTATACCCATTTAAGGCTTGTCCGGTATTGAGTTGGCGCTTTTGTGCCCTCACCCCCCGCCCCCCTCTCCCAACCGCTGACGCTAGGAGAGGGGGAGAAGGCCAGGGAAGCGTGTTAAGTCCCTCTCCCTGAGGGAGAGCGCCTCTTGCAGAGGGATTTAGGGTGAGGGCAAATGAGCCGTTGTGAACTTTCATAACTC
>JANRLJ010000053.1:0-13557 GCA_033762735.1 bacterium | reverse complement strand
CCCATTTGAGGTTGCACGGACGATACGAATCCGGTACAACCGAAATGGTTATTGTACGGGCGACGTGCGCGTCGCCCGTACCGAAAATCTGAATTTAGAAACAGAGATTACTGAAACAACCACATAACGGGGAGACAATGGGAGACATCCGCGAAATCCTGATTGTCCCGCACACCCATCACGACATCGGTTACACTCATGTGCCGGACGTGTGCATGTACATGCACGAACGCGCCATCGACGAGATCATCGCCCTCTGCGCCAGAGGAACCGATCATGCCCCGGACAGCTTTCGCTGGACGATGGAGATCAGCCGCCCGGTGGTGGAATGGCTGCGCCGGGCCACGCCTGCCCAGGCCGCGCAGCTTCAGGCGCTTGTCCAGCGCGGGCGCATCGCCCTGACCGGGGCGTATGCCCACATGACGCAGTTGGTCGGGCATGAGGAATACATTCGCTTTTTCGCGCCTGTGCGCCGCCTGCGCGATGACTATGGCCTGCCTGTGTCGGTCGTGCAGCACGGCGACATCAATGGCCTGAGCTGGGGCGTGGTGCCGCTGATGCGCGACATGCGGCTGGAGACGCTCGTCATGGCGCTCAACCCCGATCATGGCCGCGCTCCCTTCGAGCAGCCGAGCGCCTTCTGGTGGGAGGGGCAGGACGGTTCGCGGGTGCTGGTGTGGCTCAGCCTGTTTTACAGCCTCGCCAACAATCCCTGGCGGCTCACGGCGGGCGAAATCGAGAACGCCATTGAACCGCTGCGCCTGTTGATAGACCGGCTCAACCAGCGCGACGACTACCCCTTCGACTTCGCGGTGATTCATTCCGCCGAAGACAACATGCTGCCCAACGACAAAATCTGCGACGCGGTGCGGCGGTGGAACAGCAGCAACAGGCAGCCGCCGATGCGAATCGCCACCATCGACCAGGCCATACAGCGTGCCCATGCGCAGGCGGAAGGCGCAGCGCTGCCCACTGTGCGCGGCGAATGGGCGGACTGGTGGGCGCACGGGCACGGCTCGACCGCTTATGAAGTGGGCTTAAGTCGGCTGGCGCGGGCAGAAGTACGCGCTGCGGATGTGGCGCAAACGCTGGCGCGGCTTTCCGGCCAGAAGACCGAAACGCTGCAACTGTATGATCTGCCCATCGTCAACTGGTATCGCGTGAGCAATCTCCCGCTCAGCCGCCACGACTTCCAGACGCGGGTCGATCAGGTTTACGATCTGCTGCTGCTGTTCGAGGAACATACCTGGGGCACGTTCGAGACGGTCACGCATCCGCACAGCCTGTTCACGCGGACGCACTGGGAGCACAAGGCGGAGTTTGCCTATCACGCCGTCAGCGAGGCGCACAACCTTGCCCGCGAGTCGCTGACCGATCTGGCCGCCGCGCTGCCCGCCGGGGAATCGCTCTCGGTGGTCGCCGTGAATCCCCTGTCGGTGGCGCGGGATGAACTGGTCACGGTGCGCACACCGGGCGTGAATCATACGGTACTGGTGCGCCATGTGCCGCCGCTGGGGGCACGGGTCGTCGAATGGGACGCGGACGCCTTCGACGCGAAAACCGAGATCGAGCCGTCCGTGATGGTCGAAAACGACTTCTACCGCCTGACCGTCGATGCTGTGGAAGGATCGGTCATCAGCCTGATCGACAAAGCCACCGGACGCGAATGGGTGGATTCCGTGCAGGGCGGACTCGGCGCGGTGGTCTGGGAAGAACCTGCGCCGGAAGAAGACCATCCCGCGCTGACGCAGGGGCGGCATCATTTCCACCCGAATCATCCCGGCCCGCGCTTCACCTACACACGCATCCAGGCCGATCTGCCCCATCGCGTCTACCGCACCCATTACGGGACGGTGATCGAAATGGAGACGTACAGCCGACTCCTGCCTCGAATCCAGACCAGCGTCATCCTGCACGACTCGATGAACGCGGTCGATTTCACGCTCACGCTGGACAAGCTGGAAAACTACGCGATGGAAGGGGTGTATGTCCAGTTTCCGTTCGCGCTGCATCCGGCGGCCTTCTGGCTGGAGACGGCCAACGCGGTCTATAAGGCTGACGACGAGCAGCTTCCCGATAGCTGCCGCGACTGGTACAGCATCCAGCATGGCGTCGGCATCACGGACGGCACCGCCAGCGTCCTGTGGGCGACGCGGGAAGCGCCGCTGATCCAGATCGGCGGCTGCCATACCGGGCGGTGGCGGCGGACGCTGGGGGAAGTTCCCGGCCATCTGAACGCCTGGCTGATGAACAACCTTTATTTCACCAATTTCAAGGCGGCACAGGGCGGGCGAATGCAGGTCAGCTTCCGGCTGACCACGCAGGACGGCGCGGTCAACCCGGCGCAGGTGCGGGCGTTCGGTGAGGCCTTCGCCAATCCACCGCTGGCACGGGTGGCGCAGGTGCAGCCCGGCAGTTATCAATGGCTGACCATCGAGCCGGACACGGTACAGGCGCAGATTCTCAAACCTGCTGCTGATTCCGCTTCAACAGGTGACTTTATCCTGCGGTTGAAGGAATGCGCCGGGCAGCCGACGCTGGCGCGGATCACATGGCATGGTGTGCGTCCGGTGCAGTTCCGCCACACCGATCTGCTGGAAACTGCATCGGGCGATATGCTGCCGCAGGACGGCGTCCCACACGGTGTGGACACGTTCCTGCTGGCGATGCAGCCGCACGAACTGGTCACGCTGCGCGGGTCAGGGGAATGATGGGTGTTGTTAACACGGAACGTGAATCTTGATCGGCTCTTCTGAGTAAGAATGGATAAAGTAGAGCTGCGAAGTCATCACAGGTAAGTCTTTTACGTTAGTCCTCACCCCCCAACCCCCTCTCCATTGCAATGGAGAGGGGGAGTCGCGTCAGCGACGGGGGTGAGGATTGGAAAAATTCACTTGAGTTATACAGAGGAAAACATTTCCAGCCAAAGGTAAAAATGTCGCTACCAGAGTCACCCAACCTGATTTTGTTCATCACGGACGATCACGCGCAGTGGGCGCTCGGCTGCTACGGGAATCAGGAAATTCACACGCCCGCGCTGGATTATCTGGCGACAACGGGCGTCCTGATGCGCAACGCCTTCACGCCCTGCCCGGTATGTTCGCCCGCCCGCGCCTCGCTGCTGACCGGGCTGTATCCCTCGCAGCACGGCATCCATGACTACATCGACTCGCATATCGAGGAATACGATCAGATCGACCGCCTGGGCAGCACGCCGACGCTGGCCGCGCTGCTGAGCGCACAGGGCTACTATGTCGGGCTGGTGGGCAAGTGGCACTGTGGACAGGAAGGCATTCCCGCGCGCGGCTTCGATTTCTGGTTCAGCGTGGGCAAGCACGCCATGTCCGGCCATCACGGCCAGCATGACTTTTACGAGGGCGATGAACCTGCCATCCATCCCGACTATAAAACCGATCTGTTCGCGGAAAAGGTGGTCGAATTCCTGCGGACGCGCCCTATGGATCGCCCTTTCTTTCTGCTGGTCGCCTTCACCGGGACACACAGCCCCTGGTCAGGCCATCCCGATTATCTGGCCGCGCAGCATGAAACCAGCGCCTTCGCGGATATTCCCGCCGACGCAGTGTATCCCTTCAGCGCAATGGCAGGCGAGGCGACCTTTAAAACACGCGACAACCGCCGGGCAGCGCTGGCGCAGGTTTATGCGGCGGTCGAGCATATCGACATCGCGGTCGGGCGCATCCTGAACGAACTGGATACGCAGCAGATCAACCAGCAGACGGCGCTGATCTACACCGCCGATCATGGCCTGAACGCCAGCCATCATGGGCTGTGGGGGAAGACGAATTCGACACGTCCGCCCAATATGCTGGAAGAAAGCATCCGCGTCCCGCTGATTCTGCGCTGGCCGGGGCAGTTCGTGGCCGGGCAGCAGCGGGCGGAGATGGTCGATCATACCGACCTGTTCGAGACGATTCTGGCGCTGGTAGGTGTCACATTTGCGCGTGACCACGATTATGTGGGGCGCAGCTTTCTGCCGCTGCTCAGGGGCGGGTACGTGCGCGAGTGGAAACGCAGGCAGATCATCGAATACATGACCACGCGCATGATCCGCGACGAACGCTTTAAGCTGGTCACACGCCTGACGGACGATCCGCCGCTGTTCATTGATTTGCAGGCCGACCCGCGTGAGACGGTCAACCGCATGGATGCGCCGGAACATCAATCGCAGATCACCGCCCTGCGGGGTGAACTCGATTCCTTTTTCGTGCGGCTTTTGCCGGAGTCGAACGGGTGGCTGGACGTGGCCGCCCTGTCGCCGCATAACCGCGTGGAGTGGTGGCGGGGATAGCGGTTAGCCGTTGGCTTTTAGCGGTTTATCCTCTCAACATAAAGGGAAGGACGACTCTTGATCGAACCCGTGATCGAAAAGCTCATGTCCGAGCAGCATATCCCCGGCCTTGCCGTTGGCATCATGCAGGGCGATGCGCTGGTGCATGAGGGTTATTATGGCCGCGCCAACCTGGAACATGATGTTCCTGTAACAGCCGAGTCGGTGTTTGAGATCGCCTCCGTCACCAAGCTGTTCACGGCACAGGCGCTCCTGCGGCTGATTCAGGAAGGCAATGCGGCGCTGTATGATCGCCTCTCGGATTATCTCGATGATCTGCCGGAAGCCTGGAAAGCGATCACCATCCGCCACTGCCTGACGCATCAGTCCGGCATCCCCAGCTATACCAGCATTGACCGCTACTGGACGCTGACTCGCTACGACAAAACGCCTGCCGAAGTCCTTGATCTGGTGCGCGAACTGCCGCTGACGTTCACGCCAGGGACGCGCTACAGCTACGACAACACGGGTTACTATCTGCTTGGCCTGCTCATTGAGCGCCTGAGCGGCAAGTCGTTTGGCGACATGGTGGATAAGCTGATCTTCGCGCCGCTCAACATGCGGCAGACGACGGCCAATGGCTATGCGCGCATCATTCCCCACCGCGCACAGGGCTATCTCTACCGTGATGGCGACTTTCAGAATAAGCCGTTTTACGACATCAGCAACACCTTCAGCGCGGGCGTACTGCTCTCGACCGTGCGTGACCTGCTGGCGTGGCGGGCGTCGTGGTTCAACGACACGGTGCTCAATGCCGAGTTTCGCCGCCTGTGGTGGACGCCGCACCCTTCACAGACGGCCAACGAGCGCAGCCAGAATTTCAGCCTCGGCCTCGGCTGGTTCCTGCTGGATGATCCGCGCGGGCAGTTTTATGGGCATAACGGCGGGATTGCCGGGTTTGCCTCGTCGCTGCTGTATATGCCACAGCCGCAGCTTACGGCGGTCGTGCTGTGCAACGCAGGCGATATCGACGCACCGCATGAAATCGCGTTCACGATGATGCAGGCACTCGATCTTTTATAACTGCAGGAGTGGTGAATTTCGAGGACATCATTGGTAGGGGCGTAGCGCGCTACGCCCGTACACATCCCTGATTTTCACTACTCCCTATAACTGCATCTCCGTGTCCTCTGTGCACTCTGTGGTTAAAATCGTTTGTTGTAGCATCGAATTGAAATCACATTCAGGGAAAAGACTTATGAGAGCGATGATTTGTAATGCCTGGGGCGACCCCTCCACCTTAGTGATGCACGACATCGAAGGGTGCGCCCCCGGCGAAGGCGAGGTGCGGCTGCGCGTCCGTGCCTGTGGCGTGAACTTTGCCGATACACTCATGATCGCCGGGCAGTATCAGGTGCGGCCACCGTTTCCCTTTTCGCCGGGGATGGAAATCGCGGGCGAAGTAATGGACGTGGGCGAAGGGGTGCGCCATCTCAAATCGGGCGACCGTGTGATGGGCATCTGCGACTGGGGCGGGCTGGCGGAAGAAGTCACCACAAAAGCGGCCATGCTGCTGCCCATGCCGCCCAATATGGATTTTCCTACCGCTGCCGCCTTCCCGATTGCCTATGGCACCTCGCATCTGGCGCTCGACCATCGCGGCGGGCTGAAAGCGGGCGAAACGCTGCTGGTGCTGGGCGCGGCGGGCGGGGTCGGCCTGACGGCGGTCGAGATCGGCAGCATTATGGGTGCAACCGTGATTGCTGCTGCCAGCACACCAGAAAAACTGGCGCTGGCGCAGCAGTACGGCGCGGCGCACCTCATCAACTACAGCAGCGAAAATCTGCGCGACCGCCTCAAAGAGATCGTCGGCAGCAAGGGCGTGAACGTGATCTATGACCCGGTGGGCGGCGACCTGTTCGAGCAGGCGCTCCGCTCGGTCGCGTGGGAAGGACGAGCGCTCGTCATCGGCTTCGCCAGCGGAACGATTCCGCAGGTGCCCGCCAATCTGGCGCTGGTCAAAAACTGCTCGATTGTGGGCGTATTCTGGGGCGCTTATGCCGGGCGCGATCCACAGGTGCTCAGCGGATCGCTGCGGACGCTGCTCAGCTGGTACAGTGAGGGCAAACTGAAACCGTATATCTCCGCCACCTATCCGCTGGAACAGACTGCTGAAGCCTATCATGCGCTGATGCGGCGGCAGTCCACCGGGAAAGTGGTGATTACGCTTTAATGTAGGTATAAACTGGCTTGAATAACCGTAGGGGCGCAGCATGCTGCGCCCCTACACAAGACCACAGGGGCGACTCACCGCGTCGCTCCTGCGGGAATTTATCCGATCAGATGAAGCGCAGGGCGGTGCTGAAAATCGCACTGGAAAAAGGCGTGGCGATCAATCCGCCGACAAATTGCAGGATGACATAGCTGATGAGGTAGGCCACGATGCCTCGCCCTGCGCCGAAACGGTAGGAACGCCCAATCGCTCGTCCATAAAAATACAGAATCACCAGACTACCCACCAGCCCAAGACAAACCACATTGGTGACAGCGTTGATCGCTTCCACCACCGAACCCGTCAACATGGTTGTGTCAGGGGCATAACTGGCATTGGCGCTGCTGTAAAGCTGGCTCACGCGCAGTAGAGCATCCATATCGTAAGCAATGCCCGATATGGCTTCACGCGGAATCACGTAAAGAAGAATCCCGGCATAGATGGTCACAGCGATGGTGACAAGCGTGCTGACCAGCGCCGTGCGCCGGACCAGACCTGCTAACTGACCATCACCGTTCAGCATCCCGGTTGCGACAAAGTGGATGAACACGCTTTGCAGCCCCAGATAAAGGATCGAGATGACTCCAATTGCCAGCGCGAACACGACGAAAAAGCGCGTGTTGCGCAGCAGTTCGCCAAAAGCGGAGTCGATCACATACGGTCTGAGCATCGCCGAAAGTATCAGCAGAATGGCGAAGGACGCCCCCGCGCTGACCATCCCATAGAGGCCGACTTCGACAGCGGCATCGCTCCATTCTGCCAGTGCCGGATTAGCCTTCGGGCGCTTGGCCGTCTTCTCCTTCATCAACTGCGCGACGGCCACATGCCCGTCCTCGCCTGTGATCGACGCTGCCGTACTCAGCACATACGGGTCACGCGCCAATGCCGGGTTGGTCTTGAGGGCGCGGCTTAGCTGGTCAGAGGCGCGGCTGTTGTCCCCCCGCGCATGAAAATCGAGCGCCTGATTGAAGAAGTCCTTCGCCTGGTCGCGCTGGCGCTGTGGGACGCTTTCCTGCTCGTCTTCCTGTTCATACACCGCATAGCGAGTGGAGCCTGTCGTGGTGCGCACGGAAGCGCTCAGCTTTTCCGCCGGAATCGCCTTCTGGATATACTGCACAGCCTTGCGGGCGAGGTCGCGCACCTCCGAGCTTTCATCATCGCGCTCGACTTCAACCAGATAGGCCAGGGCTTCCCGGCTTCGGGTACGCGCCAGTTCTTTGACAGCCTGGATGCGTTCGCTTTCGTCATCGCTGACCAGCGCTTCGAGGATGGATTCGTCGATCAAAGTAGTTCGGCTCCCGGCGGATTGCAAGCACAATGCCTCAAGATGCGATCTGCGAAATCATTATATGACAAATAATATTGTTATCAAAATAAGGTTTCGTTGATGCAACATCTAAACTCATCTCATAATAGAGGCATTTCATGCTTTGTGTTAGGTTTCCGTCAGGATTTTACTTATTTTTCATAAGCAGTGGGTTTATTCCTGGTTTGTGGGGGCGGGCATGAAAATCATGGCGATAAACGGCAGCAGCGCGACCACCAGCATCCCCCCCAGCGTCACCCAGAAGCCCAGCCCAATCAGTTGATCGGCGGTCGGCAGTTGGAACGCGGGAAGGTCACTCACCCCCACCTGCGGCGCGATGGTCGTCGCGGCCTGGGCAGCGTCCGCTGCGGTGTTCAGCAGGGCGTTGATCTGGTCGAGGGTGCGCACATAAAAATAAGCCAGCGGCCCAATGCCGAGCAGCCCGATCACAATCGCCCCTACCCACAGCCCGACGGTCGCGTGGCGCAGCAGGAAAAAGCCAATGAGCAGCGAAGCCGCCGCTGACGCCGGAATCAGGAACAGGACGAAATTCGCGCTGTCGTTGATGCGCGTGGATTCATAGAGAGTCGTCCGGGTTTCTTCTGCATCAACGCCGATGGAGGCCGTGAGCGGAATCAGGAAGCCATCCACCAGCGGACGCAGCCCAATCACGTCGATGACACTGCGCAGGTCGGTCAGCACCATTGTCGTATCCAGCCCCGAAAAGCCGAGGCGGAGGCTGTTGATGGTATCGATCAGCGTCTCGATCTGTGCCTGGTCGAGCGGCACCCCCGACTGCGCGGTGGCGGCCTGTGCCATACCGGAGGCGATCAGCGTTTGCATCCCCGGATCATTCAAAACATCCCGGATCGCGCTCAGCCCCTCGCCGAGCGTATCAACCTCGGCAAATTCGCCGGCCAGCGTTTCATCGACCGGAATGGGAATCCGCGCCAGATCAATCCAGGGAAACATGAAGTAGCCCGCCAGCGCCAGCACTGCACTCATCAGCACGACATAGGCCATCAAGGCCTGCCCGGTCGTGTTGCCTTTGCCGCGCCGGGCAATCTGCCGCAGCATCTCGTCATCGGGCGCGAGGCTTTCCACCGCCTCCGTGCCTTCCAGCCCGGTAATGGTGGCAGCCAGCGACGCCGTGTAGGAGTCCTGGACAAGACTGGGATTGGTTTGCAGCGCCTTGCGAAGCTGCTGCGCGGCACGCTCGTTATCCCCACGCATGTGATAATCCAGCGCAGATTTGGTCAGCTCTTTGGCGCGTTTTTCTGCCTCGCGGGAGACTTCCACCGTCACTGGGCGGGATTTGCGCTTCGGAAACGGGTCAATGTCTTCCAGATCATCGTTGTTCTGTGCCAGAGCGCTCTGCGCTGGTTGCACTGCCGGGCGTGGTGCGGGGCGGGCAGGGGGCGCTGCGGTCGCCACTGCACCTGCGGCAGCCCCATCCTCCAGAAATTTCCTGATATAAAGGCCGCCCTTCCGCGCCAAGTCACGCACTTCCTGGCTCTCGTCATCGCGGTAGACCTCTGCCAGAACTTTCAGTGCTTCGCGGCTTCTGGTCTTCGCCAGTTGGGTGACTGCGCGTTTGCGTTCTTCGACATCTTCGCTGACCAGCATTTCGAGCGTTTGGTTATCAATCATGCAGTTCTCGCAGAGCGTGTGTTTGATGCTGATAACGCGATTGTAACCCGAAAATGCAACAACGCTCCCTTAAGTCTTAGGGGATTCGTGATGCCAGCCCAGCGCATTGGAGTACTGCTTGCCCGCATCGTAAAAGGGCGATTGCAGCGTAAAGACCGAAATTTCCGGTCGGCAGTTGATGCGCAGCGGAACGCTCACCGTCCCAAGCCCTCGATTGATATACACCAGCAGGTCATCCACCTTCACCATGCCCATCACGTACAGCCGTCCGTAGCGCGGCAGTACCGCCGAAACCGCACCCAGCAGCGGAGGCCGAATCTGCCCGCCGTGTGTATGGCCGGAAAGCTGAAGGTCGAAGCGATGCGTCGCCTGTGAAATGTCGGCGAAATCCGGCTCATGCGCCAGCAGGATTGCTGCGCCATTGGAAGGAAGCGCGGCTAACGCCAGATCAAGCCGTGCCCGCCGCGCGATCATGCTGTCCACACCGGCGATATGCAGGGCGGCGTTCTCCCGCCGGATGGTACAGACGGTGTTGCTCAGATCGTGAATGCCCAGATCGCGCATCATCTGCCGCAGCTTGACGATCTCCAGCGCCTTTTTGTGGTCGTGGTTGCCGGGGACAGCCAGCACCCCATCCGGCGCATGAAGGCCGCGCAGCGCTTCGGTCAGGTCTTCGATCACGTAGCGGATGTGGTGGGTGATGAAATCGCCCGTAAAGACGATCAGATCAGGATGTTGTGCGTTGACCTTCTCGACGATTTTTTCCAGCCGTGCCCGTGTCATGTAGCTGTCGAAATGAATATCGCTGATCTGCGCGATCCGGTAGCCGTGAAATTCCGCGTCCAGATGCGGCAGCAGTACGTCATGCTCGGTGACTTCAATGTTCTCCGGTTCGATAAACCGCCCATAGGTATAAGCGGCCCCGCCGCCCAGGCCCAGGGATGCAGCCAAGCCCATCCACCATTTTCGCAGCGCCAAGTGGTTTTCTCCTTATGTAGTGTCTACAGCCCGTCCCAGCGCATCAGGACAATATTCCCGACGCGCAGTTCACGGGCGGGCGTGTGGCTTTCGCCGATCAGTTCCAGCAGGCGCGGAGTCTGCGCATTTTCTGTGTCGAGCATTGTCCACACCGTTTCGCTGCCCTGTATCGCGGTCATCACCTGCCGCAGTTGATCTTCCGTAAAAGCGTTCCAACCCAGGTCCAGCGTAATCCCATGCCGCAGCCGGGTTTGCAGTTGCAGATCATAATAGGCCAGCGGATGGGAGGGCGGGTAATTTATCAGGGCGGGGACGGTCGAGTCACGCTCCACATTGACCGCTGCAATCGCATTCTGCCAGTCTGGTGCGGATGGGCGAAGCAGCACTGCGATCATCGCTGCAAACACGGTCAAAGGAATTGCAATCCTGGGTGTGGGTTTTACCCCACCCGCATCCCCTCTCCAGAGCGTTGGGGAGGGGCGCAGGGGAGGGGACAGCAAATCACCGCCGCGTCCTCTGCGCCTGTGCGGTTCAAAATCCTTACGCCACCCTGCAATCCATCTCAACAGCATTCCAATCACCAGCAGGAGCAGCATCCATCCGCTGGCCTCTCGCGCAAAAAAGGCCAGTCCGCCGACAATCAGCGCGACCACCAGCCCGAATGCACCGCCGCGCAGAATGACTCGCATCCACAGCGAAGCCAGCAGCAGATAGCACAGCGCCGAAAACAGGCGGGCAGTGAAGATGTGCTCCCCGGTCAGCAGCGACCACGCATCCAGCACAACCGCATAAGGGAGCACAAGCGGTGATCGTTCGCCAGCACGATCAAGCATGTCGGTGACGTTCGTTCGCAGCGCACGCAGCGCGTCTCGCGGGGCAACATTGAGGGGGAGCGAATCACGGACGAGGTACAGGCTGTGCGCTTCTGCACTGTACAGATCACGCCAGGCAGCGCCGAGGATGACCACCGCCGTCAGAATCAGCAGCACCAGCAGCGACGGCCAGACGGCGGTATGCCGAACGGTTACTGTGCCTGTGGACGGGTATACAGCCACCAGAAATCCCGCTGTGGGTAGTAGGGCTGCAAGGACGCATCCCACACAAAGTCACTCGGCTGCACATAGCGGCGCAGCTTGCCATCGACCGCCCGCAGCTTGGTTTGCAGGTCGTCGTCCGCGATGCCCATCTGCTGCATCGCCAGCACCAGTTCCTGCACAATCGTGCGGCGGGAGGCTTCCACACCGTAATTTCCAGCACACGAACGCGGATTCTGATTGCATTCCTCGAAGAACTGCCCCATCGCGTCCAGCCGGGAATTGGCCTCGCGCAGCATCTTCTTCTCGTAGTGCATCCGCCATTCCTTGAGGACTTCCGAATGCCTTGTCTGCACCGCATCCAGGCGGCTTTGCTGCGCAGGCGTCATGGTGTCGCGCTGGGCTTCCAGCCGTCGCAGCCGCATCAGCAGCGCACCGACCGTCAGGCTCGGCAGCTTGGAGAAGAATCCGCCACCGCCCGCCTGCCCATAGAGCGGCTCCTCATGCACATAGGGCACGAGCGACTTCGCCATCGCCTCCGCTTCTTTTAAATCCTGCTCAATCGCATACCCCTGTTCAGCCATGTGTACATCCTCCTGAACACATCGGGATCATACTCAGAGTGTAGCAAAAAAATGTGAGAAGTGTGCAAACAGCAGATGTGGAATTGAGGGAGTAGCAAACCTAATCTTTGATACAGGGATACTCACCAAGTTCTGCAAGTATCTGCCGATGTTCAATCCGTTCTTCGTTGTTAATTTGGAGCAGTTGTACTGTTGTACGACCTTCCGCTGTGATTCCAATAATTTGCAGATTGTCCTCAAGAGTGAAATGCTCTTCCCAACGCTGCTGACGTGGATGGTAAAGGCGTGTAATTTCACTCGTGAGCGGATCGAAGCCTGTCAAATCATACCCCTTGTGCGCGTTGCATTTGAAGCAAGCGAAACAGAGATTTTCAAAGTCATCAGTGCCACCGTGTTTTATTGGAATAACATGATCTACGTGGAAGGGGATTGTGACACTCACTGAAGCTAGTCGACAATATTCGCAACAATCCCCTGATCGCTCAATAACCGCTTTTCTCTGGGTCGGCGAAATACTCATCCCTGATCCTGCTTAAGTTTGAGCCTGAGCTTCGCTTTCAGCAAGGACATGAACTCATCGATCCGAACAAAGTCCCACAGTTCCTCTCGTTCTTCCGGCGTCAGTTCGTCCTCGCCGTTGCGCTCCAGCAAGTCGTGCGCCCGTTCCTCAAGATCATCGGGCAGACGATAGGCGATAATCGCTTCAGGGGTAGGATTTGTAGCGAGAAAATCGGTGATCTCACCGAAGATAGAGCGTACAGGCGTCTTCTGCATCATGACTCCATGTTAAGCATTACCTGTGATTATTTTAGCATCAATCGGGATTGCGTTTGGGCAGATGTACAATTGAGTTTAACATCTGGGCAGATGTCTAGTTGAACTAGACGTCTGAGGGCGATGAATTGTCTAGTTGAACTAGACAATTGCGAGTAACCAACCATACGTCTAGTTGAACTAGACGTATAAGCTTTCTCACGTCTGGGTGTTTTTCTAAAACTCAGTCATTATTCCGTCGTTGTAAATCGTCTATAGTTGCAGATCAATTGAAGCATCCGCTGTGAGTTTGGTCTCTCCTATGTAGTTGCGTCATTAGAGAAAACAGGCTGATGATTACTTCTTGACCCACACAGAAGCGTTGTTAGCATTATTAAAAATGTCTGTACTGGTTTCCTGTCCATCCTGTTTGACAAGATGCTCAAACTTGGATAAAGATTGCACGATTTTGCTATGAACCTGCTGAAAAGGAGATTTGTGATCGGCGTACTCTGCCAATGCTTTGATATATAATTTCTGATGGTTTTGAGCTAGTGGTCAGTCTAATTAGGAATTAGAAGATATCGTCTTGGCTGATTCGAGCGCCGGGTAAAGCCGGGCTAATCGGACACGTGCATCGCCGGTGGTGAAACGCCAGTGAATGGTCGCCTGAGCGGCGTTGCGTTCTGCTT
>JANRLJ010000052.1:0-24831 GCA_033762735.1 bacterium | reverse complement strand
GAGAGGGGGTCGGGGGGTGAGGGCGGAAAAGCGCCAACTCAATACCGGACAAGCCTTAAACGAGTGTCAAGAATAAATTGAACCCGACGTGCGAAATTTCGCCTTCGCCAGGAATTTGAACAAAATGCTCTGTGTTCTCCGTGCCTCTGTGGTTCAAGCGCTTTCGGGTCTTCAGAGCATCCATCGAAGTTCAACACCCTCATCGCTCATCGCTCCTTTTACTGGAACTCACGTCAGCAGTGTCACCAGCACACTCAGCGTCAACACACTGCACAGCGTGGAGAACACAATCACGCTGGTGACGAATTCGGAGTCACTGTTGAACTGGGTGGCAATAATACTGGCGATCACGGCGGTCGGCATGGCCGAACTGGAAATCGCCACCTGTGCCGCGACTCCGTTCAGGCTGAGCAGCGCCACCAGCACAACGGCCACAATCGGCGAAATCACCAGACGGGCGGCGGTCGCGGTCGAGATCAGCCGCAGTTGTCCGCGAATATGCGCCCGGCTCAATTGCAAGCCGAGGACGACCAGCATAGCTGGAATGGTCGCATCCGCCAGCAGCCCGACAGTGCGGGCAATCGGCAGCGGCAGGGGCGTATTGGTCAGGTTCAATCCCAGCCCGATGATCGTGCCATACATCAGCGGCACTTTGAAGATGTTTATAACGGCTTCCCGCGCGGAAACACTCCCCCGCGAGGCGATATACACACCGAGCAGGTTGGTCATCAGTGCCGAAATTACGTAATAGACCACCGCGTAAGGCCGGGCGGTTTCCCCAAAGGCAAATTCGCTGAACGGGATGCCATAGTTGCCACCGTTAATCAGCACGACGGCCAGCGTAAAGCCGCTTGCCAGCCGCCGTTCCAGGCCTAAGCCGCCCGCTGTCAGCAACCCGATCAGCGCCATCACAAATGACAGCAGCACGACCAGCAGCATCAGCCGTCCCATCTCCGTGCTGAGTTCGGCGTTGGCTAAACTTTCCAGCACCAGAAACGGCGAAAACAGGTAGATGACGATGCTGGACAGCGGGCGCGGGTCGGGCTGGAAAACGCGGCCATAGAGCGCACCGAGCGCGACGATCAGCAGAATCGGCGTGATGACATTGAGCAGTGTATTGAGCAGGGCAGCCATTGAACGGCCTTTGAAAAGCGAGGCACAAAGCTGCGATTGTAGCGGCAGGGGCAGTCAGCTTCAATAACCATCCACATTCTGTTAAAGCGCCTGCTGTGTTATGATTTCGGGCTACTGGAGCAGGATCGAATGAAATGACCCCGAATGAAGCGCAGCAGTTCATCTGTGGTAGCGTGATGATGCTGGTGACGATGGTGTTTCTGATTGGCGGCTTTAAGCTGCTGCACGGGCCGGATTATCGCAAAGACCGCCCGTTAGACGAGGAATGAGACGGTTAACTGTCTCTTGCACAGGCCCCGGCACAGGTCTAAGCTAAACCGCATCACGTCCTTCTTAAGGACGCGACCAATCCGCGTCCTTCGTTTTTTCGTTACGTTTGAATAAGGATGGGTTCCCATGCAAAGACAACCGCTGATGGTCATCCCGGTACAGGCACCGGTGCAGCAGGACTGTTTTGATCTCCACACTGTCATCACCGCGTCGATTGCCGCGGCGGGCGAAACCTTGCAGGACGGCGATGTGCTGGCCGTTTCCAGCAAATACGCCGCCATCAGCGAAGGCCGGATTGTGCCGCTGGACGATGTGCTCATCAGCGACCAGGCCACCGAAATCGCGGTGCGCTACAACATGAATCCGCAGATGGTGCAGTTGGTTTTGCAGGAGGCCGATCACGTCTTCGGCGGGATTCCGCTCGGCTTCCTGCTCACGCACAAGGACGGCATCATCTCCCCCAACGCGGGGCTAGATCGCTCCAACATCCCCAGCGGCAACGTTGTGCTGTTCCCCGCGCAGCCGTACCAGACTGCCGCGCACATTCGGACGGCTATTCGAGAGCGTCTTGGCGCGACGGTCGGTGTGATCCTCACGGATAGCTGGCTCATGCCGGGACGGTGGGGGACGACAGGCGTGGCGCTGGCGACGGCGGGTTTCCCACCCATCCAGGACGAGCGCGGCAAGAATGACCTGTTCGGCAATCCGATGCAGGTGACACAGCGCGGCATCGCTGACCAGATCGCGGTGTGCGCCCAGATGGTCATGGGCGAACGCGACGAAGCCACGCCGTTTGCCATTGTCCGCAACACGGGTGTGGAAATGTCCGACGCGGAAATCACCGTCGAGAACGTGTCGATCCCCTGGGAGATGGATATTTATGTCGAGTCGCTCACGCTCGGTCTGCTGCCCGACGGCGCACCCCGCGAGTCTGTGAGCGCGAAGCTGGCTAACAAGTCTCCAGCTTAAGATCAAAACAGATAAAGGGGTGTGTGGTCTTAACCACCCCTCCCCACCTTTGTACCACTGCCAGCGTGAGTATCATCTGCGCTACAATTCTAAAATCAATCATTGCTTTCCAATACTCCACTGCTGACATCCCACCCCGTTCTGAAAATGTAGAAAGGTCTCTGGGCTTGAAGGGTAAATTTACATTTTTTCTGGTTCTGTTGTGTACGCTTATTGTGCTTGTCCCACGTTCCATCAACGCCCAGGGGACACCGCCCCGCTATGTCCTGCATCCCATTGTCGCGGGCGGAAACCTCACCAAACCCACGTTCCTCACCAGCCCGCCGGGTGATGCACGCCTGTTCATCCTCGAACAACCAGGGCGAATTCGCATCGTTCAGAATGGGTCGCTGCTGGCGCAGCCCTTCCTGGACATCACCGACCTCGTGCGCGATGATGCCTCTGAGCGCGGTCTGCTCGGCATGGCCTTCCATCCCAGCTATGCCAGCAACGGCTATTTTTACGTGAGCTATACGGCAGCGGACGCGGGAACCGAGATCGCGCGTTTTCAGGTGTCGGCGGGGAACCCCAATCTTGCCAACGTCAACAGCCGATTGCCATTGCTGAACGTGGCACAGCCCTACAGCAATCACAACGGGGGGATGCTGGCCTTCGGCGCGGACTCCTATCTCTACATCGGTATGGGCGACGGTGGCAGCGGTGGCGACCCGCTCGGTCATGGGCAGAACACCTTCAGCATGCTCGGTGATCTGCTGCGGATTGATGTGAACAGCGGCAGCCCCTACGCGATTCCGCCCACGAACCCCTATGCCAACGGTGTCAACGGCCTGCCAGAAATCTGGTCGAGCGGGTTACGCAATCCCTGGCGCTTCAGCTTTGACCGCGCGACGGGCGACCTGTATATCGCGGATGTGGGGCAGAACCTCTACGAGGAAATCAACTTCCAGCCTGCGGGCAGCGGGCGCGGCTGGAACTACGGCTGGAACGTGTATGAGGCCAGCAGCAGCTTTAACGGCGGCAGCCTCCCCGGCACGATTTTCCCGATTATCCAGTACGGGCGTTCGGAAGGCTGTTCCGTCACAGGCGGTTATGTTTACCGGGGCAGCGCTATGCCTGAACTCCAGGGGCGCTATTTCTACGGCGACTTCTGCCAGGGGACGATCTGGTCTGCCGTGCGCGAGGGCAATACATGGACGCCCACCGTTTTCCTCGACACCGATCTGCGCATTTCGTCCTTTGGGGAAGATGCCAGTGGCGAACTGTATGTGCTGGACTATCGCAGCGGCGCGGTGTATCGCATCGACCATGCCCTGCGGCTGAATGCGCCCACGAACACCATTACCCTGCCCTATGGCAATCCCGCCTATGAATGGGAGCACGTGACCGGGGCGGAGACGTATGAGGTCGCGGTGTTTCGTGCCGATCAGTTCGCGCCGCCCTATGACAATCCTCTGTACTACAGCGGCGTTCTGGATGCGGACACGGTTTGCGAAGGCAACACCTGCGCCATCGAACCCACCACCCAGCCCAACGCTAACGAAAACGCCCGCCTCTACAACGGCCTGCACTACGTCTTTTTACGCGCCAACGGTTCATCATGGTGGGACGGCGCCTATTCCTTTACGCTGAATACACCTGCGCCTTCCGCCGCGCAGAACGTCAGCATCAGCCAGACGAACACATTGCGCCCCCGCTTTACCTGGACAGCCACGACAGGTGTTACGCGCTATCGGTTGTATATTGCCCCAGCGGTGAGCTTCCCCAACAACTCTATTTTCGATCAATGGCTGACCAGAGCACAGGTCTGTGGGAGTCTGACCGGGACAAGCTGCGCCTTCGACCTGCCGCAGGATTTGACAGAGGACACGGACTACTATGCTTTCGTGCAGGGACTCGGACCAGGTGGATTCAGCATCGGTGGCGAGTTCAATAATGGCTGGAGCGGCGGGCCGTTCCGCATCAACACGCTGACCGACCCGGCAGTGCCCACCAATATTCAGGTCAGCATCAATCAGGGCAGGCCAACAATCCGCTGGAATGATGACGCCAACGCCGAGCGCTTCTTCGTGGCGATTTACAACTGGACGGCCAATGCCTGGGCGTATGGTGCCTACCACACGAAAGGCGAACCCATGCTGAACTGTGCCAGCGGCATCTGCGCCCTGCTGACCGATGCGATGATCTTTGCCAACGGCAGCTATTCGGTCTTTATCAACGCGGAAGGCGACGGCGGAGTCAGCCGGGGCGGATCGTTTGGGAATGGATACGGCGGCCCGACGAATCCCGACGCGACTAATGAACCGGGGGATTTCGTGCTGGACTTTGCGCCGCCCGCGCTGGTGGATGAGATGAGCGCTTCATACAGCGGCGGACAGGTGACGGTCAGTTGGGACGGAGTCCCCGGCGCGACCTGGTATTCGGTATGGATCGGGAGTTACAACGCGGTGCAGACTTACTCTCTGCAGTGGGTTTCCTCCACCGCCTTGAACTGCCAGAACGGAGCGCAGTGCAGCATCACCTTTGCTTTGGCGCTGCCTTCGGGTGAGACTTATCTGGCGGTGCAGTCCGCCGGGCCGGGTGGCTACAGCAGCGGTGGTCTGGTGGGCAACGGTTATCAGGTTCTCGAAACGCCATTTGTCGTGCCATAAGTGGCGCCTTAAGCGAAGTTCACAGCCGTTTCATGCACATCTCACCTGCCATTGACCTGTCGCTGTTAGGTTCAAGGCGGCATTGGTGGGAGAAGGAGAAAATTTCATGAGCGAGAATATCGCGTCGATTTCATCGGGCGCACTGAAAGCCAATATCGGCCTGGAAGACGGGGCGCGGCAGGGGATCGTCAACATCCTGTGCGCGACACTGGCCGACCAGATCGTGCTGCGGACGAAGACGCAGAATTATCACTGGAACGTGACCGGGCCGCACTTCCGCGCCCTGCACCTGATGTTCGAGGAGCAGTACAACGAACTGGGCGAGGTGATTGACGAAACCGCCGAATTCATCCGCAGCTATGGGTCGGTCGCGCCGGGAACGCTGGCGGAGTTTTTGCAGATCGCCCGCCTGAAGGAAGAACCCGGTGTCGTGCCGGATGCCAACGGAATGATCGCCCGGCTGGTGGCCGATCATGAAGCGGTGATCCAGAATTTGCGGTCGGACTGTGACACGATTGACGACGACTATGATGATGTCGCCGCCGAGGATTATCTGACCGGGCTGATCGAACGTCACCTCAAAATGGCCTGGATGCTGCGCTCGATGATTTCGTAGCGCGTAAGCGATCAGCCTTTAGCACTCAGCAAAGACACGGGGTGCCGTGTCTTTTGCATTTATAAGTCGCGTTATTGACGTTAAAGCGCGTTCACGAAGGTTTGAATCGGTTCCGACGTGAGAAGCACGACAATCACATACAGCAGCGGAACCCACGCCCAGTCCCATCCCAGCGCACGCCGTCGCAGAATTACAAAAAGCACAATCAGCAGTGGCAGTCCTGCTAACCCGAACATTCCTGCCGTTTTCGCGTTCCCCCACCAGACCGGCCCGTCTTCATTGAGCGCAATCACCACCCGCTCGAAAGCGTTTACTGCATCAACGCGCCTCAGAGTGTCATCAAGACGCATCGACCCGCCTGGCCCGATGGTGGAATCAACCCACCACAGGTCGTTGTTGGTGGCGGGGAAGAGGATGGCATAGAACGGGAAAAGCGAGTTTCGCAGCGTCAGCGCGGCGTCCCCTTCCCGCAGTGTCGCTTCCTGGCTTTGCAGCATTTCCAGTCGCAGCCAGCGCTCGCTGATCTGAAATAAGGCCAGCTCACCAGACGGCTCTGCATATGCCCTGATCTGGGGCTGCCAGCGGCTTTGCTGTCCGTCGAACCGCTGTGCGATGCCGTACTGTGTGAGAAAGAAATCGTCCAACACCGCAACATCTTCATAAACTGACGCGGGAGGAAGCGCGAACGGCTGCCACGTGCCATCACGATATACATAAGGAACCGCGTCGTGTTCCTGAAAATTCAGGTAGCTGATATAGTTGATAACATTGCCAACAGCCGGCTCAAACAACCCTGGCACCACAACCAGCGAGACGCCCGTCGGGTCGCTCAACTGGTTGGAGGCCAGTTCCAGCGGCAGCACCTGACCTTCTGCGTCCGCCAGAATCACCGAGGAAAGCGGCAGACTGAGCGGTTGTTCATCATCAGATGGCGGAAACGCAGTTCCCTGGGGAATATTCAGATAGAGCAGCCGCCAGCCATCCGGTTCATAATAGGCCGTTTGCAGGCGACAGTCATCACACACATCGGGTTGCGGAAGGGTGCGCACCTGCCAGCCCTGCCCCGGTACGTAAATCTGCCAATCCGGGGCCTCCTCTCGGCCATCGTCCTCCGAGCGAATACTGATGACGTTGACCTGCTCGGCATCCCCTTCACGCACCCACACGGCTGCACGCATGTTACGCGCATTGATTGCTGGTGGGGGAAGTTCTTCGACCCGATCAGGATGCAGCAGAAAATAGCGCTCGAACAGTTCGGGGGGTGTAGTGTCGGAATAGCTGACGTACTGCACAAACAGAGTTCCCGCTTCACTGCTTGCCATCACCCGAATGCCCCAATCAACCGTATCGTTCGTTTCATTGGGCGTGGTCTCGAATGACCAGTGCGCATCAATCCGCGCTTCCGCCGGGATCACGCGGATTATGACACGCTTTCCGGGCTGATCTTCTAAGTAACACGGCCCGAACCAGTAGGTTCCAGCGTCAATAAAAGCGCTGCCGTCTGCACAGAGAAGGTCATTGACCGAAAGCGGCGTTCCCGCTCCAGCGTCCAGTGACAGCGGACGTAAGGGAGGGGGTTGGTTGAGCACGGTGTTTATCGCCGCAACCCATACCCATCCTCCGGCCAAAAGCGCCACAATCCAGATTGCAAGCTGAGGTAACGCACGTCGCATTTGCTGGCCTTCTCTTCACATTTTACAGACTGGAAAATCAGGAAGTCTAAAAGGTAGGTGCGACAGTGGAAGTTCGAGGATGTAAGGGAGCAAGCCACGTGTGATGATGTGGAAATGGGAACGCATCCGGGCGGGTTATACGTCGCCCGGATGAATTGTCTTTACAGGCGTCTTAATTCCAGCTTCGGCCACCGCTGCCGGAGGTGCGCCCCGTGCGGCGGTCGAGCGGGTGTGGGCGGCCACCATCCACCAGCGAACGGCGCGCCTTCTGCACATCGCTCTCATGCTTGAGCAGGACGGTCAGCGTGTTTTCCAGCGTTTTCTTATCGAGGTTGTCGGCGTTAATCATCACCAGCGCCTTCGCCCAGTCGATGGTTTCGGACACGCTCGGCGCTTTCTTCAAATCCATCCCGCGCAGATTTTGCACCACTTCCACCGCTTGCTGCGCCAGCTTGGCGTTCAGTTCGGGGACGCGCATCCGCACAATGTCCAGTTCGGCCTCCTGCGAGGGGTAATCCACAAACAGGTACAGGCAGCGGCGCTTGAGCGCTTCGGAAAGTTCGCGGGTGTTGTTGCTGGTCAGCAGTACATCCGGCTGATGCTTGGCGACAATCGTGCCCAGTTCAGGGACGGAAACCTGAAAATCGCTCAGGATTTCCAGCAGGAAGGCCTCAAATTCGGCATCGGCGCGGTCGATTTCGTCGATCAGCAGCACGACGGGCTGTTCGGACGTAATTGCCTGGAGCAGCGGACGCGCCAGCAGGAAGCGATCCGAGAAGAACACGTTGTCCTCGCTGGCGAGGCGGTCAGCGGCTTCGGTCAGGGTGGAAGCGTCCGACAGAATCTGGCTCAGCTTGTCGCGCAGAAGCTGCGTGTAGAGCATCTGCTTGGCATATTCCCACTCATAGAGTGCCTTGCTCTCGTCCAGCCCTTCATAACATTGCAGACGGATGAGCGGTTTCCCGCTGGCCTTCGCCCAGGCTTTCGCCAGTTCGGTCTTGCCCACGCCCGCCGGCCCTTCCGCCAGCAGCGGTTTACCGAGTTTATTCGCCAGGAACATGACCGTCGAGATCTCGTCGGAGGCGATATACTTCTGATTCCCTAATGCCGTCTTTACCTGGCTGATGTCTTGAAACATTCGTCTGCACTCCACTCTTTACGATTGGTTTTGGGTCGGCCTATTCCTCTGCCGCCTCCAACTGTTCATCGGTCATACCAAAACGACGACGGCGCTGCCCAAAAGCCAGCAGCGCCTTCCGCAATTCCTCTTTGTCAAAGTCCGGCCAGTAGACCGGGGTGGCGTAATACTCGGAATACGCCCCCTGCCAGATCAGGAAGTTGCTGACGCGCAGTTCCCCGCTGGTGCGGATGATGAGGTCAGGATCGGGCAGATCAGCGGTATAGAGGTAACTGCTGATGAGTTGTTCAGTGATGGCTTCGGGTGCATAGCCATCACTGACGATGCGGCGCACGGCCTGGACGATCTCGTCGCGGCCACCGTAGTTGAAGGCGACATTCAGAATCAGCCGCGTATTATTTTTAGTATACTCGCAAGCATGGCGGATTTTATCCTGCAAATGGGTAGGTACGTTGTCCATTTTGCCAATATGCCGCACCTGCACGCCATTTTTATGCAGCTTGCGCACTTCCTGATCCAGCACCAGGTTCAGGATTGCCATCAGCGCCCTGACCTCAGAAGGCGGGCGCTCCCAGTTTTCGGTGGAGAAGGCGTAAATCGTGAGCACCTCGACTCCGAACTCGACCGAGGCTTCCAGAATGCGGCGCAGATTCTCTTTGCCCTGGCGGTGGCCTTCCGTGCGCGGGAGGCCGCGTGCTTTCGCCCAGCGTCCATTGCCGTCCATGATAATGGCAACATGCCGGGGAACGCTCAAAGGCACTTCATTCGGCTGTTCAGATACATCCACCGGAGTCGTCCGCAGCAGGGTCATCGCTGTACCGCCTTTCTTTTATCCACGCCCACGTATTTTGCTTCGTGCTGTGCGGCATTGGAAGATTACGCATTCTTGCCTGGTGTCTTTATACACTAGACTTCCAGGATTTCCTTTTCCTTGTTCTTGCCCAGTTCCTCAATCCGGTTTGTGAATTCCTCAATCAGCTTTTGCACTTCGGCTTCACCGCGTTCCAGATCGTCCTCGGAGATCATCTTTTCCTTCTCGAACTCGCGCAGGTCGTCGTTCGCGCCACGCCGAATATTGCGCAGGGAAATCTTGGCGTCTTCCAGGCGGCGATGCAGCACCTTGACCAACTCCTGTCGGCGCTCGCGGGTGAGCGGCGGCATGTTGAGCCGAATCGCGCCGCTGTCGATCTGCGGGTTCACGCCGATATTGGCTTCGCGGATGGCCTTTTCAATCGACTTCACCGCGCCCGCGTCATAGGGACGAATCAGGATTTGCATGGGTTCGGGCGTGGAGATGGCCGCAAGCTGGCGCATCTCCGTCGCCTGCCCGTAATACTCCACCTGAATGCGATCCACCAGCGCCGGACTGGCACGCCCGCTGCGCATCCCGTGCAGATCATCTTCCAGAACGCTGAGCGTGGATTTCATCTTGGTGCGGGTTTCGTTCAAAATATCATTAATCATGGTTGGCGAACTCGACTTTCCTGATGTGTATCGTGCTGCATGAATGTCTGTACAAATGTTGCCGCAAGCGCTGCTGTAAGCGCTTCTACAAGCAGATAGAAAAGTATAACAATTTTCGGTTTTCTGTTTTTCGCAGGGAAGGGCTTAAATACCTTTCCTGGTTGAGTCGTTTACCCCTTTTCACTGGTCGGGCGCACCCACCCGTGCCACGCGCGCGCCTGCCACGCGGCGTACAGCGCGACCGAGCCGACCGTCGCCACATTCAGGCTGGCGACCCGGCCACGCATGGGCAGCGTCACCAGCATGTCGCAGGTTTCGCGCACGAGGCGGCGGATGCCCTCACCCTCGCTGCCCAGCACCAGCCCCAGCGCCATATCCAGATTGACCTTATCCAGCGGTGGGATGTTCGGGCCGATATCCAGCCCGGCCATCCACACATCCTGTTTCTTCAGATCCTTCATCGTGTTGACGAGGTTCGTCACCTGCGCGACGTAGAGATGCTCCACCGCACCCGACGAGGCGCTGACTACCGCAGGCGTCACCGCCACGCCGCGCCGATCCTGCATAATCACACCGTGAATCCCGACTGCGTCCGCCACGCGCAGCAGCACACCCACGTTCTGCGGGTCCTTCAGCAGATCCAGCAGCAGCAGAAACGGCTTTTCGCCGCGCTGATAGGCAGTCGCCAGGATCGTCTCGGTGTCGGTATAGGGATAATCCCCCACGCGCAGCACCGTGCCCTGATGATTGCTGCCGCCGGAAAGATCGTCCAGAATGCCGCGCTGCACCCGGCGCACTGGAACGCCGCGTTCCTGCGCCGTCTGGATAATCTCGCTGACTGCGCCGCGTTCTTCGGTCTTTTCTGCCAGGAGGAGCTGCTCCACCCGGCGGCGACCCGCCCGCAGCGTCTCGATAACGGGCCAGTGACCATACAGATACTCAGGCATTTCAGTTTGCCCGCCAGACCGTACCGTCAGAACGATCTTCCAGCACCACCCCGGCTTTCGCTAGTTCGTCGCGGATGCGGTCGCTTTCGGCATAATTTTTGGCCGCGCGCGCCCGTGCCCGCATGTCGATCAGCAGTTCGATCAGCTTTGCCTCGCGCTGGCCGTTGGCAGCGGTCACGTCCTTTTCGGGAATGATGCCCAGCACTTTGCCGCCCAGGTTCACATACAGGTCATCAATCGCCTTCAGCACTGACAGGCCGGGCTTGGCTTCTCCGTTCAGCAGCGTATTGACATCGCGCGTCAATTCCTGCAGCGCAGCGATGGCTTTGGGCGAGTTGAAATCGTCGTCCATCGCTTCGGTAAAGGCGGTGCGGGCTTCTTCCAGGCGCGGAAGGAACCCGTTGCCCTCGTCGTTTTCGGGTGCGGTGTTCATCATCTGCCGATTCAGCCGCACAGCGTTGTACAGCCGTTCCCAGCCAGCCGCCGCTGCCGCCAGCGAGTCGTCGCTGTAGGTGATCGGGCTGCTGTAATGGGCGGTCAGGATGAAGGTGCGGATCACTTCCGGTCGGTTCTTCTTAAGCGCGTCCCTGAGATTGACGACATTGCCCAGGCTCTTGCTCATCTTGACCGGGATTCCGTCTGCATCGACCACGTTCAGGCTGCCCACCAGCATCCAGTAGCGGGCGAATTCGGCGTCGTTGGCGCATTCGCTCTGTACCACTTCCGATTCGTTATGCGGGAACAGGTTGTCGATGCCGCCGCCGTGAATGTCGAACGTCGGGCCGAGATACTTCTTGGACATGGCCGAGCATTCGATATGCCAGCCGGGGAAGCCTTCTCCCCAGGGACTATCCCAGCGCAGGATATGTTCCGGTTCGGCTTTCTTCCACAGCGCAAAGTCTTCAGGATTACGCTTCTCCCCGCGCACTTCCTCGCGGCTGCCTGCCTCCTGTTCCTCCACGCGGCGGTTGGAGAGCTTGCCGTAGTTGGATGCGGTGGTCACGTCAAAATAAACGCTGCCATTGGCCTCGTAAGCGTGTTCCTTTTGCAGCAGCGTCTCGATCATCTTGATCTGTTCCGGGACGTGGGCGCTGGCACGCGGCGAAATATCAGGCCGCTGCACACCGAGCGCGTCCATATCATCAAAATAGCTTCGGGTGTAGGACTCGACAATCTGCATCGGCTTGGCCTGAAGCTGGTTGGCTTTGCGCAGAATGCGATCCTCGCCCGACTCCAGCAGATGCCCTACGTCGGTGATGTTCTGCACGTACAGTACATCGTGACCGCTGTGGCGCAGGTAGCGCACGATCACATCGAACGACACATAATTCTTGCCATGCCCCAGATGCGCGTGGTCATACACGGTGGGGCCGCATACGTAAATCCCAACCCGCCCTTCTTCGAGCGGGATAAAGTCCTGTTTCTCACGCCCTAGCACGTTAAAAATCCGCAGCGCCATAAGCTGGTCTTCCCTTGACGAGTGAAATAGTCGCAATAATTGTAGCGCACCCTTGAACGAGCGAATAGGGAAGGGTGGCTGATCGGCGTGTCCATCAGATCATCGCTTACACCGAATGAGCAGGATCAATTTGTGAGGCGGGTTTGAAGCCCACCCCAACAACCATCATGCTGTGATTTATGGCTTGCAGAGGGGACTCTCCGCGAGTCCCTTCTGCCCTTTTCCCCTGCCACCTGTCACAACACTTAATTGCTGCTCAGTTCATCGGTCGTCAGCTTGGCAGGAGGACGTTTACTGGCCTCGCTTTCGGGCACAGCAAAGATCATCCGCCCGGTTTCTTTGGTGATGGCTTTGGTCACGGTCACACGAATGGTGCGATCCATGTAAAACTTGCCACGCTCGACCACGACCATTGTGCCATCATCCAGATAGCCCACGCCCTGATCGGTATCGCGCCCTTCCTGAAAGATGTGAATCGGGAAGGTTTCGCCCGCGATGTACTGGGCTTTCACAGCGTTTGCCAGCGCGTTGATGTTGAGCACCATCACGCCCTGCGCATCCGCGACTTTGTTCAGGTTATAGTCGTTCGTCACCAGGCTGGCATCCAGCCGCAGCGCCAGCGCGACCAGCTTGTCATCGACTTCGGGAATGTCGTCCACATCTTCTTCGATGATCTTTACCGGGGTGACGTTGTTGCGCTGGAGTTCGTTCAGCTTTACCAGACCCCTTCGCCCCCGGTTGCGGCGCAGCATATCTGACGAATCCGCCACCTGATGCAGTTCCGTCAGCACAAAGCGCGGGATGAGCATCGTCCCGCCCAGAAAGCCCGTCTTGGCAATATCGACAATGCGCCCGTCGATCAGGACGCTCGTATCCAGCAAAAGCTGGCGTGTCCCCTGCATCGCCATCATCCGCGCTCGTCGGAAGCCGAGCCGCTCGCTGAATAATTCCCAGATTTCCCGTGCGCGCACTCCAAAAATGGTCGCGCCCAGATAGGCGCCTAAAACCGAAATCGCAGGCGGGACAAAGCTGTTCAGCGGTCTGCCCAGCAGCGAGAGCGGATAGGCCATCAGCAGCGCGATGGTCAGCCCGATGGACGCGCCGATCAGCGCCATAAACAGCACCTCAATCGGCATTTCCTTGATGTTCTGGCTGATGGCACGAACGGGGCGCACCGTGAGGTAGGGGGTGATAATCAGACCGAACAGAAACCCGACCAGCGCAAACAGAAACCAGGTAGCTTCTTCCGGAAGTCCAAGTGGGCCTGCTGCATCGACGCCCAGACGAGCGCCTGCGAAGGCAAACACAACCATCCCGATGATACGGGACACAAAATCGGCGGTAATCATGGTGAACTCCTCGACCTGTGCGTCTATTTGACCCACGAATAATAGGGAGTGGGTAGGTGGCGAGCGCCAGCCATAGACGGGCAAGCCGCGATAAAAAGTGGACGAGAAAACGGTCGGTGGCAGGGGAATAAGAGACTGCACAACAGCCGTTAAAGAGATTATAACCCTAACCTAAAGTGACTTCAACTAAGTGTAGACGTAGAGATGGCAGGCGGGTACGGGCAAAAGTACGGGTGGATGGGTTCGCTTTCCCCCATCAGACATTACCCGAAGTTCACGGCTATGGTTTACAATTGAATAAGGACGACCTCGAAATAGCTGCGAATTTGGTTCGCTCGTTGATGCAGTTTGATCTGTCAATCTGTTGAGGAGAAAGCGATATGTCCAGTACCTCCATTTATGGTATGGCTTCCAGTGTTGCCCCTACCGAAAACCGTGATCTCAACGCCATCCTCGCGCCCAATAACATCGCCGTGATTGGCGCGACCGAAAAAGAAGGCAGCGTCGGGCGCACTATCATGAAAAACCTGATGACCAACACCTTCGGCGGGACGATCTTCCCGGTCAATCCCAAGCGCCCGAACGTGCTCGGCATCAAGTCCTACCCCACAATCAGCGATGTGCCGGAAAAAGTCGATCTCGCCATCATCGTCACGCCCGCGCCGAGTGTGCCAGCGATTGTGAAGGAATGCGTCAATCTCGGTATTCCGGGCGCGATCATCATCTCCGCCGGGTTTAAGGAAGTGGGCGAGAGCGGGCTGGCGCTGGAACGCGAAATTCTGGAAACCGCACGGGGCAAAATGCGCATTATCGGTCCCAACTGTCTGGGGGTGATGATGCCCCACCGCAACCTGAATGCGACCTTCGCCGGGGCGATGGCGCGACCAGGCAACGTCGCTTTCATCAGCCAGAGCGGCGCGATCTGCACGGCAGTGCTCGACTGGAGCTTTAACGAAAATGTGGGCTTCAGCGCCTTTATCTCCATCGGCTCGATGCTGGATGTGAACTGGGGCGACCTGATCTACTACCTGGGCGACGACCCCCACACCCAGAGCATCGTGATCTACATGGAGTCGATTGGCAACGCCCGCGCCTTCCTTTCCGCTGCGAAGGAAGTGGCCTACAGCAAGCCTATTATCGTCATCAAGGCCGGGCGCACCGAAGCCGCCGCTCATGCCGCTGCCTCGCACACAGGGTCGCTCACTGGCAGCGACGAAGTGCTGGATGTGGCCTTCCGCCGGGTAGGCGTACTGCGCGTGGATCGCATCTCTGACGTGTTCTACACCGCCGAAGTCTTTGCCAAGCAGCCCCGCCCCAAAGGCCGCCGCCTGACCATCGTTACCAACGCGGGCGGCCCCGGCGTTCTGGCGACCGACGCGCTGATTATGGGCGAAGGGGAACTGGCCGACATTTCCCCCGCGACGATGGAAGAACTGAATTCCTTCCTGCCCTCGGCCTGGAGCCATAACAACCCCATCGACATCCTCGGTGATGCCGAACCAGCCCGCTACGCCCGTGCGCTGGAAGTGGCGGCGAAAGACCCTGCGACCGACGGGATGCTCGTCATCCTCACCCCACAGGACATGACCGACCCCACCCGAACCGCCGAGGAACTCAAGCAGTACAATGACCTGGAAGGTAAGCCGGTGCTGGCAAGCTGGATGGGCGGCGCGAACGTGCGGGCGGGCGTGGAAATCCTCAACCGCGCCAACATCCCGACGTTCGATTACCCCGACACCGCTGTGCGCCTTTTCAACTATATGTGGCGCTACAACTACAATCTGGCGTCGATTTACGAAACGCCCGTGCTGCCCGTAGACGCCGACAATGAAACCCCCGACCGCGCACTGGTGGAGCAGATCATCCAGAAAGCCCGCGCAGATCGACGCACCATTCTGACGGAGGACGAATCCAAGAAGGTGCTGGGCGCGTATGGGCTGCCCGTCGTCCCGCAGGAGATCGGCACCACCGAGGATGAAGCGGTCGCCATCGCGGAAACATTTGGCTATCCGGTCGTGGTCAAAATCCACAGCGAGACGATCACCCATAAGACCGACGTGGGCGGCGTGATCCTGAACCTGCGCGATGCGAACGCCGTGCGCGAAGCCTACCGCCGCATTCAGGCCAACGTTGCGGAAAAAGCCAAGCCAGAGGATTTCCTCGGCGTTTCTGTGCAGCCGATGGTCAAGCTGGACGGCTACGAACTGATTATCGGCAGCAGCCTTGATCCCCAGTTTGGCCCGGTGCTGTTGTTCGGCTCCGGCGGGACGCTGGTGGAAGTGTTCAAGGACAGTGCGCTGGGCCTGCCGCCGCTGACCACCACACTTGCCCGCCGTATGATGGAACGCACCAAGATTTACGAGGCGTTGAAAGGTGTGCGTGGCCGTCCACCGGTCGATATTGCGGCGCTGGAAAAAATCCTCGTGCGCTTCAGCCAGGTGGTGGTGGAACAACCCTGGATTAAAGAGATGGATCTCAACCCGCTGCTGGCCTCGCATGAACGGCTGCTGGCGCTGGATGCGCGGGTGGTGCTGCACGATCCCGATACGCCCGAAGATCAACTGCCGCGCACGGCCATCCGCCCCTATCCCACCCAGTACATCACGCCCTGGACTTCGATGGATGGTTCCGGCTTCCAGATTCGCCCCATCCGCCCCGAAGACGAACCGCTGATGGTGAAGTTCCACGAAGGCCTGTCAGAGCGCACGGTCTACATGCGCTACTTTTCGGAGATGCAGCTTCAGCAGCGCGTCTCGCATGAACGGCTGGCGCGGGTGTGCTTCATCGACTATGACCGGGAGATGATTCTGGTCGGGGAACGGCGCCATCCCGACAGCGGCCAGAGCGAAATTCTGGGCACGATTCGCATCGCGCGGCTGCCGGGGCGCAACGAAGTCGAGTTCGGCCTGCTCATAAGCGATCAGTATCAGGGCTATGGGCTGGGCAAGGAACTGCTGCTGCGGGCGATTGACTATGCACGGACAGAAAAGTTCGACAGCATCGTCGGCTACATCCTGCCCGAAAACGAGCGGATGCTGAACCTCGTGCGCGAACAGGGCTTCGAGCTGGAACACAACCAGAGCGGTTACGTCCGTGCGACCTTGAGACTGTAAATCCTTCAAGTGGGGCGACTCGGTGAGTCGCCCCCGACGAGTGATTTACTTCCCCAGCCGCTTCCTGAGTTCTTCCGTCAGCGCCGGGATGATCTTATAAACATCGCCCACCAGCCCGTAACGCGCCAGCTTGAAGATCGGCGCTTCGGGGTCCTTGTTGATGGCGACGATGATTTTGCTGGAGCGCATCCCGGCCTGATGTTGGATCGCGCCGGAGATGGCCGCCGCAATATACAGATCGGGCGCAACAGTCTTACCCGTCTGCCCTACCTGATGGGCATAGGGGATATAACCCGCATCCACCGCTGCACGGCTGGCGCCCACCGCCCCGCCCAGCACATCAGCCAGCGGTTGCAGCACGGTCTTAAAGCCTTCCTGCGCCTTCCACACTGCTGGGTCAGCCACGCCCGACGGAGGATCAGCCGGGTTATTCGCCATCCCACGCCCGCCGGAAACGATAATGGCTGCATCTGCCAGATTGACCGTGCCGACTTCGGCCTCAAAGCCTTCGACTTTGGTCGTGATCTGATCTTCGGTCAGCGCCGGGGTAACGGTCGTCACCTCAATCTGTGCGCCTTCGCTGACCGCATTGGGCTTAAAGGCGCGACCGCGAATGGTCAGGAACAGCGTACCTTCGCCGCTGCTGACCACATCGCTCAGCAGTTTTCCGGCGTATACCGGGCGCGTCACCTTCACCGAGCCGCCTTCCAGCGACAGATCAATTGCGTCGGTAATCATGCCATTGTCCGTGTCAGCCGCCGATGATGCCAGCAGTTCACGGGCGCGGCTGGTGCCAACGGCTACCACCGCTTTCGGCTGCTGCTCCTGCACCAGCCTGGTCAGCAGCGCCGCATACGGTTCGAGGCGATAGGTGGTCAGAGTCGCGTCTTCACACACAACGGCCTTATCCGCGCCGTATTTGCCCGCTTCCGCCGCGATCATGGCCGCATTCGGGCCGAAGACCAGCGCTGTTACAGGGACGCCAAAGCTGGACGTCAGCAATTTGCCCGCGCCGAGCGCTTCCCAACTGGTATTTTTCGCCTTGCCGTCAACCGTTTCAATAAAAACAAAGACCGCGCTCACAGCACCTTCTCCTCTAACAGTTTGTCCACCAGCGCCGCCGCCTGCTGCTGCGGGTCGCCGTCAATCATTTCGACCTTCACTTCACGTGCCGGGAGTGTCTTGAAAGCCGAAGATACCTTGCTGCCTGCCGTGTTCGCGCCCAGATCAGCCAGCGACCATGCAGGGATCGTCGCCTTGCTGGCCTTGCGGATGCCGATGAACGAGGGATAGCGCGGCTCATTGATGTCCTTAAGTACGGTGATGACAGCGGGCAGTTTGGCGGTGATGACCTGCTTGCCTTCTTCCAGCACCTTCTGCACTTTGATCGTCTTTGCGTTGTAATCAATGTCGAGAATCTGCGAAACGTAGCTGAGCATCGTCCAGCCGAGTTTGCGCGCAGTCATGTAGGCGTGCTGATCCGTGCCCACGTCCACGCTTTCCCTGCCGAAAATGACCAGATCGACATCGCCGAGCTTCTTGATGGCGGCGGCGGCGGCGGCAGCGTAGGCCAGCCCATCGGCTGCATCCAGCCCGGCATCCTCGACACGCGCGGCTTCGCTGATGCCCATCGCCAGACTGTGCTTGAGCGCTTCGTTGTGCATCTCACCACCGATGGCAATCACCGTCGATTTTCCGCCGCCTTTTTCCGCCTGGCGGATGGCTTCTTCCAGCGCATATTCATCCCAGGGATTGACGACCGTCGCGGCGTCCCCCCAGGTCACACTACCGTTCCCGCCCACGTCCACTTTGGCGGCGGTGTCCGGCGTACTCCGAGTAAAGGTTACGACGTGCAAGGCAAAACCTCCTTTTGGGCGAACGGCGTTTTGGCGCGTCCGCGTTGGCTCAAAAATCTATTTGCGGCTCTATTTTACTCACTGGGTCAACAAAATCGAATACAGATTTAATTAGGACTGGTGTCCTCCAATCAATGACTCTTGTAAAGAGGAAACGGAGAGCCGTGAGCATAAGCCCCTCTACCTGAGGGAGAAGGGTTGGGATGAGGGCTTTAATTTACCGGGCGTGTGTAGACCATTACCTGCCACAGCGTCCCTTTCTGATGTAAATGCTGGCGTAAGCCCTGCTGCTGAATGAGCGCATCCACCTCAGCAGTCGGGTGGATGAAAAAGCGGAACGGGTCGCGGCTGACCCATTGGAAGAAATTGATGACCCGAACGCCGATGCGCGTATACCAGCGGTCTACCGGGAACACCAGCGCATACATCTTGTGGGCACGGGCGGCGGAGGCGTTCACCAGGGCGGGCATATCGGGGTAGCAGCAGACCACCCGGTCGAGGGTGACAATATCCGCCGGGTCGATGGCTTCCGCCAGGGCGACGAAATCACCTTTGCGGTAGGTGATGCGGTCGAGATGACCGAGGCGCTGGGCTTCCTTACGTGAGGCGGCGATATAGGGGCCGGATGCGTCCACATCCACCGCCGACTCCGCCCCCGCTTTCAGCAGTTCATGATGAATCGCGCCCACCCCGCCGCCAATATCCAGCAGAGTCAATCCAGTGACACCGAGTTTTTTCAGTGTGTCGAGGATGACCTGGGTTTGCTTGCTGGGCCCGTTCTGGCGGTAATCTTCGAGATCGCCTTCCGCGAATTCATCATTGAAGACCTCATCCGCCGCCTCACAATGTGAACAGCATTTCATCGTGGCATCTTCCTCCAAACGCTCAATCCATATGATGAGCAGCACTCCAGAACTGGGGATGTGCTGCATCCGTGAATCGTCCCATATCCATCATGGGGAACCAGCAGGTGCCATCCGGCAGAATGGTCGTTTCATCAAACTGCGTGTTTTCCAGAGTCGCACCCGTCAGGTCTGCGCCCTCCAGAACCGCGCCGCGCAAATTTGCGCCGCCCAACCGCGCTTCATTCAGTTGTGCATCGCGCAGGTTCGCCTCGCGCAGGTCGGCTTTTTGCAACCGCGCCTGCCACAGATTGACTTCTTCCATCTGCGCCTGCCACAGCCGGGCATGTGCCAGCCATGCACCGGATAAATCCGCGCCGTGCAGCGTCGCCCCCCACAGATCGGCATTTTTCAGCCTGGCGCGGTGCAGATTGACCTCGCTCAGATTCGCTTTTGCCAGGTTGGCGCTTTCAAGATCAGCCCGCCGCAGACCCGCCCCACACAGCGTCCCGTCCATCAGCCAGCCGTTGCGGCGCAGTTCGTCCGCTGCCGCCACAGCAACCTCGCGCACATTGCTGCTCATCCGGGCGATGAGATCGGCCTTGCGGAATTCCTCTTCTTCCTTGTGCTGTTCGCGGCGTTCGCGCCCGCCGATAATCCAATCCAGCAGGATAAAAGTGATGACTGCGCCGCCCATCTCGGTGCTGAAGTTTTCCGCCAGTCCTTCCCAGTCCTGTGTGCGCGAAATCGACCAGATCGCTGGAATAAGCGATCCCATCAGCAGCGCCAGCAGCACCAGCAGCCGCAGCCTTGTTGTCGAGTCGAGCTTCTTCCAGCGCTTGAACATGGCTTATGAACCGTTGACGCCTGTAAAGCGAGTCAGATCAGCGCCCGGTGTCCAACGTGCGCCGTCCGGTAGGACAGTGGACGTGTCGAACTCGACACCGTACAGGTTCGCGCCCTGCAACTGCGCGTCGGTCAGGTTCGCGCCGTGCATCTTCGCCCCCCACAGATTGGCATTTGCCAGCTTCGCCCCGGTCAGATCAGCACCATGCAGCCGCGCAGAGGCGAGATGTGCACCGCGCAAGTCTGCCCCGGCAAGCCGCGCATCCTTCATATTGATCTCGCGCAAATTGGCATCGCGCAGATTGGCGTTCTGCAAATTGGCCGCGCACAGTTCCGCCGCGCCCAGATAACACCCGGCGAGGTTCGCGTCCTGCAAAATGACTTCATGCAGCAGTGCCCGCGCCATCAGCGCTTTTTCCAGATTAGCGCCCTGAAAATTGGTTCCGCGCAAACTGCCGTCCTGGAAATGCAGCTTTTCGCGGAGCTGGTCAACCGCTTCCAGCGCCAGCTTATTATCACTGCCGCCCATCTGCTTAATCAGTTGTTCCTTCGAGGGTTTAAAGAGGGTTTTGAACATCGCCAAACCAACCTCTGGCATCACATCCGCTTAAGACAGCTTTAAGTGTACCAGAGGAAGGCAGCAGGGACGATAACGCTTAAGAGCCGCTCAGCGATTCTCTGCCGCGATGTTGACCAGCAGCGCAGCGATAACACCCGGCACCCACCCGGCGATGGTCAGAACCAGCACGATCAGAAAAGTGCCACAACCGCGATCAATCACAGCCAGTGGTGGAAGCAAAAGACACAGAATAGCGCGACCACAGCCCATTGTCGTTGCTCCTTCAAGAGACATTCCTGAGAGTCTGTACGGGCTTTCACAAGCGAAGTTGCATCACAGGTCGAGGAATTGGACAATCCATTCAGCTACGCGCACCGCCGTCTCGGGCGTAAAGTGGATGCCATCGAAGGAGTAGGTATAACCGCCTTTCTGCCGTTCGGTTTCGTAATCGTTCCACTTCTGGCTGATGCGTTTGCCGATGAGGTTGATCGTCGCCAGGTTGAGCGGGGAGCGCGGCGGCACGTCCTCAGGATTTTCGGGTGAAAGCCGTGCATCCAGATCAAGTACCGGAATACTGAGCGAACGGGCAATATCACGAGCAATGTCATTGTATTCGCGCATCGCCCGCACGGTGTCGGGATTGTGTTCCTTCGGCTGGAGGCCAATCCAGATTTGAATGTGTTCCAGCAGAAGGCGGTTCAATAAGTCACGATAATGCTGAGCAAATTGCAGTGGAGAAACATAACCGCCATCCAGCTTTTGAACCTGCTCATAATAGATGCGCGTCTGCGGTTGGCTGTAGGAAGTCGAGTCGTTCCCTCCGACCATGAGAAACACGCCGTCCGGCTGATGGCTGAGCACGTCGCGTTCGAGACGGCGCGTGAGATTTATCACGGTATTGCCACCCTCGCCCGCGTTGATGATCTCGTGATCGGGCAGCCGCTTTGCGACCTCGTCTACAAAGTTGCCGCCATATCCACCCCAGGTGAGGCTGTCACCAAAAAAGACGATTTTCATGAGTCTTTGAGCATGTCCTCCACCAGCGCGAATACCCAAGGAACATGGTGCAGGTCTTCACGCCAAAATACATCTACCGGAATCCGCAACCGAGATAAGACTTTACTCTGATAGTAGCCGTATTGGTCAGGCGCGATTCGCTCAAAAATGCCTTTTTCATTGAGTTGAAAGAACAGGGTTTCACGGAAAATGGGATCAATGATCCAATATTCAGGCACACCACCACGCTCATACTCACGATGCTTAATCTGATGATCGATGCGCTGTGTGCCCTTTGAGACAATTTCAATAACCAAATCAGCCGGGCCAACTGTCTCAATCCGTTGGTAGCGATGTCGATTTTCCGGCAGAAGCACCTGAACATCAGGTGCGCGTCGCGGAAGTTCGCTTGAAGTTCGCATCAGGGCCGGATCGCGCAGGACAAGACCATGAACACCCAGCAGACTAAAATAAGTTTTGATGAGAAGATCTAGAAAAGAAGTCAACAGATTGTGTGTCAGATCAATCCCAGGCATTTTCAGCACCATTCCATAAGCCCATTCCACATGGGAGTCGCCGTAGTCCGTGTTCAGGAAGTCATCATAAGAAACACCCTCAGCGATGATCTCACTGGACTCACGGATCATCATTTCCAGGTCGTCGAGTTCGCCCTGGGTCACTTCACGGTTTACCGCGTCGCTCATCGCTCTGCCTCAACATAAAAACAGGAGAGGACGATTGCCATCCTCTCCTGTCATTATAACACTGTCTGGTATTCGGCTCAGTCGCCGAGAGGCTTAGTCGCCGACAGCCAGTTCCGGTTCGGACTGCCAGAACTCTGCATCATAAGCGGGCATCTCACAGCGCAGCGCACGGTCTTCGCGCACCCCAAGCGCATAATCCGCCTGCATCAACTGGTGGATTTCGCTGGTGCCTTCGTAAATGACCGCGCCCTTGCTGTTGCGCAGGTAGCGCTCCACCGGGTATTCATCGCTGAAGCCATACGCGCCGTGAAGCTGAACCGCTTCCAGCGCGGCCTTGACGCTGTGGTCGGTGGCGTACCACTTCGCCATGCTGGTTTCGCGCGTATTGCGAAGGCCTTCATTCTTCATCCAGCCGACCTTCCAGCACAATAGCTGCGCGGTGTCGTACCACTGCTGCATCAGCGCGATCTTCTGCTTAATCAACTGATGATGGCCGATAGGCTTGCCGAAGGTTTCGCGCTCCTGGGCGTATTTGAGGCTGTCTTCCAGGCAGGCGCGGATCAGGCCTGTTGCGCCGCTGGCGACCGTGTAGCGGCCATTATCGAGGCAGGACATGGCGATCTTGAAGCCCTCGCCCTCTTCGCCCAGACGGTTAGCGACAGGCACTTCCACATCTTCCATCTTCACCCACCCGGTCGAGCCTGCCCGAACACCCAGCTTGCCGTGAATATCGCCCGTCGTCACGCCCGGCATGTCGCTGGTGACGATGAAGGCGCTCATTCCGTGGTGGCCTTTGTCGGGGTCGGTCTTGGCGACCACCAGGAAATGATGCGCTTTGCTGGCAAGGCTGATCCAGATTTTTTCGCCATTCAGGATATATTTATCGCCGGAGCGCCGCGCCGTCGAAAGCATACCCGCGACATCACTGCCCGCGCCCGGTTCCGTCAGGCAGAAGGCGGCGTATTTTTCACCTCTGGCCTGCGGAGCCAGAAATTTCTGTTTCTGCTCTTCCGTACCCCATTGGAGCAGCGCCATACTGTTGAGGCCGTGATGCACCGACATGACCACGCGAAGGGTTGTATCGCCGCGTTCCAGTTCCTCGCACACCAGCCCAAGCGTGACATAATCAAAGCCTTGCCCACCGTAACGCACCGGAATGCTGATGCCCAGGATACCCAGCTCGCCCATGCGCGGCAGGTAGGCCGGGTTCATCTGCTGCTTGCGGTCCCATTCCCCAATAACGGGAATAACCTCTTTCGCGACAAAATCGCGCACCATCTTCTGTGCTTCCGCCTGCTCACTCGTTAAGTTAAAGTCCATTGTCATTTGCCTTTATGTAGAAGTACACCTGCGTTTTACAAATTATAACACGGCGCATCCTGCCTGTTCAGGCCATCCTCAAGGCGCATTGGGCGAGAGGTTTTTGTCACATTTCACCAAAAGAATTGCAGAACTCTCGTTTTCCCTATACGTAGAACCAACCCCCCAGGCCGCATATCCTTGAAGCATACTCACCTGATTCTCAAGGTTGTGATTATGTCGGCGCTTGCGAGAGTTGAAACCGCTCCCTCCATCCTCGTCACTACGTATCTGGAAATGACCAGTCGCGCGGCTTTTCGCCCCTCGTATGTGCAGGGCGGGCATTTTGCCATCGAGCTCATGAAGCACCCGGATGTGCATTTCTACCGTTTCCTGTATGGCGCGGTTGGTGAGGTCTGGCGCTGGCGTGATCGTCTGGTGATGCCCGATGCCGAACTGGAAGCGATTCTGTGTGACCCGACGGTGAGCGTGGATGTGCTGTATGTGGGCGGCGTTCCAGCGGGATATGTGGAACTCAAGCGCGACGGTGACGACATCGAAGTGGCCTATTTCGGCCTGCGCACCCGTTACTTCGGCATGGGGCTGGGCAAGCACCTGCTGAGTCACGGTGTCGCTCGTGCATGGCAGGATGGCGCACGGCGCGTCTGGCTGCACACCTGCAACCTCGACAGCCCTCACGCCCTCGATAACTACCTTAAGCGCGGTTTCCGCGTCTTTAAGGTGGTCGAAGAAGCGATGCCCGACCTCTACAGTTAGCCCAATCGAATTTGTGCATAAACACCAAAACGGGGAACCTGAGCGCTCAGGTTCCCCGTTTCGATTCTGGTTGATTCGAGATTTCATATTCTTGCCACATCATTAACTGTAGGGACACGGCATGCCGTGTCCCTACGAAAAGCATCGTGCGTTTTCTTTTTGACGACACCTA
>JANRLJ010000051.1:0-31511 GCA_033762735.1 bacterium | reverse complement strand
TTGCGGACGCGGGGGATAACTCCGAAATTGACACGGACTATCAGCAGGACTATCTGGATAACGGTCTGCTGGATAACTCCTATGACGGCGAGTATGGGGGTGTTGGTGTCTGTGAACCGCCCGGTGGGGGCTATATTGGCGATGTCCGCGCCAACCCTGATCCGAACACGGTGGGTCTGCTGGCACCGACCCAGAACTGCGGCAATTACTACAACGCACCGGGTGGTGATGAACTCGAAATCGTATTTGACGAAATCGCCTCACGCCTGTTTACCCGACTGTCAGGCTAACAACAACGAGACACGATTAATGCGGCCTGCGTAAACTGGCGCAGGCCGCCCGGAGGGGCAGAATGGACAGACGACAACCGACAGAACAGACCCTGAAATCGACCCGACGCAATAAAGGCCAGACCCTTGCGGAATTTGCGCTCACACTCCCCCTGCTGCTGCTGCTGGTTTTCGGCACGGTGGAGTTTGGCCGCCTGTTCCAGGCCTGGGTGACGCTGCAGAACGCCGCCCGCGAGGCGACTCGTTATGCCACAACCGGACAGTATGACCGCGCGTTGTATAACCTGGATTTTGAAACACCGGTCGGCACACCGCCGGAGCAGATTGGTGCTGGTACGTTAAACCAGGTTGTGCCATGTGTCGCCGGCGACCAGCGCGGCACCAGCGAAGTCGTGTCCCCGGCAGGTACAGCCGACGCGACCTACACCATCCAGACCTGGCGCGGGGTTGAAGGCCTGTATGCCACATGGTTCAACGGGGAAGACTGTGACCCGACCAACGACGATCATCTGGAGCGCCGCAAGGACATCGCCCGTATGCTCTCGATTATGGACGTGGCCTACAACTCGGCAGATGGCGCAAGCCTGAATGTTGAAGCCCTGCCGGGCGGTACGGTGCAGGAAGCGGCCTGGCAACGGCTGACCCGCGTGTGGGGGGTGCCGCGCCGCGCCGCCGGAGAACCCATTCCGATGGCGGGCGACAACGAACCCGGCTGGTTCAATGTGATGATCTGCAGCACCCGCTTCAACATCTTTGAACGGTCGACCGCCTATGATGGCACGCCCGCAGGGGATCGCGGTGAGACACCGCGCTTCCGTACTATTCTCGATGAAGACGATCTGAATGCTTTCCGCGATGCGACCAATGGTCAGACAGTGCGGTCGCGTTTTGAAGCGCCTTTCTGCCTCAACAATGAAGTCATGGGCACCCCCCCTCCCGGGCAGACAAATCCGAATGTGACGCAGGCCGGTGCCCGCTGGCTTGATCCGGGAGCGCCTGGAGATCGGGTCGTGGTAGCCCTTCAGTTCAACCATCCGTTGATTACGCCGCTCGGTCTTGCGCCCTGGGTACGCATGGAAGTGCGGCGTTCGGGTGTGAACGAAGCGTTCCGTGCCTCGCGGGCGCTGGCAGCAGTGCAGGGTAGCGCCCCGATTGGTGGCGGTATCGATACGCCGACGCCGCGCCCGCCCACCAACACGCCGCTGCCGACCAATACAGCAACGGCGACGCCGACGGAATCGCCCACGCCGACGGTATCGCCAACACCGACGCCGAGTCCCTTTACGTGCAGTGCGCTGGCGGTCAACAATCCCTCGTTTGTGGGGCAGCGCTTCTACATGCAGATGGCGAACAACAGCGTGGCGACTGCCGTGCTGACGCGGGCAAGGCTGCAATGGCGCGAAAATCCAAACCCGCCAGAAAATGACCCGGATATGTTCCTGGCCGCCTCTGCGCTCAACAGCGAAACGCACTGGACGGGCGAACTCACGACCTCACCCTTCGATACCGATCTGCTCGTCGGCCCCGACCGTGATGTCTTCCTCGGTTCGGATCGCCTCGTGCGCGGACTGGGGAACGTCTCGGTGTATGAAGGCCTGTTCCTCAATGCGACCAATAACCTCGCCAATGTGATGACGATCTGGGATTTCGCTGGCTCACAGTTCGATTTCCGCGAACTGCTCAGAACGAACCCGGATGGGACGATGGTGCTTGGCGATACTGTCTGCACCGTACAGCTTCAACTGCCGACGGAACCGCCTCCAACGGAAGAACCGACGCCAGGTGGCAACGCGACCGCGACCTTCACGCCGAACTGCGCTTCGAACTCGCTGCGTGTGGAATGGGTGGGCTTCGAGACGTTCGGGGTGGTCCGGCTGCGTGTCGTGAACGACCGCTATCAGCCCGCGCCGTTCACCGACTTCAGCATCGTCTGGCCGGTGCCCGCCAATCTGCCTGCCAACTCCGTCGGGCTGCAGAAGGTGGTCGTCGAAGGGGATAATGCCAACTCGCCCAACGCCATTACCATTTGGCAGGCCAACGGTACACCGCCGAACAATGCCGATTACACCTCACCGACGACACGCGGTGAAGGCCAGTGGCTGCGTGACTACTCGTTCCCAGCGGGGCCGAACTCCGTCACGAACCTGTTCCTCGACTTTACTCATTCGGGTACGCTGAACAGTGCGCCCTTTAACTTCCAGGGCTTCCAGTTCAACGGGACGCAGTTCACCATCGGCTGCGGCAGCCGGGGTGGCGGTGGGGGTGGTGGCGGTCAGCCGCCTGCCGGTCCGATCTTCCTGGCGACCAACGCACCGCCTGGACCGACCAATACACCGCGTCCTTCCAACACCCCTGGCCCGTCGCCCACGCCAACCGCGACTCGTCCAAGCAACACGCCGCGCCCGACCAATACGCCGGGGCCGACGCCCACGCCGCGCCCGACCAATACCCCAACATTCACGCCGTCGCCGACGGTGCGAAGCCTGCCCACACTGCCCGGCAGCGGTGGTGGCGAGCCGTAAGCAAAATACCGGGGGTGTCACTCACCCCCATCTGCCCCTCTTTCAGTGACACGAAAAATCCCCGACGCACGCCGGGGATTTTTTGTTAGGTGCTTTGCTCAGCGTGAGGCAGGCAGCGGGATTCCTCTGCGCCGCAGCTTCATCTCGATCTCGCGCCGCGTGTCCTTCATGCCCGCGTCCACATAAGGCACGGCCAACCAGGCCGTCATCAGGCCGAACAGCCCGCCCGTCACCACACGGAAGATTGGCAGCGTCTCTCTGGGCGGCCACAGGTTAAAAGGGGGATAGCCTAAAAGCTGGCTGAAGCCGTCGATGCCAATCGGCCCCAACCCTAAAATGACATACAGCCACAGCGGCACCGGGCGCAGCCGACGCCGCACCACCGGGATACTGTAGAGGAGCGCCCCGGCAAACAGGCCGGTGTAGATCATGATGTCGCGTTCGCACAGCGTCATCTTGTATCCCATCTGCGCGTTGCCGACGAAATTCTTCTGCGCCAAAATCCAATCCAGGCTCGTGAATTCGTCCGCCGGGGAAAAGTCCGAGAATTCCGGCAGCGACTCGGTATAGACTTCATAGGGCGTCCAACCGGATTCGGTGCTCGCGCGTGGGTAGACAGGCTGCTCTCCATACAGGAAAAACGACCGGAAGGGGAACTGATGGCAGAAGGGGGCATACATTGAGTAGATCACCCGCCCGGGGCCTTCCAGCCCCAGCCGCATGAAGGTGGGCGCGATGATTGGCAGGGCGATGAACACGCCCAGAAAGACCAGAAATGCGCTTAACCAGTGTCTTGCCAGCCATAACGTAAACAGATTCAGCCGTAAAGCGGTTTTTCTGGGAGAGGGTTGCGGGTCACCAGCGGACATCGGTTGTTTGACCTTTTGATTTAACGAGCGAGATAGGGCGCGAGCGCACGTTCCAGCGTGGCGCGTGTGACCGGGCCATAGAAGATATGGGTGATGATGCCTTCGGGGGAGATTATAATCGTGGAGGGCATTCCCCGTAAATAGTAGAGTGCCGCGACGGACTGGCGTTCATCAAGGACAATTTCGAACGTCAGGCCGAGTGAATCCACCCAGGGCTGAACCAGGGATGCGGTTTCACCGACATTGACTCCGACCACGCGCAGATTGTTTTCCTGGTAGATGGTCGAAAGCGCTTCGAGTTCGGGCATTTCCACACGGCAAGGCTCGCACCATGTCGCCCAGAAGTTGAGGACAACGGGCGAACCCCGCAGGTCACGCAGATTAAAGAGATCGCCATCCAGCGCTTGACGCTCGAAGTTGGGAGCGAAGGCGTTGATTTCTGGCGCGGTCGGGCGCTGTCCCTCGCTGATTTGCCCGGTATAGGCAGCGCGGTGGGGCAGTTCGGCCTTTATCAGAAGCCAGGCCGCCGCGCCAAAACAGAGATACGCCGCGCCGATCAGAACGCTGCGCTCAAGCCAGCGCATTGAAGGCGGGCGTTTCTTTTCGAGGGAAGGTTCGCGCAACAGCCGGTGTGGAGACTGCTGGGGCAGGGGCAGGCAGAAGCGAGGCTTCATCACCACTGCTGGCGCTTTCATCGCCGTTAATGCAGCCGCGCAGTTGATTGAAAGGCAGTTCGCCCTCGAAGAACTCCACCGTGCAGTTTTCCAGCCGATAGGAAAAGTCGCTGAACTGCAGCGAGTAGCGCAGGCTGAGAGTCTGCAACTGGCCGCTGGCGATCACATAGCCGATGAAGATCAGGAACACGCCGCTGACGATCTGCACCGTGCGCATGTGCTTTTGCAGCCGACGGAACAACCCCTGTGCGCTGTCCAGCATCAGCGCCGTCATCAGGAAGGGGATGCCAAGCCCAAGCGAGTAGGCCGTCAGCAGCACCGCACCCCGCGCGACACTCACACTGTCGCCCGCCGCCGCCGTCATCAGAGCAGCGCCGAGCGTTGGCCCCAGGCAGGGCGTCCAGCCAGCGGCGAAAACGACGCCCATCAGCGCGGAGTTGCTGAATCCCTGCTGTCCGTTGGCCGTCATCTCGCGGCGGGTATCGGCATAGAGGGTCATGTCCACCGTATTCATAATCTTCGTCCAGAACAGCCCCGGTGCAGCAAAAGCCCCGCCCAGCACCAGCAGCACGAGATAAATGGTCACGCCCAACAGCGCGGCGGCCAGCATCCAGCGCGGGACTTCGGCTACTTCGGGCGACCACACCGCCAGCAGCCCGGTTGCGCACCACACGATCAGCAGGCTCCCCAGCAGTGCCAGCAGCGCATTGAACAACGGACTGCTTATCAGCTCAGGTGACTGGCGCAGGCGTTTGAACAGGGCAGGGATCGCGCCCATAAAATGCAGTCCAAGAAAGATAATGCCCACACCGCCGACCCGACCGATGAAGCGCTCCAGCGCAATCTGCCCGCCCAGCAGCGAGAGCACCGCCGTGCTGAGCACACCAAGCAGTACGAAAATAAACGTAAAGCCCCCCACAAAGGCCAGGCCATGTAAAAAGGTGCTGAAGCGGGCGTTAAAGCTGTTTGGTTTGAGGACGGCCGCGCCACCGCTGCCAACCGAAATCTGCGCGGCGATGGTGTTGGTCACGCGACCACCCATGTAGCCGATATACGCGGGCACGAGGGGCAGCACACAGGGCGAGAGGAAGGATACCAGCCCGGCGATAAACGTGATCAGAATCTCAAACATCGTATGGAACCTGGCCTTAACTGCAAACGTCTCATCAATATCTAGCCGCGATTTCTTGCGACGAACTTACAACCACGCTTATTGTAGTTCAGGCGGCAGGGGATGTCAGCAGAACACTTTGCAGGAATTTTGAATGATGTTGGTCATTGATGGAGAGAGAAGGGAAAAAGGGCATCGGGGGAGAGGGTTTACGCTTCCCCCGATGATGTTGCAAGTCAGGGGATTAGCGGGCGGCGCGAGAACGATTGGTGGAGGCTTCCACACATTTGGCGCCGTTGCTGCCGACGACGGTGCCATGCCGCACACCAGCGGGAATGTCGATGCGATCTCCCGCGCGCAGGCGGACGAGCTGATTATAGTCGGGCAGGGAAACTTCGAGGTTGCCTTCAATCACGTAAAGGACTTTATCATAGCCATGTGAGCGCACGGCGTAGCGGTGGTTCGCCATGTTATACCACATATACGGACGCAGCCCTTCCTGCTGCATCAGGCGGGTAATGCTGGCGATGGTCGGGTGCTGCCCGCCCTGCCAGGGTTTGACGCGAACCCCCATAGATTGCGCTGCCATATGGATAAATGCCTCACTGTCTGTTATGTACGATAAATTTCGGCTGCACTCAGTGTATGCCGATTTCAAAAAATCGCGCCTGAATTTCAGAGCAAATTCATAGCCCGGCACAACGGGGCAGCATTCTAACGCATGTTCAGATGTTTTTCCAATACCCAGCATGGCTCGTTGACGAAACGCAGCCGTCCGTGATGGTCAGTGTAGTTCCAGCGCCCCGCATCTTCGCCGATCCTGCGATAACCCATGCGCTCATATAACGCCATCGCGCGGGCATTGTCCTTGCCAACAGCCAGCGTGGCATAGCAGAAACCACGCCCCTTCAGGAGGTTTTCTGACTCATTCAGCAGCAGCGTCCCAATGCCTTTACCCCGGAATAACTCCATCACGCGGAATGAATAGAGATAGGCGCGGGTTTTCCCATCCGCAATAAGCGGATTATTGGTCTGGAATTGCATGAAGACATGCCCAACCGGGAAGCCGCGACAATCCGCCACCAGCATCAGCCGCTTGCCCTGCACCTGTTCCCGGTAGGCGCGCTGGAACAGATTGCGAAAATGGGCATACTGACCGTACCACTCCAGCCTGGGCAGGTCTTCCAACGCGGCGATGCGCAGCGATACCTCAAACTCGATGTGCAGCGAGGCCGGGTCAAGCGAGGTCATGGGACGCTCCCGCCACCAGGGTTTCCAGCAGGTGTTGTTCACCCGCTTCGTCGGTGATTTCGCCGTCAAGCCAGGCCGCCCGCAGCCGCTCCAGAATTTGACGATAGCGCGGTCCCGGCGGCAGTCCCATTTTTTGCAGGGTGCTGCCGTTGGTGTGAGGTCGAACCGTGCGCCACATGCTGATAAAGGAGTCGATGCGCTGCTGGGTGAGCGGGGTATCCGCGAGAATCCAGGCCGTGAGCAGGGCAAGTTCGGTATGACCTTCCAGCCGCGCCGTGATGTGGCTGGGACGGGCGTGTTCCTCGATTAAAGCACCCGGCTGCTGCACGAGTCCTGCTGCATCCATCAGCGATTGAGTCCGTCCCCGCCCGAACATCAGCCGTTCACACACCTCCAGCAGCCGATCCAGCGGAATCGCGCTGAAAGCCAGATGCCAGTGTAAATCGGCTACATCAGGAACTTGAATCGGCCAGCGTCCGGCGGAGTTCAGGGCGGCCTCGAAATGCTGCTGCAACTGCGGGCTGAGCACGAAATCAGGATGAATCGCGCTGAGAAGGCCGCGCTGCTGCAATTCGAGCAAGCCCCTGTATGGGGTGCGTTCGCGCATGAGGAGATTGAGTTCCTCGCGCAGCCGTCCGCCCGTGATGCGCCTTAGCATGGGTTTGGCGGTTTCGATCAGTTCAGCCGTGCGCGGTTCGAGATCAAAGCCCAGGCGCTCCTTAAAACGTATCGCTCTTAGGATGCGCGTGGGGTCATCGATAAAGCTCAGGCTGTGCAGCACACGAATGCGCTTCTCTTTGAGATCGTTCAGCCCGCCGTAGAAATCCAGCACCCGGCCATAAGCGCTCACCGGACTCAACTGCACAGCCAGCGTGTTAATCGTAAAATCGCGGCGGCCTAAATCCAGCTTGATCGAACTGTTGTAGACCGTCGGCAGGGCGGTCGGATGGGCATAAAATTCGTTGCGCGCGGTGGCGAAGTCGATGTGTTCTGGCAGGCTGGCGTGGTCTACCCCCAGGCGTTGTGCTGTGCGCGTGTCCGGTTTCCATTTGGCTGTTCCAAAAGGGCGGAAGCCATCCACGTTCCCACCGTGAGCACTGCGGATGGACTCCGCCAGTGTCAGCGCGTCACCTTCCACCACAAAATCAATGTCGAGGTTAAGGCGTTCCAGCAGCAAATCCCGCACCACACCGCCCACCAGATAACCGCTGATCTGCGCCTGCTGCATAGTTCGCGCTACCAGATCAATCAACTTCGCAGCAGGTTCACCCAGGACGGTAGCGAGCCGCTCGTGGGGAATTTCGACCACCGCTTCTTCGCGTGATGGATGCGCCTTTGCCCAGTGCTTAATCAGGTCGGTGCGCGTGACAATGCCGATCAGCCGTTCCTGTGTATCCACCACCGGGATTTGTCCCCAGCCGCTTTCCACCATGCGGCGTTCCAGCGTGGAAATTGAATCGTCCGGACTCAGGGTGACTCTGCCGCTGTCCATCACCTCGCGGATGCGTGCGCCTGTCAGTCCATGTTCCAGCGCCCGATCAGCACTGCGCCGCGTCAGCAGGCCAACGACCCGGCCATTCTCCACGACGGGATACCCTTCATGGCCGATTTTGCGCAGCGGCTGAATCACGGCTTCCAGCGTTTGATCGGCTTCGAGGGTATGTGCCCCAAATGACATCAGATCGGCCACCCGGCTCACGGGCTGGATGCGCGCCTCAATCGTCTGCCACAGTTGCGATGTGACCGCTTCAAGCGTCATATTTTCGATGGCTGCTGCCGCCGCGCGGGGATGCCCACCGCCGCCGAACTGCCGCGCGATCTGGCCGACATCCACCGCATCCCCGGTAGCGCGGCACACCAGTTGAATCCCGGTCGGATGCGCCACGACCACGAACAGCGCTTCCGCCTCTAAAAAGTCGCGCAGGCGATGGGCGACACTGTTGATCTGTTCGATGTAGTCGTCAATCGTCGCTGACGCGACCACGACCGCATAACCCTCAATCACGCGGCTTTCGGCCTGTTGCAGCAGTTGATCAAGCAGTGTCGTCTGTTCAGCGTTGAGCGGCCTGGCGAGGAAGCGCCGCACGGTATCCAGCACCGCCCCCTGTTCCAGCAGCCAGCTTGCTGCCGCAAGATCACGCGGGGTCGTGACGCTGTAACTCAGTGAACCTGTATCCTCATATACGCCGAGCGCCAGCAGGGTGGCTTCCAGTGAGGTCAGGCGGATGTCCTTCGTCCGCATTTGTTCCACCAGCAGAGTTGCGGTCGAGCCAATGGTTTCACCTGTGAAGGTTTCATATGGGGCGAACTGGTCACGTTTAGGATGATGGTCAATGATAAACACGGGCGTGGCTTCGGGCAGGCCGCGCACATCGGGGACTTTTTGCGTGTCGACCAGAATGATGTTTTTGACTGCTTCGCCGTTCAGGTCTTCCCAGGGACGGAAGGGCAGGCCGTTCTGATAGAGGGCGACAAAATCGGCGACGTTGCGGTTCAGCCGGGCGGAAAGAAAAGGTACGGCATGGGGAAACAGTTTATGCGCACCGAGCAGCGCTGCCACCGCATCAAAATCGGCATTGTTGTGAGCCAGGATAATGTCCAAAACACATCTTCCTTTGACTTATTGTTCCACCAGCGGCCAGCCCCCCGGAGAAAAGGTGATCCGCAAGCCTTCGCGAGCGAGATAGCTGATCGGCAGGGAATACAGGTCGATCACGTTTTCCGCGCCAAAGGCTGTTTGCCACGCGGCTCGCTGGTCGTCGCTCGTCCAGATGAAAAGGCCAGCCTGTACAGAACCCTCTTCAAGGGCGTTTAGCAAAGCCGCTTCAGAGAGGGCGACCGTCCGCGTCTCAATGTTGATTGTCTCCAACTGTCGCGTGACCTGTTCCACGCCGAGGACGAAGGTGTGTCCGATCACGAGACCGAACCCATCAGGCCGCCCCTGATTCGCCAACTGTGCTCGCAGATCAGCCGGGTTCAACGGTGTGGTCGGTCTGGCAACCATCCCCGGAATGTTGAGCATCTCCACAATCGCCTGTGCATCGACCGCCCCCCGCAGCACATCCATCAGAACCGGATTTTCCAGTCTGTCGATCACCAGCGCAACCTGCGGCGTGATTTCCGAAGGTGTCCACCCAGCCTGCTGACCGTACTGTGCGATCAGGTCGAAGCGTGTGCCTAAATCCGCCGCCGATGCTGGCGCGGTCAACTGCTCAACCTGAGCGGCTGATTCAAGGAGCGACAGCTCAGCCACCGCGTTTAACGTGTTCATACCCAGGGCGTAGCGAATCGGCTGTGGCGTCACGGGCAGCTGCGTCGGCGTTGGGGTCGGTGGAATTTCCGCCGCCAGGGGCGTGGCTTCGCCCTCACAGGCTGCCAGCACAAAAGCCGCCAGCAGCAACCACCCGACGTACACCAACGTGCGCAGCATCGCTATGACCAGGGGCCGACCACCATGCGCTGCCACATGCTGAAGGAGACAGACGCATTGAAGAACGCCAGCAGGGCAAAGGCAATCGCGGCGCTGCGGTCGTCGCGCCCGCGCAGCATCGAGAACAGGCCGGGCATAATCACGACCAGCCAGGCCATGTAGATGAAATAGAGCGTGGTGCGTTTGTTTTCTTCGGGGCCGGGGGCCAGTCCTTGCAGCGCCATGATAAGGCCGATCAGCATGACAATGCCCGCCAGCACCGCGCCCGTTGCAATGGCACCCCAGAAGTTGCCCGAAATGGATTGATTGCGGGCGGCCATCACCGTTGCCCAGATGCCCAGCGCCAGCGAAAACAGAATATGCGCGTTAAAGAGAATGCCGTGTATCTCGTTGAGTCCCATGCCAGAGTCAATTCATAAGCTAATCCTGAACCGCCGTCATTATAGGGACTGGTTGAAAATGACGCAAAGGCGTGTTGAGCTGCATGTGATGAGTTTTTAGTGAGGGCATCAACAGCGATGCAGATTGTAGTAGGGGCAAAGCACGCTTCGCCCTTACGACAGATCGTTATCGCAATGAAGTGGCAGTCGTACCCGATTAGAACAGCAGCGCGAGAGTGGGGAGCGATTGGTTGAACACAACGTAGATGAGCCACACGGCAATCGTCAGATTCATGATGACCATGCCCTGCACTTGCAGCGTCCCGCTGATTTCAGCCGCTTCACCGCCGCGCATATCGGTCTTGGTGCGGAACAGGGTGCTGACCACGCTGCTCATCAGGAAAACAGCCAGCAGTTCCATCGGTGGGCCGTTGCGGAACAATGCGACAAACAGGCAGGCGATGGCCGTACCGAGCGAGAGGTACATCAGGTATTGCGTGTTGCGTTCACCGAGCACAATCGAGGTGTTGTAGAGGCCAGCCGCCTTGTCCATCTCGAAATCACGCAGTTGGTTGTAAAGCTGCCCATAGACCGAGAACAGAGTCGCGGAGATCGCCACCAGCCAGAAGATGCCGGGATTGCTGCCATAGACGAAGAAGCCCGCCAGCAGCAGCAGGCCGCTGAGCATGAGCGAATGCGAGACAATGTCGGTCACGGGCCATGCCTTGAGCCGAACCGGACGCCACGAATACAGGTGCGAGAGCAGCAGCGTCGCCACGCCCACGCCGAACACGGTCAGACCACCCATCGCGTAGAAAATCAGCGTAATCCCCGCTACCAGTCGGCAGGCAGCGTAGCCGAGACGTATGCTCACCCGCCCCGATGTGACGGGGTTGCGGGCGGCGCGGTCAGGGTCAAGCGCGTCGTCGGGTGCATCTTCGATGTCGTTAATCATAAAGGCGTATGCAACCGCCAGGATATTTGCAAAGGTTACTGCTGCCAGCCGCCAATCGAGCGGGATGCCCGCCGGGGTCGCCGCCAGCAGCCCGCCCAACAGCGAGAGCGGCACGACGAACGGTACATATTCCTTCCAGCGAGTTAGTTGGATGATGCCATGCACATGGCCGCGAAATTCACGAAGTTTTCTCAAGGTCTCTCCCCCTACGTTACTCATTTATGGCTCATAAAGCCCGCAAAGCATAACACACAACACGTGCACTTGTTACGCCTTATTTCATAATCTGGTACAGATATTCATAAAGGCTGCGTTGGAAAGCAGGGAAAGCGCGTGTTATGATTCTGCCTCATGACTTCTATACGCATCCTCCTTCCACTCGTTGCACTGCTGTTTGTGCTGCCTGCCTGTAATATGGCAAGCGCACAGCCGCCCACCATGACGCCCACGATCACGACTATTCGGATTCCGCCCGCGACCGCTGTGCCGACGCTGGCGCGTGTTTCGCAGATTGTTCGAACACCCACACCGCTTCCGGTCACGGCAACCGCTACGCCTGATCCCCGCTGTGAAGCGCTGGAAAGCGAAGCGATCACCCGCCACCGTGTCGAAGCCAATATTGATTTTGCCCATCATGGCGTTGTCGTCGTGCAGACGACCCACTACATCAACCGCACGGATGAAACCCTGTGGCAAATGGTCTTCAATATTGAGCCGAACCGCTGGCCGGGGGTGTTCAGCCTCAATCGTGTTACCAGCGACTCGCAGGAACTCACGCATCAGCTTGAAGGGCGGCGGCTGACGGTTGATCTGGCCGCGCCGCTGCTGCCCGATTGTGAAACGGTCGTCGAACTCCGCTTTGGCCTTAGTGTGCCGCCGATTGGCCTGGACGTGACTGCCTATAAAGGCTTCTTCGGCCACAGCCAACGTCAGATGAACCTCGGCCACTGGCTGCCGACGGTGGCCGTGCGGCAGGGCGAAACCTGGGTGACACGCGACGCCGTGCTGGTCGGTGAACAGGATGTGCTTGGGATTGCAGACTGGGATGTGACACTCACCCTGGTCGGCGACCGCATCCCCATGATTGCCGCGCCGGGGACACCCCTCCAGATGAGCGATACCTCATGGCGCTATACCTTTCGCGGGGCGCGGGATTTTGCCATCAGCCTGAGCGATGCGTTTGTGCTGACGACCCAGCAGGCGGCCAACGGCACGACCGTTGAACTGTACAGCTTCCCTGATGCGCAGTTTACGCTGGATGATGGCACCCGCATTGACAGCGCACGGCAGGCGCTCACTGTTGCGGCGCAGTCGGTTGCCCTGTATTCGGATTTGTTTGGCGACTATGGCTATGATCGTCTGGTGATCGTGCAGGGCGATTTCCCTGACGGGATGGAACACAGCGGGCTGGTGTTCGTTGGCGGGGGATGGTTCCAGCGCTATGCGGGCAACCCGGCTTCCTATCTCACGCTGATAACGGTGCATGAGGTCGCCCATCAGTGGTGGTATGCTCGCGTGGGCAGCGATGCCGCGCTCACGCCCTGGCTGGACGAGGCGCTGGCGACCTACAGCGAACTGCTCTATCTGGAAGCGGCCTATCCCATGCTGGTTGATTGGTGGTGGGATACGCGCGTCGATCTGTACGGGCCGCAGGGCTTTGTCGATGGTACGGTCTATGAATTTGCCACGATCCGCGAATACATCAACGCGGTCTATCTGCGCGGCACCCGTATGATGCACGACTTGCGCAACGACCTGGGCGACGCGGCCTTTCTGGATTGGCTGCGGGCCTATGCCGAAGCCGCCAGCGGACAGGTTGCCACGCCTGATACCTTCTGGACGCTGCTGACGGATGAACAGCTTGCCTCAACACAAGCCACGCGGGAGCGCTATCTGCGCCAGCCGCAGGTGCGCCACAGCAGCCCTTAGTCTGCTGCCATTCAGCGATTTTTCAACCGTTCCACACCTGTGACCTATTTGATCGCGCCATACTCCGCACGTCAGAAGTGATTGGTCAGGATGATGGATGATGCGACGAATCGTGGCAGCAGGTGTCATTGGATTGGTTCTTTTCTATAGCTTCGTTATCGCGGCACAGCGCGAGATACAAACCAACGAGACGACCCAGTTTCGCGGTGATGTGCTGCATACCGCCTTTTATGAGTCCGAGTCGGTTCATAACGAACCCGTGCTGTTGTGGAATTTCCCGGTGTCGCGTCCGGTACGGACGACCGCTGCTATTGCCAATGGGTTCGCCTATATCGGCAGTGAGAACGGCACCCTTTACGCCATAGATGTGCAGACCGGGGAAGGCGTGTGGACGTTCGAGACGAGTTCGCCCGTTGTCTCCACCGCCGCGGTGGTCGAGGGTGTGCTTTATATGGGCGGGTTGGATCGCCATGTCTATGCGCTGGATGCGGCCACCGGAGAGGAAGGCTGGCGCTTTGAGACGGGTGGACAGGTCTATTCCTCCCCTGTGATTGACGGCGAAACCCTGTACATCGGCAGTCTCGATAACCACATTTATGCACTCAATATTGCAGATGGAAGCGAACGCTGGCGTTTTGAAACGGGCGGGCAGGTGTGGTCATCGCCTGCGGTCCACGACGGCAAGGTCTATGTGGGCAGCCGTGACAATAGTCTCTACGCGCTCGATAAAGAGACGGGCGAGATCGTGTGGACATTCGAGTCTGGCGGGCAGATTGACGCTTCTCCGGCGATTCGCGTGGCTGATGAAGGCGCGTTGGTCTACGTGGGCAATCAGTCCGGCGTGTTTTACGCGCTGGATTCCCTGAGCGGCGATGTCGTGTGGCAGTATGAACTCGGCGCAGGTCTGTTTGCCTCCGCAGCGCTGGGCGAAACACTGGTCTATGTGAACAACACCGAGGGCGACCTGTACGCTTTTGATGCGTTCAGCGGGGAAATCGCGTGGCAGGGCGAGATTGGCGGGCCGGCTTATTCCTCACCATCCCTGACGGAAGATGCGGTCTATTGGCTGACGGAGCAGGATGGTCTGCTGTATGGATTTGATGCACTTACGGGTGAGGAACTCTGGCGCTACCAGACTGGGCGGCAGGGGGATTATCGTTCAGCGTCGCCCGTGATTGTGGATGGTGTCGTCTTTATCGCGAGTAATACCGAGGGGCTGCTGGCGCTGACCTCCGAATAACGTTAGAAGGGCGAGGTTATGCGCCTCGCCCTGTGGAATCGTTGTTGTGACCTTAATTTTCCTGTGGTGTGTTCCCCAGCAGTGGATCGCGCCGTGCCAGCGGCGGCAGCAGCGTATCCGCCAGAACTAACCCCTGCGCCGCTACATCGACATAACCCAGCCCGGTCTGCACTTCTTCCGGGTTAATGACGCGGTTTTCGCCCTGCCGAGCGCACACATCGCGGAACAGCGCTAAGGCCTGGTTGATGCTGGCATTAGCTTCTTCCAGCGCTCGCAGCGCCGGGACGTACTCGGCTTCCAGTTCCAGATCGCCATCCCGCAGCCGACTCTGGTCAACGGCGATGTTTTCGGGGATGTTGTTGCAGGACACGCTGAAGCCGGAGTCGAGGTCAATCCAGCGTCCGGCGATGTAGCCCAATACACTGCTGCTGCGGCTGATTTCAGCCCGCAGGCGCGAGAGCAAACGGCCATAGGCGTAGAGATAGGAGCCGTCAGGGGTGCGCGAATAGCCGCGTGGAACCCCGACTTCCCACGAGGCTGTCCAGTAAAATTCCCCGTTCAGGCTGAATTGAATCCAGAAGTAGCCGCTTTCGGCTGACCCCACGCGCCCGGTGACTTCCACCACGACCGTTTCGGTCAGCGTGTTTTCCACCAGCGTATCGGGATGAATACCATCGCGATAGTAGCGCGTTTCGGGCGTGATCGCGATCAGCGGCCCGGCACGGCGGGCAAGTTCGGGCGTGACGACGACCTCGCCTTCAACGGGAAGTTCCAGAATGTTTCCTGTCCAGTTCAGCAGCCAGTAGGCCACCCAGCCGCTCTGCTCACTATACGTGACCTGAATCCATTCACCGTTCCAGATACGCCCGGTTGCTCGCATCGTGGTGGCGAAGGGAATCGTCGCCAGGGGATTGAAAAGTACACCAGGACCGTCCCGCAGGATGGCGTTGTACTGCGTGGTAACGTAGACCTCATCGAGTTGTGAGCCTGCCCCCTGCGCCTGCACAAACGCGGCAGAACCGATCAGCAGGGAGGCAGTGATGAGCAGAAAGACGAATCGAGAGAGGAAATGCGTTCTCATGGTTAATTGCCTCCGTATTCGCCCGGTTCACGTGACCAATCGACCAGCGTGGTAAAGCCCGTCGTCAGGTCGATTACCGCGCCGCTTTGGACATCGACGATCAGCACATGCTGCCCCACGCCTTCCACGTTTTCGTCGGCGGGGAGCGGTGCCAGCAGCGCCAGATAGCGGCTGTCCGGCGACCACAGCAGCGGGCCGTTATAGATGCGTGCGCCCAGCTCTGGCAGGCAGTAGGTGCGAGTCAGCCCGCTCTGGCTGTCATACACACCAATCTGCTGAGTGCGCCTTCCGGTGGAATAGGCGCGGTAACGGCCTTCGTTTGACCAGACACCGCCCGGCAGATCACCCAAAAGTGCATGTTCACTTTCTGCTGGGGAGAACTGATACCAGGGATTGGGTCGCCCGGATGGCGCATAGTAGTAGTAAAACAGGCGGTCGCCCAGCGGATGCCAGGACAGCGTCAGGCCGGGTTCATCAGCCACACGGGCAAAGTAGCGGTAATCACCTGTCTCCGTGTTGTAGATGTAATACTTGTAGCCGGGGCCGATACCTGTGCTGAACGTCGTGCTGACCACCGCCAGCGGGCCGCCCGGCTGCCGTGCTTCGAGATTAGCGTCGATTTCATTTACCTGAATAAGAGGCACGAACGGTTCGGGATCGGGGAACACGCCCAGAATGTCGCGGAATACGCCGTACTCGAAGTATCGATACCCGTCTTCGTCCTCGCGCTGAATTTCGACATCGAATTCCAGCGTATCGCGCCCTGACCAGCGGTATTGTGGCGGCTCCGACACATGGAAGATGTTTTCCGGCAGGGGATTTACTTCCTCGTCAACCGTGCCATCTTCCTTGTAGGCGAACAGCACCCGAATATCGCTGTTATCAGGCCGGACGACGAAAATCAGGTCTACCATTGTTGCCAGAATCCACTCGCGGTCGGGCGAGAACACGCAGTCCAGGCCGCTGCCACACTGCGGGAGCGACTGATCTTCCAACCGCTGACCGCTTTCCGGCTCGACACGCCACAGGAAATCGCCCTGCACCTCGCCGGAAATGCGCCCGGTGGGATTGTAGCCTTCTGGTGGGCTGGTGATGTCGTAGAACGTATCCGACGGGCACAGATCCACGACCTCGCCCCGCTGCGGCTGATCGACCGACTCCGCTGGGCGCGGAAATGGTGTCGGAGTCGTGGTAGGCGTGAGCGTGGGGCGAGCAGTGCCAACCGGATTATAAGTGGGGGTGGGCGAGGGCAGCACACCGATCAGATTTTGCTGTGCCAGATTCTCGCTGGCAGTCTGCGTGATATAGCTCAGGAGCGTTCGGTAAGAGACGATCATGCGGTAGATGACCAGTTCGCCCGGCAGGCTGGAAGCGGCGATCAACTGCTCGTTAGGGCTGAGGATGGCCTGACCAAGATCACGCTGCTCGGTGCGCTCGAACTCGGTGCGGATTGGCTCGAACGGGCGGCTTTCTTCGAGGATGGGCGTGAACGAACCCGTTGAGCGCAGCCCGCTTTCCGCATCAATCAGCATGGTCACACGGACGGACTCAGCGGGCGTGAAGGCTTCCAGGTTGAACTCGCCAATCCCCTCACACAGCAGCGTTTCCGTTTCGCGCATCTGCGCTTCCGTCAGCCCTTCGGTGATCTCGCGCCACGCCGCTGCGAATTCCTCTGCACGGTCAGGATAGCGCCCCGTCAGGCAGACCGGGATGCCTTCGATGCGAATGGGGGTGAGCGTAACCGGAAGCGGTGTGCTGGTGGGCAGCAAAAGCTGTTCGACTTCCTGGGGATTATCCGGCAGGTTTTCGCAGATCAGCAGCGAGAGGGTCGCCAGCGCGTCGGGTCGCACATTGAGCGTCAGCCGCTCCCACAGGTTCGCATACGTCTCGAACTGGTCGGGATAATTGTCTACGATGCAAGCGGGCAAACCCGACGCATCCGCTTCCACGCCAAAGACGCGGGCGGGCTGGTTGGTCGGTACACCATCGCCAATCACATAGACCGTTTCATTATCGACCCATCCATATTCGCGGTAATCGACCGGAGGCAGATCGTCCCCGGCGATGAACCACAGCCTGCCGTCTTCGATGTCGTACATCGCGATCTCGTTGCCGGGATAATAGGGCCCATAGGAATTTTCGCTGTAGAGGACGAGGAAGCGTTCCCAGTTCGGGCTGGGATAAATTTCAGCCACGAAGCGACCGGGCAGCGCATCGAACACCACCTGTCGCTGCGTATTGTCATTCAGGTCGCTGACCTGCGCCCCCTGCGCTCCGCTGTTGGTGTCGAAATAGGTCAGAAAGCGCGACCCATCCGAAGCGGTATCCGCAATCGTCCCGTTCAGTCGCAGCACCTCTCGCCGCACGACTTCGCCCGTTTCCAGGCTCCACAGACGCCATTCGGTGCCGCTGAGCGTGACCACGTTGGCGCTGTCCTCGGTGAAGAAGAAGCGCTCGAAGCGGCGTGAATAGCGCAAGTCCTCGGCCAGCACCTCGCCTGTTTCGGCATTAAAGCGCTGGAAATCGCTGACGACCACCTGCCCGCTCTGGTCATAGGCCAGTATGCGATTCTTGCGGAAGCGGCTGTACCCGCCCAGGTCGCGCAGTGCCGGGACAAGGCTTAGAATTTCCTGCCCGGTGGTGAAATCATAGGCCTTGATGAACTCGCCCTGATTCTCGACCGTCTGCCGGACGAGCAGCACCGTGTCGTCGGCGTTGGGCACCATCTGCTGCACGTTATTCGGGCGGCTGATGACGAAGCGCCCGCGCTGTTCCTGTTCGTCATAGATAAAAAACAGGATCGACAGCAGATCATCGGTCGCGGCGGGTGGCACCAGTACATCAATCAGCGTCACGGTGAGTGGGTGATTTTCAAAAGCGCGGCGGTAGTCCTGCCCATAATAGCTGTCCAGCAGCACCCGCAGCAGAGGATTGCGCGTTCGGCTGGCCGCTTCACCGATCACCCTCGCCTGTGAACCGAGTTCCACCCCGCCGAGGGTTTCCAGATCATTGAGCGTCAGCGCGGTATTCAGCGGCACTTCCACCAGCACACCGCGCTGTGTATCCACCTGAATCAGCGCCGCCTGATTGACCGGCTGCACATAGATGCGGTTGTCGCGCTGGCTGAAAAACACCGTAAGCGGGTCCTGCTCGTAACGGTCGGTCGCGATGTCGTAGAGGTTTTCCAGCGTATAGCCATCCAGAATCTCCAGCCGACCAGGCAGCGCGGCGACGATGCGGCTCTCCGGCCCCAGCACGAAGCCGAAGCGATAATCGAAGAACTGCCAGGCCTCGCGCTGGTCGGGGAAGGTAGATTCTGCTTCATTGCGGGCGGCGGGCAGATGCCACAGCCAGGGGACGGTCGAGGTGTCGTTCTCACTGCGGCGGATGGAGCGCGGTGCGGGATACAGGCCGATGAACAGCAGCAGGTTGTCGTCTTCGGAAAAGGTGATCGGCCCCTGCGTCTGAATCGGTGCGCCTAAATCTTCGGTGCTGAGGTCTGCCGCCAGCGTACCGCTCTGCGTGTCCCACAGGTCGATGCGCCTGTCCAGCGCCACCGCCAGCCAGCGCCCGTTATGGCTGAAGGCGAAATCGCTGTAGCTGCCGCTTTCATAGAGGGTGTATTTCGTCTCGTAGGTGAGCGCGTCCACCAGCATCAGCTTGCCGTAAGCGTCGATAACGAGCATCTGCTCAAACATCGGGTCATACAGCAGGTTTCGCGGCAGCGCCCGCCCGATTTCGGTCACGACTTCAAAGGAAATTTCCCGCGATATATCGCCTTCGCCTTCGGGTTCGCCTGTACCCCCGGTGCCAGACTGCGCCAGCACCATACCACTGGTGAACAGGAAAAACAGCAAAAGCGACAGCATGTGAATTTTTCTCATGCGCCCTCTCCGTCTCGTTGAAGAATAATGCCTTGCTTCTACGGTAACGCGCTGTGTGGCAGGCAGGCTGAACGATTTTTGCACGTTTAACCTATGCTTGCTCTACGCTGTGTCCCCCCTGAGCATTTGTATTATAGAATCGAATGTAGATCAACGTCAGCCTACGGAATGCAACCTGATGACTAGACTCCACCGTTGTGTATTGACTATTGTTTTTCTGCTGATTGTTTCGTCGTTCTCCGTTGTCCGTGCGCAGGATGCAGGCGCTTGCACTCCAGCGGAAGGCGAACCGCTGCGGTTGGGTGCTGTTTTCCCGCAGCAGTCACTGCTGAGCGCGGAGCTTCCCCAGGCGTTCCAGGGTGCGCAGGCCATGCTGGAAGCCGTGAATGTGTGCGGCGGTGTCAGCGGTCGTCCGGTGGAGTGGATGCTTGAATCTGCCCGCAGCCGTGACGAAGGCGAAGCGGCAGCGCTTCGGTTGATTGAGGCAGGGGTGCCGCTGATTGTAGGAAGCGGGTCGCTGGCCGTTAGCGAAGGTATCCGCGAAGTAGCCGAGCGGGAAGGCGTTGTCTTCTGGGAAGCAACCGAAGCCATGAGAGGCGGCCAATGGAGCTTCTCGCCACGCCCAAACGATCAGCAGCTTGGCAGCACGGCGGCGCGTTTTGCGCTCGAAGCCGCCGGGGATGGGCTGCGTGTGGCGCTGGTCTATAAAGTGGGTGAACGGGGCGAAGCGATTGCGACTGGTGTTCGCGAAGGACTGACCACACCGCCGCTGCTGGAACTCGCTTACGAAGGGCGGATGTCCAACGCGCTGCCATTTGCGCGGCAGGTGCGCGATCAGGCAATTGATACCGTCATCGTCGGCGCGTTTGACTCCGACGCGGATGCCCTGTGGTTTGCGCTGCGCGAGGCGGATGCCAATATCCAGCGCTGGATTCATGTCGGCGACGCGGGCTATCGGCAGGAATTGTGCCGCCGCTATGTCAACTTTGAAGGCCTGTTTTCCATCAGCGCCACCGGCCCCCTTGATGGCGATTACCGGGCGGAAGCGCTGGGTGATCTGTATAACGAATACCGTCGCACATATATGGGTATGTTCAGTGAGGAACCTATGGAACAGGCTGATTTGGCGGCGGCAGGCGTTTATCTGCTGCTGCGTCTGATTCTGCCGGAGGTCGAAGGCCAATTCACAGCCGAGTCCATCCGCACGGCCATTGTAGAAACCCAACTGCCAGAAGCAACCGGGCTGATGGGTGAGGGATTTGTCTTTGATGCTGTCAGTGGCACAAACGCCAATGCGGCTGCGGTTGTCCAGCAGCACCGAGAGAATGGCTTCTGTACGGTGTGGCCTGCGGCGGGCGCTACCTGTACGGGCGATTTGCTGCCGTTCCCCACCTGGCGTGAACGTGCTTTACTTGAAGAAACGAATACCTGCCGGGATGCTGCCTGCTGATCCCACTGTGAACGCACGTCTACATTTGTCATTCTTCCAAAGGAGTGCAGGGCTATGAAGCGAAATCTGATGTTGCTGGTGCTCGTAAACTTGATCCTGTTCAGCCTTGTCGGAGCGGGATCGCTGGTGCTGGCGCAGCCCCCCGGTGATCCTGATGCCGCCAATCCCGGAGAGACGATCACCGGGCTGATCGCCTTTGATAATGTCTTCGTCTACGTCGGGCCGGATTTCCCCTACGATATTATCGGCCAGCTTCCGGTGAATGCGTCGGTCGTCGTGACCGGGCGGCGCGGCGATTTCATCAGCCGGTGGGACGGCAACCAGTGGGTGCGGATTCAATTCGGCGGACGGCAGGGCTGGGTATATGGTCGTCTGGTGCGCACCAGCATCCCGTTTAACTCAATTCCGCCTACAGGCCGCCCGCTCCCGCGTGATAACAATGGGCGCGTGCCGGATGGCTTTGATCTTTCGCGTGATGTGTGCGAACAGTGGGTGGGTGGTTTCGGGCAATCCGGTGATATCGCGGGCGGCAGGCTGACCGTGACTTATCCCACTCTGCGTGGTGCGAACCTGTATACGGTGATCGCGATTTCACCCTCCGGCTTCCAGACACCGTTCTTCAGCACAACGGGCAGCGCTACGATTGAACTTGATCGTCTGCCGACGCAAGGCGGGACGTATACGTGGCGCGTCGCGCCATACTGGACGAACAGCACTGAACTGTTTAACCGCCAGCAGGTGTGTCTGCTGCGCACAGGCGGAACCTTCTCGGTGCCCTCGCGGGAAACCCGCCGTGCGTCCAGCGAGTCGCAGCCTGTGGCAACACCGCAGCCGGGGCAGGCCGCTCCTGCTGCACCAGAGCAGCCTGTCCCCACGCAGGAAGGCGGCTCATTTTCCGGCGGATCATAAAGCGGCGGCTGCACGCCTTTGGAAAAGAGACTCTCCGCCAGAGTCTCTTTTTTGTTGTAAGAACTTACGGGTGTTTGTGTATCAGTGCGTCTGGGAAGTTTTAACAATTTCTTCGGTAGTCTCAGGCAGGGACGACGCGCCGCGTCGCCCCTACGGAAGCACCAGAAATGGGGAGGCAGTTTTTTGTCGCTGCACCAGTAGTGGTGCATCTGGTAAGTCGTGACGATTTCCTCGGCGGTCTTGGGTAAGGGCGCAGCACGCTGCGCCCCTAGGGGAATACCAGATATAGAAAGGGGGTTATTTCTCGGACGCACCACTCAGCGACGAAAGATGCTTCGCCCTGAAAACCTTCAACGCGGAATGATGTTTTCTTCCAGGTTATCCAGTGAATCCAGAACTGCATCCAGGATGACCGAGGAATTGGTTGCGTTGGTGTATCCCTCGCTGATCTGTTCTGGCGTGAAGATGCCGCACTGACGATACAGCTCAATTGAGATATTCAATTCATTCACGGCGCGTTCCATCCGGCGGACGTAGCGGCGCAGTTCCGGCAGTTCCACAATGTCCCGTGCGGAGTAGGCATAGTAGGCGGCGTTGGCGGGCGGACTGCATGGCGCGATTTCGCCGTTGCGGATGACCTGCCAGTAGTTCGCCATCTGCAACGCCAGATCGCGCGTGGGGATGAGATACGCGCGGAAGCGCTCCACCTGTGCCCGTTGAATTTCCGGTGGAATAATCGGCAGGCCGCCCGCTGGAATGCCCGACGTGGAAGCCGCATTGACCGGAACGCTGTTAATATCTCCGGTCAAACGGGCGAGAAATTCCGCTACCCAGCCGACCGTCCCCAGATAATTCACTTCGAACCACAGGTTATCGGCGCTGCGCCCCAGAACCGGAAGCACCGCATTTACGGGTACAGTGCCCACCGTTTCCGATCCATTTGGTCGATTGCGCAGATTGGCTTCGCCCAGCATCAGCACCGCAAAACCTGTGTCCCGCACCGGACTGGAGCCAGTGACTGCAGTGGTTGTGTCGGTCAGCGGTAAAATACCCGGATTAAAGCTGTAGCTGACTGCCTCCCGGCTGATCCAGCCCAGGCTTTCGGTGCGTCCGGGGCGGGCGACCTGAAACCAGAGGCCATCGGCATTGCGCCCAATCGCAGCCAGCAGATCGTCTTCAAACACGGAGCCGGACGGCTGCGCGTCGCGAGAAGGCAGGCTGCGCAGATAGGTGCTGTCATACTCGACGCGCAGGGTGGGGCGCTCGGTCTGCTGCGCGGCGGTGGTGAACAGCGGCCAGGTGCATAAAAGTAGGAGGTACAGAATCGCTTTTTTCATCGCGTGTCGCCTCAGATGTCTTGTTAGGGAAGGACTCTTTGACCTGATTATAGTGAAAAGCCCTGCGCTTAACCCATCGCATCCCTGTGCGGAATCCGACGCTTGGGCTACGCTTTACCGTTGATTGGTTGTCTGTATTGAAAGGAGCGCCTATTACCTGCTGTGAAAATTATCACAGAATATTATTCTGAAAAATTGCGGCTTGTGATTTTGTAAATTTTGACTTTGTTCGATAATTCAAGACATAATGGACTTAAGTGGAGGTTTTATGAAAGAATATTCGTACACAACTGAACTGGATGAAATCGACATTGCCATTCTGCGTGAGCTGCAAGCGGATGGCAGCCTGAGCAACGTGGAACTGGCGCGGCGGGTGAATCTCTCGCCCCCGGCTACGCACACCCGCGTGAAGCAGTTGGAGCAGCTTGGCTACATCCGCAGCTATGCCGCACTGCTCGACCGGGAAAAGATGGGCTATGACATGCTGTGCTTTATCACCGTCAGCCTGCAAATCCATCAGCCGGAAGTCGTCGCCAGTTTTCGTGAGGCGATCACGCACATGCCCGAAGTGCTGGAATGTCATCATGTCACGGGCGACTATGACTACATTCTGAAAGTGGCAACGCGCAATCGCTCCGACTTACAGCGCTTTTTGATGGATAAACTGACGCCGCTGGAAAACATCGCTCACATTCATACGCGGCTGGTGCTGTCGGAGATCAAGTCCACCACAGCGCTGCCGCTGAATGGCCCTTAAAAACTCGACACAGAAGGCGGCGGTGGTCTGGCGGCGCAGGGTTCAGCAGTTGTTGATTAGACCGTGTTGAAATTCAAACAGATGTACTTCGCTGTTTGAGCATAAATGTCAGCAACAGCTAGGAACGAACGATGTTGAATACTGTTGATTACGCCTTTAGCCGCGAGACAGCCAGTTTGCAGCGCTCGGTCATGCGCGATCTGCTGCGATTGACGACCGACCCCAGCATTATCTCGCTGGCGGGTGGGCTGCCGCCTCCTGATTACCTTCCACTCGACGCCTTTCAGGAAAGCCTCAACACAGTTCTCAGGCGCGATGGTGGCCGTGCGCTGCAATACAGCCCTCAGCACAGTGAACTCCGCGCCTGGATTTCCAACTACATGGAGTCACGAGGGATTGCCTGTACGCCCGAACAGGTCTTTATCACCAACGGCAACCAGCAGGGCTTGAATATCCTTTCCCGCCTGTTCCTTGATCCTGGTGATCGTGCCGTCACCGAAGCCATCACCTTCACGGGTATCCAGCAGGCCACCGCCGGACGTGGTGCGCATGTGCTGGCCGTGCCGACCGATCTGCAAACCGGGGTGGATGTCGATGCGCTGGAAGAAGCCTTCACGCAATCGCCACGTCTGGCTGTCCTTATCACCGACTTTCACAATCCGCTGGGCGTGAGCCTCTCGCCAGAAAAGCGTGTTCAGATTGCTGATCTGGCGGCGCGTTATCGCGTCCCGGTCGTCGAGGATGACCCTTACTCCCCGCTGCGTTTTGCAGGGGAAACCACGCCGCCTGTCAAAGCCTATGATGAGGCAGGCTATGTCTTCTACCTCGGTTCGTTCTCCAAGATGCTGGCGCCAGCAGCCCGACTCGGTTGGATGGTTGCCCCGACGGCGCTGATCCCCAAAATCACAGTTGTGCGCGAGTCAATTGATCTCGAATCCTCTGCCCTGATTCAACGTACCGTGTACGACTTCCTTTCGCGTGGTTTGCTGGATGACCATCTCACGCGCCTGAACGCTGCGCTGCGTGAACGCTGCGCGGCGATGCTGAATGCGCTGGAAACACATTTTGGTGGCTGGGCGACCTGGACGAAGCCGGAAGGCGGATTGTTCATCTGGCTGACGCTGCCCGAATATATCGACACCTGGCGCTTGTTCGAGGACGCGGTGCGGCAGGGCGTGGCCTATGTACCGGGGAGTGCCTTTGCGGTGGAAGGGGGCTATCGCAATACCATGCGGCTGAACTTCAGCGCGGTTGCGCCCGATAAAATCCACGAAGGGCTTGCGCGACTGGCCGCTGTCCTCCGGCAGTAACTCAAGAATGCCTGAAAACGATTTTCAATAAGGAGATGTAAAAATGGTAAATGCAGAACTTACCTCTCGTCCGATGACCGAGGAAGCCGATTTCCTCAGAATTAATTCCATCGACCACATTCACTGGTGGGTGGGCAACGCCAAGCAGAGTATGTATTACTGGTGGAAGGCGTTCGGCTTTAAGCCCGTCGCCTATTCCGGGCTGGAGACGGGCAACCGCCGCTTCGCCTCCTATGTACTCGAATCGGGCACGATTCGGTTTGTGATTTCGTCCGCCTATCGCCCGACGGATGAAATGTCGGTCCATCAGATGCTGCATGGCGATGGCGTGAAGGTGATCGCGCTGGGGGTGGATGATGTGGCGGAGGCGTATCAGGCCACGACCTCACGCGGCGCACAGAGCGCCTGGATGCCGCGTGAGGAAAAGGACGAACACGGCATCCTGCGCACCTCGGCCATCTACACCTACGGCGAGGTGCTGCATGTCTTTGTGGATCGAAGCGACTACAACGGCACCTTCGCGCCGACCTACAAAGCCATTGATTACCCGGTTGAAGGCGCAGGTCTGGCGGCGGTCGATCACATTGTCGGCAACGTCGAACTGGGCAAGATGGACTACTGGGTGAATTTCTATCATCAGGTGATGGGCTTCCGCCAACTGCTGTCCTTTGACGACAAAGACATCAGCACGGAATACTCGGCGCTCATGTCAAAGGTGATGCAGAACGGCAACGGGCGCGTCAAGTTCCCGATCAATGAACCCGCCGAAGGCAAGAAGAAAAGCCAGATTGAGGAATATCTCGACTACTACGTCACCCCCGGCGTACAGCATATCGCAATGGCGACGGGCGATATTATTCAGACGGTGCGCGACCTGAAATCACGCGGCATCGAATTCCTGCGCGTTCCCGAAGCGTATTATGACGTGCTGCCTGAGCGCATCAAGGCCGTCGGCGTCAAGGAAGACCTGAACGCGATTAAGGAACTTGGTATCCTGGTCGATCATGACGACGAAGGCTACCTGCTGCAAATTTTCAGCCGCCCGCTTCAGGATCGCCCGACGGCCTTTATTGAGGTGATCGAACGGCACGGGTCGCGTGGGTTCGGCAAGGGGAACTTCAAAGCGCTGTTCGAGGCGCTGGAACTGGAACAGGCCAAACGCGGCAATCTGTAAATTTTAACCATTGAATGACATAGGAGGACAGGCTAACCAGCGCTCTGTCCTCTGTCCATTTGGAGCGTTATGGCAAAAATTTTTCGTGTTGAGCAAGGGGATGCGATGGATGTCTACATCTATTCGCGCAAAGAGCATCCTCCGGCGCATTGTCATGTTTTTTATGAAAACGAAGAAGCGATTATTTTCTTGAACCCAGTTGCAGTGCGAAAAGTGTCTCCTAATCTTAATGATTGGGAAGTTGAAAACATCATCACCTTTATCCAAGAACACCAGGAGTTTCTGATTGGAGAGTGGATCAAAGTTACAGGTTTACCGTTAGAATAACCCTTGATAAAAGTATGGACACAGGGAACGCGATGGACATCTATGACGAACAGAACAGACCCGTTGCCCTCCAAATTCGAGACGGGTACATCTGGGTGACAGTGAAAGATGGGCGTATCGTTGCAGCCCCTCTCCACTGGTTTGATTGGCTGGAGCAAGCGACGGTTGAGCAGCAGGCAAACTTTAGACTCGGCTCTTTTAGCATTGTCTGGCCGGAGCTTGAAGATGGCATTGATATGGAAGCACTGCTCTTAGGTGTACTCCAATCAGGAGATTAAATGAAGTTTGCAAAGTTCAGCTTGCGGGGTGAAGAAAAGGTTGTGCGGTTTGGTCTCGTCACACGCCCAGCAACACATGATAAAGTCATTGATTTGGAACCACACCTTGCACACTTACCTGTGGAACGTCAATCGACGGCATTGGGTATTGAGGATGTTCTTACGGGTCTAGCCCCCCCTGCGTTAATTGATGACATCCTCCAAGCCATTGAAGACCGCTCAAATACTGCCTCTATCGAGGACATCAAACTGCACGCACCGGTTCATCCAAGCAGCCTGCGCGACTTCTACGCCTTCGAGCAGCACGTCAAAACCTCCAACGCCAATCGCGGGCGGGATGTGCCGGAGGAATGGTACGAATTCCCGGTGTTCTATTTCTCCAATGCAAGCGCTGTTTATGGTCCTGATGATGTAATTCCCTACCCGTCCTATTCCGACGCACTCGACTATGAACTTGAAATCGCCTGCGTGATCGGCACAGAAGGGCGCAACATCAAGGCTGAGCAAGCCGAGGACTACATTTTCGGCTACATGATCTTTAACGACTGGTCGGCGCGGGATGTGCAGCGGCAGGAGATGAAGGTGGGTCTTGGCCCGGCGAAGGGCAAGGATTTCGCCAGTTCCTTCGGGCCGTTTCTGGTCACGCCGGACGAGTTGCAGGATCGGTATACCGGGCGACCCGGCGTGTACGATCTGGCGATGGTGGCGCGGGTGAACGGGGTGGAGCGGTCGCGCGGCAACATGAAAGACCTGTACTGGTCGTTCGGGCAGATGATCGAACGTGCATCACAGGAAGTGACGCTCTATCCGGGTGAGGTGATCGGCAGTGGCACGGTCGGGACGGGCTGCCTGCTGGAACTGACGAAAGGGCAGGGGCCGTGGCTCCAGCCGGGCGATGTGGTGGAACTGGAAATTGAGCGTCTTGGGGTGCTTCGTAATATCATTGGCGAAAAGATGGTTTAACCACAGAGAACACAGAGAACACGGAGATTTATGCAGGAGAAGGACATTAATTCACTCACCGAAGCAGTAATTGGTGCGGCAATCGAGGTGCATCGTGAACTTGGCCCTGGATTTCTCGAAGCCATCTACGAGCAGGCTCTCGCAGTGGAGCTGAATTTGAGACGACTTGAATACAAACGACAGCACCCGGTTGGTGTGCGTTACAAAGGGCAGGTTATAGGCGAAGGATTCCTGGATTTTCTCATATCAGATTGTTTAATTGTTGAACTAAAAGCGGTGGAAGAATTCTCATCACTGCATACTGCTCAAGTCATTTCTTATCTCAAGACCACTAAACTCAGGTACGGGCTGCTCATAAATTTTAATGTCAAGCTGCTCAAGCAAGGACTGAAGCGCGTTATTTTAGATCAATAACTCCGTGATCTCTGTGTTCTCTGTGGTTAAATTGCTCCATCAGGAGGAAACATGCCTTTTTATACAAAACTGGGGGAGATTCCCCACAAGCGGCATACCCAGTTTCGCAAGTCCGACGGCGGCCTGTATCGGGAAGAGGTGATGGGGCTGGAAGGCTTTCACGGTATTCAGTCGATCCTCTACCACCACTTTTTGCCGCCGCGCGTTTTGAAGACCGAATTTCTCGGCACCGCGAAGCCGGAATACGCCGAGTTCGGCGCGTTGCGCCACCGTGCCTTTAAGACCGCCGATTTCCCGAATGGCGGCGATGCCGTCGCAGCGCGGCGCGTGCTGCTGGGCAACAACGATGTGACCCTCGGCGTCAGCCGTCCGACGCGCAGCATGGACTACTTCTACCGCAACGCGCAGGCCTATGAAGTGTGGTTCGTCCACGAAGGACACGGGGAACTGAAAACGCAGTTCGGGCGGCTGCTGTTCGAGCCAGGCGATTACATCGTCATCCCTTACGGCACCACCTGGCAGCTGCTGCTGGCAACGGCGGAAGCCCGCTTTTTCGTGATTGAAGCGCCCTCACAGATCGAGCCGCCCAAGCGCTACCGCAACGAATGGGGGCAGCTGCTCGAACACGCGCCCTACTGCGAACGCGACATCCGCACACCGGAACAGATCGAAACCTACACCGAGACGGGCGAATTCGAGGTGCGGGTGAAAGTGCGCGACAGCCTCACGCGCCACATCCTCGACCATCACCCGCATGACGTGATTGGGTGGGACGGCTATCTCTATCCCTGGATTTTCAACGTGCGCGATTTCGAGCCGATCACCGGGCGCATCCATCAGCCGCCGCCTGTGCATCAGACCTTCCAGGGCTGGAACTTCGTGGTGTGTTCATTCGTGCCGCGCCTGTTCGATTATCACCCCGAAGGCATCCCCGCGCCCTACAATCACAGCAACGTCAATTCGGATGAAGTGCTGTATTACTGCGACGGCAATTTCATGTCCCGCAAGGGGATCGGCAAGTACGACATCACCCTGCATCCCAGCGGACTCCCACATGGGCCGCAGCCCGGCGCGACAGAAGGCTCCATCGGCAAGGAGAAGACCGACGAGCTGGCGGTGATGGTCGATACCTTCAATCCGTTGCAGGTGGCGGTTGATGCGCTAGAATTTGAGAAACCGGAGTATATGGCGTCCTGGCTGGCTGGGAGTCCTGAATAACTTGGAATTCAATTTCGACGCGCAGCCGGATGTGCTGCCTCATCAATCCACTTACAAACTGCTGACAGGCTCTATCCTGCCGCGTCCGATTGGCTGGATTTCGACCATCGACGAGGCAGGGCGCTATAACCTCGCCCCGTTCTCGTTTTTCAATGTGGTCTGTCCACAGCCGCCGACAATTCTGTTCTGTCCGAGCTTCCGAAATACCGACGGAAGCCCGAAGGACACACTTCGCAACGTCCGTGCGACGGGTGAGTTCGTCGCCAACATTGTGACCGAACCGCTGGCCGAGGCGATGAACCTGTCGTCGGCGGAACTCCCGCCTGATATAGACGAATTCGCCTATGCTGGATTGACACCTGTACCCGCGACGGTTGTCAGAGCGCCGCGTGTGGCGGAAAGCCCGGTGCATTTCGAGTGCCGGGTGCATCAGATTATCGACATCAGCGATCAGCCCGGCGGCGGCAGCATTGTGATTGGGAGGGTGGTGCTGATTCATGTGCGCGATGATGTGCTGACAGGCGAGGATAAAATTGATCTGGCGGCGCTGAAGCCGATTGGTCGTCTTGCGGGGACAGGCTACTGCCGCGTGACTGATTTGTTCGATCTGACGCGCCCACCTTCGCAGATCAAATAACGGGCGCACTGTACTGCGCCCGCACCACTTTATGAGAACAAGAAACGGTACAGCGTTGAGTGATTGCCAGAGTTCATACTCTTATTGCTTTCTTAACGCCTCCCGTACTTGGCGACCCAATCCTCAACCGAGTCTTCAAGCTGCTCGAACGATTGCAGGATGAACAGCTTGCGGTGCATTTCGTGCGGGCTGGGGTCGATCTGCTCGAAGGCTTCCAGGCTGTAGGGGACTTTTTCCACCTCATCCGAGAGCGCGTGCTGCAATTCCCCCGGCGAGGACATCAGCCCTGCGCCGAAAGCCTTCATCTCCCCCTGTTCCAGCATGAAGCCGAATTCGATGGTGTACCACCACATGCTGCCCAGCGACTTGCGCTCCTCTTTGGCGAACTTGAGTGCATGATGAGCGAATTTTTCGATGTAATCGGCATAGCGCGGGTCAGCCATGAAAGGCAGGTGGCCGAAGGTGTCGTGCCAGATATCGGGCAGGGGGGTGTAATCGAGGTCTTTGCGTTCGCGGATATATTCGGTAATCAGGAACTGGCGGCGGGCGAGATGCTCGAACCACGTCTGACCGTCGGAGAAGATCACGTCCGTGCTGACCAGTTCCCATCCAACCAGGTCTTGCAGCCGACGGTTCAGCTGCTCAAAATCGGGGATGCGGTCGCGCGTCAGGCGGAGCTTGTCCACGCCGTCCAGCCACAGGCGGCTGGCGGTATGCGGCAACTGCGGGAACTGCTTGTCCCAGAGCTGACTCCACGTGCCGCTTTCAAAATCAGAGAAGGTTTTAAAGGGTCTTTTTTCCTGAATCATGGGTGCGCGTCCTTTCGCTGTTTAGTTATTTTACCGAAAAAACGCTCGTATGGTGTGGGTAAAGTGTCTAAATGTTTGGTAAATTATCCGGTAGCCGCACGCGGACGATACTGAATTGCTTCGGCCACATGCTGGACTTCGATTCGGTCACTGCCAGCAAGGTCAGCAATAGTCAGTGCTAGCTTAAGAGCGCGATGATAGGCACGGGCGCTCAACTGCATCCGTTTGACCGAAATATCCATTAACTGTTTCGCTTCCGGCGAGAGCTTGCACATCTGCTGAATCTCGCTCACGCTCATGTCGGCGTTGGCA